>NZ_JASTLC010000001.1:2702781-3335562 GCF_030499575.1 Streptomyces sp. DG2A-72
TCTGCGATGAGCGCGGCGAGCTGTCGGTTGGGAGTGCGCTGCGCGGGTCGTTCCGTCATCTGCGGTACGGTCTCCTGCCTTTCGGGCCTCGCGGAGGCCCTGCGCTGCCCGGAACGCCGGTGAGCAGCCTTTTTGGCCTCTGTGAACGGCGCGAATGTAGCGGAGAGTAAGCACGCAATCACACACTTCGCCGCCTATTCATCCGATCGTGTGAGGATTGCCCTCAGGACTGACGGGCATCGACCGGACGTACAGTGGCGTGGGCGCGTTACGTGCCTGACACAGCCGTCTTTGAGGGAGGCGCTTGCCGTGAGTGGGTTGCGGTTCGTCCGGATGGGATTCGGAGCGGACGCCGTCGAGTACCAGGAGGCGTGGGACGAGCAGCGCCGGGTGCACGCCGCGCGCTTCGCGGACGAGATCCCCGACACCGTGCTGCTCCTGGAGCACCCCCCGGTGTATACGGCGGGCCGCCGCACGGCCGACGACGAACGCCCCCTCGACGGCACCCCGGTCATCGACGTGGACCGCGGCGGCAAGATCACCTGGCACGGACCGGGCCAGCTGGTGGGCTACCCCATCCAGAAGCTCCCGCGTCCGGTGGACGTCGTGGCGCATGTACGACGCCTGGAAGAGGCCCTGATCCGCACCTGTGCGGAGTTCGGGCTGGAGACCAGCCGGGTCGAGGGCCGCAGCGGAGTGTGGGTCCTCGGCGACCCGGTCGAGCAGCGCCCTGCCCTTGGCGGACTGTCCCTGGACTTCGACCCCCGGCTGCACGACGAGGAGTTCGACCCCCGTCTCAACGGCCCCGAGTACGCCCCCTCCAACGCCGGCCAGCGCCGCGAGGACCGCAAGATCGCCGCGATCGGCATCCGCGTGGCCAAGGGCGTGACGATGCATGGCTTCGCCCTGAACGTGAACCCGGACAACAAGTGGTTCGACCGCATCATCCCCTGTGGGATCCGGGACGCGGGCGTGGCCTCGCTGGCGAGCGAACTCGGGCGGGACGTGACGATCGCGGAGGTGCTGCCGGTCGTGGAACGGCACCTGAGGGACGTACTCGAGAACGCGGAGCTGAAGCCGCGGGAGATCGAGAAGGCGACCGTCTGAGGCCGGGAATCAGCCCTGTGACGATGAGGTTGGCCTCAGAGCAGGGCTGAGTATGCACGGGCGTACGCTGGTGTACGCCGAAGAATCGAAGCTACAGGGAGCCGACGTGTCCGCAGTCTCACCGGACGGACGCAAGATGCTGCGCCTGGAGGTCCGCAACAGCCAGACCCCCATCGAGCGCAAGCCCGAGTGGATCAAGACCCGGGCGAAAATGGGCCCCGAGTACACGAAGATGCAGAGCCTCGTGAAGAGCGAGGGCCTGCACACGGTCTGCCAGGAAGCCGGCTGCCCCAACATCTACGAGTGCTGGGAGGACCGCGAGGCCACCTTCCTCATCGGCGGCGACCAGTGCACCCGGCGCTGCGACTTCTGCCAGATCGACACCGGCAAGCCCGAGGCCCTCGACCGTGACGAGCCCCGCCGGGTCGGCGAGTCCGTGGTCACCATGGACCTCAACTACGCCACCATCACCGGCGTCGCCCGCGACGACCTGGAGGACGGCGGCGCCTGGCTGTACGCCGAGACGGTCCGCCAGATCCACGAGCAGACCGCCTCCCGCGAGGCCGGCCGCACCAAGGTCGAGCTGCTCGCCCCGGACTTCAACGCCGTACCGGAGCTGCTGGAGCAGGTCTTCGCCTCCCGCCCCGAGGTCTTCGCGCACAACGTCGAGACGGTCCCCCGGATCTTCAAGCGCATCCGCCCCGGCTTCCGCTACGAGCGCTCGCTCGCGGTCATCACCGCCGCCCGCGACTACGGCCTGGTCACCAAGTCGAACCTCATCCTCGGCATGGGCGAGACCCGCGAGGAGGTCAGCGAGGCGCTGCGGCAGCTGCACGACGCCGGCTGCGAGCTGGTCACGATCACGCAGTACCTGCGGCCGAGCGTCCGTCACCACCCGGTGGAGCGCTGGGTCAAGCCGATGGAGTTCGTGGAGCTGAAGGACGAGGCCGAGCAGATCGGCTTCTCGGGCGTCATGTCCGGCCCGCTGGTCCGCTCCTCGTACCGCGCCGGGCGGCTGTACCAGATGGCTGTCGAGAAGCGTGGCGCGTACGTCGCGTCGCAGGCTGTCTGACACATCGTCACCTGCCTTGCCCCGTAAGGTGTGCGGCAAGCGTGTGAATTCGCGCACAAGAAACTACCCGCCGGTAGCGGCGGAATCGACGCGGCTCTGAACGTCCTCGCAGATGGAGGCGTACATCAGGGCCGCGTCAGGGTTTTTGGCCCTCGCATCAAGGTTTCATTGGCGTTTGACCGGTCGGTCACGCCCTGGTAACACCATTCAGTGACGCTCGACTCACGCCACGTACACCCGCATCCGCTGCCATACCGAGGGGGGACCTCCAACATGCAGGCCGCGCCCGTCCGCGCCACCGCCATCCCGTCCGTCACCGACGCACTCCGCGCCGTCGAGTCGCTGCTGATGAGCAGCGGCCAGCGCACCGCCCGTCGTAACGCCTGGACCTCCGTCCTGGAGGACCGCCGCCGCGCCAAGGACCGGGTCGAGGCGCAGCGCGTCCTGGAGCAGGCCCTCGCCGGGCGCTCCTGACCCGGCACCCCCTGAAGCCCTCCCCCTTCGTTCCGGGCACTGCCGTCGTTCGCGCTCCCGGGGCCACGTAGACTTCGTGGCATGGCGAGGAAGGACACGGCAGCGGATGCTGCGAACCCCGGGCGACTGAAGCAGATCGCTCTGACCTACAAGATGACCCGCAGGGCCGACAAGAAGATCGGTCTTGTACTCGCGGCAGTCGGAATCGTCACCCTCGGTGTCTTCCTCGCGATCGGTTTCTTGATCGGTCACCCCATTTACCTCGGCATCCTGGGCTTCTTGCTCGCCTTCCTCGCGATGGCGATCGTGTTCGGGCGCCGGGCCGAGCGGGCCGCCTTCGGGCAGATGGAGGGACAGCCGGGCGCTGCCGCGGCGGTGCTGGACAACGTCGGCCGGGGGTGGACGACGACCCCCGCGGTGGCGATGAACCGCAGCCAGGACGTGGTGCACCGGGCCGTCGGCAAGGCCGGCATCGTGCTGGTCGCCGAGGGCAACCCGAACCGGGTGAAGGGCCTGCTGGCCGCCGAGAAGAAGAAGATGAACCGCATCGTCGCGGACGTGCCGGTGCACGACATCATCGTCGGCACGGGCGAGGGCCAGGTCGAGCTGAAGAAGGTGCGCACCACCATGCTGAAGCTGCCGCGCGTGCTGACCGGCCCGCAGGTGACGGCCACCAACGACCGGCTGCGCGCCATGGGCGACCTGATGAGCAACATGCCGATGCCGAAGGGTCCGATGCCGAAGGGCATGAAGCTGCCGAAGGGCGGCCCGAAGGCCCGTTGATGTCCGAGGGGGTCAGGCCAGCGTCCTGAAGTCCCGGTCGTAGTAGACCATCGGGGATCCCTCACCCAGCCGTACACCCGTCACCCGGCCGATCAGGACCGTATGGTCCCCGGCCGGGTGACGTGCGTGTGCCTCGCAGTCCAGCTCGGACAGGGCCTGCCTGACCGTCGGCAGTCCGCCGGGGCTGAGCCACATCCCGCCGGCCGCGAACTTGTCGGTGCCCTTGGTGGCGAAGCGCAGGGCGAGCGGCTGGTGGACCGGGGTCAGCACGCTCACCGCGAAACGGTCGCAGCGCGCGAACGACCACGCCGAGTCGGCCGAGTTCGCCAGGCACACCAGGACCATCGGCGGCTCCAGCGACACCGAGCAGAAGGAACTGGCGGTGAATCCGCGCGGGGTGCCGTCCTGGCACCGGGTGGTCACCACCACGACGCCAGAGGCAAAGCGGGCCATCGCGGCCCGGAACTCCTCGGGCGCCACCAGCGCTTCCGCCAGGGCTACGTCATCCGGTATGGCCATGTCATCCGGTATGGCTATGTCCTGCTGCTCCGTCATGCGGCCGCACCACCTGTTGGCCTCGGCGACGACTCTCACTGACCGTGTTCAAGTGGCTATGTGATCGTCACCCGCGTTCAAGGTCGACTATGACGCCGCCACCCCTGCCCAGCAACCGGACGACGGCGTCAGACGGGCTCGGTCCGCCCGTCGCCGGACAGCGCCCAGGCGCCGTAGGCCGCACCGGTCGACTCGAAGGAGAGCGCCACATGGGAGGCGGCGCTGTTCACGTCCCGCCAGAAGCGCTGCACGGGGTCGGTGGCGGACTGTCCGGACGTCCCGCTGGTGCGGAAGACCCGGCCGACCGCCGAGACCAGCAGCTCCACCGCCAACGCGAGATCCCGGGCCCCACGGACCGCCGCCTCGCCCTCCGGCGGGCTCTCCATACCGTCGGCGACCGCCGCGGTACGCCGCACGAGGAGTTCCGCGGCGTCCACCTCGGCGGCCGAGCGGGCCAGGGAGACCTGCGTCGAGGGCATCTCACGGACGGCCCGGCCCCGCCGGTCGACGCGGGAGGCGGTCCGCTCGACCCAGGCGCGCATCGCGCCCCGCACCGCGCCGACCAGCGGGGCGGCGAACGGCAGTGAGTTCACGGCGTACATCGGCACGATGTGGCAGCGCGCGTCCGACGCGGGGGCCCGCCCGGCATGGACGGCGGAGCGTGCCAGGGTGCGGTGCTCGGGCACGTGGACGTCGGCCAGGACCAGGGTGTCGCTGCCGGTGCCGCGCATGCCCACGGAGAACCAGCTGTCGGTGATGGTGAAGTCGGTCTTCGGCACCGCGAAGTACCGCACTTCGGGCCGCCCCTCGGGGTCCGCGGAACGCTCCTGAGGTACGGCCGCGCAGGCGAGCGCCCAGTCGGCGAAGTGCACCCCGCTGATGTACTTCCACTCACCGCTGAGCCGCCAGCCGCCGGCCACGCGCTCCGCCGTGCCGGACGGCATGAGCGCGGCGGCCACCAGGGCGTCCGGACCGTCCGCCCAGATCTCCGCCTGGCCCTCGGCGGGCAGGAACGCCGCGTACCGTCCCGCGTAGGCGGCCAGCGACGCCGCCCAGGCCGCCGACGTACAGCCCTGTCCGACCACGAAGACCGCCGAGGTCAGCTCGGTGAAACCGCCGGCCGTGCCGCCGTGTGCCACCGGTACGAAGTGCCGCGCGAAACCGGCGTCCCGCACCGCGTGGACCACCTGCGGCGAGAGGCGCCGGGCGGCCTCCGCCTCCTGCGTGTGCCGGGCCGCGATGTCGGCGACCTGGGACGCCCGAGCCACGATCGTCGACATGTTGTCGTACGACATATTGTCCAACCACCTCCGCCGATATGGCGGCAGTGTTCCGAACGCGGTTCGGCGTGGACGGGACCCCGGGCCGTGGCCGGTCCGGCCGTCACCCGACCGGCGTCACAGAGGACGACCGGAGCGGCTGCGGTGACTCAGATCCGTACCTCGACCGTGCGCGCCAGCCGGTCGTGCAGCCCCCGGCCGTCGCGGTCCCAGATCAGGGCCGGGATGGCCACGCAGAGGAGGGCCGAGCGCAGCAGGGCGCGCACCGGGTTGGCCATGCCGGTGTCCAGGTGGACGACGCGCAGGCCGAAGAGGCGCTTGCCGGGGGTGAACCCGATCGTGCCGACGGTCAGGACGCTCATGACGAAGAAGATGAGCAGGGCCCAGTTTCCGGTCGCCTGCTGGTAGCCGTCCGTGATGAGGCCGTATGCGATCAAGAGGCTCAGCGCCCAGTCCACGGCGAGGGCGCCGAGGCGGCGGCCGGGGCGGGCGATCGAGCCGGGCCCCTCCTCCGGGAGACCGAGCTGCTCCCCCCGGTATCCGAAGTCGGCACCAGCCTCTTCCATGGCCGCGCGGGGGCCGGAAAGCCACGATCCGATTGCTTGCCTCTTGTCCACCCGTACACGGTACTGCGGCCTTGCCCGACCAGGGCACGGCGGGGTGTTTCCGAGCTACGGTGGAACCCGGGCCGGTTAACTTGTGCGAAACAAATGGGTCACGCCCGAGAAATCACGCGTCCCTAGGGTCGAGGTCAGCGTGTGCCACCGCACTGGCAGCACGAACGAACTACCACCCCGGCGGGACGGTCGGGAGTAGGAGGAGCTGGATGTTCCAGAACGCCGACGAGGCCAAGAAGTTCATCGCGGACGAGGACGTCAAGTTCATCGACGTCCGCTTCTGCGACCTCCCGGGCGTCATGCAGCACTTCACGGTGCCTGTCGATGCGTTCGACCCGGATGACGAGCTGGCGTTCGACGGCTCCTCGATCCGTGGCTTCCAGGCCATCCACGAGTCCGACATGGCGCTGCGCGCGGACCTGTCGACCGCCCGGGTCGACGCCTTCCGCCGTGACAAGACGCTGAACATCAACTTCTTCATCCACGACCCGATCACCGGCGAGCAGTACAGCCGTGACCCGCGCAACGTGGCGAAGAAGGCCGAGGCGTACCTCGCGTCCACGGGGATCGCCGACACCGCGTACTTCGGTCCCGAGGCCGAGTTCTACGTCTTCGACAGCGTCCGCTTCGCGACCAGCGCGAACGAGTCCTTCTACCACATCGACTCCGAGGCCGGCGCCTGGAACACCGGTGCCATCGAGGAAAACCGCGGCTACAAGGTCCGCTACAAGGGCGGCTACTTCCCGGTCCCGCCGGTCGACCACTTCGCCGACCTGCGTGCCGAGATCTCCCTGGAGCTGGGCAAGGCCGGTCTCCAGGTCGAGCGCCAGCACCACGAGGTGGGCACCGCCGGCCAGGCCGAGATCAACTACAAGTTCAACACGCTGCTCGCCGCGGCCGACGACCTCCAGCTCTTCAAGTACATCGTGAAGAACGTCGCCTGGCGCAACGGCAAGACCGCGACCTTCATGCCGAAGCCGATCTTCGGTGACAACGGCTCGGGCATGCATGTCCACCAGTCACTGTGGACGGCCGGTTCCCCGCTCTTCTACGACGAGGCCGGCTACGCGGGCCTGTCGGACACCGCCCGCTACTACATCGGCGGCATCCTCAAGCACGCCCCGTCGCTGCTGGCCTTCACCAACCCGACGGTGAACTCGTACCACCGCCTGGTCCCGGGCTTCGAGGCGCCGGTCAACCTGGTGTACTCGCAGCGCAACCGCTCCGCCGCGATGCGTATCCCGATCACGGGCTCCAACCCGAAGGCCAAGCGCGTCGAGTTCCGCGCGCCCGACTCCTCCGGCAACCCGTACCTCGCCTTCTCGGCCCTGCTCCTCGCGGGCCTGGACGGCATCAAGAACAAGATCGAGCCGGCCGAGCCGATCGACAAGGACCTGTACGAGCTGGCTCCCGAGGAGCACGCGGGCGTCCCGCAGGTCCCGACCTCCCTCCCGGCCGTCCTCGACTCCCTCGAGCGCGACCACGAGTTCCTCCTCCAGGGCGACGTGTTCACCTCCGACCTGATCGAGACGTGGATCGACTTCAAGCGCACGAACGAGATCGCGCCGCTGCAGCTGCGTCCGCACCCGCACGAGTTCGAGCTGTACTTCGACGTGTGATCGACGCCTGTGCCTCCGGCGGCGCCCCCGTTCCTGGTTCCCCAGGGCGGGGGCGCCGTCGTATGTTGGGGGTACGACTGTTCGAGGAAGGTAACGGGGATGTCCGAACGGCACGACGGGGAGCGGGAGTTCGACCTGAGATGGGCGGACTCGGCCGAGCACAAGGAGCCCTCGGCGCGGGCCCGGATGCTGGCCGCGCGGTGGAAGGAGAATCCGCCGGGACCCGTGCCGTTCCGTGCCGACCCGGGTCCGGTGCGCAGCCGTCGCCGCTCGCCCCGGATGCGGAGCACTCGCCACTCGTCCTGGATATCGACGGCGATCGTGCTCGGCTCCGTGGCCGCGATCATCGTGCTCCTCGGGTACCTGAACTTCCGGCCGACCTACTGAGGACGCTCACAGCTTCCCTTTGCAGGTCCTAGAACTGATCACAACCGCGTCATGGCGTGGCCGGGTGCACACTGGCAGTGGGGCGAGTGCCTGACTGCGAGGTGATGCAGATGCAGAGCCGATTCCGGAGTGACCGGGGCCTGACCGCGCGGATGACGGTCACGCTTTTCCTGCTGGGATTGCTGTACGTGGCCTTTGTCGCGGCGCTGATCGTGCTGCTGAAGTCCTGGGTGCTGGTCGTGGTGGTCGCGGCGGCGTTCCTCGGGGCGCAGTACTGGTTCTCCGACCGGATCGCGCTGTTCGCGATGCGCGGGCGGGTCGTGGAACGCGAGGAGTATCCGGAGCTGCACGCGGTGATCGACCGGCTGTGCACGCTGGCGGATCTGCCCAAGCCGACGGTCGCCGTGTCCGATATGGACATGCCGAACGCGTTCGCCACCGGGCGCAATGCGGACAAGTCGGTGATCTGCGTGACCACCGGTCTGCTACGGCGTCTGGAGCCGGCCGAGCTGGAGGGTGTGCTGGCGCACGAGCTGTCGCATGTGGCGCACAAGGACGTCGCCGTGATCACGATCGCGTCGTTCCTCGGCGTGATCGCCGGGCTGATCGTGCGGTTCGCGTTCTACTCGCAGCTCTTCGGCGGCGGGCGCCGGGACCAGAACACCGCGGTGGTCTTCATGGCGGTGATGGGTGTCTCCGCGGCCGTCTACGCGATCAGCTTCCTGCTGATCCGGGCCCTGTCCCGGTACCGGGAGCTGGCGGCGGACCGGGCGGCGGCGCTGCTGACCGGCCGTCCCTCGACCCTGGCGTCCGCGCTGACCAAGGTGTCGGGCGACATCGCCCGGATCCCGACCAAGGATCTGCGCACGGCCCAGGCCTTCAACGCCTTCTACTTCACCCCGGCCCTGGGCAAGGAGCCCGGCATCGCCCGGTACTTCTCCACCCACCCCAGCCTGGAGCAGCGGCTCGACCAACTGGCGCGGATCTCCGCCGAGTTGGGTGAGGCCGCGGCTCCCGGAAAGGCGTGAGCATGGGATTGCTGGACATCCTGCTCGGTCGTACGAAGCCGGCCGCGCCCGACCTCGACCAGCTCTTCGCCCTGCCGTCGGCGGCGGTGACGCTCCAGGCGGCGGCCTCCTTCACACCGACCGGGCGGGGGGCGGTGTGCTTCGCCACGGTCGAGGGCGCGGCCTTCGAGCAGACGCACCGCGAGGTCCAGGCACTGCTGGACGCGGACGCCGACCGCGACGGCCCGCCGGTGGAGTTGCGGCGCGACAAGTACGGCTACTCCTGGCTGGTCTCCCACCGCGGCCCCGACGAGCTGCCGCTCCTGGTCAACGACCTGCATGCGGTGAACAGCTCGATGGAGGTCAACGGCTTCGGCCCCCAGCTGCTGTGCTCACTCGCCGGCTTCCAGGACGAGCAGGACAGACGGCTGGCGCTGGTCTACCTCTACAAGCGGGGCACCTTCTACCCGTTCGCGCCGCTGCCCGGTGAGGGGCAGCGGCGCGACAACGCGCTGGAACTGCGGGTGAAGGCGGCCCTCGGCGACGACCTGCGGATCGAGCAGGACCTCAGCCGCTGGTTCCCGGTGTGGGGCGCCCCCGGTCTGTGACCGGCGGCGCTCACCACTCCGGGTCTCACTTGCTCTTCTGGCCCTTCTCGCGCTCCTGGCGGCGCGACTCGAAGGGGCGCTCGCGGCGGTAGCGGCGCTCCCACTTGGCCTGCTTGTCGCGGCGATCGCGATACGAACGGTAGTCGGACGGCACTGGGCCGGACCCACCCGAGGGGGAGGTCGGCGAGGAGCCGCGTCCGTACTGCACGTACAGGAAGAGCACCGCGACGGCGGCGAGCCAGTAGAGGTGGTTTCCGAACCCCAGAACGACCAGGACCGCGGTCCCGGAAAGGATGATGGTGCCCATGACGGGCCTCCGTGGGCGTGGGTGATCAGTGAGCGGTGATGAGGTGTTCCGACGGGGCGCTGGGGGTGGGCGTCCGGCCGTCGGTGCGTAGAGAGTAGCCCCACGTCCGCAAGGTGGTGCCAGTCCTGCGGCAAGCGATGGTGGGCAGCTCCGCTATGCGTGTCCAGCGTAGGGAAGCGGTCACGCGGCGTGCATCTCCTTTTCGAAGGCGGGGTCCAAGGCCTGAGGGAGACGTGCCCCATGAATGAATGGGCGCATGACTGAGCCTTCCTCGCCTTCCTCGCCTTCCTCCTTCTCGCCCTTCGTCGACGAGTACGACGGTGAACTCCTCAGAGGGGTCTACGGCGGTGACGGCGACGGTGACCCCGACGAGCGGGCCACCGTCGTTCTGCTGCACGGCGCGGGCGTACTCGGCAGCAAGGAGCGGCTGCTCCCGCTGCTCGGCGAGTTCGTCGCCCGCGGCTGCCGAGGCCTCGCCTTCGACTTCTCGGGACACGGCGAAAGCACCGGCGAGCTGAGGGAGTTGAGTCTGCGCCGGCGCTTCGAACAGGCGGTGTCCGTGATCGACACGCGCGCGTGCGGCCCGCTGGTGCTGGTCGGGTTCAGCATGAGCGGCCAGACGGTGGCCGACCTCGCCCGGCACTACGGCGAACGGGTCGTGGCCCTCGGCCTGTGCGCACCCGCCGTATACGCGGCCGAGGCGTGGGACGTGCCGTTCGGGGAGGGCGACGGCCGGTTCAGCGAGATCATCCGTACGCCGGACAGCTGGCGCGCCTCCCCCGCGCTGGACGCGCTTCGGGCGTACGAGGGCCGGGCGGTTCTCGCGGTGCCCGGCACGGACGCGGTCATCCCGCCCGCCGTGACGGAGGCGGTCCAGACGGCGCTGACCACACGCGCGCGGTTCACGCGCTTCGAACTGCCCGAGGCGGATCACATGCTGGGCCAGTGGTTCCGCGAACACGCGGACGACCGGGGGAGGTTCGTGGACACCGTGCTGACGGCGACCCGACTGTCAGTGGCGTCCGCGAAGATGCACTCACGGATGTGACGCGGCGGGTGGAGGTCGGTATGGGTGACGGGCGGCGGTATGTCGACGTGGCGGAGCGGCGGGCGCGGGTGGGGTTGCGGCATCGGCTGGCGGGTACGGCGCGGGCGGCGACGCCGGAGGAGATCGCCCGCTCACTGGTCGCGCTGCATGGCACCGATCCGGCGACGGTTCATCTGGCGGTGGGCGCGCGGCTCGGGGATGCGGCACGGACGGTGACCGAGACCGAGCGGGCGTTGTACGAGGACGGCAGCCTGGTCCGTATGCATGGGATGCGCAACACCGTGTTCGTGTTCCCGACGGACCTGACGGCGGTCGTGCACGCCTCCACGGGCATCACCGTCGCCGCCCGCGAGCGCGCCAACCTGCTCAAGCAGATGGCGGCGGCCGGGGCGCCGGACGCGGCCTGGCTCAAGGAGGTCGAGGAGGCCACGCTGGCCGTGCTGGAGCGCCGGGGGCAGGCGACGGCGGCCGAACTGGCCCAGGACGAGCCGCGGTTGAGAGAGCAGTTCCTGTACGGAGCCGGGAAGAGCTACGAGGGGCTGCACACCGTCTCGACACGGCTGCTGCGCCTGCTGGGCCAGGAGGGCAAGGTCGTACGCGGCCGGCCGCTCGGCTCCTGGACGTCGTCCCAGTTCCGCTGGGCGCCTGCCCCCGCGCATCCCGAACTGGACATCGCCGACGCCCAGGCCGCCCTCCTCGACCGCTGGCTGACGGCCTGCGGCCCCGCCACCGAGGCCGACCTCAAGTGGTGGACCGGCTGGAAGGTGACCGATGTGCGCCGGGCCCTCAAGGCGACCGGCGCGGAAGAGGTGCGGCTCGACGAGGGCACCGGCTACGTCGCCGCCGGTGACACCGACCCCGTGACCGAGCCCCCCGCCCCCTGGGCCGCCCTGCTGTCCGCCCTCGACCCGACGGCGATGGGCTGGCAGTACCGCGACTGGTACCTCTCCCCCGACCTGCGCCCCGCCCTCTTCGACCGCAGCGGCAACGTGGGCCCGACGGTGTGGTGGAACGGCCATGTGATCGGGGGGTGGGCCCAGCGGGCCGACGGCGAGATCGTGTGGCGCGTGCTGGACGGGGAGGGCGTCGGCAGCGAGGCGGAGGCCGCGATCGTGGCCGAGGCGGAGCGGTTGCGCGGGTGGGTGGGGTCGACGCGGATCACGCCGCGGTTCCGGACGCCGTTGGAGAGGGAGTTGGCGGGGTAGGGCGGGAATGCGGGGGCCGGGGGATGACGCAGCCCGTTCGGTTTCAGCGCCGGTCCGCATCATCCAACCCGTCGTGGGGGTCCACCCGCCCGAGCGAAGCCGGTTCGAGCGTAGGGGAGTCGGCGAGTGACGACAACGCGGCAGATGTGCGTGCCAGGGCCCGCGATGCCGGGCGGATCCAAACGACAGGCCCTATGGGCCGCCGAGGATCTTCGCCTCCACCTCCGGATCGAGCCCGACCGGAGGCCGGTCCGGGCGCTGAGGGGCTGTTCCTCCGACGCCGTTCAGCCACGTCCAGGTGTCGGTGACCGTCTCGGCTACTGGACGGCAGACAAGACCCGTCGCGAGCGCACGGGACACGTCGGCGCCGTGCAGGGCGGCGTGCAGCTCGCTGCCCGGCGGCACCCACACCGGCAGCTGGGTCCACGGCTCGACGCCCGCGCCGAGGACGACGTCCGGATCGGTCCAGCGCAGCTCGGCCGCCGCTCCGGTCGCCCTCAGGCACGCCTCCAGCAGTCCTGCCGTCGTCGTATGACCCTGTGGACCGATCAGGTTGTACGGACCGCTCAGCTCCCTCTCCACCGCACCGAGGATCCACTCGGCGAGATCGCGGACGTCGATGAACTGCAGCGGCAGATCCTTCGGACCGGGCGCCAGGACGGGACCGCCCCGCGCCATCCGGGTCAGCCACCACGGCAGCCGCCCGATGTTCTCGTACGGCCCCAGGATCAGCCCCGAGCGCACGAGCAGCGACCGGTCCGCACCGAACCCCGCCACGGCCGCCAGCTCGCCGCCCCGCTTGTCACGGGCGTACTCGGTGGCCTCCGCCTCGGCCGAGGCGCCCTCGACCAGGGGCGCGTCCTCGGTGTACCCGGCGGCGGGCGGCCAGGCGTACACCGAGCAGCTCGACACGTACACATACCGCCCGGCGCGGCCCCGCAGCAGCCGCGCCGAGTCCCGTACGGCACGTGGCGCCGACGACCAGGTGTCGACGACGGCGTCCCACTCGCCCTCCGCGAGGGCGGCGAGCCCGCCGGGTGCGGTGCGGTCGCCGTGCAGCGACCGCACACCGGGAGGCGGTGCGTGCCGGCCCCGGTGGAAGACCGTCACCTCCCAGCCCCGACCGAGCGCCGCCTCCACGACGGCCCGCCCCGCGAACTCCGTACCACCCAGCACCAGAAGTCTCATGACCTCGACTCTGCCGGGCCGGGCCGCGGGACGGAACGGGAATCTGCCGTCAGCAGAGGATCAACGCCCGGTCGGCGGCACGTACTTGTACCCGACCCGCCGTACCGTCTGAATCGCCCCACGGTGCTCCGCGCCCAGCTTGCGGCGCAGCCGGGCGATATGGACGTCGACGGTGCGGCCGTCGCCGACGTGTCCGTACCCCCAGACGGAGGTGACCAGCTGGTCGCGGGTGTGCACTCGGTTCGGGCGGGCGACGAGGTGGGCGAGCAGCTCAAACTCCAGGTAGGTGAGGTCGAGTTCGCGTCCGTCCACCTCGGCGGTGCGCCGGTCGGTGTCGACGCGGACGAGCTGATCGCCGTCGGGCTCCTGCGGCAGCGGCGGCTGCCGGTCGGCCGGGACGAGCACCAGGTAGCCGATCATGGGCGGCTGTCCCGGCAGGGTGGGCAAGGAGTGCTGGGGAGCGGGCAGCCAGGTGGCGCCCGGCGGCAGGAGGTCCGCGACGTCGATCACCTCGTCCCGGTCCACGGCACGCAGATGATGCCGGGAACCGGTGGAGGAGTCGAGCGTGGCGGCGGAGGACAGAGAACGAGTGTTCGCCATGAGAGGTCAGCTCTTTCGCGCGAGAAGGTCGTCGGAGAGACGTACATCGACTGCGCGCTGGCCGAAGGCCGGACGGGTGTTCGGCTTTAGAGGGCCCGCGCGTTCATCGCGCGACAACACACCCGGTCGAAGTCGTGGTGCTGACGGGAAGGCCAGAAGGGCTCGAGGTCATGGCGACCCGTCGCGGTGTGCTTCTGGAAGCCGGCCATGGGCCCATTGAAGCAGAGACGGGTGTACGACGCGAAGGGGCGCCCACCGTGCGGCGGGCGCCCCTTCCTGGAGCTCTGTGGCGGGGATCAGACCTGGCCGGCCTTCTCCAGGGCGGAGCAGCAGGTGTCGACGATCAGGCGGGTCACCACGTACGGGTCGACGTTGGCGTTCGGGCGGCGGTCCTCGATGTAGCCCTTGCCGTCCTTCTCGACCTGCCACGGGATACGCACGGAGGCACCGCGGTTGGAGACGCCGTAGGAGTACTTGTCCCACGGGGCGGTCTCGTGCAGACCGGTCAGGCGGTCGTCGATGCCGGCGCCGTAGTTCTTGACGTGGTCGAGCGGCTTGGAGCCCTCACCGAGCGACTCGCAGGCGGTGATGATCGCGTCGTAGCCCTCGCGCATCGCCTTGGTGGAGAAGTTGGTGTGCGCGCCGGCGCCGTTCCAGTCGCCCTTGACCGGCTTCGGGTCGAGGGTGGCGGCGACGCCGAAGTCCTCGGCGGTGCGGTAGAGCAGCCAGCGGGCCACCCACAGGTGGTCGGAGACCTCCAGCGGGGAGACCGGGCCGACCTGGAACTCCCACTGGCCGGGCATGACCTCGGCGTTGATGCCGGAGATCGCGAGACCCGCCTTCAGGCAGTTGTCGAGGTGGGCCTCGACGACGTCACGGCCGAAGATCTCGTCGGCGCCGACACCGCAGTAGTAGCCGCCCTGCGGGGCCGGGAAGCCGCCCTTCGGGAAGCCGAGCGGGTAGCCGTCCTTGAAGAACGTGTACTCCTGCTCGATGCCGAAGATCGGCTCCTGGGCGGCGAACTTCTCGGCGACCTCGGTCAGCGCGGCGCGGGTGTTCGTGGCGTGCGGGGTGAGGTCGATGTTCAGGACCTCGCACATCACCAGGATGTCGTCGCCGCCGCGGATCGGGTCCGGGCAGGAGAAGACCGGCTTGAGCACGCAGTCCGAGGCGTGGCCCTCGGCCTGGTTCGTGGAGGACCCGTCGAAGCCCCAGATCGGCAGCTCGGCACCCTTGGCGTCGTCGGCCATGATCTTGGTCTTCGAACGCAGCTTGGCCGTCGGCTCGGTGCCGTCGATCCAGATGTACTCAGCCTTGAAGCTCACGGGCCACATCCTTCGGGGTGGGTCTCTAGGCGCACTTGCGGGTGCTGCGGCGCTGCGGCACTGGGGCGCCGCTCTTGTTGCCCGCGAGCCTGTCAACAGGCGATTTCCCGATCATTGCTCGAATGTGAACCCCGTGTTACCTGGTAGTGCTGTGATACGACACACGGTGTGAGGGCGCCCGCGCGCGGCAGGGCGCCGCGGGCGGGGCTCGTATGTGATGGGGTTGAGCAGTGCCACGACGGTTCACTCGTCGCCGGCCGCCGCGTCCCGTACCGCGCCGAGAAACCCCTTGATCGCGGCCCGTTCCCCCTCGTCGTACGCCTGGAGCAGCTCCACCGCCCGGTCGATCAGTGGTCCGAAGAAGGCCCACCCGAGCTCGACCGCCCGCTCGTCCACCTCGACGACCACCTTGCGCCGGTCCTCCCGGCCGCGCACCCGCCGCACATGGCCGGCCCGCTCCAGCCGGTCGATGAGGGCCGTCGTCCCCGCCGAGTTCAGCCCGAGCGCGGCACCCAGCCGCCCGGCCGTCATCTCCTCGTCCGCCCGCGACGCGTCCATGAGGGCGATCAGGGCGCGCACATCGGTGGGGTGCATGCCGTTGCCGTGGGCGAACCGGGCACTGTGCAGCCCGAGTTCGACAGCCACCGCGCGCAGCAGGTGGACGATCTCCATCTCGCCGCCCTGGTCCGTCATACGTCCCCTCCGGCTATTATCTCGCTCAACGATAATCTCGCTAAACGAGATAATAGGGGGTCTCATGAGTGCCGCGTACGACAGGGACGGCTTCCTGGCGGCGTACGACAAGGTCATCGCCAAGTGGCCCGCCGAGCGGGAGGCGGTGACGGTGCCGACGCCGTACGGCATGACGTACGTCAACCTGTGCGGCCCGCGTGACGCTCCCCCGCTCGTGCTCCTGCCGGGCGGCGGGGGAGCGACCTCCGCATCCTGGTTCGCCCAGGTCGTCGACCTCGCACGCACACGGCGGGTCTGCGCCGTCGACCTGATCGGCGCCCCGGGCCGCAGTACGGCGGACGGCGACCGTCGCCTTCGCACGGTCGACGACCTCGAGGCCTGGCTGCACGCCCTGCTCGACGGCTTGGGGATCGAGGAGGCCGACCTCGGCGGCCATTCGTACGGCGCCTGGATCGCCCTGCACTACGCTCTGCGCGCGCCGGTCCGCGTACGCCGTCTGTTCCTCCTCGACCCGACCGGCTGCTTCGCCGGGTTCAAGGCGGCGTATCTGCTGAAGGCGCTGCCGATGCTGCTACGGCCCACACCGCGCCGAGTGCGCGCCTTCCTGGACTGGGAGACCGGGGGTGTACCGCTCGACCCCGACTGGCTGCGCCTCCAAGAGACGGCCGCCGGCTTCCCCTCCGTGAAGCCGGTGAGCGGTCCGCGTCCGGCGAAGGACGCGCTGCGGGGTCTCGACATGCCGGTCCTGCTGCTCCTGGCCGGGAGCAGCAGGACCCATGACACGTACGAAGTGGCGGAGCGGGCGGGTGCGGTGCTGCCGCGCGCTGAGACGGAGGTGCTGAGCGATGTCTCGCATCACGCGCTGCCGCAGGCGGCACCCGCCGAACTGGTCCGCCGCCTCACCGAATTCCTGCGCTCCTGAGCATCACCCCACCTTCTCGATCACGGCCCGGCGGATCGGGAACTTGCCGGGCTCGCGCACCTGCTCGAACGCCGCGTTGTTCAGCAGCGCACAGCTGCCGGAGACCGAAGTGACCTCCACCGTCGTGGACTTGTTGTTGTCCAGGCTGGTGACCTTCAGCCTCGTACCCGCCGGGAACTGATTGCTGGACGCGGCCGGGGCACCGCCCTCGCCGGACAAGGTGACCGTGGAGCCGTTGCCCACCTGCTCGCCGGATGCGGCGGCGCGGCCACCGGCGTTGCCTGCGGGTGCGGTCGCGGTCTGCGAGGGTTGCGCGTTCTGCTGACCGTTCTGCGCCGGCTGCGTCGCCTGGGAGCCCTGAGCCGACTCCCCAACGACACAGCCCGACGCCTCCTGCTGCACCTTGATCTGCGCGATGAACCGCTCGTTGTCGCCGAGGGCGGTGGCGAGACCCTGACAGACACCCGATTCGGCGGCGGTCTGCGCGTCGTTCGAGGCGCTCGCCAGAGTTCTCCTACGCGACATACGCGCCTCCTGAAGCGGTCGGGGAGCGTACGTCGCTATGTACGAGATACCGAACGATGTCACTCAGTAGTTACAGGAGCCAGCTGAAGTAACCTACGTCACACCGGAGTTGGGACGATCCGGCGGTGAAATCGGGCCTAGCGGGACAGGGCGTCACGTACGGCGTCGTCCGTGCGGGCGACGACCGCCGTGCCGTCGTCCGCCGTGATGATCGGCCGCTGGATCAGCTTGGGATGCTCGGCCAGTGCCGTGATCCAGCGGTCGCGTGAAGTCTCGTCCCGCGCCCACTCCTTGAGGCCCAGCTCCTTGCCGACGGCCTCCTGGGTGCGGGTGATGTCCCAGGGTTCCAGACCGAGACGGGTAAGTACGGCCTTGATCTCGTCCTCGCTCGGTACGTCCTCCAGGTAGCGGCGGACGGTGTATTCGGCGCCCTCGTCGTCGAGCAGTTTCACGGCGCTGCGGCACTTCGAGCAGGCGGGGTTGATCCAGATCTCCATGGGCCCCACGGTAGCTCCTCCGAGTGCCCGGAAAACCCGTCTTCCACCTGCGTCACAGCACCACCGAAAGCCCTTGTGGCCAGGGGCTTTTGTCAGTGGCAGACGCTAGAATAGAAGCAGTGTTCGAGGGTGTCGCCGAGGCCGCCGAAGTCCCCGGACGAGACCCTGACCGCGACAGGAGGATGCCTGTGCCCGCTGCCGCACTGAAGCCGAAGCCGACGCAGTCCACTGCGAAGCGCCCCGTCCTGCTCGACCTGCCGTACGAACCCGTGGAGAAGCGCCCGTTGCCGCCGGGCCGTCCCCGCGAGTGGTATGTCACACACAACCGCCGCCTCAAGGCCATGCGCCTCGCCATCGCCCTGCTCGACTCGGGTGTGTATATGCCGAACCAGGCCCGCAACGAGACGATACGGAGCACCGCGGAACTCATCGGCGTCCACCCGCCGTCGGACACGACGTGCCATATGGTCCGGGCGTTCATGCGTTACTCGAGGTGAGCCCTCGCGCCGGGTGCCGTGTGCTGTTCGGCGCCCGGCGTTGGGCTTGCCGTCTGGGGAGCTGCCGCCCCCAGGCCCCCGCTTCGGCCTGAACGACCTCGTCCTCAAACTCCCCCCACTATCGGCTTCGCTCGGCTCGCGCGGGAGGTACCTCCATCGCCCCCGCTCGGCTCGGCTCGGCCGAAAGGCACTGCACCTCACCAGCCGGCCTGATCCAAACGCCAGGGCCCAGCCCACGCAGGTGTACCTGGCACCACCTCCCGGTCCGGGCCCTTACCCCAGTGACCGGCCCTGTCCGCTCGGCCAGACTGACAGGCATGGACATCGACACGAGCACGACGAATGATGCCGCGCGCTCTGGGGCGCGGGGCATGGGACTGGCGGCGGTGCGGGGGCTCGGGCTCTCGCTGGTGGTGTTGCCGGGGGCGATCCTCTGTTACGTGCTGGCCGTGGTGTCCATCGCGCTCATCCCGATCGGGGTCGGCATCGTCACCACGCCCTGGGTGCTCACCGGAGTGCGGGCCTTCGCGGACTGGCGGCGCGTTCTGGCGGCAAAGTGGTGCGGGGTGCGGATCCCGTCGGCGTACCGGCCGGTCCCGAAGGACGCCAATCCGTGGACCCGTACCTTCACGATGCTCCGGGACCCGGCGACCTGGCGGGACCTGCTGTGGCTGAACGTCGACATGACCGCGGGCTACATCACCGCGTTCCTGCCGGCCGCGCTGCTCATCTACCCCCTGGAGGGACTCGCCGTGGCGGCCGGGCTGTGGCGAGTGCTCCCCGACGGCTACTGGTACGGATTCGTACAGGTCACCGGGCAGGCCTCCGCACTCGGCGCGGGCGTACTGGGCCTCGTCCTCCTCTTCTTCGCCCACTTCTTCAACACGCGGCTGCTGACGGTCCACTTCCGGCTCACCCGGGCCGTCCTCGCCCCCAACGAGGGCGAACTCGCCGAGCGGGTCCGGGTTCTCACCGAGACCCGGCGTGACGCCGTCGACACCTCCGCCGCCGAACTGCGCCGCATCGAGCGCGATCTGCACGACGGGGCGCAGGCCCGGCTGGTCGCCATGGGCATGGACCTGGGCACGATCGAGATGCTGCTCGACAAGGACCCGGAGCAGGCCAGGCAACTCCTCGCGCAGGCCCGCAAGTCCTCCGTCGAGGCCCTCGCCGAACTGCGCGACCTGGTCCGCGGCATCCATCCGCCGGTGCTGGCCGAGCGCGGCCTCGGCGACGCCGTACGGGCTCTGGCGCTGCGGCTGCCGGTGCCGACCGAGGTGACGGTGGAGCTGCCCGGGCGGGCGGACGAACCCGTCGAGTCGGCGGCCTACTTCGCGATCAGCGAGGTGCTCACCAACGCGGTCAAGCACGCCGACGCCGACCGGATCTATGTCGACCTCCACCACACCGACGGCATGCTGCGGACCTCGGTCACCGACAACGGCAAGGGCGGCGCGATCATCGGCGCCGGTTCGGGTCTGGCCGGAGTGGAGCGCCGACTGGGTACATTCGACGGCGTCCTGGCCGTCAGCAGTCCCGCGGGCGGTCCCACCATGGTCACCATGGAGATCCCTTGCGCGTTGTCCTAGCCGAAGACCTGTTCCTGCTGCGCGACGGACTGGTCCGGCTGTTGCAGGCCTACGACTTCGAGATCGCCGCGGCCGTCGAGACGGGCCCCGAGCTGGCCCGCGCGCTGGCCGAGCTGGAGCCGGACGTCGCCGTCGTCGACGTACGCCTGCCGCCGACCCACACCGACGAGGGCCTGCAGTGCGCGCTCCAGGCCCGGCGGGACAGACCCGGGCTGCCGGTGCTGGTGCTCTCCCAGCACGTGGAGCAGCTGTACGCGCGTGAGCTGCTCGCCGACGGCAGCGGCGCGGTCGGGTATCTGCTGAAGGACCGGGTGTTCGACGCGGATCAGTTCGTGGACGCCGTACGACGGGTCGCGGCGGGCGGTACGGCGATGGACCCGCAGGTGATCCAGCAGCTGCTGTCGCGGCGGGAGGCCGACGACCGGCCGCTGGGGCGGCTCACGGCCCGTGAGCGGGAGGTGCTGGAGCTGATGGCGCAGGGCCGCTCGAACGCGGCGATCGCGGCGCAGCTCGTGGTGACCGAGCGGGCGATCGCCAAACACACCTCAAATATCTTCGCGAAGCTGGGACTCGAGGTTTCGGACGACGACAACCGCCGTGTCCTGGCGGTTCTCGCCTATCTGGACCACGGACACTGATCCTGGGCGATCACAACTCCCGCGCTTTGTGGGGGAGTTGAGGGCGAATTGTCTCTTCAGTCTCTCATCAATTCCTGAGACGGCTGAACACTCCTGGGACCTCCTGCGTATGGATGGGAGCCGCTTCACTCCTGTCGGGCGTCTCGCTGCCCCGCAAGGAAGTCAGAGGAGTTCCATGGGACGCAACACACGAAAACGCCGTACGCCGCTGGCCACCAAGGCCATAGCCGCATCGGCGGCCCTAGCGCTCGGTGGGGGCGGGCTGATCTGGGCCAACTTCTATGCCTCTGCGCATGAGGAGAACTCATACGGAAACCAGACCAGGTCGGCCGGCGCCCAAGTCGCGACGATCAACTGCCCTGACGTCGGTCAGGAGCTGAACGACGTGCCCGAGGGTGCGCGCTCCGGCGTCGCCAAGGAGCTGGCGCTGCTCGACCAGCAGATCACGGACGCCTACTCGCGTCTCGCCTCGACGCGCCAGGCCCAGGCAGGGGACACGGGCTTCGTCAACAACGCCATCCTCGGCCCGCTGAAGTCCAAGCGGGTCGCCACGCTCGACCGGATCGGCATCAACATCAACCGCGTCGGCGGCAAGGCTCCGCAGGGTCTCGACCAGCTCGCCGAGTGCCAGGGCGTCCCGGCCGAACAGCCGGAGACCAACGACGGCAACGGCGGGGACCAGAACAACGACGGTCAGGACCAGGGCCAGGACCAGGGCGACGGTCAGGACCAAGGTGATGGTCAGGACCAGGGCCAGGACAACGGTCTGGACCCGGTACCCGAGGGCAACGGAGGTCAGGCCGGCAACGGCCCGGTGGCCGACGACTTCGTCAACATCGAGGACGTCCAACCGGGCTCCCGCAACCTGCCGAACGGTCTGGCCGCGAACGGGGACACCGGTTCCACCGGTACCTTCACTACAGAGTGCGGTACCAACGCGAACAACCTGTTCAACAGCGACAACATCATCGTCGCCCCAGGTGTCGACAACGGCGCGCACCACACGCACGACTACGTCGGCAACCAGGGCAACAACGCCTTCGCCAGCGACGATGACCTGGCCAACGCCGAAACCACGTGCCAGAACCAGGCCGACAAGTCCACCTACTACTGGCCGGTGCTCAGGCTCCAGGACGGCACCGACGAGTTCGACGCCAACGACGCGGGCGGTGGCGCCGAAGGCAACGTTGGCACGATCCTGGAGGCCAGCCAGGCGGAGATCAAGTTCGTCGGCAACAAGCAGAGCGACGTCGTCGCGATGCCGAAGTTCCTGCGCATCATCACCGGTGACGCCAAGGCCTTCACCAACGGTCTCGCGAACGCCAACACCTCGTTCAGCTGCACCGGCTTCGAGGACCGGCAGGCGACGGACAAGTACGTGATCTGCCCCGAGGGCAGCTCGGTCGTGCGGACGTCCAACTTCCAGAGCTGCTGGGACGGCCAGAACATCGACAGCGCCAACCACCGTGACCACGTGGCGTTCGTCCAGGAAGACGGCAGCTGCGCGAACGGCTTCCAGGCCATCCCACAGCTCCAGATCCGCCTGGTGTACGACGTGCCGGCCCCGACCGTCGAGAACGGTCAGGTGCAGAACGCGTACGCGGTGGACGGGTTCCCGGAGCAGTTGCACAAGCCGATCACCGACCACAACGACTTCATCAACGTCATGGACGAGGACTTGATGAACCAGGTGGTCGAGTGCATCAACTCCGGCCAGGAATGCCAGTAGCACTCAGCCGGTAACGCCTCATCAGGAAGCCGGCGGTGGGAGATCCCACCGCCGGCTTTCGCATGCCCGAGTCTGTTGCCCGAGTCTGTGCGGGTCAGCCTTTGTGGGAGGCGGAGTGGCCGTCCGAATGACCGGAGTGGTCGGTACCTATCTCTATGTCGCCGCCCAGATCGCCCTGCAGCGACGTCATGACGTCCTCGTGGCCGACGGCGACCCACTTGCGGCCGACGAGGTAGTAGCCGCCGTAGTCCTTGGCCGTGTTGATCCACTCGCGCTGGCCGCGGTCGGTGGCGAAGGTGGCGAGGACGTACTTCTCCTTGCCGGTCTTGCACAGGGCCTGGCGGATCTCGTCGGCGTCCGTCTGCATGTCCGGCTTGCACTTCACCTCGGCGGCCAGGTGCTCCAGGCTCCCGGTCGCCGTCTCCGGTACGGCCGCCTGGTCATCGCCGGAGCCGCAGCCCGTCAGCGCCAGTGCCGCCGCCGCGCCGACGAGCGCGAGCATCGGTCGGGTCAACCTCATCTGTTCCTCCGGTACGGGCATAGGTAGGGCACATGCCGAAGTCGGATACGGCTCCCGCGTGCGAAGCACTCAAAATGATCGGTGCCACACCGGACACACCTGTGCGAAGGTATGCCGATGACCGAGGACTGGGAAGAGCGTGTGGCCGCCGCCTGGGCCACCTTCGACGACTACCCCGAAGACCGGGCCGCGGATTTCCGGTCCGTGATCGACACGCTCGTCGCCGAGCTTCCCGCCGGAAGCCCGCTGGGCCCCTTCGAGCGGGCCTGCGCCTGGGACTCCACCGGCCACTCGGACCAGGCGGTGCCGCTGTACCGGGAGGCGCTGGCCCTCGGGCTCACCGGCTACAAGGGCCGTCGCGCGAAGATCCAGCTGTCCAGTTCGCTGCGGAACACCGGACAGCCGGAGGAGGGCGTCAAGCTGCTGACGCCGGAACTGGATGCGGCGGCGCTCCGCTAGGGGTGCGGTGATTCGTCTGCGGGTCGGTGGGGGCTGGTCGCGCAGTTCCCCGCGCCCCTTCGGGGCGCTGCCGACGTCCGGTGCGGATTGCGCCCTTAAGGGGCGCGGGGAACTGCGCGACCAGCCACGACGGCGCCGCAGACAAACGAGGGCATATCGCGGCACCCCCAGCGGAACGCTTGGCGGTAACCAGCCGTTGATTCGCTCGTTTTACTGAACGTGCAGTCACAGGATGTCGCCCCGCGCCCCACCCCCGCCGCCTCGTCCGACGGGCCCGCCGTCGATGTCGAGCAGGCCGAGGCCGCGCTCGTCGAGCACTATCCGCGGCTGGTCCGCCTCGCCTACCTGGTGCTGCCGCCGAGTCTCGGCCGCAACCGGCGCGTCCTGACCGCCCACGCCCTCACCCAGCGCACCCTCCCCCGGGGCCGCGCCTCGGCGTCCGTGATCCCGGCCCAGTCGACGGGACGGGACGGCGACCCGGGCTACTCCTTCGTCCGCCTTCAGGTGCTGCGTACGGCGCTGGAGGCGGGCCTGCCGCTCACCTTCAAGGCGTGGCCCAAGCGCTCCCAGCTGCCCCCGCTGCTCCCCCAGGTATGGGGCCTGCGCCTGTTCCCCCGCTCGGGCGGCGCCGACGAACTCGCCCTGGACCAGCGGCTGTCGGCCCTGTCCGCCCCGGCCCGCGCCGCGTACGTACTGCGCGGCCTGGAGCGGCTCGCTGACGGCGACGTACACAAGGTGCTGACCGCGGCCGGCGTCACCGACCCGGACACCGCGCTGGCCGAGGCCGACGGCCTACCGGCGCAGAACGCGCTGCTCGACTCCCCCGAGTTCGACCCCTGCTCGCTCCAGGCCCGGCCCACCGATCTGATGCGGCGCAGGCAGCACGGCAAGGCCGCGGTCGTCGCGGCGGTGGCGCTCGCCGTGTGCGGGGTGCTGCTCGGGCTGCCCGGCGACGGCTGGGGCCCCGACGGCGCCGCCGCACCGTCGTACGCGCAGAACCCGTCCGCGCAGGCCGCACTCGACCCGGCCAAGCTGACGAAGGTCGCCCCGACGGCCTGGCAGTCCTCCT
Source organism: Streptomyces sp. DG2A-72 (assembly GCF_030499575.1). Taxonomy (NCBI): domain Bacteria; kingdom Bacillati; phylum Actinomycetota; class Actinomycetes; order Kitasatosporales; family Streptomycetaceae; genus Streptomyces; species Streptomyces sp. DG2A-72. The sequence continues at coordinate 2,727,102 of NZ_JASTLC010000001.1, forward strand.
CGCGCACCGACTTCACCGTCTGGCCCGCACGCGGCGACCGCACCGACGACAGCGCGCTCCTGCGCCGCGCCCTCGCCGTCTGGGCCCGCCCCGGCGAGTCCGTCCGCGTCTCGGCCACCCCCGCCACCCCGACCGGCGGCCCCGCCGGACCGCCCCAGCTCCTCTACGCCGGAACCGTCGACACCGCGCACGTTGTGCTCCTCTACGACGGTCTGCGCGTCGTCCGGTACGCCGAGCCGAAGGACGGCACGAGCGGCGCCGCCCTCGACTTCGGGCGGGCCGACGGTGCGACCCGCGCGGAGGCCGGCGCGGTGGTGCTCGCGCGGACCGACGGCAACGTCCGCTATCTGACGGCTCCTTGGGTGACCAAGGCGGTCGAGCGGGACCTGATGCAGCCGCGCTCGGGGGCGATGGACCTCGGCCTGACCGACGGCGTGACCGCACCGCTGGCGAGCCCGGGCGGGCAGAACGGCGCGTGCACGTCGTGGAACGTGCTGCAGGTGACGGACGGTTCGGGCACCCGGCTGATGACCGACCTCGGCGAGCTGGTCCCGGCCCATCTGACCACCGGGAAGCCCGGGTACACGAAGGAGGCGTCCGGTGCCCAGGCGCTGCGCACCTGGTCGCCGATGGCGTGCTCGCTGCAGGCGGTGCGGTCGCAGGGGGTGCGGTCGGTGAACGCCTGGGAGTATGCGCGGCAGTCGCTGCCTGCTCCGGGCGGCTCGGCCGCGTGGGTGTGCACGCGGGCCGAGACGTGGCGGGGTGGCGGGGCCCGGGTGCTGGCGCAGTTCCACACCCCGGGCGGGAAGTACGGGGCGGTGGCGGCGAAGGCCGAGAACTCTCCGGCGTGCGGCCCCCGCGACCCCCACGTGCTGGCCGGGGTGTTGTGGCGGTCGGATGCGGGGACCTGGTACCTGCTGGCCGCGGGCAGCAGGGACACCGCTTCCATCAATGTGTCCGGCGGGGTGAGCGGTTCCGCGAAGGGCTACCTGCTGGCGGCGGAGGCGAAGCAGGGCGCTCAGGCCAGGCTGAAGGGGACGCTGCACGACGGACGGACGATCGACGGCCTGCACTGACACGCACGTCGACCGCGCCGGCTGACACTCGCGTCAACAAGTCGCCTGCATCTGCTGCTGCCCGCCAGTGGCGAAGCCGCGGACCCTCGCCGTCGTCACCGCGCCGCGCTGCTCGCCCGGCGGACCCTGCGGCACCGCGTGCGGGCCTCGCCGCTGTGGCCGATGCCCGCCCTGGAGGAACCGGTCTCCGGGCGGCCCCGGTCGCGGGCGCTGCGGCTGCGGGTGGTGTCGTATCAGACCGTCGCCGAGGGCGTCGTACAACTGCGGCTGGAAGGGCGGGAGTTGCCGCGCTGGGAGCCCGGGGCACATCTCGATCTGGTACTGCCCTCGGGGCTGGTCCGGCAGTACTCGCTGTGCGGGGATCCGGAGGACACCTCGTCGTACACCGTCGCGACGCGGCTGGTGCCGGACGGGCGGGGCGGTTCGCTTGAGGTGCATGAACAGGTGTGGGAGGGCGGGGAGTTGGAGGTACGGGGGCCGCGCAACCGTTTCCCGCTCGTCCAGGCGGACTCGTATGTGTTCGTCGCGGGCGGCAGCGTGATCACGCCGGACCTGCCGATGGTGCGGACCGGGTGACCGTGGTGGAGGGGCAGCCCGATCTGGATCCGGTGTTCGCGAACGTGCGTGAGGGCGCCGAGCGGTTCGCGCCGCGCGTCCCGGCCGACGGCAACTGCTCCTTCGAGGTCGAACTCCGGTGCAATGGAAGGGCGTTGACCGTGGTCGCGGACAGTACTGTCCTGGCCGCCGTACGGGCCGAGTTGCCGTGACACGCCGTACACGTGCGAGCAGGGGGTTCTGCGGGACCTGCCAACAGCGGGTGCTGGAGGGCGAGGTGGAGCACCGGGACGAACTGCTGACGGATGCGGAGCGCGGAACTCGATGCTGATCTGTGTGTCGCGGGCCCGAAGTGATCGGCTGGTGCTGGACATGTGAGGGTTCATGTGAACACGGCGGTCGGTCCAGTCGGTTCGGGGCCGGATACGATCGGTAAGGTGTTCGTATGAGTACCGGGGTACGTCGCAGAATGGACGTCGAGGAGCGGCGGCAGCAGCTGATCGGGGTCGCTCTCGAACTCTTCAGCAGCCGCTCGCCCGACGAGGTGTCCATCGACGAGATCGCGTCGGCCGCGGGCATCTCACGGCCGCTGGTCTACCACTACTTTCCCGGCAAACTCAGCCTGTACGAGGCCGCGTTGAGGCGGGCCTCGGACGAACTGGCGGGCCGGTTCGTCGAACCGAAGGAGGGTCCGCTGGGGGACCGGCTGCTGCGGGTGATGCGCCGATTCTTCGACTTCGTGGAGGACCACGGGCCCGGTTTCTCGGCGTTGATGCGCGGCGGCCCGGCGGTCGGCTCGTCCACGACGAACGCGCTCATCGACTCCGTACGGCAGGCCGCGTATGTCCAAATCCTTTCGCATCTACGCGTAGAGGATCCGCCCGCGCGACTGGAACTGGTCATCCGGTCCTGGATCTCGCTCGCCGAGTCGACGGCCCTGATCTGGCTGGACGGCCGGCGCATTCCGCGGGCCGAGCTGGAAGCGCAACTCGTCCACGACTTCGCCGCGCTGGCCGCCGTGAGCGCCGCCTACGACGAGGAGATGGGCATGCTGCTACGCCGCATGCTCAAGGACGAACCGACCGACGGCCCCTTCAGCGACCTGGCCGCCCGCCTGATCGCACTGGCTTCTTAACTGTCGAACTTGCGGTACGACGGGTCGAGGTCACGCACCTCCGCGGAGGCGTGCAGCGCCAAACCCTCCGCGGGCTTCACATACTGCTTCAGCAACTCCAGGACCGTTTCGGTGAGTTGGGCCTTCGTGGCGTCCGTGCGCCCGGCCAGCAGACCGAGGGTGACATGGACGACCGCGTGCCCGTCGGCGTCGGGGCCGACCGTGGTGGCCTCGGTGCGGCGGAACTGCGTCTTGCACGCCGGCGGCTTCGCGGCCGCGATCTCGACCACGGCGGTGTGCAGCGCCTGAGCGAAACCGGGGCGGTCGAAGTTGTCCGCGAGCTGCTCCGAGTAGTCGACGGTGATCTGCGGCATGGGCACTCCTGTTCTGGGTCGGCAGGGCTCACCCTAGCCGCAGCGCCAGCATGGCGATGTCGTCCTCGTGGTCGTGGCCGAAGCAGGCCAGGAGGGTGTCGCACAGGGCGTCCAGGCCGGGCGGGGCGCCGGCGGCGGCTGCGCGGAGCTGTTCCATCGAGGCCTCCAGGTCGATGCCCCGGGTCTCGATCAGGCCGTCGGTGACCATGAGGAGCCGGTCGTCCGGGTCGAGGATCAGCTCGGTCGGCGGCGGGTGGTGCAGGCCCACGCCGAGCAGCGGGCCGGACGCCTTGGCGTAGTCGGTGCTGTCGTTGTCCCGGATGATCAGCGGCGGGATGTGGCCCGCGTTGGCGATCCAGGTGCGCCCGGTGCCCGGGTCGATCAGGACCAGGCAGACCGTGGCCGTGACCTCGGGGTGGTAGTGCTGGAGCATCCGGTCGAGGCGCTCGGCGAGCACGGCGGGGTCGCTCTCCTCGACGCAGTAGGCGCGCAGCGCGTGCCGGATCTCGACCATCACCGTGGCCGCGTCCAGCGAGTGCCCGACGACATCGCCGACGGCGGTCAGCATGCCGTCCCCGGTGCCCAGTGCGGCGTAGAAGTCGCCGCCGATCTCGGTCTGCCGGGACGCGGGCACATAGCGGACCTCGACGTCGATGCCGGGCAGCTTGGGCAGCCGGTGCGGCTGGGGCAGGAAGCTGTGCTGGAGAGTGAGGGCGACATGCCGCTCGACCTGGTACATCAGCAGCGGCTCGGCGGCGAGCGCGGTGGCCTGGGCGAGCCGGGCCACCAGGGTCTCGTCGGCCGGGTTCACCCTGTTCATCCCGCGAGTGGGCATGGCCAGGCAGACCGCGGCCTTGCCGTCCTGGGTGCGGATCAGCGCCAGCCGGGCGTCGTGCTGCACGCCGGGCCGGAAGAACCCGGCGGGCCACAGCGGCGCGGGCACGGTGGTGATCCGTACGCCGTCCTGTCCCCGGGTGAGCCGCCGCAGCAGTGCGGCCACGGTCCGGTGGGCGCCCTCGTCCGGCAGTGCGAGGGCGGTGCGGTCCCGGGAGGTGGCGCGGTACAGGTCGTCGTCCGGGCCGAGGACGAACACGGCGGCGGGCGAGCCGGTGAACCGTGCGGTGCCGTCGGCGGCGGCGTCGGCGAGTTCCTGCAGGGAGCGGGCCGCCTGGATGGTGACGATCGTCTCCGACAGCATCATCAGCCGCCTGGCCTGCGCCTGGTCGTCGGCCCGCAGCCGCGCCGCGCGCACCGCGGCCCGGATCACCGCGTCGATCTCCTCGGGCTCGGCGGGCACCGTCACATACGCCTCCCCGCCCACCTCGAGGCCCCGGCAGCGATCCTCCATGGAGCCGGCGGTGGCCGAGAAGTGCACCACGGGCAGGCCGGCCATGTGCGGGCGGGCCTTGATCCGGCGGCACAGCTCGAAGCCGCTCATGTCCGGCAGGTCCACGTCGATCAGGGCCACACCGGGAAGGATCCCCTTGCGCCGCCGTACGTCCAGTTCGACGAGCGCCTCGTTGCCGGTGGCGGCCGAGACGACCTGGTGACCGGCGCGGCGCAGCATGGCGCCCATGGCGTACCGGCTGGCCGCGACGTCGTCGACGACCAGCACGGTGGTGTCGGTTCGCTTGTCGTTGACGTCCATGTGTCAGCCCTTGGGACAGCACTGGTGGGGCAGACCAGGATGCACGGTCTGCCCCACCAAGGTAATGCCCTTGTCAGGAAGTCCGGGTAAATACCGCAACGGTCCGACCCGGAACGGCGAAGGTGCCCGAAATCCGCTCGAAGGAAGCCGACTTGGCGATAGGGTCCCCTCCCGACGCCTGCACCGGGTGCAGCCGGTAGCCGGTCCCGGCCGACGACTCGATCCGCTGCTTCTGCTCCTCGGGCGTCGCGTTGAACACGACGACCAGATCACCGAGCACCATGGTGATCACGCCGGGCGTCTCGTCCTTCCCCGACAGCGGGAAGGAGAGCGTCGACTGCACCTGGCCGGCGGTGTCGAGGGAGAAGGCCTTCTTGGTCGTACGGATCTTCAGCAGATCCCGGTACGCCGCCGCCGCCCCCTCGATCTGCTCGCAGCCGACCTTCACCGTGCCCAACAGTGGTTTGGCGTACGGCCACTTGGACTCGTTGTCGGCCGCCATCGGCAGCCCGCGCCCGAAGCCGTTGCCGTCCGCGCAGTTCCAGTGGACGGCGTTGAACCAGTCGCCGCTGTCGTACGAGTTGCGGTCCAGGGACTTGGAGCGCAGCAGGTCGGTGCCCGCCTGGGAGAGCGCCGGGCCCTGCGAGAGGGTGGCCGTGGCCATGGCGAGGACCTGCATCCGGGCGCGGTCGGCCGCGCTCGTCGTGGCGGGCAACTTGAAGGCCAGCGCGTCGAACAGGGACTCGTTGTCGTGCGCGTCGGCGTAGGCGAGAGCGTCACCGGGCGCGTCCGCGTAGCCGGCGGGCGAGCCGTTGTAGTCGACGTCGGCGCCGGTGACCTCCTTGCCGCTGGTGTCGGTGAAGGTGAACCGGGCGAGATTTCCGCTGAGCCCCACCTTGATCAGGTCCTGGTAGTGCAGCAGACGCGCCTTCTGCTCCGCCGTACTCCCGTTGCTCTCCGAGGAGTTGGGGTCCGTGTACAGCCCCGACGCGAAGCCCTGGACGCCGGGGTCCTCGTCGAAGGGGCCACCGCCGCGTACGGCGTCCCGCGCCCGGTCGGAGAAGGTCGCGATCCCTGTCCCCGCCATGTTCTTCTGCGTGGCCTGCACGAAGCGCGTGTCGTCGGCGACCTCGCCGAAGTTCCAGCCCTCGCCGTACAGGATGATCTTCTTGCCGTCGACGCCGTCCTTGGCGAGGGTCAGCGCGTCGAGGGCCTTCCTGACCGCCAGGATGTTGGCCTTCGGGTGGTGGCCCATCAGGTCGAAGCGGAAGCCGTCGACCTTGTACTCCTTGGCCCACGTGACGATCGAGTCGACGACGAGCTTGCCCATCATGGCGTTCTCGGTGGCCGTGTTGGCACAGCAGGTGCTGTTCGCGACCGAGCCGTCCGCGAGAAGCCGCTGGTAGTAGCCGGGCACGATCCGGTCGAGGACGCTCGTCCCCGCCTGACCGCTCGCCGCCGTGTGGTTGTAGACGACGTCCATGACGACCCGCAGGCCGTCCTCGTTCAGCGCCTTGACCATCTTGCGGAACTCGACCGTACGGCCGGTGCCGTCCGGGTCGGTGGCGTACGAGCCCTCGGGGACCGTGTAGTGGTAGGGGTCGTAGCCCCAGTTGTAGGCGTCCTTCGCGGCGATCTTCCCGATGCACTCCTGCTGCTTGTCGGAGTCGGCCGGGTAGGAGGCCAGGTCGCAGTCGGCGGTCGCCTGGTCGGATCGCTTCTCCGGAATGGTGGCGATGTCGAAGGCGGGCAGCAGATGCACATACGACGTCCCGGACTCGGCCAGCCGCTTGAGGTGCCGGGAGCCGTCGCTCGCCTTGTCGGTGAAGGCGAGGTAGGTGCCGGGGTGCTCGGACGTCCTGTCCTCCACCGAGAAGTCGCGGATGTGCAGCTCCTGGATCTGGGCGTCCTTGAGCGGTACGGCCTTCGGCTTTTTCAGTGACGTCCAGCCGCTGGGCGCGAGGGACTTGTCGGCGAGGTCGACGACGAGGCTGCGCTCGGAGTCGGCGGTGAGGGCGAGTGAGTAGGGGTCGGTGACCTTGTTGGTGACGACCTTCCGAACGCTGGGCGCCCAGACCTTCACGACGTACCGATAGGGCTTGTTCTGCCAGGACTTGGGGCCGGTGACGGACCAGACGCCGGTGGTGTCGTCGCGGCGCATCCGCTGGAGCGAGCCGTCCAGCTCGACGGCGACCGACTGCGCGGTCGGCGCCCAGACGGCCAGCGTGGGACGGCCCTTGTCGAAGGTCGGGCCGAGGTCGGCCGTCGTGGCGGTGGAGTAGAGATCGTCGAGCACTCCGGCGATCTGGACACCGGTCGCCGCCAGGACCGCTCCGTTCGCGGCCCGCTGGGAGGCGACGACCTGGCCGCGCAGCGCCTCGCGCACCCGGTCGCGGTCGCGGGGGTCGACGGACCAGGCGGTGTAGTCCTTCAGGTGCGGGAACCTGGCCTTCTGGGCTTCGGTGAGGGTGGACTTGGTGAGTCGGAGCCAGCGCTGGTCGTCGCCGGTCAGGGCGCCGTCCTCGACGGTGATCGAGCCGGTGCGGGAGTACAGCAGCTGGGTGGAGGCGGCCGCGTCGGAGCCGTTCCAGGCGACCGTGTTCCGGTCGATCCAGACCGCCTTGGAGGTGGTCAGGTCGAGCGCGGCTGCGGAGCCGGCCGGCTGCGGGAGCAGGTACTTCTCCTGGCCGTTCAACAGCCACACCTCATGGCCGTTCGCCCTGAGGTCCAGCGACTGGTCGGCGGCGAGGTCCTTCTCGTCGCCCTTGTGGATGATGTAGCTGAGGCTGCCGGCACCCTCGGTGAGCGGCACCTCGAAGACCGCGCCATAGGAATCAGTCTTCACCGGCTCGAGGGGGTTCGACCAGTCGGTGGGGTTCGCTGCACCCGTCCAGGTGTGCAGGCCCCAGCCGTCGTAGTTCCCGTCGGCGCGGTGGTAGTGCAGGACGGCCTTGGTCTTGTCCTGCGCCGGATACTCGGGCCGCTCCGTCTGTACGGCCTCCTTGCCCTGCTCGATCCAGACCTCGCCGGTCTTGGTGACGTCGATGGTCCGGTCGGCGGAGACGTCCTTGTTGCCGTCCTTGTCGATCACCAGGAAGCCGACACTGGAGGCGCCCGGCTTCAGCTTGACGTAGGCGAAGGCGCCGTAGGCGTCCCGGCCGATGAAGGGGTGGCGCTCGCCCTCGGCGTGCAGGCCCCAGTTCTCGTAGTCGCCGTCGGTGCGCTTGTAGTGGACGATCGCGTAGTCGCGGGAGGAGGCGGTGGGGGGCTCGGGAGCGGGCGGGGTGCCGGTGGTGGAGGCCGCTGTGGCGCTCGCCGTACGGCCCGCCGAGTCGATCACAACCGCCTTGTAGCGCAAGGCAGTTCCGGGCTGTACGTCCTTGCCGATGGTCTGGGTGACCTTGTACGGGGCGTGGTCGGCGGAGCCGAGGGTCTGCCACTTGCCGTTGCCGGTCTGCGCGGCGAAGACGACGCGGTTGAGCTGTCCGCCGTCGGCTTCGGCGATGACGGCCACTGTGCCGGTGGCGCCGGTGGCCGGGGCGTCGAGGGTGATGACCGGCTTCGAAGCGGGCTTGGCCAGGGGGCCTGCTGCCTTGAGGACGACGGCGGATCCGGCCGGGACGGTGACGGTGAGCTTCTTGTCGGCGCGGGAAGTAACGTGCGCGTCACTGCCGTAGATCCCGTGGAAGGCCATGCCCGCCGAACCGGTCGCGAAGGTCGCCGACTTGGCGTCGGCGGCGTTGTTGAAGGCGACGACGTACTCGATACCTGCCCGAGTGCGCGAAAAGGCATAGATTCCGGGCCCCTCGGCCGCGTACCGCTCGGTCTGGACGCCGTCCGTGAGGGCCGGGTTGGCCTTGCGGAGCTTGGCGAGAGCACTGATCTGCTGGTAGAGCGGTGCTCTCGTGTCGTAGGCGTCGCTCGCGTGGGTGCGGTCGGTGCCGAGCTGGTCGTCGTCGAGGTAGTCGGCGGTGGTGGACGCGAACATCGACTGGCGGGCGTCCTTGTCGCCGCCGGAGCCGGTGAAGCCCTGTTCGTCGCCGTAGTAGACCACCGGGTTGCCACGGCTGAGGAACATCAGCTCGTTGGCGAGCCTGTCCTTGGCGAGCAGTTCGGCGTCGGTGGCCTTCGGGTTGTCCTGGTTCAGGAAGTACCCGATGCGGCCCATGTCGTGGTTGCCGAGGAAGGTGACCTGCTCGTACGCGTTGGCCTTGTCGGTCGTGTACTTGTAGTCGTCGCCGAAGACGGAGGCCAGCTTCTGCGCGCTGCCGCCCTGGGAGACGTACTGTCGGGCCGCCTCCTGGAAGGGGAAGTCGAGCGTGGAGTCGAGGCGGCCCTGGGTGACGTACGGCGAAGTGATGTCGGTGTCGGCCGAGTAGACCTCGCCGAACATGAAGAAGTCGTCGCGGCCCTGCTTCTTCGCATACGCGTCGAGGGCTGTGGCCCACTGGGTCCAGAACTCCGTGTTGACGTGCTTCACGGTGTCGATGCGGAAGCCGTCGATGTCGAAGTCCCTGACCCACCGCTGGTAGATCTTCTCCATGCCGCGCACGACCTCGGGACGCTCGGTCCACAGGTCGTCGAGGCCGCCGAAGTCGCCATACGTGGAACTCTCGCCGGCGAAGGTGGAGTCGCCGCGGTTGTGGTACATCGTCGGGTCGTTGAGCCACGACGGGACCTTGGTGTTCTTCGTGGCCTTGGGGGTGCGGGGGAAGGAGTTCTCGCCCACGGCCGGGAAGTCCTTGGTGCCGTCCGCGTAGTCCGCGTCGTCGAAGGGTTCGCCGTCCTTCGTCAGGTACGGGAAGGCGCCCTTGGAGAGGTAGTCGTAGGACTTCTCCTCGTAGTCGACGACGTCCGCCGTGTGGTTGGTGATGACGTCGAAGAAGACCTTCATGCCCTTGGCGTGGGCCTTGGAGATGAGGGTTTCCAGGTCCTTGTTGGTGCCGAAGTGCGGGTCGACCTGGGTGAAGTCGGTGATCCAGTAACCGTGGTAGCCGGCCGAGGCGTTGGTGCCGGTGCCCTGCACGGGCCGGTTCTTGAAGATCGGGGCCATCCAGACGGAGGTGGTGCCCAGGCCCTTGATGTAGTCGAGCTTCTTCGTCAGGCCCTTGAGGTCGCCGCCCTGGTAGAAGCCCTTGTTGGTGGGGTCGTGGCCGGTGGAGAGCCTCGAACCGGTCAGCCCGCCCTTGTCGTTGCCGGTGTCGCCGTTGGCGAAGCGGTCCGGCAGGACGAAGTAGAACTGCTCGCGGGTGAGGTCGTGGCGGGCCGCGGCTTTCGCCAGCGCCGCGTCCGACGGCGGCGGAGGCGGGGTGTCGGCGCGGGCGGCGAGGGGCTGGACGAGCGCTGCGGCCAGCGCGGCAACGGTGACCGCGGCGACCCGTCGGGTGTGCTTGGTGCGGCGCCTCGACGGCACCGGCCATCTCGGTATCAAGATGTGGACTCCTTGCGGCGTTACGGCTCTTCGGGTCCGACCCCGCGCGACCGTATCGCCGCCGAAATGATTTCAGCAAGAGTCCTGAAACGACCGGAAAGAACTTTCAGCAGGGGGAGTTGGTCTGCATCAGCAACCCCAGCCGCCAGGGCAGGGTGCTGTACGGACCGCTCGCCGCGGGGTCCATGCCCTGGTAGAGGAACTGCAGGCGGCACGGGTTGATGGTGAGGGTCTGGTTGTTGGAGTGGCGGACCATCTCGCCGTGACTGATGTCCCGGGTCCAGGGGGTGCCGCTGAAGGCGACATTGCTCGACCGCGCGAACGGGTTGGACTCGGTGTCGGCCAGCGGGGTCCAGCTGCCGTTGATGCTGCTCGACGTCCAGGACCGGAAGTACCGCTTGCCGCCGCTGCCGATCGCCTCGTTGAGCAGCAGGTAGGTGTTGGAGTCCTTGAGCTTGTAGACGTTGGCCGCCTCCCAGAGGCGGTACCTGTTGGAGTCCTGGAGCGCGATGACGGTGTTGGTGAAGCCGTTCGGGAAGTTGGCCACCGTGGTCTCCGACCGATAGAGGTGCCCGTTGTCGGCGGAGGAGAACAGGTAGCACTTGGAGCTGTCGCAGACGTTCCAGAAGTCGACCCAGTGGCCGCTGCCGATGTTGTCCCGGATGATCTGCGGCATGCCGTTCGCGTACATCTTCTTCGGGGCGGTCCACGACCTGGGGTTGGCGATGTCCGAGGTGGTCGAGTACGCCGCGTTGTCCCCGGTCTGGTAGATCAGGTACCACAGCTTGCGCGGCTCGAAGTAGAACACCTGCGGCGCCGCCTTGTACCCGGCACCGATCGCGGTCCGGTCCAGGTAGTGATGCTGCGCGGAGCCGGCCGTCTGCCAACTGGTGAAGTTCAGGTACACCATGCTGTAGCTGCCGTTGGTGGTCGTGGTGGTGGCGAACACGTGCCACCGGCCGTTGTGGTACACGACCGATGGGTCCTTGATCGCGCTGAGCTGGTGACTCGCGTCGGACTTCGGGGAGATGAGCACGCCGCTGGAGTTCCACTGGAAGCTGCCCGGTAAGGCGGCCGCCGACGACGGCGACGCCATCACACCGAGCAACAGGGCCAGCCCGGCCGCCAGTACTCCGAGCATTCTTGTCACGCGCATTGCGACTCCTATGCTGTTCGAGCCGTTGGTGAGATACGGGGTCGCCGTCCCGCTGCTGATCCCGGTGTTCCGGAGGCGGTACGACACCTGCTGGGCACTGCTCGCGGCGTTCAGCGCCACGACCGTCACCGAACCGTCGGTGTTGCCGAACGCCGAGAACCTGAGGTTGGCGTCGGGGGTCGCGGCGCCGATGCGGGCGGCGCCGGGCCGGATGAAGCGGCTGTAGCCCGCGATCGCCCAAAGGCGCTTGGATACGCGGTAGTCGGCGCCGTCCATCTGGATCGGACCGCGCATCGCGCCGACCGAGGCGCCGTACCAGTACACGTATCCACTGGTGTTCCCCTTGGTGAGGGCGTCGTGGACCGCGGAGGCGAACGTGAATCCGTCGTAGCCGCTGCCGTCGTCCCAGTTCTCGTTCCAGGTGGTGCCGTTGGGCGACCACCGCCGTAGAACTTGGCGTACTGGACGAGGAAGTTCGCATACGCTCCGCGCCAGTCGCCGCTCGCGCAGGTGGCACCCGACAGGCCGCACAGGGTGCCGCCGCTGGCATCCGTCCCGTTGGTCTTCATGTACCCGGGCGCGGTCCACGCGTCGGCGTAGAACCGGGTGACGCCGTACGCCTTGGCCTGCTGGGCGAGCCACACCTGGCCCCTGTTCTCGGCGCCGGTGGTGCGGTTGAGCAGCAGGTCGAGGATCTCGCGCTGCTTCTGGGCCGCCAGGGACGTCAGCGTCCACCTTCTGAGTCTGCGCTGCATGACGATTCCCTCCACGGGAGCAATATGGGAGCGCTCCCATACAACGGGGAACGTAGAACCACACGCCACGAGCGTCAATCCCACGTTCCCCGCGAGTTCCAGCCTCCCTGCCAACAGGCGTTGACCGTGCTGCCGTTGCGCCCGGTGTCGCGGTTGTCGACGATCTAGATATTTCGCCGACCAGGTTGATAGTTCAAGGACAGCGCTGCAATACTCCAGTCTCCCCACACTCACAGTCCGTGATCAAAGCATTCCTTCACAGGCGCCCTCGCGGCATATTTTCGCAGCTCAGGATGGTCGCGCGCCCGGCATAAGGCAGCAAAGAAGGTGCATTATGTCCCTACACCCACCGCCAAACGACAGTTTTTACCCGCCTCCTCCACCAAACGTTGAACCTGTAAGTCCGGAGTCGATACACAACTCTCCTGAATTCCATTCAATGCGCAGCGCACACCGCTCCTTCGGCACAGCGGCGACGCTCGTCTCGGTGGGCGGATTCCTCACATACGTCCTGCTGTCGAGTTTCGCCGCCGGCCTGATGAACCAGTCGCTGATCGGCCATCTGACGATCGGGCTGGCCCTGGGCCTTGGCCAGTTCCTCCTCATGGGCACGACGATCTGGCTCTACGTCCGGCACATGGACCGGCGGATCGACCCGGTCACCCACCGCCTGCGGGCCCACATACGGGCCCAGGCACAGCGCCCCGCCCCCTCGGCAAGGCGGTCCGGCACGTGGTGACGCAGGCGGCCGGTCAACTGGTGCATCACGCAGCGGGTGTCACCGACGAGACCACTCAGAAGCTGACGCTCGTCCTGTTCATGTCTGTCGCCGTGGTCACCCTGTTCACGGTGCTGCTGACGGCCCCGCAGCGGGACGAGATCAGCGAGTTCTACCTCGGCAACCGTGACATGTCGCCGCTGCGCAACGGGCTCGCCATGTGCGGTGACTACCTGTCGGCCGCGACACTGCTGGGCAGTACCGGAATCGTCGCGCTGACCGGCTACGACGGTCTGCTCTACCTGGGCGGCACGGTGGTCGCCTGGATGATGGCGCTGCTGCTGATCGCGGAACCACTGCGCAACTCCGGCAAGTTCACGCTGGGCGACAACCTGGCGCTGCGGCTGTCGCAGGGACAGCGATCGGTCCGGCTGGCGCTCGTGCTGTGCACACTGGTCGTGTGCCTGCTGTACCTGGTCGCCCAACTCGTGGGCAGCATAGCCCTGTTGGCGCAGTTCATCGGCACCCCGAGCGGGACGGTCCGGACCATGTGCGTGGTGGTCATCGGCTCCATGGTCGTCGTGTACGCGGCGATCGGCGGTATGCCGGGTGCCACGGTCATCCAGGTGGTCAAGGCCGTGATGCTGGTCGTCGGGGTGGGGTTCACCGCCATCCTGGTGCTGCACCACTTCAGCTGGAACGTCGACAAACTGCTGTCGTCCGCCGCCGGCAACAGCGCCCTGGGCGACCGCTTCCTCGGCCCCGGACTGCGATACGGCGGGACCACCACCAACAAGCTGGACTTCTTCAGCCTGCAACTGGCCATCGTGCTCGGGCTGGCCGCACTGCCGCACATCATGATGCGGCTGCTCGCCCCGCGCACGACGCGTGTGCTGCGCGGCTCGGTGGTATGGGCCGTGGGGCTGATCGGCTTCGTGTGTCTGATGGCGGGCGTGCTGGGCCTGGGCGCCACGGCGATCGTGGGCCGGGGGGAGATCGCGAACGTCGACCCCAAGGGCGATGCCGCGGTGCTTCTGCTCGGGTACGAGCTCGGCGGCCCCATACTCACAGCGCTCCTGTCCAGCCTGGCCTTCGTCACGCTGCTCGGAGTGGCCGGCGGACTCACCCTCGCCGGGGCCTCCTCGATCGCCCACGACCTCTACGGCGCAGTGATCCGCAAGGGGAAGGCGACACAGACGCAAGAGGTGATCGTCGCCCGGCTCGCCGCTGCCGCCATCGGCATCATGGGCATGATGCTGGCCCTGCTGTCCTGGGGCACCAGCACCGCGACGCTGGCCTTCCTGGCCTTCGCGATCGCGGCGTCCGCCATTCTGCCGACGATCGTCTACAGCCTGTTCTGGCGGCGCTTCACCGCACGCGGCGCGCTGCTGAGCCTGTACGGCGGTCTGATCTGCTCGGTGCTCCTGGTGGTGTTCTCCCCGATCGTCTCCTCCACCCCCGACTCGATCTACCCCGGTGCCGACTTCGCCTGGTTCCCGCTGCAGAACCCCGGCATCGTGTCGATCCCGGCGGGCTTCCTGCTGGGCTGGCTCGGCTCCGTGCTGAGCCAGCCTCAGGAACCGCAGGTCTTCGAGGAGTTCGAGGTCCGGGCGCTGGTCGGCGCCGACGAACGGTGATTCGTCCGGAGGTCCTTGTCAAGGGCCTCCGGACCCGCACCGACGTGCGGCGTTCAGCAGTTGGACTTACCCGCGTAGATCGCGAGGGCCGTGTTGGCGCCGAGCGTGGCGGTGAACTGCCCACCGGAGTTCACCGCCACGGTCGTGTTGCTCTGCACATTGCAGTACGTCCCCGCCGGCAGCGACGTCTGATACGTCCGGCTCAGACTGCCGGACTCGTGGTTGATGGCGACGTAGCCCTTGGCACCCCGCCCGAAGGCGATCGCGTCGGCGCCGTTGTCCCACCAGTTGGTGACGGCCTCACCACGCGTGGCGTTACGGAAGGCGACCATCGACTTGATCTCGGGCCAGTTGTGCTGACACTTCCAGCCGTCCTGCCAACAGGCGCCCACCGTACCGCCGTTGGGCGGGCCCGCGTCCGTGTCGGAGAACTCGTAGCCGGAGTTGATGTCGGGGGCGCCGTAGGGCCAGGCCAGCATGAAGACGTTGGCCAGCGTGTAGTCGGCGCCGTCCTTGTAGTTGAGCGTGCTGCCGTTGCGCTCGGTGTCGTGGTTGTCGACGAAGACACCGGAGACACCGCCGCTCATGTAACCCCAGTCCTCGCCGTAGTTCTTCAGATAGGCGAGGTTCTCGCTGTTGAAGACGCGCTTGAGGTCGTAGGCGTAGCGGAACTCCTGGACGTCCCCGTTGCCGGTGTACTCCGTCGGCTGCACGGCCTCCCCGCTGCCGTGGATGACCTCCTGCTTCCAGTACACCGACGGGTTGCTCAGCCGGGACTTGATGTTGGCGAGGTCGGCGGCCGGCATGTGCTTGGCCGCGTCGATGCGGAAGCCGTCGACGCCGAGTGACAGCAGGTCGTTCATGTAGCCGGCGATGGCGCCGCGGACGTAGGACTCCCCGGTGTCCAGGTCGGCGAGGCCCACCAGTTCGCAGTGCTGGACGTTCCAGCGGTCCTGGTAGTCGGTGATCTGACCGGTGCAGTCGTCGAAGTCGGGGGACGAGTACAGGCCCGGGTAGTTGTACTTCGTGTACACCGAGCCGCCGGTGCCGGTGCCGCTGCCCGCCGACATGTGGTTGATGACCGTGTCGACGACGACCTTCACACCGGCCGCGTGGCAGGCGCTGACCATGTCCCGGAAGGCCGCGCGGTCACCGAGCCGACCGGCGATCTTGTAGCTGACGGGCTGGTACGACGTCCACCACTGCGCTCCCTGTATGTGCTCGGCGGGTGGGGAGACCTGGACGTAGCCGTAGCCGGCGGGGCCGAGGGTGTTGGCGCACTCCTTGGCGACCGAGGCGAAGTTCCACTCGAACATCACCGCGGTGACGTCCTTGGTGCCGGGCGGGGAGGCCTGCGCGGGAGTCGCGGGGGCTATGAGGGCCGCCGATGTGGCGGCGAGCGCGGTCGCGGTGACGGACCATCTCAATATCACAGGCGTCAACTCCTTGCGATGACGGCCAGGCGTCGTTGCCGGGCGCCGGCGTGACCGTACCGCCACGAAAGATCTGCAGCAAGAGAGTTGAAACCCATAGTAAGTTCTTTCATCCGTGGCCTTGACGTGCCCTCCTCAACTCACCATCGCAGCCTGGGGCGACAACCCCGAGCGCGTAACCAGCGGGCCCGCTTCGCCAAACTCTGTGGCGTCGCACCAGCCAGGGCGCGACGAGCGGGTGATGGCCGAAGGTCCTTCCCGGCGGAGTGACCTCCTGCTTCTCGGAGTGTGGAAGCGCCCCGCGGCCGACGCTCTCGCAAGAGTCCGAGGTCAAGTTGACACTCCCCGACGCCTTGCGGGGATGCCATGAGAGAGGCATCCCCGCAAGGGACAGGCCGTGACAGGCCCGTCCGCCTCGGCTACGCGGAAGGGGGGATCAGGTCGCCCACCTGTCGCAGGTGCTGGCGCCCACCCAGCGGTGCGAGCTGATGGAGTTGTTGGCCGAGTAGCCGCTGGTGAAGTAGTTGTTGGTGAGGTCGGAGGCGTAGTGCTCGCTGCGGGCGAGGCAGGTGTGGCCGCCGGTCCAGCCCGTGCCGGTTCCGTTGAAGAACTGGACCTCTTGGTGGTTGCCCTTGTTGAGGATGGACGACGCCTTGTTGGTGTCGCTGCCCCGGAACTGATGCGAGCTGTCGCCCCAGTTCGAGTCGTTGGCATCGTCCCTGCCGAGCGGCCCGACGCAGTCGACATAGTCGTAGGCGTACATGTAACCGCTGGCCGCGTTCCTGTAGTTGTCGGCGCAGCTCTCGACGGCGTGCGCGGAGGAGACGGGGATGACGGTTCCGAGAGCAGCCATGCCCAGGACGGTCAGGGCGGCGGGCAGTTTTCTCATGGGTGTAACTCCTCGATCATCTGATGGGTGGGGCTCCCCGCGGCCATGACGCCACGGAAATCTTCGGCGCACCTAACGGCTTTCGAGGTTCCTGGCCCGGGAAAGGGCGGACATCCTCATCTGCCGATAGGTCGCAAATTCTTCGGGGTAATCACGCAGCGTCTTATCTCTGTATTCACCTTCGAGAGAACGCGCGGTCTCCCCGAGGGATGTTCTGCGGGCACACTCGGCCTCGGCCACAGCCAATTTCACTTCGGCGCTCTGGGCTTGGGATGCATTCATCCCCTCGACCAGGGAGTCCCGTTTCTGACGTATCTCGTCCGGACTCCTGAAGGGGTTTTCCGACTCGTTCATGCATCGGGACCATGCCTTGACCGCGGTGACCAGGCGCTCGTCGCGGAGAATCCGCGGAACATACAGCGGAGTCAGCCCTGTCACGGTCTTCTTGACCCGGAACCAGGTCGGATAGTCGCCGTAGAGCCGCTCCCGTGCTTCGGCGTAACAGCCCTCGCGTGGTGTCCGAGTGGCGCCGCCGGCCGGCAGCTCGGCGGATATGACGTCGTCGAAATCGCCGTCGAGCGCGCGGGAGTAGCGGATGCGCTCCTGCTCAGGAAGTGAGTTGGGGTAGGTGACGCTGGGATGACTGCGGCGTGCCTCCGCGGCCGCGATGTCGAAGGTGCGACCGTAGCCGTACCGGCGAGCCCAGTCGACGTCGTCCACCACGTACGCCCCAGCCTTGCGTTCCGCGATGCCCGCCACCGGCGCCGGCCAGTAGGGGTGGCCCTGGCGCTCCATGCACTTCTCGACAAGTCTTTCTTCCGCGCGGTCGACCTCGACCTCTTCCGCGACGGTCAGGTCTCTGACCTGATTTCCCGCCACGCCGACCGCTTCGCCTTTCTGCGGCCGTTCCCTGTCCTCAGGGTTTCCGCTCTCGGCCGTGCAGCCGACCAGCAGGCAGGCGATAAAAGCAGCGGAAACGAGAACGGCGGATTTTTCCCTCACTTGACACGCCCCCTTGGCGTCTTCTTGTCCACCGGCTCCGCCCCCGTGTTCTCCGATGTTTTCCCCTCGGGCGGTCCAGTACGGAAGATTACGTGGCGGACTGGACCAAGACATGTCACGCGAACGCGTGACAACGCTTCGCACGCGCCGTCTGTCGGCCGCGCTCGCGTTCACGTAAGTTGGGAGCGGGTGTCATCGGCGTACGGGGGAAACACTGTGAGGAATGCGGTCGAATCCGCCCCTTTCTTGGCGGAGGCGGGAATTCCTCTAGTGGAGGCGGCGTGCTGACGCAGGGACCCGCCCAACTTCAGCTTCGGCGCAAGTCCGCACGCCTGTCGGCTGTCCTGAGGGCAGCGAGTGCTGTCGGAGCGGCCCTGGTCGCCGTGGTCGGTTTCGCACCGCCCGCACGCTCCGTCTGGGTGGCCGTCGCGGTCGTCGGACTCCTTCTGTGGAGCGGTCTGTTCATCGTGCTGATGTTCAGGCCGGAACCTCGTTCCTGGCTCTGTGCCGGTGACACCGCTGTCGTCGTGGTGCTCTGCCTGGCGCACGGCAACCTCGTCCCGGCCGAGGTCCTGGGAGCGAGCGCGGGCAGCGGATGGATCGACATGGTCGCCGGCAGCGGCATCTTCATCGCCCAGTTCGGTCTACGGCAGCCCCTGGCGATGGCGGCGGCGATCGCCATCGCGGCGGCTTACGCGGTGGGCGCTCCCGGCATCCGGGACGCCCCCCTGATCATGGTGCTCCAGGGACTGCTCGGCGCCACTGTCGTGTTCCTGCTGCGACACGGAGCGCGCAGGGCGGACCTCGCGCTGTCCGAGGAGGCGGCCGCGCGCGCGTCGGCGCGGGCCCGGTCCGCCGCCCGCACCGACGAACTGGACCAGCAGCGACTGCTGCACGACACGGTGCTCGCCACGCTCACCATCGTGGGCACCGGCAGCATCACCCGTGATTCCGCCGCGCTGACGGAACGGGCCGCGGCCGACCTGGCCGTCATCGCGGACCTGCGGGCGCATCCCGGCGTGGCACGCGACGCGGCGCACGAGCCGGCACCGCTGGATGTCGCGCTGCGCACCGTCGTACTGACGCGCCGCGTCGGCCTCCCGTCACTGGACATCGAGTTCGACGTGCCGCCGCTGGATCTTCCCCACGAGGTCGTGGAAGCCCTCTCGCAAGCGATCGCCGAGGCCCTGACCAACGTGGCCCAGCACGCGGACACCCGCGCTGCCGGGGTCACGGCCCGACGTGCCGGGGAGGGCGTCACCGTCGAAGTCTGCGACAGCGGACGCGGGTTCGACCCCGCGGCTGTTCCCTCCCACCGGCGCGGCCTGCGGGAATCGGTCTACGGCCGGATGCGTGCCGTGGGCGGCAGCGCCCGGGCGGTCTCGTCCCCCGGCGCCGGCACCCGGGTCGTGCTGAGGTGGGAACCCTGACCGCCGGCGTCGCCAGGGGAATGGTCGCCACCCGTTTCGCCATGGCCGTCAATATCGGGCTGGTGGCGATCGTCGGCGTCTGGCACCTGGGTCTGGACACCCTGCTGGTGCTCAGGGGCTGGCCGGTGTACGAGCCGCAGGCCGCCGCCGCGGGCTCCTGGCTGGCCCTCACGGTCATCCAGACGGTCGGGTCGGTCCTGCTGCTGCGTTCGGCGCTCAGCGGGCCCACCGCGCGGTGGCTCGCGGGGGCGGCGCTGGTCACCGGCGTCGTCGCCACCGCCACGTACCCGACGGGCGGGATGATCAGCGACGTGAGCTGGGCGTGGAACACCGTGGGCTGGTTCGGCGTGCTGCTTCTGACGCAGCGTCCGCTGTGGGAGCTGGTCGCCCTGCTCGGCGCCAACACGGCTGTCACGGTGGCCTTCCTGGCCGCCCACGACGCGCTCGACCATGTCATGGTCGCCCGTCTGCTGGCCGTGACGTGCACCACCGCCGGTGTCCAGTTGACCCTCGCGTATCTGGCACGGCAGCTCAACGACGGTGCGAGGGAAGCCACCGAGATCGCTGCCGGCCAGGCCGAGCGCCTCGCCCGTGCCACCGCCGACGAGACCGTGCACGCCGAGCGCCAGCGTCGTTACGAGTACCTGCGCAGCACAGTGGAACCGCTGCTGCGTGGTCTGGCAGAACATCAACTGGACCCGGGGGACACCGTCGTACGCCGGCGCGCCGCCGTGGAGGCGGCACGCCTGCGGAGGCTGTTCGTGGAGACGGACGACACCCCGCACCCGCTCCTGCACGAACTGCGGGCCTGCGCCGATGTCGCCGAGCGGCGTGGCGTACGCGTGGCCCTGCTGGGCTACGGCGACCTGCCCGACCTGCCGTCATCCGTCCGCCGGGAACTGGCGGAAGGGGCCCTGCTGGTCCTGGCCACCGCCGCCACCCGAGCGCGGGTGACCGTGGTGGCGACGCCCGAGGACGTTGTGGTGAGCGTGGTGGCCGACGCCCCGCCGCAGACGCTCGTCGAATCGCCGGGCCCTCTCACCGTGTCCGCCCAATACGACCAGGAGGAGGATCAGCTGTGGTGGGAAACCCGATGGCCGCTACGACCGGCCCCCTGACCGTCGCCATCGTCGACGATCACCCTGTCGTCATCGAAGGCATCCAGACCTGGCTGTCCGAGGAGCCGCGCATCTCGGTGGGGCACACCGGCGAAACCACGGATGTGGAGCCCGGCGTCGCGGATGTCCTCATACTCGATCTGAATCTGCACGGCAGACTCGTCATCGGCGACATCGCCACGCTGGCCGCCGCGGGCCAACGGGTCATCGCCTTCTCGCAGTTCACCGAGCAGCGGGTGGTGCTCGAATCGCTGGAGGCCGGAGCATGCGAGTTCGTCGCGAAGAACGAAGGACGGGCCCACCTGGTGAACGCGGTGCTGGCCGCGGCGGGAGACAGACCCTACGTCACGCCGACAGCCGCCGGAGTCCTGGTAGGTGACCGCGGCGCGAGCAGACCCAAGCTGTCCGCACAGGAACGCACCGCGCTGCTGTGGTGGTTCCAGTCCATGTCGAAGGCTTCGGTCGCCCGGCGCATGGGTGTGTCGGTTCACACCGTGGACGTGTACATCCGTCGGGCGAGAGTCAAGTACGCGCAGGTCGGCAGGACCGCACCGACAAAGGCAGACATGCTGGCTCGGGCGATCGAGGACGGCCTCGTGACGCCCGACGACATCACGGGCTACGAGTCGGCGGCGGTCAGCGGGAGTTGATGCCGCGACGTGTACGGTCGCGGCATCGGGCGGCGATTCCTCTCAGGCCGTGGTCCACCACACCGTCGTGTCGGCCGGCACCTTCGCCTCGCCGTCCGCCTCCGTCACCTCACCGCTGGCAAGCAGCACGCGACCATGCGCGGGCACCGTCACCGACTCACCGCCGGTGTTGGCCACGCACACGAACTCCCCGCGCCGGAAGGCCAGGACGCCCTCGGGAGCGCGCAGCCACTCCACCGCGTTGCCCGCGCCCAGGCCGGGCTGCTCGCGGCGGACGGCGAGCGCGGTGCGGTACAGCTCCAGCGTCGAGTCGGCGTCGCCCGTCTGGGCCTCGATGCTCAACTCGCCCCATCCATCGGGCTGGGGCAGCCAGCTGCCGCCCGTGCCGAAGCCGTACGACGGTCCCGTGCGCGTCCACGGGATCGGCACCCGGCACCCGTCGCGGAAGCCGTCCTGGCCGGCGCCCCGGAAGTACGCCGGGTCCTGGCGGACCTCGTCCGGCAGGTCGACGACGTCCAGAAGGCCCAGCTCCTCGCCCTGGTAGACGTATGCCGAGCCGGGCAGCGCCAGCATCAGCAGGGTGGCGGCGCGGGCGCGGCGCAGGCCCAGTTCGCGGTCGCCCGCCGAGCGGATCTGCGTGCCGAGACCCGGGGGGTTGGCGAAGCGGGTCGCATGGCGGGTGACGTCGTGGTTGGACAGCACCCAGGTGGCGGGGGCGCCCACCGGGCGCATCGCCTCCAGGGTGCGGTCGATGACCGTGCGCAGTTCCTCGGCGTCCCAACTCGTGCTGAGATACTGGAAATTGAAGGCCTGGTGCAGCTCGTCCGGGCGGACGTAGTTGGCGGTGCGCTCGACGGTCGGCGTCCAGGCTTCGGCGACGAAGATCCTCTCCCCCGCGTACTCGTCCAGGATCGTCCGCCACTGGCGGTAGATCACATGCACGCCGTCCTGGTCGAAGAACGGCATGACATCGTTGCCCAGCAGCTTGAGTTGGTCATGAGCACCCAGGTCCGGCAGTCCGTCCGCCTTCACCAGTCCGTGCGCCACGTCGATACGGAAGCCGTCGACGCCCATGTCCAGCCAGAACCGCAGGATCGAGCGGAACTCGTCCCCGACGGCCGGGTGCTCCCAGTTGAAGTCGGGCTGCTCCGGCGCGAAGAGATGCAGATACCACTCGCCGTCGGGCACCCTCGTCCACGCGGGCCCACCGAAGATCGACTCCCAGTCGTTGGGCGGGAGTTCCCCGTTCTCCCCCTTGCCCGGCCGGAAGTGGTACCGGTCCCGGAGCGGCGAACCCGCCCCCTCCGCGACCGCCCGCTTGAACCACTCGTGCTGGTCGGACGAGTGATTGGGCACCAGGTCCACGATGATCCTCAGACCCAGCTCATGCGCGTCGCGGATCAGCGCATCGGCATCGAGCAGATTGCCGAACATCGGGTCCACGGCCCGGTAATCGGCGACGTCGTATCCGGCGTCGGCCTGCGGGGAAGCATAGAAGGGGCTCAACCACACGGCATCGATACCGAGGTCCCGCAGATACGGCAGCCGGGACCGTACGCCTTCCAGATCCCCCATGCCGTCACCGTTGCTGTCGGCGAAGCTGCGCGGATAGACCTGGTAGATCACCGCATCCCGCCACCAGTCGCGGCGCTGGGCGACGGTGGCGAGAGCGGAGTTGACGGCCGGGTCGGCGGAGTGCTGGCTCATGGCGTCCTTGATGAATAACGGGGTCATCGGGCGTGTAAGACGAGACGGCCGCGGTGGAGCGGGGTCGGATGACCACCGCGACCGCCTCGAGTTTTCAGGAAGGGAAGGACAGCGCCCTGCTTTTAGGGGCGCGGGGAACTGCGCGACCAGCCACGACGGCGCCGCAGCCGAAACACAACTCACCCCTTGGTTCCACCGGCGGTAAGCCCTGTCACCAAGTTCCTCTGCACGAGATAGAAGAACCCAGCCGCAGGTATCGCGATCAACACTGCCGTCGCAGCCATCAGGTTCCGCTGAGCGTCATGCTCACTCACAAAGCTCTGCAACCCGACCGCCAGCGTGTACTTCGTGTCGGACAGCATGAACGTGGAGGCGAACGCGACCTCACCGAACGCGGTGATGAAGCTGTAGAACGCGGCCACGGCCAGCCCAGGCCTCGCGAGCGGCAGGATCAGCCGCGCGAACGTGCCGAAGGGGGTCAGCCCGTCGACGCGCCCGGCCTCGTCGATCTCGAACGGGATGGTGTCGAAGTAGCCCTTGAGCAGCCACGCACAGTACGGCACCGCCGTCGAGCAGTAGACGAGGATGAGGCCACCGTAGCTGTCGATGAGCTTCAGCTCCGACAGGATCTGGTACATCGGCACCATGAGTACGGCTACCGGGAACATCTGGGTGACCAGTAGCACCCACATGAACTTCCTGTAGCCGGGGAAGCGCATCCGGGAGACCGCGTATCCGGTGGTGGCGGCGACGAGCACACCGATCACCGTGGCACCCAGCGAGACGATCAGCGAACTCTTCAGCCAGTCGAAGAAGTTCGTGTCCGACAGGACGAACGAGTAGTTGTCGAACGTCATCTTCCCCCAGATCCCTCCGGGGTGCAGATAGTCGTCCTTGTCCGGGCCGAGGGAGAGGAAGACCAGCCAGGCGATCGGGAAGAGCGCGATCAGGCTCGCGGCGATCAGGATGCCGTGGGACGCGAGGGACGCGCCGGGGCCGCGCTCGCCGCGCCGGCGCACCTTGCGGGGTGCGTCGGACGCGGGGGGCTGATCGGCGGGAGCGGACGTCTTGACGGTCGTATTGCTCATGGGGGCTCCTGCCTCAGATCGCGAGCTGCTGGTCGTTGCGGTTCAGCCAGCGGCGGTAGAAGGAGGTGAAGACGATCAGGATGGCCAGCAGCAGCATGCCGTAGGCCGCCGACTGCGCGAAGTCGCGCGGCTGCTGTCCGAAGCCGAGGTAGTAGGCCCAGGTGACGAGGATCTGGGCGTCCGGGGCGGTGTCGCCGAACAGCAGGAAGATGATGGCGAACTGGTTGAAGGTCCAGATGATGCCGAGCAGTACGACGGTGGAGCTGACGGACCTCAGGCCGGGCAGCGTCACGTACCGGAACCGCTGCCAGGGGGTGGCGCCGTCCATCTCCGCGGCCTCGTACAGCGTCGAGTCGATCGACTGCAGACCACCCAGCAGCGAGACCATCATGAACGGCACCCCGCACCACGTGTTGACCATGATCGCGGCGAACCGCTGCCAGAAGGTGTCCTCCAGCCACAGCGGCGTCGGCAGATGGAGCGTCTCCAGCGCGGAGTTGATGATGCCGCCGTCCGCGAGCATGAACCGCCAGCCGAAGACGGTGACGAAGGTGGGCACCGCCCAGGGCAGGACCAGGATCAGCCGGTAGAAGGTGCGGCCGCGCAGCTTCTGGTTGAGCAGCAGCGCCAGGCCCAGACCGATGCAGTAGTGCAGGGCGACACAGGCCGCCGTCCAGAACACCGTCCAGATGAAGTGCGACCAGAAGCGGTCGTAGGCGGTCTCGCCCCACAGGATGTCGGCGTAGTTGTCGAAGCCGATGAACTTGTAGGTGGCCTCGATCTCGTTGACGCCGATCGTGCGACCGGTGTTGAGGCTGTTGGCGTCCGTGAGCGTCAGGTAGAAACCGTACGCGAGCGGATACAGCACGAGGACGCCGAGCACGATGACCACGGGGGCGATCATGGCGTAGGCGTACCAGTACTTCTGGTAGCTGTGCTTCAGGCGCTGGACGGCGACTGTCATGGTTCGACACCTTCTGGAAGATCAAGAAGATCGAAGATCGAAGATCAAGGGGTACGGCTGCGCAGGCCGATGGCCGCCGGATCCTTCCCCCCAATTCAGGAGGATCCGACGGCCATGCGGGGTCACTTGCTGAAGTCCGGCACCAGCTTGGCGATCGCGGTCTCAGCGTTGCGCAGGCCGTCGTCCAGGGACGCCTTGCCACCGGCGATGCCGTTCAGCTCGGTGTCGAGCGGGGTCCACAGGGAGCTGTACTCGGGCAGTGCCGGGCGCGGCTGGGCTACGGACAGGACACCCTGGTAGCCGGCGATGCCCGGGTCGGCCTTGACCTCGGCGGTGTAGGCGTCGTCGCGGGTGGGCAGCGTGGAGTTCTTCAGGGCGATGGTCTCCTGGGACTTCGCCGAGGTCATGAACTTCACGAACTTCAGCGCGGCCTGCTGCTTCGACTCGTCGGAGCCGGCGTACACGGAGAGGTTGTGGCCGCCGGTCGGGGCGCCCGCCTTGCCGGTGGAGCCGGCCGGGACGGTGGTGATGCCGAGGTTGGCCTTGTCCTTGAACGCGGAGCCCTTGTAGAAGTTGGTGATCTCCCATGGGCCCTGGATGATCGCGGCGACCTTGCCGCTGACGAACGCGTCCTGGATGTGGGCGTAGGCGTCGGCGGTGGTGTCGGCCTTGTGCAGGCCCTTGCCGTCGAAGAGGTCCAGCCAGGTGCCGTACGCCTTCTTGGCCTCGGCCGAGTTGACGGTGATCTTCTTGGCGTCGGCGTCGACGGTGTCGGTGCCCTCGCCATAGAGGAAGGGCTGGGCGTAGTAGCCCGCGGTGGAGCCCCAGTAGCCGTCGACGCCGGTCTTGTCCTTGATCGTGGCAGCGGCCTTCTTCAGGTCGTCCCAGGTCTTCGGGGCCTCGACGCCGGCCTTGTCGAAGAGTTCCTTGTTGTAGACCAGCGCGAGGGTGTCGGTGACGAGCGGCACGCCGTAGGTCTTGTCCTCGTACTTGGCCTGCTCGATCAGGCTGGGCTGGAACTTGCTCTCGTCGGCGAGGGCCTCGGTGCCGTCCAGCGGAAGGAAGAAGCCCTTCTTGGCGAAGGCGGGCGTCCAGCCGACCTCGGAGCGCAGCACGTCCGGGGCGCCGCTGGCACCGGCGGCGGTGTCGAACTTGTTCTGCGCCTGGTCGAAGGGGACGTTGACGTAGTTGACCTTGATGTCCTTGTTGGCGGCCTCGAACTCCTTGACCAGGGCCTGGTACGTCGGCGCCTCATTCGTGGCGTTGGAGGTGTCCCACCAGGTGATGGTGACCGGACCGTCGGCCTTGTCGCCGCTGTCGCTGTCTGAGCCGCAGGCCGTCGCCGCGAGAGCGAGGGACGCCACCAGCGCGGTGGCCGCTATGCCACGCCGCATGAGTTCTCCTTGAGGGTTAAAGCCCGAGTGGTGCAGGGGGCGGTCCCGTCGTCCGTCCCTGCGACTTGCCGACTGCGCCGTTGCGGCGGCCGGGCGTCGAGAACGTAACAGCGATGTAAGCATCGCGAAAGTCCTTGCAGCAAAAATGCGCAAGACGTCTCTGAAGTTATCCGGGCGTGACCTGTCGTCGACCGCTGTGAGACCGTTGTTCTGCGGGGTTGAGCGGGCATGGACGGTGCTGTGCAAGACTCTGCAAACTCTTGCCGTTCGTTTCCCGAGGGGACGCCATGCCGCAGCAACCCGCACCGCGCAGGTCAACCACCCGCGCCCGGCGTCCGGTCGGTGTGCAAGGCGTGGGACGGCCGGTACAGTCCAACCCCGTGACCACACGGCTTGCCGACATCGCTGCTCAGGCGGGGGTGAGCGAAGCGACCGTCAGCCGCGTCCTCAACGGGAAGCCGGGCGTCGCCGCCACCACCCGCCAGTCCGTGCTGGCCGCGCTGGACGTGCTCGGCTACGAGCGCCCCGTGCGGCTGCGGCAGCGCAGCGAGGGCCTGGTGGGCCTGATCACCCCGGAGCTGGAGAACCCGATATTCCCGGCGCTGGCCCAGGTGATCGGCCAGGCGCTGACGCGGCAGGGCTACACACCGGTGCTGGCCACCCAGACCCCGGGCGGTTCGACGGAGGACGAGCTGACCGAGATGCTCGTCGACCGGGGCGTCGCCGGGATCATCTACGTCTCCGGACTGCACGCCGACACCACCGCCGACATGCAGCGCTACGAGCAGTTGCGCGCGCAGGGCGTGCCGTTCGTGCTCGTCGACGGCTTCTCCCCCAAGGTGCAGGCGCCGTTCATCTCGCCGGACGACCGCGCCGCGATGACCCTGGCGGTCACGCATCTGGTGTCGCTCGGCCACACCCGGATCGGCCTCGCGCTCGGCCCGAAGCGGTTCGTGCCGGTCCAGCGGAAGATCGAGGGCTTCGTCCGCGCCGTACAGGACCAGCTCGGGCTGGCCACGGACACGATCGAGACGGAGCTGGTCCAGCACTCCCTCTACACGCTGGAGGGCGGCCAGGCGGCGGCCACCGCACTCATCGGCCGCAGCTGTACGGCGGTGGTGTGCGCCAGCGACATGATGGCGCTGGGCGCGATACGGGCGGCCCGGCAGAACGGTCTGGAAGTCCCCCGGGACATCTCGGTGGTGGGCTTCGACGACTCCCCGCTGATCGCCTTCACCGACCCGCCCCTGACGACGGTCCGCAAGCCGGTTCCGGCGATGGGGCAGGCGGCGGTGCGGACGTTGCTGGAGGAGATCGGCGGGACGCCCGCGCCGCACAGTGAGTTCGTGTTCATGCCGGAGCTGGTGGTGCGCGGTTCCACGGCTTCGGCGCCTGGTGAGAGGAGCGGGGACCGGAGTCGTCCCTGAGGCGGAGAACTTCCCTCCGTGGCAGTGCGCTGGTAGGAGGATGCGGCCTACGGTCGTCGTAGGACGTGCAGCCCGAACCCGACCAGGGGATGATCGGAGGGCGAAGGCTTTTCTGGCAGACTCTGTGCCCATGGGTGAGACGACCGTGACGACCGCCGAGGAAGGCCGCGAAGAGGCCGTTCCGCACCCTGTCACGGTCGAAACCGGGCCCGGTCCGCTGAGCAGGCTGCGCACTCCGCGGCGGCCCCGGCTGTGGTTCGAGATCCTTCTGATCGCGGTGAGTTACTGGACGTACTCACTGATCCGCAACGCCGTCCCGGAGCAAAAGGGACAGGCTCTGAGCAACGCCGACTGGCTCTGGCGGCTCGAGCACGATCTCGGCATCGCCGTCGAGGAATCCGTCAACCACGCGGTGGACTCGGTGACTTGGCTCATCGTCGGCATGAACTACTACTACGCGACACTGCACTTCGTGGTCACTCTCGGTGTCCTCGTGTGGCTGTTCCGCAGTCATCCCGGCCGCTATGCGGCGACCCGGATGGTGCTCTTCGCGACGACAGGTGTGGCCCTCGTCGGTTACTACCTGTATCCGCTCGCCCCGCCGCGGCTCATGAACGGCCAGAGCTTCATCGACACGGTGATGGTCCACCACACCTGGGGTTCGATGGCCTCCGGCGACCTGAAGAACATGTCCAACCAGTACGCCGCGATGCCGTCGATGCACATCGGCTGGTCGGTCTGGTCCGGCCTGACGATCTTCGCGCTGGCCTCGATCCCGTGGGTTCGTGTCCTGGGCATGCTCTACCCGGTGGCCACGCTCATCGTGATCGTCGCCACCGCCAACCACTTCTGGCTGGACGCCGTCGGCGGCCTGATGTGCCTCGCCTTCGGCTACGCGGTGGCGCGGGTCTGGTACGGGACGTTGCCTTACTCCTTGCCGAGGCTGGTGCCTGTGCGAAGTCCGGGCAGGGCGCTGTTGCCGGGAAGGTCCAAGGCGGCCTCTACTCCCCCCGGTGCACCACGTGACCACCGGTCACCGTCAGTCGTACCGGTGCCTGAGCCACCTCGTCCCCGGGAGCCGTCACCGGGTCCACCCCGAAGGCCGTGAGGCCCGCCCGAGCCGAAGCGGCGCCCTTCGGGCCGCGTGCCGTCGCCAGGACCGTCCGTACGTCGTAGTGGGCGATCGGCCGGTCCGAGCCCAGGGCGACCGTCGCGCCCGCGTCCCGCAGATCGCGCAGACGCCAGGCGTGGGCGGCCCGGGCCGGCGCCCAGGCGGCGGGACCACTCGTCGGTGCCGTCGGCGCGGGTGTAGGCGGTGTGCGGCGGCTGCAGGGAGGCGGCCACCCTACGCGTAGAAGGCGCCGCCGCTTTTGACGTGCCGGCTCATGCTCGTGAAGCCGACAGCGAAGACGGTGAGAGTGATGCCGGCGACGAGGTAGCCGACCGGGGCGCCGATGCCGCCGAGCAGGATCGCGAGCGGAGCGACGCCGGCCATGACGGTGAGCGGGGCGGCGGCGGAGACGGCGTAGAAGGCGATGTCGGCGGTGCCGCGGAGGCCGGCCGTGGCGGGCGGCGTCTTCTCCGCGGGGATGTCGGAGGCGGTCACGGACATGGGGAAGCCCTTCGAGCGGCGGACAGAGCGATACTCGGAGCCAACGGAGCACCGTTGACCTGGGCGATTCCAACGTGCCGCAGATCGCCAAGCGGCTCGGCGCGCAGACCGGCTCGGTGTATCACCATGTGGACGGCCGGGACGGCATCGTGGAACTGCTGCGCGAGCGGGTCGCGTCCGTGATCGACGCCGGGACGCTGTCCCTGGCGCCCTGGGACACGGCGCTGGAGGCCTGGGCGCGCTCCTACCGTGCCGCGTTCGCCGCACACCCGAAGGCGATCCCGCTGCTGATGACGTCACCGATGCGGGCGCCGCGCGTCCTGGAGCAGTACGAGCGGGCGGTGACGCTGCTCCTGGACGCCGGGTTCGCCCCCGCCGACGTCATGCCGCTCCTCGTAGCCCTGGAGAACCTGGTCCTGGGCTCGGCGCTCGACCTCGCGGCCCCGGAGACGATGTGGGAACTGACGCCGGACGCGCCGACGCCCCGGCTGGCGGAGGCGCTGGCGGCGGTGGGAGAAGGGCGGGCGGACCGGGCGTTCGAGGTGGGGCTGGAGGGGCTGATGACTCATGCTCGTGCGCTGAGGGTGCACGCGAAGAAGCGCTGAGGGTTCAGCAAGGTCGGTCTGCGGGTTCACGCCCCGTAGAACAGCTCCTCCACCACACCCCGCGCCCGCCTCGCCGTACGCCGGTACGCGTCGAGCATGTCGCCGACGTGTCCCGGGCCGTACCCCAAGTACCGCCCCACGGCGGCCATTTCACGTCCGTGCGACGGGAACGTGTCCCCGGCTCGGCCGCGCACCAGCATCACCGCGTTCCGCACCCGCGTCGCCAGCACCCACGCCTCGTCCAGGGTCGCCGCGTCCTCGCCGGAGACGAGTCCGGCGGCGCAGGCTGCGGCGAGGGCCTCGCGGGTGCGGGTGGTGCGCAGGCCCGGCTCGGCCCAGCCGTGGTGCAACTGGAAGAGCTGGACGGTCCATTCGACGTCGGAGAGCCCGCCGGGCCCGAGCTTGGTGTGCAGCTTCGGGTCGGCGCCGCGCGGCATCCGCTCGGACTCCATACGGGCCTTCAGACGCCGGATCTCACGGACGGCGTCGTCGCCGAGTCCCTCCGCCGGATACCGCAGCGGGTCGATCAGCTCGATGAAGCGCCGCCCCAAGTCCTCGTCGCCGGCGACGACTTCGGCCCGCAGCAGTGCCTGTGACTCCCAGACCAGGGACCAGCGGCGGTAGTAGGCCTCGTACGACTTCAACGACCGTACGAGCGTCCCGGACTTGCCCTCCGGTCGCAGGTCCGCGTCGATCAGCAGCGGCGGGTCGGCGCTCGGGATCTGGAGCAGTCGCCGCATCTCGGAGACGACCTTGTTCGCGGCGTCCGCGGCCTCCCGCTCCTCGACGCCTTCCCGCGGCTCGTGCACGAACAGGACGTCCGCGTCGGAGCCGTAGCCGAGTTCGTGCCCGCCGAAGCGGCCCATGCCGATGATCGCGAACCGGGTGGGCAGCTCCTCGCCCCAGCCCTCGCGGACGACGGCGCGCAGGGTGCCGGCGAGGGTGGCGGCCGTGAGGTCGGAGATCGCGCCGCCGACCCGGTCCACCAGGGCGCCCTGGTCCGCCTCGGCGGGCTGGGCCTCGGTGCCGTACGAGCCGACGATGTCGGCGGCGGCCGTACGGAACAGCTCGCGGCGGCGGACGCCACGGGCGGCCGTCACCGCCTGGACGGCACCGGCGGCGCGGCCGACCGCGGCGAGGATCTCCTGCTCCAGATGGGCGTGGGAGCGGGGGGCGAGGCCGCCGCCGTCACCGTCGCCGAGCAGCGCCACCGCTTCCGGCGCGCGCATCAGCAGGTCGGGCGCGAGGCGGCCGGCGGACAGCACACGGGCGAGATTCTCGGCCGCGGCGCCCTCGTCCCGCAGCAGCCGCAGATACCAGGGCGTTTTGCCGAGCGCGTCCGACACCTTGCGGAAGTTGAGCAGTCCCGCGTCCGGGTCGGCGGAGTCGGCGAACCAGCCGAGCAGCACGGGCAGCAGCGTGCGCTGGATCGCGGCCTTTCGGGTGACGCCCGAGGCCAGCGCCTCCAGGTGGCGCAGGGCGGAGGCCGGGTCGGCGTAGCCGAGGGCGACCATGCGTTCGCGGGCGGCTTCGGGGCTCAACCGGGCTTCGCCGGGGGCCAGTTGGGCGACGGCGTCGAGCAGTGGCCGGTAGAAGAGCTTCTCGTGCAGCCGTCGTACGACACTGCCGTGCCGCTTCCACTCGCGGTTCAGCTCGGCGACCGGATCGGTGCGCAGGCCCAGCGAGCGGCCGATGCGGCGCTGGTCCGCCTCGTCATTGGGGACAAGGTGGGTGCGGCGCAGCCGGTAGAGCTGGATGCGGTGCTCCATGGAGCGCAGGAAACGGTAGGCACTGTCGAGCTGGACGGCGTCGGCGCGACCGACGTACCCGCCGGCGGCGAGCGCCTGGAGGGCGTCCAGAGTCGTACCACTGCGAAGAGAGGCGTCGGCACGCCCGTGCACCAACTGCAGCAGCTGTACGGCGAATTCGACGTCCCGCAGCCCGCCCGGACCGAGCTTCAGTTCCCGGTCGACCTCGGCGACCGGGATGTTCTCGACGACCCGGCGGCGCATCTTCTGTACATCGGCTACGAAGTTCTCGCGCTCGGCGGCCTTCCAGACGAGCGGTTCGAGAGCAGAGACGTACTCCTCGCCGAGCTCGATGTCGCCGGCCACCGGGCGGGCCTTGAGCAGCGCCTGGAACTCCCATGTCTTGGCCCAGCGCTGGTAGTAGGCGAGATGGCTGCTCAGCGTGCGGACCAGGGGACCGTTTCTGCCCTCGGGCCGCAGATTGGCGTCCACGGGCCAGATCGAGCCCTCGACGGTGGTCTCGGAGCAGATCCGCATCATGTGCGAGGCCAGCTTGGTGGCGGAGCGCAGCGCTTTGCCCTCGTCGGCGCCCTCGACGGCTTCGCCCACGAAGATCACGTCGACGTCGGACACGTAGTTCAGCTCATGGCCGCCGCACTTGCCCATCGCGATCACCGCGAGCCGGCACGAGGCGGCGTCGTCGGGCGCGGCGGCGCGGGCGATGGCGAGGGCGGCGCGCAGGGTCGCGGTGGCCAGGTCGGCGAGTTCGGCCGCGGTCTCGGCGACATCGGTGGTGCCGCACACGTCACGGGCGGCGATGGACAGCAGACAGCGCCGGTAGGCGACGCGCAGGGTGACCGGGTCGCCGGCCTCGGCGAGACCGCGCTCGAACTCCGCCACCCCGGGGTGCAGGTCGCGCGGCTCGTACGTGACGAGCGCCTGCCAGTCCTTGGGGTGCCGGGCGAGGTGATCGGCGAGCGCGGCGGAGGCCCCGAGCACACCGAGCAGCCGGTCCCGCAGCGGTTTCGCCGCTATCACCGTGTCGAGCAGCTCGCGCTGCGCCAGGGGGCCGGGCTGCACCTCCAGCAGCCGGACCAGACCGTGCAGCGCGAGATCCGGGTCGGCGGTCGCGCCCAGCGCCTCCAGCAGCACCGGATCGTTCCGCATCGGCGACAGCTCCACGCCGTCCAGAAGCCGCTCGGCGGCCGAGGGATCGGTGAAACCGTGCCGCAGCAGCCGAGTGAAGGTACTGCTCCTGCGCCCCGGCGCCGTCATGCCCCGCCTCCTGTCGGATCAAGGTCGTACCCGCTTGAGCCTAACCGCAGAGCCTGAGAGAAGCGCCGATGAGTTCTGCCGCTGCGGACGGTCTGCCCTGTGGAGGGACATACGGCAGTTGGAGGCAGCTCATGACCGACACCACCCCGCAGACCCGACTGGACACCCGCTACAGCGAAGAGACGGCCACCGCGACCCCCTGGCCGGAAGCCGAGAAGCAGCTCACCGAGGCCGAGCTGTTCTGGATCTCGACCGTACGACCGGACGGGCGCCCGCACGTCACCCCGCTGCCCGCGGTCTGGGTACACGGCGCGCTGCACTTCTGCACCGGCCCCGAAGAGCGCAAGGCCCGCAACCTGGCCGAGAACCCCCATGTCGTCCTCACGACGGGCACGAGCACCTGGAACAAGGGGTACGACCTCGTGGTCGAGGGCGAGGCGCGGCGGGTCACGGACGACGCGGCGCTGCGCGAACTCGCGGCCCTCTGGGAGACGAAATACGGCCCCTTCTG
Source organism: Streptomyces sp. DG2A-72 (assembly GCF_030499575.1). Classification (NCBI taxonomy): domain Bacteria; kingdom Bacillati; phylum Actinomycetota; class Actinomycetes; order Kitasatosporales; family Streptomycetaceae; genus Streptomyces; species Streptomyces sp. DG2A-72. The sequence goes on from NZ_JASTLC010000001.1 coordinate 2,760,419, forward strand.
GCACTTCGAGGTGCGGAACGGCTGCTTCCACCACGGATCGGGGCACGCTTACGTCTTTTCGGTGGCGCCGGTCACCGTTTTCGGCTTCGGTAAGGGGGAGCCGTTCAGCCAGACCCGCTGGCGGTTCGGCTGACGTGCCAACGGCGACCTGGAGGACCAGCGATGCAGTACACGCTCGAAGTGATCCCGCTGCCCGTGAGCGACATCGACCGAGCCCGCGACTTCTACCGCGACAAGGTCGGCTTCCACGTCGACATCGACCAGGAGGTCATGCCGGGCATGCGCATCGTCCAGCTGACCCCTCCCGGCTCCGGCTGCTCGATCGCCCTCGGCGACAGCATCTGGGACCTCACCAAGGGCGAGACCAAGCCCGAACCCGGCTCCTACCAGGGCCTCCAGCTCTGCGTCGCCGACATCAAGGCGGCGCACGCCGAGCTGCTCGAACGCGGGCTGGATGTCTCCGAGCCGACCCAGTACTCCCCCGACGACGGCGCGACGTTCATGTACTTCAGGGACCCGGACGGGAATGGCTGGTCGATCCAGGAGTACCGCCGCAGGGCGACGGAGCCGTTGCATCAGGTGCTGACGGAACAGGCAAAGCAAGGCCAGCAGTAGCGCCCCCTAAGGGGCGCGGGGAACTGCGCGACCAGCCCTCACCGGCCGCAACCGTGACACGCGCCCCTACGGTCGTGCGCACAACCCGTCCAACGCCAACCGGCTCTCCTCGTCCGCGGCGCGAAAGATCACCAACCGCTGATCCGGATCATGAAGCGGCACCAGCACTTCGAAATGCGCCGCGATCACGCCGACGTCAGGATGCCGCATCATCTTGCGCCCGCGACCATTGACCTTGATGTCCCGCTCGGCCCACAATCGCGCGAATTCCTCGTCGCGAGTGATGAATTCGGCAATGCGGTCGGTCAACGCCCGATCTTCCGGATGCGCGGCCCACGCAGCGCGCAGGTGCGCGATTCCCTCCCGCACGACACGTTCCCGGTCGACGTAGAACTCGCGTATCTCCGGATGCATCAGGCACAGCCAGATCGCATTGCGCCGCGCCGGAGGCAGGGTGTCGAAATCCAGGAGCAGCCTCGTCATTTCGCGGTTCCAGGCCAGGATGTCGTAGCGGTGGTTCATCAGCATGGCCGGTAGCGGCGACAGGTCGGCGACCATCCGGGCCAGCGGCGGCGCCGCGGTGGTGGCGGGCTTGTCGGCGTTGCGGGGGCGCTGCTGGGCCAGGTTGAAGAGGTAGGCGCGTTCGACGGGGGCCAGGTGCAGCGCCCGGGCCAGCGCCTCCACCACGTCCGCCGAGGGTCGCAGCCCGCGGCCCTGTTCCAGCCGCACGATGTAGTCGACGCTGACCCCGGCCAGTTCAGCGACCTCTTCGCGGCGCAGTCCCGGGGTCCGCCGGGCCTGCCGACGCGACGGCAGACCGAGATCGTGCGGATCCAGCCGTTCGCGCCGGGTCCGCAGGAACGCGGCCAGCTCCTGTGTGGTGTCCACGGTGTGGGTCGTCATGTCCGGTCCAACAGCCAGGGTAGGACCGGCGTTCCCAGGAACGTCCATCCCTTACCCCCGGCTCGCGGCGGTCACAGCCTTGTGCTCGGCAACGGATCACGAGCACAGGAGGACACCATGTCGCTCACCCTCGACACCTACCGGCTGCTGGGCCGCTCCGGGCTGCGGGTCTCACCGCTGGCGCTGGGCGCGGCGACCTTCGGCACCGAGTGGGGCTGGGGCGCCGAGCAGGACGAGGCACGCAAGCTGTTCGACCTCTATGTCGAGCGAGGCGGCAACTTCATCGACACCGCCAACACCTACACCTACGGCAGCTCCGAGCGCCTGCTGGGCGAATTCACCCGCGACAACCGCGAAAGCCTGGTGCTGGCAACGAAATACACGACGCTGCGCCGGCCCGGCGACCCGAATTCCGGGGGCAGTCACCGCAAGAGCCTCTTCGCTTCGGTGGAAGCGAGTCTGCGACAGCTCAATACGGACTACATCGATCTGCTCTACCTGCACGTGTGGGATTTCACGACACCGGTCGAGGAGATCCTGCGCGGCATGGACGATCTGGTCCGGCAGGGCAAGATCTTGTACGTGGCGATCTGTAACGCCCCGGCCTGGCAGGTGTCGCGCATGCAGGCGATCGCCGACCTGCGCGGCTGGTCGCCGCTGGTCGCGCTGCAGATCGAATACAACCTGATCGAGCGCACCGGGGAACGTGACCTGATCCCCATGGCACGCGAGATGGGGCTGGGTGTGATCCCGTATTCACCCCTGGCCGGCGGGGTGCTCACCGGCAAGTACAGCCGCGACGACCTGACCGGGACGAACGCCGCATCCGACGACGGCACCCGCAAGAGCTTCAACCTCGCCTTGGGCACGCTCACCGAACGCAACCTCGCCCTTGCCGATGTCGTGAAAGAGGTCGCCACGGACCTGGGCCGCACACCCGCCCAGGTCGGTCTGGCCTGGACCCTGCGGAACCCGGACGTGACGGCCCCGATCATCGGCGCCCGCACCCCCGCGCAGCTGGAGGACAATCTGGGCGCCCTGGAGATCGACTTCACCACCGCCCAACTGACCCGCCTCGACGAGGCCGGCACGATCGGACTCGGCTACCCGCACGACCTGCTCGCCAGCGACCACATCCGCAAGGTGACCGCAGGCGACCTGAAGATCGAAACCCGCCGCTGATCCCCGATCGAGCGCCGAGGGCAGCACAACCGCCGTCCTCGGGGCGATCTGCGCAGGGCCTGAGGTCGGTTGTGTGAGCGGGCGGATCTTGGTCGTGGTTGATCACGTTCTGCAGGGCGTAGTTGACGACCAAGATCCACGTCACGGTTGAGCAGGGCCGGTCCTGGAGGCGGCCGGCTGAGCCCGCCGTACAGGCCCCTCACAGAACCGGCAGAGACTTCCGCAGCTCGAAAGCCGTCACCTCGGAGCGGTACTCCTCCCACTCCTGCCGCTTATTGCGCAGGAAGTGACGCTGACCTGGCGTGACGTCGCTCGATCGACGTCGGCGCAGCGCTGACGTGGGCTCGAACGGTCGTCGTTGGTCGTTGTTGGTCACTGTGGGCCGCCCTTCGACGGCCCACAGACGGCCCCGCTTCAGCGCCGCGACAGACTTCTAGGGCCTGTTTGAGATGTTGACCAAGGCCGTGGAACGATCTTGGGATGGCTCGTGGCGATCTGACGGACGAACAGTGGGCGCGGCTGGAGCGTCTGTTGCCGCCAGTCGCGAAGATGGGCCGGCCGCCACGGGATCGGCGGCAGGTCTTCGACGGGATCTGGTGGAGTGCTCGCACTGGCTCGCACTGGCGGGACATACCCGAGCGGTACGGCCCATGGGAGACCGCTTACACGCTGTTCCGTCACTGGCAGATCGACGGCATCTGGGCCCGGCCCTTGAAGGAACTACAGGTCAAGGCCGATGCTGCTGGGCACATTGAGTGGGAGGTATCGGTCGATTCCACGATCTGCCGAGCCCGACGACCAGACACTCGGCCGCTCGCGCGGTGGCCTGACGACCAAGATTCATCTGGCAGCCGACGCCTCCTTTCACGTCCTGGCCGCTGTGGTCACCGCTGGACAGCGGGCCGACGCCCCGGTGTTCACCGAGGTCATGGACCGCATCCGCGTTCCGCGGATCGGTGGCGGACATCCGCGCACCCGCCCAGCTCATGTCCTTGCCGACCGCGCGTACTCCTCTCGAAAGATCCGCGAGTACCTGCGTCGACGGCAGATCCCGCCCACCATTCCGGAGAAGCGCGACCAGGCCGACCATCGTCTTCGTCGGGGTTCGACCGGTTGCCGCCCGCCGGGGTTCGATCGCGAGCGATACAAGGCCAGGCACAAGGTCGAGTGCCGGATCGGGCTCCTTGAGCAGGCCCGAGGCGTCGCTACACGCTACGAGAAGCTCGCCGTCCGCTACGAGGCCACCGTCCAACTCACCCTTGATACGCCAGGCGCTGTGACCACATCTCAATCACGACCCAGGTGTCGTCCAGCGGCTGCACTAGTGCTGTTCCGCGTTAGTTCGTGGAGGGGCGTTGATCAGGCTGCTTTGAGTGGGGTGCCCTCGTAGGTCCAGCGGTAGGGCTTGGCGGTGTCGTTGTGCTTGATCACGTAGCTCTCCAGCTTGTCGATCAGGTCGTCGCAGCTGGTGAAGTCGCCGTTGCGCAGGACCCGGCGGGTCAGGGTGGAGAAGAACAGCTCGGCCTGGTTGAGCCAGGAAGCGTGCGGCGGGGTCCAGTGGACGTGCCAGCGCGGGTGCGCGGCCAGCCATGCTTTCGTTTGTCTGGCGGTGTGGGAGGAGCCGTTGTCGAGCACGACGTGGATCTCCTTGTCGGGGGCGATGGCCCGGTTCAGCTGGTCCAGGAACGCGGTGAAGGTGACCGCGTCGTTGCGGGCGATCACCTCGGTGAGTACTTCGCCGCTGGTCACGTCCAAGGTGGCAACGAGGGAAGCGGTGCCGTGGTGGCAGTACTCGAACTCCTGGCGAGCGAACACGCCGGGGGCGGCGGGGCGCCCGGGATACCGGCGCGAGCGGGCGGCGATCGCAGTCTTCTCGTCGATCGAGAGCACCACCGCGCCCTGGGGCGGGTCGAGGTAGAGGGCGCACACGTCCGCCGCGCGTTCCCAGAAGCCGGGAGTGTCGCGGCGGGTGAGCCAGCCGCGGACCTTGTGCGGCTTCAGGTCCAGATCCGCCAGGATCCGCCCGACCTGTGAGGCTGAGACCGGCGCGAAGCAGGTCACCGCAACCTGCGCGGCGATGGTCCGGTGCGACCAGGTCGCCTCGGGATGCGGCGGTGCGCTGGTGGCCGTGACCACGATCGCCACTCGCACGTCGGGCCCGTAGATCCTCGGCCGTCCCGACCGCCCGGCGTCCCGCAGCCCGTCCGGGCCGCCGGCGGCGAACCGGCCCCGCCACTTGCGCACCGTGTTCACGCTGACCGCCAGTTCCCGGGCTATCGCGCCGTTGGCCCGCCCGTCCGCCGCCGCGAGCACGATCCGGGCCCGCAGCACCGCCCGCACCTGGGACTTCGACGAACAGACCGTCCGTATCAGCCGCTCGCGGACCTCCCGATCGAGCACCACCGTGACCGCCGTCCCCACCCGTCCTTCACCCTGCACGGCAGACGATCATGGCGGACGGGTGCCACACCCGGCAGGACGGGCCCGTGCCGAAGAACCCCCCGGAATCGATGCAGCACCACCTGCGCCAGCGTCTGAACACCCACGCCCAGGCACGCTGGCCGCAATTGGCCCGGATCGACGTCCGCTTCCGCGCCGGATTCGCCTACGTGGCAGCCGAGCTGAAGGACGGGGAAGAACTACCTCTGTGCCGCCTACGCTTCACCGGCGCACTCCCCACCTGGGGCTTCGCCCTCTACCTCGCAAGCCGGGGCGGCTACCAGGACAACTTCCTGCCCGCAGCGCTGCCCTCCGGCAGTCCCGAAGACTGCCTCAACTGCGCCGGTGGCCTCTATCTCGACACCCCCGCCTGACCATCCCCAGCACCCCTCCACGAACTTGCGCGGGCAGCACTAGGTCGCCAGTTCCGCCCTCCGCCTGCCGTCTCCGCGGCACCCCAGTCAGTCAGACCCTCGAAGATGGAGACGTCATCGACCTCGGCGACCGGCGCTTCACCGTCCTGCACCTTCCCGGCCACAGCCCAGGCAGAATCGGCCTGTTCGACCCCGACACCGGCACCCTCTTCTCCGGCGACGTCATCCACGACGACCAGCTCCTCGACGACATCCACGGAGCCGACCCCGCTCGATACGTCACGACCATGGCCCGCCTGCGGGACCTGCCCGTCACCGTCTGCCGCCCGGGCCACGGCCCCTCGTTCGGGGCCGCCCGCCTCCGCGAGATCGCCGACGCCTACATCACCGACCGATGCTGATGCCCGAGATGGCGCAGGACGGACGAGCCGTCACGGCGCGGCGCGCAGGCGCCTCCGGTGACGATGGCTCTTCGGATTCAGGCTCGTGTGTGACCAGCCTGACCGTTAGTCGGACGCGGAAGCGGTCTTCGCCCCCGGACCCGGTGCCGCTGTGACCTCACTGGGCGCGGTGATCTCGTGTCCGGAGGCGCAGGTCACCACGGTGTGGACCGGGCTGCCGCAGTCGTGGTGGAGCAAGGAGATCGTGGAGGCGCCGTCCGGGACGATCCACCGCTCGGCCCAGTCGTTGAGGGCGATCAGGATGGGCAGCAGGCTGCGACCCTTGTCGGTGAGGCGGTACTCGTCACGTCCACGCGCACCGGGAGCCCGGTAGCGGGTCTTCTCCAGGACGCCGTCGGCGACGAGGTCCCGCAGGCGGGCGGACAGCACGCTCGGGCTGATGCCGCAATGGCGCTCGAAGTCGTCGAAGCGGCGTGTGCCGTAGAAGGCCTCCCTGATGATCACACCCGTGGTCCGGGGGCTGAGGGACCGCAGGGCGAGGTTGATCGAGTCGGGTTCGATGTCCCACGCGTCCCGTTCCCACCGCTCCGGGTGGCCCCCAGTCGCTGCTTCGGCTGCGTCGCTCACGTCTTCCTCTCCTGGTTGCTGCGAGTCTATCCGCCTCCGTATGCTGACTACTGTTTTCCGAAGCCAGTTGAGGAGTCACCACGTGAGCATCGGTGAGAGCTACCACCGCAGTACGGTCGGCCAGGCTTGGGACGCGATCGTCATCGGATCGGGGATCGGCGGTCTGACCACAGCCGCCTTCCTGGCCCGGGCCGGACAACGGGTGCTCGTGCTGGAGAAGCACTCGACGGCGGGAGGCGCCACCCAAACGTTCCGGCGCGCCGGATACGAATGGGACGCCGGGCTCCACTACATGGGCGACGTCCACCGGCCCACCAGCGGCCTGCGCCGGATCTTCGACCACATCAGCGGCGGCAAGCTGGAGTGGGCTCCCATGCCGGACGTGTACAACCGGGTCTTCATCGGGGACCGGGAGTACGAGTACCGGTCCGGTGCCCAGCGGTTCAAGGACCGGATGAAGGAGTACTTTCCCCACGAGTCCGGGGCCATCGACCAGTACGTCGACCTGGTCCACGCGGCGAACCGCGCGGCTCGCCCCTACTTGGCCCACCGCAGTCTGCCGCACTCCGCGGGAGACGCTCTCTACGACGACCTGGCCGCACCCTTCCGCTCGTACGCGGACCACACGGTCACCGAGGTGCTCACCGACCTCACCGACGACGCGGAGCTGCGCGCCGTGCTCAGCGGCCACTACGGCGACTACTCCCTCGCCCCCGGCCGCGCCTCGTTCGGCATGCACGCCATGCTCATCCGCCACTACATCAACGGCGCGAACTTCCCCGTCGGAGGCTCCGCACGACTCGCGGAGACAGCGACCGACGTCATCACCGCGGCCGGAGGATCCGTACTGATCTCCGCGGAGGTCGAGAGGGTCACGCTGGACGACAAGGGTTCGGCCCGCGGCGTCCTCATGGCGGACGGAAGGAGCTTCCGGGCGCCGCTGGTCATCAGCGACGCCGGTGCGCTCAACACCCTGACCCGGCTGGTTCCGGACGGGGCTCCCGAAGCCGCCCGGCTCGTCGAGTCCCTGCGTGCCGTCGGCCCTTCACAGACGTACGTCATGCTCAACATCGGGATCCGGGAATCCGGTGACCGGCTCGACCTGGATGCGGCCAACATCTGGGCGCACGCCGGACCTGACATCGACGGTGACATAGCCGCGTTCGAGGCCGACCCCGAGCACCGCGCCATGCCGACGTACTTCATCACCTTCCCGTCCGTGAAGGACCCGTCGTGGGAAAGCCGCTATCCGGGGCGCACCACCATCGACATCGCGGGGCTGACCACCTGGTCGTTGTTCGAGCCGTACGCGGGAAGCGCATGGATGCGCCGGGGCGCCGACTATGAGCGCCTCAAGGAAAGGTTGACCGAAGAACTGCTGGGCCAGGTCTTCCGCTTCTGCCCCCAGTTGGAGGGCCGCATCGACCACACCGAGCTGGCGACGCCGCTCAGCTTCAACCACTTCCTCGGCCGGGAGAGGGGCGACTTCATGTCTCTCGCCCATACTCCGCAGCGGTTCGCCCTGCGTGACCTTGGTGCCCACACTCACGTCCCCGGCCTCCTGCTCACCGGCCAGGACGTGGCATCGGCCGGCGTCAGCGGCGCCATCATGGGCGGCGTCGTCGCCGCCTCGGCCGCCCTGGAGCGCGATGCCCTGGAAGACCTCGCGGCCGGATGAACAGCGGCGGTGAGGCAGCGAATGCGGCGAACACATGCGACCGGACCGGATCTCAACAGCCGACGGCCGCTTCGGCGCCGCGCATGACGACAGGCACCACTACGATCCTGAGCGACACCGACTTCGCCACCCCGATCGAGGACCGGTACTTCGAGGACTACGCACCGGGTGCGGTGTATGTCTACGGCAGCATCACCATGACGAGGGAGGACATCCTCCGGTTCGCAGACGAGTTCGACCCGCAAAGCATCCACAACGATCCACAGGCAGCCCGGCAGGGACCGTTCAGCGGTCTCATCGCCAGCGGTTGGCACACCTGTTCCGTCACGATGCGGATGTATGTCGACCACTACGTCAGCAAGGTGGCGAGCCTGGCCTCACCCGGCATCGACGAACTGCGCTGGGTCCAGCCGGTCAGGCCCGGCGACAGGCTGTCCCTGCGGGCAACAGTCCGGGACGCCCGCGTCTCGCGCTCCAAACCGGATCGCGGCCTCGTCACCACCGGCATCGAGGTCCTCAACCAGCACGGCCAGACAGTGCTGACCATGAGCGCCATGAACCTCTTCCTGCGCCGCCAGGTCATCGGCAGGCCAGGATGACGGTTCGCTGCCTCCACCCTCGAGGTCACCGGTGTAGCTCACCTGGGCACTGCCTGGACGCTTTCACCGGTGCGCGGCGGTCCCGCCGGGTGTCCGATGCTCGGGAGTTGATTCCGTCATTTCGGGCGCCACATGCAGTCAGAAGTCCATCGGGCAGCGGAAATCGACGCCTCGGATGCATCGGGAGTATTTGTCCGGCGCGTCTTCCCACTGACACGCTCCGGCATCGGTCAGGGCGGCGTGTGTTCCGGGTTCGGCAACAGGCTCGCGTTACGTATCTGCGGTGTCGATGGAGGTGGCACGTGCGACTTCTGTGAAACGCGCGCTCGATCGAAGCCGTTCAGGGGCTACTTGGGCCGATCCGAGCAGCTACCCGGGGCGAGCTGGTGCCAGTGGCCGCCGCCAGTCCGCCCCAGGGTGGCACCGAGCACACTGCCGTCTCAGGCGCCGCTGACCGGACCGGGCACGCCATGAGCGCCTCCGCCCGGCGGACAGCCCGCCGCCCTGCGCCACCTGCGGTGAACCGCCGCCATGGCCGTGCAGCAGCCGATGGCACGAGCGGTCCGGTCTTGGCGGCGCCGGTGGGGTGGTGTGCGGTGATCCGCAGCGGCCGCGACGACCTGATCGACAAGCTGGAGAGCTACGTGATCAGACACAACGACACCGCCAAGCCCTACCGCTGGACCTACGAGGGCACCCCACTCAAGGCAGCCTGACTCGCCACGGCGCCAGCCGGGATCAGCAAGCCGGTCCGGCACCCGCCGTGTCCCGAGCGCGGTGAGATCGCCGGTCACCAGCCCATGCCCTTGGCGACATCTGCTCGCGCCGCAGCGATCTCCTCGACCGTTACGCCAGGAACGTCGGTGTCCATCTCCAACCGACCCAGCAGGTCCACCAGGGCCTGTTTCTGCGCAGGATGCTCGATCGGGACCGCGTCGAGGTCCACGCTCATCAACCAGTCGAACAGGACCACCGCGTCCGCCCGCCACAAGCTGACTCTCACTACAGGCAAGTCCGGGTCCATGCCCGACATCGTGCCCGACCAGACACCACAACGCGATCAAATAGCTGCAGCAGCCTCTACAACACCCCTCCACGAACCAACGCGGAGCAGCACTAGAGTTGGCCAACCATGCCCGATCTCCTCGGAATCAACCATCTGACCCTGTCCACGACCGACCTCGATCGGCTCGTGACGTACTACACGGAGTTGCTCGGAGCGGCGCTCGCATTCGAGCGCGCTGCAACCTCTTCTGATCCTCGGATCGCAGTCATCGACGTCGGCGGGGACGACCACCTGATGATCGTGGAAACCGCTACCGCTCCCACCACTGATCTCGACCCCCTGAGCAGGGCGGGATGGGGGCTACGCGTGGGAACATACGCGCAACTGTGTGAGGTCCGCGAACAAATCCTGAGCGCCGGGTGGCCGGTCGGACAGATCGAGACACTGCCCACGCAGTGGACGATGACAGCTCGCGATCCCGATGGACGCCCCGTGGACGTTCGAGCCCATCGCCCCCGCGCCGCATCGCCGCCACCCACCACTGGCTCCTGAGGTTGAACTCGTGGTGTCGTAGGGGCTGACGGCTGGCCGTCGGCCGCGGTATCACCGGAGGCACGCGGTATCCACAAGGGGGCGGGCTGACCGCCGAACGTCAGCAGTTCTTGATCCCCAGACCGGCGGCAACCGACCTGATCGTTGCCCCGGCCATCGCATGGCCGCACTACACCGTCCTGCCGGCTGACCGGCAAACCCTGACGGCCTACGACCCGAAAGACCCTGGAGAACCAGACCACCGCGCTGGTCTCCGCCCTGCCCGAACACCGAAAATCGCGTCGGCCGCCCGACAGCAGTTCCCCCTCGACGAGTCCTCATCGCCCCAACCAAGACAGCGAGGTTGGATCGCTGATGAGACGTCTGGCCGACCACGCCTACGGGGCGCCCGCCTCCGCGACGGCCTGGGCGCCCGCTCGCTGCGCGACACGGGGATGGAGGAACTGCGCGAGCAACGAGACGCCGCACTCGCAGCCGGCCGCCAAGCAGAGACCGCCATGCAGGCACTCCGCAACGTCAACCAGCGGCTGACGGTCGAGAACAGCCGGCTGATCGCCGCAGATGCTCCGGAACCAACCCGGACAGCCCCAGCCGCCCGGCCCTTGAGAAGCCTGCCGCCGACCGACCTCTGACCGACACCCCCGGCAGCCTCGAACCCGACGGACGGAGTCGGTACGGATCTGACCGCATGACCAGGTGAGGCCCCTCCGACGCTTCGGAGAGGCCTCACCGATATCCAGAACCACCGGTACACGCCCCGGTCACGGTCTCGAACTCCTGAAGCCGAGAACTCTCCGCCGCGAGATCAACGGCGGACTGCAGGTCGTCGAGAGCCGGAACTCCACCAACGACAAGATCTTCTACGGCCGCGAGCACGCCGAGGTCTCCATGCTCGCACTCCATCTCCTGTCTCCTGCAGTCCAGCCTGGTCCTGATCAACACCCAGCTTCTCCAGGCGGTCCTCCGCGACCGCAGCGGGCCGGGAAGCTCACCGCCGCAGACCGGCGCGGGCTGTCCCCGCTGTTCTGGTCGGTGCCGCTTACTGCCCGTCGCCGTGATGCGGCGGCGGGCTCCGCGGTGGGCGCTCTCCTTTCGGTAATCCGTCAACCGTTTGCTCAGACGGGAAGTTCGGTGATGCTGAGGGCGAAGTCCAAGTTCCCCACCCCGTGGTTGGCGAGGCCCACCGTGACCAGGCCCGCTCCTTCCAGCCAGTGCGCCATTCTCAGGCCGCCGACGTCCAGCGGGCGCAGCCCGAGGGTCTCGATGAACGCCTCCACACTTGCCTTGGCCTGCGCATCATCGCCGGCGATGAAGACGTCGGGCCGCCCCTTCTCCAGGACATGACGGAAGACGGTGTTGAACGCCTTCACCACGCTGGCGCCGACCGGGGCGACCTTGGCGACTTCCTGCGCGATCGAGGTCTCCTCGCGGTGAGCCAGCCCGTCGAACGTGGAATTGAAGGGATTGCTGATGTCGACGATGACCTTGCCCGCGAGAGCGTCTACGTACTCGGCGACGACCGGCACGACACCGTCGTACAGCAGGGCCACGATGACGATGTCCCCGGCCGGAGCGGTGCCCCATTCTCCCGTCGTGGTGCCGCCGCCGAGAGCCTTGGCCAGGTCAGCGGCCTTGGCCTGATCACGGCCCATGACCTCGACGGTGTTGCCGCCCGCCACCGCCCGCGTGCCGATGGTGCGGGCCATGTTCCCGGTGCCGATGATGCTGATGTTGCTCATGAGATGTCCTTCCTGCCCTAAGTGTGTTGTGCGGTTCAGATGGCGGTGGTGCCGCCGTCGGCGACGAGTTCCATGCCGTTGACGTAGCTGGAGTCGTCGGAGGCGAGGAAGAGGGCGGCGGTGGCGATTTCGTCGGGGCGGCCCATCTGGCCGCGGGGGATGAGGGACTCGAACTGGCGCCTGGTGGCCTCGTCGAAGAGTTCTTCCTGCTTGGCGGTGGCGACCTGGCCGGGGGTCAGGACGTTGACGCGGATGCGGCGGTCCTTGAGTTCGTTGAGCCAGATTCGGGCCCAGGCCTGCTGGACGGCCTTGCTGCCGGCGTAGACGCTCCAGCCGGGGAAGGCGCCGAGGGAGGCGTTGGAGCCGGTCATGAGGATGGAGCCGCCGTCGTTGAAGAGCGGGAGGGCCTTCTGGACGGTGAACAGGGTGCCGCGGGCGTTGAGCCCGAACCAGGTGTCGAACTGGGCCTCGGTGATCTCGCCGAGCGGGGCGGGCTCGCCGCCGCCGGCGCTGGCCCACAGCACGTCGAGGCTGCCCTTCTCCCGCTTGACCGTGTCGTACAGGCGGTCCAGGTCGTCCAGGTCGGCGGCGTCGCCCTGGACGCCGGTGACGTTGCGGCCGATCTGCTTCACGGCCTCGTCCAGGGCCTCCTGGCGGCGGCCGGTGATGAAGACGTGCGCTCCCTCGTCGACGAACAGCTTCGCGCCGGCCAGCGCCAGGCCGGTGGTGCCGCCGGTGATGACCGCGACCTTGCCGTCAAGCTTTCCCATGGTCGTTCCCTTGGGTCGGTGGTGCCGTGTGTACCTGAGGCGATGCTGTTATGTACACCGCCCTGTTTATTTAAGGTACGTGGCGGACGGCCGGGACGCAAGCTATGTACACCGGTCGTTACCTAGCCGCGGTACGATGGAGCCATGACGGAGTTGGAGAAGGGCCCCACGGGCCGCCGCCGCGGCCGAGGCGCCCGCGAGCGCATCATCAGCGCGTCCCAGCAACTGTTCCGCGAGCAGGGCATCAACCGCACCGGCATGGACCAGCTCTGCGCGGCGGCCCAGGTGTCCAAGCGCACGGCCTACCAGCACTTCACCGGCAAGGACGAACTCGTCGCCGAGTACCTGCGCCGGTTCGACCCCTCCGTTCTGTCCGGCGTGTTCGACCGCACCGACCTCACGCCCCGCGAACGGCTCCTCGCCGCCTTCGACATCCCCCCCACCACCCCCCTGTGCCCCTACATCGCCGCCACCGTCGAACTGCACGATCCCCAGCACCCCGCATCCCAGTACGCACGCGACTACAAGAAAGCCGTCGCCGCGCGGCTCGCCGACACCGCCCGCGAAGCCGGCGCCGCCGACCCCGAACAGCTCGGCGAGCAGCTCGCGCTGCTCATCGACGGCGCCGCGGCCCGCACCCGGGTCCTCGATGCCGACGCCTTCCCCACCGCCGCCGCCATCGCCGCCGTCCTCATCGACAACGCCATCCCCGCCACAGCCGGCGATGACCGGCGGCGGGAGGAAGTGTCGAGTTGATTTGGCACTCCGAGGCCGGGCTGGACGCGCGACCGCATCCGCTGGTGCGCGACACCAGCCGCCCGGCACCTGGCCCGGACCTGCCGGCTTTCGGGAACCTGCTGCCCGCCTGCTGAAGGCCGCGGCAGAAGCCGCCGGGGAGATCGGCGACCCCCGAGGACCCGCCGACATGGTCGGCCTGGCACATGCCGGCCCCACACGCTGCCGTAGTGCTGAACAGCCTCAGCGCTCTGCCGGACAGCTCAGACGACACGATCGGGGCAGCAGCAGTCGTTCGGCGGGGCCGTCGTCCCGGACGACGCCATGCTCGCCGTCGCGCTTCACCTCTGCGACCAGAACTGAGCCTGCGGGAGCATGACGTGGGAGATTCTGCGCTCCCCTGGCAGCCATCTACGCCGCACTAGCGACGACCGGTTGGCTCTGCCGTTGCGTCTGTCCCGCGAGGGGGAACACGTGACGGACGCTGAGCTGACGCTGTCCCTGGTCGATGCCGAGCACCTGCACGCCGCTCTGTGCCGCGCCCTCGACGAGCAATCTGCGCCTGCGAACGCGCCCGGCTGCCGCACGCGGGTCGCGCCCGCCGACCCCAACATGGGCAACGGGAGGGCGCTGTGACGCGGTCGATCATCAGGGCCGCCGCATGGACGCTGGGGCGGAGATCGCCGGGGGCGCCCCGGCGGGCATCTACTCGGCGGAATGTCTGACCTGTGGGGCGCAGGCGCAGCCAACCGACGGGGAGCACCTGCCGGTTGAGATCTGGGCGCTGAAACACACGGGGCTCAATCCCTTTACAGGGCGCCTGAACGCTCGTACCGCCATACCGGATGGCTGCCGCTTCCCGGGCGCTGCGAGGCGCAAGGTCAGCACGCATGGCGCCCGCCCCGGCCTCCCCCGTCCGAGACGGGATACGCCCCCAACCGGACTTGGCCATTGGCCGGTTGGGGGCGCCTCAATGCTGTGGCTTCGGCCCGCCTACGCCGTCTCCCGCCACCCGTTCGTGATCGGCAGCCGTCGGTCCTTTCCGAAGCCCTTCGGTGAGATCTTCGTGCCCGGCGGATACTGGCGCCGCTTGTACTCGGCGGTATCCACCATGCGCAGCGTCTTCGTCACCAACGCGGGATCGAAACCGGCCGCGACGATCATGTCGGCGCCCTCGTCCCGGTCGACGTAGCGTTCGAGGATCGCGTCCAGGACGGGATAGTCCGGCAGGGAGTCCGTGTCGACCTGCCCCGGCCGCAGCTCCGCGCTCGGCGGCTTGGTGATCGAGTTCTCCGGGATCGGCGGCGACTGCCCCCGCTCGGCGGCAGCCCGATTGCGCCACTCCGCCAGCCGGAAGATCGACGTCTTGTAGACGTCCTTGATGGGGCCGTACGCGCCCACCGAGTCGCCGTACAGGGTCGAATAGCCCACCGCCAGCTCCGACTTGTTGCCGGGGGCGAGGACGATGTGGCCCTCCTGGTTGGAGATCGCCATCAGCATGGTGCCGCGCAGCCGGGACTGGAGGTTCTCCTCCGCCAGGCCCGACAGGCCCAGCGACCCCATGTACGCGTCGAACATCGGCTCGATCGGCACGGTACGGAAGTTCAGTCCCGTCCGCCGCGCCAGCTCCGCCGCGTTGCCCTTGGAGTGGTCGGAGGAGTACTTCGACGGCATCGAGACGCCGTACACGTTCTGCGCGCCGAGCGCGTCGCAGGCGATCGCCGCCACGAGGGCCGAGTCGATGCCGCCGGACAGGCCGATCAGGACCGACTTGAAGCCGTTCTTCGCGACGTAGGCCCGCAGGCCCACCACCAGCGCCGAGTACATCTCCTCGGCGTCGTCCAGCCGGTCCGCGTAGCCACCGGTCAGCTCCGGCTCGTACGGGGCGAGGGGCTCCTCGGACAGCACCAGCCGGTCGATGCGCAGACCGTCGTCCACGGTGCCGGTGGGCGCGTTGGGCGAGGCGGCCGGCAGGTCCAGGTCCAGGACCACACAGCCCTCCGCGAACTGCGGCGCTCGTGCGATCACCTCGCCGTCGCGGTCGACCACGATCGAGTCGCCGTCGAAGACCAGCTCGTCCTGTCCGCCGATCATGGCCAGATAAGCCGTCGTGCAGCCCGCCTCCTGGGCGCGCTTGCGGACCAGTTCGAGGCGGGTGTCGTCCTTGTCGCGCTCGTACGGCGAGGCGTTGATCGACAGCAGCAGGCCCGCCTCGGCCGAACGCGCCGCCGGCACCCGGCCGCCGTCCTGCCAGAGGTCCTCGCAGATGGCGAGGGCCACGTCCACGCCGTGCACTCGCACGACCGGCATCGTGTCGCCGGGCACGAAGTAGCGGAACTCGTCGAAGACGCCGTAGTTGGGGAGGTGGTGCTTGGCGTAGGTCAGCACGACCTCGCCGCGGTGCAGCACCGCCCCCGCGTTCCGCGGAGCCCGGCCGGCTGGCCGAACTTCGGCTGGGCGGCCTCGGAACGGTCGAGATAGCCGACGATCACCGGCAGCTCCCCGAAACCCTCCTCGGCGAGCCGCGCGGCCAGGTCGCGCAGGGCGGCGCGGGACGCCTCGACGAAGGACGGTCGCAGGGCCAAGTCCTCGACGGGGTAGCCGGTCAGCACCATCTCCGGGAACGCCACGAGATGCGCCCCCTGCTCGGCGGAGTGCCGGGTCCAGTGGAGGACCGTCTCGGCGTTCCCGGAGAGGTCACCGACGCGAGAGTCGATCTGGTTCAGAGCGAGACGAAGTTGAGGCACAGGCCCAGTGTAATCGTCAGAGCGACGCAATGGGGTGGCGTACGGGTGTGGTGCACCCCACGCCACCCCATGCGTCGGTCACCGTCGGCGATACGACTCCACGTAGCCCCGCGCGGGTGTCCCCACGCCCGTCACGTCGTCGTAGCCCTTGACCGCCTTCAGCGAGCTGTCGGTGCCGAGGGTGCGGACGGAGGTGGTCAGGCCGCCGCTCGCGTCGTAGCCGTTGACGAAGTCGACGCGGGCCACGGCGAGCCCGGAGCCGGTGGGGGCGTCCGTGACGTCGTGGTACGCCTTCGAGCCGTACTTGGCGTAGATCGACGGGTTGGCGAACCCGATCGCCTTCCCGCCGCGCGCCTCCTGCGCCAGCGCCTGCACCGCCGCGATGACCGGCGCGGCGAGCGAGGTGCCGCCGATCCGGTACTCGCTGTACTGCTGCGAGCCGTCCGGGAAGGTCTGCGTCTGGCCGACGAGGAACCCGGTGTTGGGGTCGGCGATGGCCGCGATGTCCGGGACGACGCGGTTGCCGGAGGCGCTGTTGGCCTGCGCCAGCGAGGACGGCACGACGCCCTTCTGGTAGTAGGGCTCGGCGACCGTCTTGCTGGTGCCGCCGCCCGCACCCGAGGTGTACGCGCCCGGGAAGCCGGTCCAGCTCTTGCCGTCGTCGGACAGCAGCGCCTTCTGGGTGCCCCAGCCGGTCTCCCACAGGTACGAGTCGCCCTTGCCGACCGCCAGCGACGTACCGCCGACCGCCGTCACCCAGGCCGAGTTGGCCGGGGTGTCGACCTGCTTCGTGCCGGTGTGGGCGACCTCGTCACCGTTGTCGCCGGAGGAGAAGTAGAAGCCGATCCCCTCGGCCGCGCCGAACTGGAAGACCTGGTCGTAGGCGGCCGCGAGGTCCGGCGTCTGGTGGGCCTCGATGTCGCCCCAGGAGTTGGAGACGATGTCGGCGAGGTGGTTGTCGACGACCTTGCTGAGCGCGTCGATCAGGTCGTCGTCCTGGCAGGACGCGCCACCCACGTACGTGACGTTCGCGTCCGGCGCGACCGCGTGCACGGCCTCGACGTCGAGGGTCTCCTCGCCGTACCAGCCGGCGGCGTCGCAGTCGTCGGCGCCGGTGTGCGTGTACTGCTTGGGCAGCACCTGGCTCAACTGGCCGGTCTTCCAGGCGGCGTCGCCGTGCTTCTTCGCGTAGCTCCCCGCGTCGTAGGCGATGGTCGGCGAGGCGTACGCGTCGGTGATGGCGACCCGCACCCCCTTGCCCGTGTGCGAGCCCGCACCGTACGCGGCCCGCAGCTGCTTGCCGGTGTAGCCCTGGACGACGTACGGGATCTTGGTGCCGTATGCGTCCGGCAGCGTGGTCGCGACGTTCGAGCCGTAGTACGAGGAGAACGGCCCGGCATTCTTGAACACCGTGGACGGCCCGGGCAGCTGGTCGTCGTGGCTCGCCCGGTGCGGGGCGTTGTCCAGGCCGGTGACGGTCAGGACGGCGCCGCCCAGGCTGTCGGGCGCGGACGCGGTCCTGGCGGGCGCGCGGTAGGTCTTCGTGCCCTTGCTGTAGGTGTGCAGCCGGGTGCCGAACGCCTTCTCGGCGGCGGCCACGTCACCGGTCACGGAGACGTAGTGCTGCGCGACACCCGTGACCTTCAGGCCCGCGGACGTCAGCCACTCCTTGACGGCGGCGATCTGGGCCGCCGTAGCGCCGAAGCGGGCCTGCGCCTGATCGGCGCTCAGATACTTGCCGTACGAGGCCGAATGCGGGTCGGACACGGCCTTGGCGTACGCGGCAAGACCGGTGGCGTCCCGGCCGGCGAGGTAGACCCGGGCGGTGACCGCGGAGCTGTCCGGCGCGGCCCCCTTGTCGGCCTTGGTCGTGGCCCACGCGGGCTTGGTGCCCGCGAGCAGGTCCCGGCCCGGGTCGTCCGCGGCGTGCGCGGCGGGTATCCCGAAGGCCAGCGCCCCGGCGAGCATCGGCAGCGTCGCCGCGATGCCCGCCATGGCGCGTGCCCTGGCGCGGTTGGATCTCATGGAACCCCCTGGATGCGGTTCGTCGCGAGTGATCACTCGACGGTGGCCACTCTCGCGATGAACCGTTCATGCCAGGGGAATCAGGGGGGAATGGCTCAGCCAAGAAGCACCCAAGGAACCGTATGCACAAGGGATTTGAGGCATACGTCCCCTCGGCGAGGCTCAACGCGCCTGCGCGCCCCGCTTCTTCAGCAGATCCGCCATGAGCTGGATCTCCGATTCCTGCGCGTCGACCATGCCCTGAGCGAGGTCCTTCTCCACGCCGACCGAGCAGCGCTGCACGCACCCCTCGGCCATGTGGACACCGCCCTTGTGATGGTCCGTCATCAGCTGCAGGAAGAAGATCTCGGCCTGCTTGCCGTCGAGCTTCCCCAGCTTCTCCATCTCGGTGTTGGTCGCCATGCCGGGCATCAGCGCGCCGTCCTTGCCGGAGGCCATGCCGCCCATGTCCATCCAGGTCATCGGCGGGTCCAACGACACCTTCGGCAGCCCCCACAGGGTCAGCCAGCCCAGCAGCATGCCGCGCTGGTTGGCCTGCGTCTGTGCTATGTCGTACGCCAGCCGCCGCACCTCCGTGTCGTCGGTGCGGTCGCGCACGATGTACGACATCTCCACGGCCTGCTGATGATGTACGGCCATGTCGCGCGCGAAACCGGCGTCCGCGGAGTCGGCGGCGGGCGGCTCGACACCGGAGTTGCCGTCCCCGGCGACCGCGTAGGTGATCGCACCGGCCGCGACGAGCGCGGCTGCCGCGGCCCCCGCGATCCAGCCGGCCTGCGCCCGTTTCACTTCGACAGCCCACCCGTGCAGGCGGCGCCCGGCTCGGGCGTCTGGTCACCCTGGACGTACTTCTCGAAGAACTTGTCGACATTCGGGTCGTCCGCGCCCGTCACCGTGCGCTGGTGCCCCCACGCCGAGAGCATGATCGGGTCCTTCTGCTTCTCGTCCGGGCTCATCAGCGTGTACGGCGTCTGCTTCACCTTCGCCGCCAGCGCGTCCACGTCCTTCTTGGCGGCCTTGCTGGTGTACGTCACCCAGACCGCGCCGTGCTCCAGGGAGTGCACGGCGTTCACGTTGTTGAGTTCCTTGGTGTAGACGTCCCCGTTGCAGTTCATCCACACCTGGTTGTGGTCGCCGCCGACCGGGGGCTCCATCGGGTAGCTGACGTCCTTGGTGACGTGGGTGCGGCTCAGCTTCCCGTCCCAGGTCTTCACGCCGTCCTTGCCCGTGACGAACTTCCCGGTGCTGGAGTCGCTCGCCTTGGCGTCGTCGTCGGACTGCGACTGCACAAGCACGACACCGCCGACGGCGAGACCGGCGACGACGACCACGCTGGCCGTGATGGTGAGGATGCGGCTGCGGCGCTCGCGGGCACGCTCGGCGCGCCGCATCTCCTCTATTCGCGCCTTGCGCTCTGCGGAGCTGCTCTTCTTGGCGGAGCCCATGGAGTGTGTCCTTCTAGGCAAGGGAACGGTCGGGTCAGCTGATCGTAATGGGGAAGGGGTGACCTCTCGAAGAGAGGTCACAGGAATTACGGATGTCGGCGGCAGGAGGCAGTATGGGCATGGAGCAGTACACCTGCCGTATCGGAGGCGTTCACGCCGAGGTCGGCCGGGCGATCATGGTCCGCAACGCGCACGAAATGGTGTTGTGGTGTGATGCTCAGGTGCCCGACCGCCTCGCACGGTTCCCGGGGCAGGCGGCCTGACCAGCAAGGATGGGGAAACGGAAGATGGACAAGCAGCAGGAGTTCGTGCTCCGTACGTTGGAGGAGCGCGACATCCGTTTCGTACGCCTGTGGTTCACGGACGTGCTGGGCTTCCTCAAGTCCGTGGCTGTCGCCCCGGCCGAGCTCGAGCAGGCGTTCGACGAGGGCATCGGTTTCGACGGCTCCGCGATCGAGGGCTTCGCCCGGGTGTACGAGTCCGACATGATCGCCAAGCCGGACCCGTCGACCTTCCAGGTCCTGCCGTGGCGTGCCGAGGCCCCCGGCACCGCCCGCATGTTCTGCGACATCCTCATGCCGGACGGCTCCCCGTCCTTCGCCGACCCGCGCTATGTCCTCAAGCGCGCGCTGTCCAAGACCTCCGACCTGGGCTTCACCTTCTACACCCACCCGGAGATCGAGTTCTTCCTGCTGAAGGACCGCCCGCTGGACGGCTCACGCCCCACCCCCGCCGACAACTCGGGCTACTTCGACCACACCCCCACCCACGTCGGCCAGGACTTCCGCCGCCAGGCGATCACGATGCTGGAGTCGATGGGCATCTCGGTCGAGTTCTCCCACCACGAGGGCGCGCCCGGCCAGCAGGAGATCGACCTCCGGTACGCCGACGCGCTGTCCACGGCCGACAACATCATGACGTTCCGCCTGGTCATGAAGCAGGTGGCGCTGGAGCAGGGGGTCCAGGCGACCTTCATGCCGAAGCCGTTCTCCGAGCACCCCGGCAGCGGCATGCACACGCACCTGTCCCTCTTCGAGGGCGACCGCAACGCGTTCTACGAGTCGGGCTCCGAGTACCAGCTCTCCAAGGTCGGCCGCTCCTTCATCGCGGGCCTGCTGCGGCACGCCGCGGAGATCTCCGCGGTCACCAACCAGTGGGTCAACTCCTACAAGCGCATCTGGGGCGGCTCCGAGCGCACGGCCGGCGCCGGCGGCGAGGCCCCCTCGTACATCTGCTGGGGCCACAACAACCGCTCGGCCCTCGTCCGCGTCCCGATGTACAAGCCCGGCAAGACCGGCTCCGCACGCGTCGAGGTCCGCTCCCTGGACTCCGGCGCGAACCCCTACCTCGCCTACGCCGTCCTCCTCGCCGCCGGCCTCAAGGGCATCGAGGAGGGCTACGAGCTGCCGCCGGGCGCCGAGGACGACGTCTGGGCCCTCTCCGACGCCGAGCGCCGCGCGATGGGCATCGAGCCCCTGCCGCAGAACCTGGGCGAGTCGCTGTCCCTGATGGAGCGGAGCGACCTGGTCGCCGAGACGCTGGGCGAGCATGTCTTCGACTTCTTCCTGCGGAACAAGCGGCAGGAGTGGGAGGAGTACCGCTCCGAGGTGACGGCGTTCGAGCTGCGGAAGTCTCTGCCGGTGCTGTAAGCACAGGTCAGAGCGGGTTTCCCGCTGATTCAGCTACTGGGGCCGACGGTCGGGGACCGTCGGCCCCATAGGTTTCCTCTTCCGTACGTTCGGGACCCCTCCCCATCCACCTGCCGCAGCATGGAGACCTGAGAAGGCACAAGGTCTCCTGTCCGTACGGCAGTTGGGGGAGTGAGTCGGTATGGCTGGATCCGAAGAGCCGTCGGGCGGAAGCGAGTTCACGCCGCCCGAGCCCCCGTCGTCGCCCCCTCCCCCGCCCTTCCCCCCGCTGCCTGATGGTCCGCCGGCCTCCGAGTGGCTGACCTACACGCTGCCGGAGGAGCCCGAGGACCCTGTACCCGCGGACCCGTGGCGGGTCGCGGCGGCCGGGCTGTTCAACCTCAGCGGGCTCGGGCTCGGGTACGTGCTCCTGCAACGCTGGCCGCAGGCCGCCCTGTGCTGGATCGCGTCCGGCATGCTGCTGGTGGCCGCGCTGCCCGCGGACCCCGACGGGCTGCCGGGTGGGGTGGTGTGGGCGTACGGCCTCGTGCTGGTGCTCGCCGCGGTGCACGGGGCGTGGCTGGCGCGCGGTGCACGGCTGACGTTGCCGTGGCGGTCGACGGTCGCCGCCGGGCTCGGGCTCGTGCTGCTCGCCGTGCCGGCCGGCGGGGCGGTGGGGTACGAGGCGGCGCGGGAAGAGGCGTACCAGCAGATGCTGCTCGACCGGCTCGCCGAGACGGACCGGCTGGTCACCACCGCCTCGCAGCGGGGCGGCTTCGCCGAGGGCAAGGACGACTACCAGCGGGCGCTCAAGGCCTACCGTGCGCTCGGCGACGACCACCCCGGCAGCCGGGCGGCCCAGCGCGTCCCCGACCGTCTGGACCGGTTCTACGACACCGTCGCCGCGCCGTACCGCGAGAAGGAGTACTGCGAGGCCCTGGAGCCGCTGCGCTATCTGTGGAAGCTGCCCGACACGATGGGCGGCAAGCGGCTCGGCCCCCTCGCCGACTGGCCCAAGGAGCCCCTGGCCACCTCGCTCTACGAGTGCGGCATCACGAACCTCGGCTCCAACGCCGTGACCGAAGCGGATGCGAACGGCGGCGCACTGGCCGACCTCCTGCGTACGTTCCCCGACTCGGCGCAGGCCGCCAAGGTCGGACCGGCCGTGAGCGCGGAGATCGCGAAACGGTCCAAGGCCCTGAAGGGCAACGACCCCTGCCCGGCCGGCGAACAGTTGCAGACCATCAGCCAGACCATCGTCGACCTGCCCGCCGGCAGCCCCGGTGACGGGCTGCGCACGAAAGCCGCGGGCGCGGTGGAGTCCGGCGCCTACGCCTGCGGGGTGGACGAGTTCGAGGACGACAAGTTCGGCGCGGCGGCCGTGACACTGGGCGACTTCGCCGACAAGTACAAGGACAACAAGAACGCCAAGCGTGCCCGGCAGATCGCCATCGCCGCGGAGATCGCCGAGGAACGGCCCGAGGCGGGCCGGAAGCTGCCGCCGTCCCGCAGCCCGGGCGGCTCCAGGATGCCCATGGAGATCAGCAACGACGCCCCGACCGCGGTCGAGTTCCTCTACACCGGCCCCGTCACCGGCAGCATCTACCTCCCGGCGTGCGCCGGCTGCACCAAGTACTCCAGCGAGTCGAACGCCGAGACCGCGGCCTGCAAGAACAGCGGCATCGACTACCCGACCAACTGGCTCAACCTGCCCGCCGGCAACTACCACACCCTCGTCAAGTACGCCGATGAGGACGCGGGGGAGGTGACGAACAAGGCCGACGGCATGCGCATCGATCCCGGATACACGTACACCAACTGCACCTACGTCGTGAGCGAGAGCAGCTACCCGGGGTATCCCGACATTCCGACCTTCCCGGAGCTCCCGGAGATCGAGCCCATCGAGCCCATCAAGCCGACCGGCACCTGACGGCGAAGCCCGCGCCGGTCAGGAACGCACCGTCTCCGACCGCCGCGGCACATTCCCCGCGACCAGCCGTTCCCGTCCGGCCTGGGGAGCGCGCCGCCGGTCCACGCCGTACGCCACACCCGCAACTCCCAGCCCCAGCACGGCAAGCAGCGCGCCCGCGAGCGCCGGAGACGTCACGCCGAAGCCCGCGGCGAGGGCCAGGCCGCCGATCCACGCTCCCCCGGCGTTGGCGAGGTTGAACGCCGCCTGGTTGGCGGAGGACGCCAGCGACGGGGCCGAGGACGCCTTCTCCATGACCATCAGCAGGAGCGGGGAGCTGGTGACGAAGGCCGCCGTGCCGAGCAGGACCACGGCGACAGGTGCGCTCCATGCCGTTCCCATCAGGACGGGGAACAGCGCCAGGACCGCCGCCAGCGAGACCAGCCCGCCGAAGAGCGTGCCCCTCATCGAGCGGTCCGCGAGGCGTCCGCCGAGCAGGTTGCCGGCCGTCGCGCCGACGCCGAACAGGGCCAGCAGCAGGGTCACGCTGGAGTCGGCGTACCCGGCGGAGTCGGTGAGCATCGGTGTGATGTAGCTGTACGCGGCGAACAGCGCACCGAAACCCGCGACCGTCGTGCCGAGGGCGAGCCACACGGGCAGCGACTTCAGTGCCGCGAGTTCACCGCGCAGGCCGGCGCCGGGTGCGTGCGTGCCGTCACGGGGGACGAGGAGTGCCAGGGAGACGACGGCCAGGACGCCGATGACGCTGACGCCGATGAAGGTCGAACGCCAGCCCAGGGACTGGCCCATGAGCGTGGCCGCGGGCACGCCGGCGATGTTGGCGACGGTCAGCCCGAGGAACATCAGCGACACCGCGCGTGCCTTGCGCTCGGGTGCCGCGAGGCCGGTGGCGACGACCGCGCCGACGCCGAAGAAGGCGCCGTGCGGCAGCCCACTGAGGAAGCGGGCGGCGAGCAGCCAGTCGTAGTCGGGGGCGAAGGCGGAGAGCGCGTTGCCCGCGACGAGCAGGGCCATCAGCGCGATCAGCACCGTGCGCCGGGGCATGCGCGCGGTGACCGCGGCGAGCAGCGGGGCGCCGATGACGACGCCGAGGGCGTAGGCGGACACCAGGTGGCCGGCGGCGGGGATGGAGATGTGCAGGTCGTCCGCGACGTCGGGCAGCAGGCCCATCATCACGAACTCGGTGGTGCCGATGCCGAAGGCGCCCACGGCGAGGGCGAGTAGGGCCAGGGGCATGAAGGGGCCTGTGCCTTTCAAGAGCGGAGTTCCACAGCGAGTCTATGTTCAACTGCGGAACAAAGCCTCTCGGGCCCGGTATTCCTCTCGGCTAAGAGGACGTGTCGACCTTCACACGCGCGGCCACCGGCAAGTGGTCGCTCCCGGTCTCCGGCAGCGTCCACGACGACACAGGCTCGACGCCCTTCACCATGATCTGGTCGATCCGCGCCATCGGGAACGACGCCGGCCAGCTGAACCCGAACCCGCTGCCCGCCGCGCCCTGTGTGGAGCGCATCTGGGCGGTGACGGCGTTCAGCGCGCGGTCGTTCATCGTGCCGTTGAGGTCGCCGAGCAGCACGACCCTCGGCAGCTTCTCGTGGGCGATGGCCTCACCGAGGGCGTTGGCGCTCTTGTCGCGCTGCCGGGCGGTGAACCCGGCCTCCAGCTTCACCCGCACCGACGGGAGGTGGGCGACGTACACCGCGACCTGCCCGGCGGGCGTGGTCACGGTGGCGCGCATGGCGCGCGTCCAGCCCAGCTTGATGTCGACGGGCCGGACACCGGAGAGCGGGTACTTGCTCCACAGTCCGACGGTGCCCTCCACGGAGTGGTACTTGTACGTCGACGCCAGCGCGTCCTCGTACGTCGGTACCGCCGCCCCCTTCAGCTCCTCCAGGGCGACCACGTCGGCGCCGGAGGCGGCCACGTCACGAGCGGTGCCGGACGGGTCGGCGTTGTCGGCGTTGACGTTGTGCGTGGCCACCGTGAGGTCGCCGCCGGCGCCGGTCTTGTCGGTGACCAGGCCGCCGAACATGTTCAGCCATACGATCGCCGGGACCAGCACCGCGATCAGCGCGGTCGCCGACTTCCGGACCAGCGCCAGCACGAGCAGCACCGGGATGGACAGCCCCAGCCAGGGCAGGAAGGTCTCGATGAGGCTGCCGAGGTTGCCGACCGCGTTCGGGATGCGCGAGTGCAGCACCATCACCAGGGCGAGCAGCAGTGCCAGGACGGCGACGACGAGGCCGCGGCGCCAGATCCGGGGGTCACCGCGCCAGCCGGTGGCCAGTCTGCCGAGCAGGCGCCGGGACCGGGAGCTTTGCGACTCGGGCCCCGAGCCGTCCTTGTCCGTCTCCGTCACGTATGCCTGCTGCGCCATACCGTCGCCTCACTACCTGCCGTGCACACCGTCCGTCCCCCCGTGTTCTACAGACCCTAGGGGATGATCGGCTCCGTTCCCGCCGTCTTCTGACGGCCGTACGGGCACGAGGACGTACAAGTCGGCGCGGGCAGTTCCGGTGCCGGGCGTGGAAAGCGCGCTCTGTGACGTACCACGCACATGCGGGTTACGCGGGTGGCGAACTGACGGGGCGTAGTCCGTCGAGGACCGCGTCGACGAGCTGCTCCGACATGCCCTCCGGAAGGTCGGCGTCCTGGCGCATCATGGCGCGGACGAGCATGGGCCCGACGAACATGTCGTTCATCAGCTCGATGTCGATGTCCGTGCGGAGTTCGCCGCTCGCCTGTCCCCGGCGCAGGATCTCGATCTGGCGCCGGCGCCGCGGCTCGATGACGGTCGCGTGGTAGGCGGCCCAGATCTTCGGGCTGCTCTTCATCTGGGCGTGGACATTGTGCAGCAGCACGGAGGAACGGGTCATCAGCCCACGTCTGCGCAGCTGTTCGAGGAGGGCCACGAGGTCGTCGCGCATCGAGGTGCCGGGGAGTTCGGGATCCGGCGGCTCGGCCGTGCGTACGACGTCGACGAAGAGCGCCTCCTTGCCGCTCCAGCGGCGGTAGATGGTGGCCTTGCCGACGCCGGCGGTGCGGGCGATGCGCTCGATGGACAGTTCCGCGAGCGGCACGCCCTCCTCCAGGAGCTTCACCACGCACTCGACGATGGCACGCTCCACGACTTCGCTGCGGGGGCGGCCCCGTGCGGGGCCCTCCTGCTTGGACTCGCTGCCGGCGAGGCTGCTCACGTCGGTCCGTCCCTTCTGTGGCCTGAGGTGATTCTCTCCCGGGTACGGCCCTTACTCGGCCGACACCAACTCCTGCTCCTCCTCGCTCTCCTGGCGTGCCGTCACCTTCCCCGGCAGGAACAGGCCCACCACCACGGCGCCGATCACCGCGACCCCCGCCCCGCACAGCGCGGTGAGGTGCATGGCGTGCAGGAAGGCGTCGTGGGCCGGGGTGATGAGCGACTGGCCCTGAGGGCCGAGCTTGGCGGCGACGCCGAGCGTGGCCTCGATGGACTCGCCCGCGGTGTGGCGTACGTCGGCGGGGAGCGCGCCCAGCTTGTCCTCGATGCCGGTGCGGTAGGCCGTCGACAGGACCGAGCCCAGGACCGCGATGCCCAGGGCGCCGCCGACCTGGCGGAAGGTGTTGCTGAGGGCGGAGGCGGAACCGGCCTTCTCGCGGGGCAGGGCCTGCATGATGACGACGCTGGTCGGGGTCATGATGTGCGCCATGCCGGTGCCCATCAGGAAGAAGATCACTTCGAGGATCCAGATGGGCGTGTCCGCCTCCAGCGTGGCGAACGCGGCCAGCGTCGCCGCGATGATCAGCATCCCGGCCGTGGTCGTCGCCCTGTTCCCGAACCGGTCGACCATCAGCCGGGCCCGCGGCGCGAAGATCAGCTGGGCGGCGGCCAGCGGCAGCAGCAGCAGGCCGGTCTGCAGCGGCGAGTAGCCGCGCACGCTCTGCGTGTAGAAGACGGAGAAGAAGGTCACGCCCATCAGCGCGAAGAAGACCAGCGCGATGGCGGCGATCGCGGCCGAGAAGACCTTGTTCTTGAAGTACCTGACGTCGATGGACGGATGGTCGCTGCGCGCCTCGAAGACGACGAATCCGACGAGTACGGCGAGCCCCGCACCGATCGTCGCCAGCACCTGCGGGTCGGTGAAGTCGGCGAGCTGGCCGCCCTTGATGATGCCGTAGACGAGCAGGACCAGGCCGACGACCGACAGGACCACGCCGACCGGGTCGATCCGGCCGGGCCTCGGGTCGCGGGAGTCGGGCACCAGCCACACCATCAGCGCGAGGGCGAGGATCACGATCGGCACGTTGATGAGGAAGACCGAGCCCCACCAGAAGTGGTCCAGCAGGACACCGCCGGTGATCGGGCCGATGGCGATGGCGAGACCGACGCCGCCCGCCCAGATGCCGATGGCCTTGGGCTGCTCCTCGCGCTCGAAGACGTTCATGAGGACGGCGAGGGTGGCCGGCATGACGAACGCGGCACCGAGGCCCATCACCGCACGGAAGGTGATCAGCTCGCCGGGCGAGCCGGACCAGGCGGCGAGGGCGGAGCCGGTGCCGAACAGGACGAGCCCGCCGAGCAGGACCTTCTTGCGGCCCAGCCGGTCGCCGAGGAGACCGGCCGTGAACAGCAGGCCGGCGAAGACCAGGGTGTAGGCGTTGATCGCCCACTCCAGCTCGCTCTGGGTGGCGCCCAGACCGGTCGGCGCGGGGGTCGAGATCGTCTTGATGGCGACGTTCAGGATGGAGTTGTCGAGCACCACGATCAGCAGGCTCAGCATCAGGACGCCGAGGATCGCCCAGCGGCGCCGGTGGACGGCATCCGGTATTCGAGGGCTGTCGGGGACGGCAGGCGTAGTCATGCCGCCGAGCGTAGACCCTTTACGATACGAGACCGTCTCGTATTGTAAATCTTTTACCCAGCTCTTACGTGAGGCCCCGCGCTCCTAGGTGACGAGGGTCCTCTAGCCGTCCTGTGGCACGAGGTGCCACCATGGAGGGG
Organism: Streptomyces sp. DG2A-72; assembly: GCF_030499575.1. Taxonomy (NCBI): domain Bacteria; kingdom Bacillati; phylum Actinomycetota; class Actinomycetes; order Kitasatosporales; family Streptomycetaceae; genus Streptomyces; species Streptomyces sp. DG2A-72. The sequence continues at coordinate 2,788,792 of NZ_JASTLC010000001.1, forward strand.
ATCCGGGGACGCCGTCAGGGTGCCTCGAGATGACGTAAGGAGCCGTGCCATGACGCAGCTTCCGGCTGCCCAGACCGCGCAGCAGCAGAAACCTTCCGACGGCAGCAAGGCCCTGTACGGGGGCAAGAGCACTCGCCGCATCACTGTTCGCGACATCGCCGCCGCCAAGGAGCGCGGCGAGAAGTGGCCCATGCTCACCGCCTACGACGCGATGACCGCGTCCGTCTTCGACGAGGCCGGGATCCCGGTCATGCTCGTCGGCGACTCGGCGGGCAACTGCCACCTCGGGTACGACACGACCGTGCCCGTCACGCTCGACGAGATGACCATGCTGTCCGCCGCCGTCGTACGGGGCACCTCCCGCGCCCTCATCGTCGGCGACCTGCCCTTCGGGTCCTACCAGGAGGGTCCGGTGCAGGCGCTGCGCTCGGCGACCCGGCTGGTGAAGGAGGCCGGGGTCGGGGCGGTCAAGCTGGAGGGCGGCGAGCGGTCGCACCGGCAGATCGAGCTGCTGGTCGAGTCCGGGATTCCGGTGATGGCGCACATCGGACTGACGCCGCAGTCCGTGAACGCGATGGGGTATCGCGTGCAGGGGCGCGGCGAGGAGGCGGCGCATCAACTGCTGCGGGACGCCAAGGCCGTACAGGACGCCGGGGCGTTCGCGGTGGTGCTGGAGCTGGTGCCGGCGGAGCTGGCGGCCGAGGTGACGCGCACGCTGCACATCCCGACCGTCGGGATCGGGGCCGGGCCTCAGACGGACGCGCAGGTGCTCGTCTGGACCGACATGCTGGGGCTGACCGGCGGCCGGGTGCCGAAGTTCGTCAAGCAGTACGCCGACCTGCGTGAGGTCATGGGCAACGCGGCGAAGGCGTTCGCCGAGGATGTCGTCGGCGGATCGTTCCCGTTGGAGGAGCACTCCGTCCACTGACCCCAAGAGCCACTGCGGCACCACCGAGCAGCCCGCCGATCTTCCCCCGTCGGCGGGCTGCCCCCTGTCGTGGCTGGGGGTGGGTCGCGCGGCCCGGCGCTTGCGGGGTGCCGCCTGCGCCCACCCTCCCCCACTCTCGGCTTCGCTCGAGCGGGGGGACCCCCATCGCCCCAGGCGGCACGCATGCCCGCAGGCTCCGCGGCTTGTCGGCGGCCTGTCGGTCGTTTGTCGGTGGGCACTGGCACTGTCGCTGCCATGACGCGAATCGACAAGAACGCCACAGTCGCAGTGAGCGTGCGGGGGCTGGTCAAGCACTACGGAGAGACCAAGGCGCTGGACGGCGTCGACCTGGAGGTGCGTGAGGGCACCGTGATGGGTGTGCTCGGGCCGAACGGGGCCGGCAAGACCACCCTCGTGCGGATCCTGTCCACGCTCATCACCCCGGACACCGGACAGGCCACCGTCGCCGGGTACGACGTCGTACGGCAGCCCCGGATGCTGCGCCGGGTGATCGGACTCACGGGGCAGTACGCCTCCGTGGACGAGAAGCTCCCCGGCTGGGAGAACCTGTACATGATCGGGCGGCTGCTCGACCTGCCGCGCAAGGAGGCGCGGGCCCGCGCCGACGCGCTCCTGGAGCGCTTCTCGCTGACGGACGCCGCCAAGCGCCCGGTGAACACCTACTCCGGCGGTATGCGGCGCCGGCTCGACCTCGCCGCCTCGATGATCGGCCGCCCGCAGGTGCTGTTCCTCGACGAGCCCACCACCGGGCTCGACCCGCGCACCCGCAACGAGGTGTGGGACGAGGTCAAGCGGATGGTCGGGGACGGGGTGACCGTCCTGCTGACCACCCAGTACATGGAGGAGGCCGAGCAACTGGCCTCCGAGCTGACCGTCGTGGACCGCGGCAAGGTCATCGCGAACGGCGAGATCGAGGAGCTGAAGGCCAAGGTCGGCGGCCGCACCCTGCGGATCAAGCCGGCCGACCCGCTCCAGCTGCGCCCGCTCGCCCGCGACCTCGACGAGCTGGGCATCACCGGCCTCGCCGCCACCACCGTCGACACCGAGGGCGGCAGTGTCCTGGTGCCGATCCTCAGCGACGAGCAGCTCACCGCCGTGACCGGCGCGGTCGTCGCCCGTGGCATCACGATCAGCTCCATCACCACCGAAATGCCCAGCCTGGACGAGGTGTTCCTGTCCCTGACCGGCCACCGCGCGAGCGCCCCGCAGGACGCCGTGCCCACCGACGCCCGCGAGGAGGTCGCCGTATGAGCGCCATCGCTGTTGACACCGTTGACCTGAAGGACGACGCCCGCATCCCCCTGCGTGGCCATCTGCGCCACACCGGCGCCCTGGTCCGCCGCAACCTGCTGTGGATCCGGCAGGACCCCGAGTCGATGTTCGACGCCCTGCTGATGCCGGTCGTCTTCACCCTGCTGTTCGTGTACGTCTTCGGCGGCTCGATCGGGCAGGCGCTGGGCGGCGGTCAGGACGGGTATGTGCAGTACGTCATCCCGGGCATGATCGCGATGATGAGCATGACGCTCTCGCAAAGCGTCGGCACCGGCTTCAGCCAGGACTTCAGCTCCGGGGTCATGGACCGCTTCCGGTCCCTGCCGATCGGGCGCGGCTCGGTGCTGTTCGCGAAGATCTCGGTCGAGCTGCTGCGGATGCTGTTCGCGACGACCGTGCTGATGATCGTCTCCGTGCTGGTCGGTTTCGACATCAAGGACTGGCCCGGTCTGTTCGCGGCCGTCGGCCTGTCCACGGTGTTCGCCTCGTCGATCATGTGGGTGTTCCTCACCCTGGGCGTGATCCTGAAGAACGCGCAGTCGGTGCAGGCAATGGGCTTCCTGGTGCTGTTCCCGCTGCAGTTCGGCTCGTCGATCTTCGCGCCTACGGACTCGATGCCGGGCTGGCTGCAGGCCTTCACCGACTACAACCCGCTGTCCACGCTCGCGGACGCGTCGCGCGGACTGATGGTGGGCGGCCCGGTCGCGCACGACCTGTGGGTGACGCTTGGCTGGTCGGTGGCGATCACGGCGGTGATGGCGCCGGTGGCGATCCACAAGTTCCGCACCAAGAACTGACCCACCTCACACCAGGGCGGCGGCCTCCTCCGGGGAGAGGCCGCCGCCCTCCGCGTACGCCGTCTCGTACTCCTCGTCGCCGAGCAGTTCCCGGAGCGGCTGCTCGGCCCGTTCGTGGCAGGCGCGCTCCACGGTCGACCGGATGTGGCTGGGCGGCAGCGCGGCGTCGGCCGCGCCGAGGCAGCGGGCGGCGTCGCGGGCACGGCGGCCGCCGTCGAGGCCCGCCAGGGCGACGGCGGCGGTGGTCAGATACGCCGAGCTCATGTGCGGCAGCATGGCCTCGGACAGCGGGTCGCGGGCTCCCTCCAGCGCCCGCCGGATCTTGTCGAGAGCCTCCTCGTGGTCGCCGCCGACCGCGTCCAGCCAGGCCTCCGAGCCCAGGATGATGGTGTCGAACACCACGAAGTGGTGGATGGCGAACTCGCTGCGCAGCAGTCGCAGGTGCTCGCGCGCCTCCGGGACGCGGTCGGTCATGCCGAGCCACATGGCGAGGAAGAGCCGGGCGGCGGGCATGCCCTCGTTGTGGGAGCCGTTCTGCTCTGCGATGACATCGCGCAGGATGCGTTCGCCGCGCTCGGCCTCACCCGCCTCCAGCAGCGCGCTGCCGAGGCGGGCGCGGAGCATGGCCATGTGGGCACGGGCGCCGAGCCGTTCGGCCTGCTCGTTGGCCGCCTCGTAGTCGACGACGGCGAGGCGGTAGTCGCCCCTGCGTTCGCGGGCCTCGGCGCGGACGGCGAGCGCCTCCGCGGCGCCCCAGGCGTCGCCCAGCCGCCGGAAAAGCTCCAGCGACTCGTCCGCGTCCCGTGCGGCGTCTCCAGCCCAGTCGGCGCGGTTGGCCAGGAGGTTGGCGCGCATCTGGAGGCAGGCGGCCAGCTCCCACTCGTAGCCGGGCACGCCCCGGCAGGTACGGACGGCGGCGTCGCCGATCGCGCGCACCCGGCCCAGGTCGCCGGTCATCAGCACGGCGAAGAACCAGAGGATGCCGGGGCTGCGGCAGGTCTGCGGCAGTCCGGGCTCGTAGGTCGCGGCGATGGCCCGCATCTTCTCCTGTGCCTCGGGGGTCTGCCAGTCCTCCAACTCGGTGTCCATGCAGGCGAGATGGACGAGATGGACGCCGCGCCGCGCCTCGTCGAGCACCAGGCCCGTCCAGGGCGGGGGTGTGTCCGTGCAGCGCTCCCACAGCGGCTCGGCCGTGCGCACGGGCGCGGCGAAGGGGTCGGGGCCGAGGTCCTTGACCTCACGGGACCAGTTGCGGGCCTCGATACGCAGGTCGCGCATCTGCCAGTACCAGCCCAGCGACAGCACCAGACACAGCGCTTCCTGCTCGTCGCGGGCGGCGACGGCGTGGCGCAGGGCGGTGCGCAGGTTCTCGTACTCGCGCTCCAGCCGTTCGATGGCGGCGCGCTGCCCGGGGCCGCGCAGCAACGGGTCTGTGGTGCGGGCGAGTTCGCGGAAGTACGTCAGATGCGCCCGCTCGGCGGCGGGGCGTCCGCCGGACTCGTCGAGCCGTTCGCCCGCGTACTCGGCGACGGTCTCCAGGAGCCGGTAGCGCATCTCGCCGCCTTCCCCCGAAGGAGCCGCCACGACAAGGGACTTGTCGACGAGGGAGCCGAGCACGTCGAGGGCGGCCGGTCCGCAGACGGCCTCGGCGGCGGCGAGGTCGCAGCCGCCCGCGAACACCGACAGCCGGCACAGGACGTCGCGTTCGCCCTCTTCGAGCAGGTCCCAGGACCAGTCGACGACGGCACGCAGGGTCTGCTGGCGGGGCAGCACAGTACGGCTGCCGGAGGTGAGCAGCCGGAAACGGTCGTCGAGCCGGTCCGCGATCTGACGAGGCGTCAACATCCGTAGCCGGGCCGCCGCGAGCTCGATGGCCAGGGGCAGCCCGTCGAGCCGCCGGCAGATCTCGGCGGTGGCCTCGGGATCGTCCTCGATGCGGAAGCCCGGCCGGGCGGCGGCACCCCGGTCCGCGAGCAGCCGCAGCGCGACCGGCTCCGGCAGCGGCTCCACCGGCCGCACCAACTCCCCCGGCACACCGAGGGGTTCACGGCTGGTGGCCAGGACGGTGAGCCCCGGACACCGCTCCAGCAGCCGCTCCACCAGTCGGGCGGCGGCCTCGACGACATGCTCGCAGTTGTCGAGGACGATCAGCATCCGACGCCGGCCGCAGTGCTCGACAAGCCGTACGAGAGGGTCGTCATGCCGCTCCAGCCCGGCCCGTATCTCCTCCGCCCCGGCCCCGTACAGCACGGTCTCGCGAGCACCCACAGCCGTGAGCACAGCCTCCGGCACGGCGGCCGGGTCGTCGACGGGCGCCAGCTCGGCCAGCCACACCCCGTCCCGGGCCACGTACCGCACGGCCTCGGCGGCCTCCTGCGACAGCCGGGTCTTCCCCGCCCCGCCGGGCCCGAGCAGCGTCACCAGCCGGGCATCGGCGAGGTCCCCGCGGATGGCCTCGATGTCGGCCTCCCGGCCGACGAAGGAGGTGAGCCGGGCACGGAGATTGCCGACCGGCCGGCTCGAAGCCTCCGCCGGACGGAGCAACTCCCCGTGCAGCGCCCGCAGTTCTGCCCCGGGATCGGACCCGAGCCGGTCCGCGAGCAGGTGGCGTACGTCGTCGTAGGCGGCCAGCGCTTCGGCGGCCCGCCCGGTGTCGCGCAGGGCGCGCAGGCGCAGGGCCTGGAGGGGCTCGTCCAAGGGGTGGCTGTCGCACAGGGCGGTCAGCTCGGGCAGTGACTGCTCGGCCTGGCCGAGGGCGAGCGCGGCGGCGTGCCGGGCACGGAGCGCGTCAAGGCGCCGGGTCTCGCAGCGGGCCGCCTCCGCGGTGCGGTCGGGCAGATCGGCGAGGGCGGGGCCGCGCCAGAGCGCGAGGGCGTCGTCGAGAACCACGGCCGCCTTGGCGGGGTCGCCGTCGGTGAGGGCGCGCAGCCCGTCTCCGACCAGCCGCTCGAAACGATGCAGGTCGATGTCGTCACCCGAGGCGGCGAGCCGGTACCCGCCCTCCACGGACTCCACGACATTCGCGCCCAGCGCCCTGCGCAGCCGCCCCACCAGCGCCTGCACGGCCCCCGTCGCATCGGCCGGCGCCTCCCCGTCCCACACCTCGTCCACCAGCACACTCACCGGCACGGTCCGTCCCGGCCGCAGGGCCAGCACCGTCAGCAGCGCACGCAACCGCGCCCCGCCGACGGGGACGGTGGTGCCGTCGGGGTGGATTGCCTGAGTCGTGCCGAGGATGCGGTAGCGCACGGGCCCATTGTCCCTGCTGCCGCCCCCACGCTGCCTCCGGGTTTACCCGCGCATGAACCGTGCGGAGCCGGAACCCACAGCTGACCGCGAGACGTTTTCCCCCTGGGCCCGGTACCGTCGGGCAGTCGCAGCGCAGTGCAGATGAGCCAGGGGAGCCCGATGACCACCGCCACCACCCGCCACAGTGACCGGCGGATCAGTCCCGTCTTCGTCGGGATCATGGCCGTCACCGCGGTCACCGGATGGGCCACCTGGACCGGGTTCGCGGAGCAGCCCGGTGTGGCCGTGTTCCTGTTCGTGACGGCGGCGTGGATCGTCTCCCTGTGCCTGCATGAGTACGCGCATGCCCGCACTGCGCTGCACAGCGGCGACATCACCGTCGGGGCGAAGGGCTACCTGAGCCTGAACCCTCTCGCTTATACGCACGCCCTGCTCAGCATCGTCCTGCCCGTCCTCTTCGTGATCATGGGCGGGATCGGCCTCCCCGGCGGTGCCGTCTTCATCGAGCGCGGGCGGATCCAGGGGCGTTGGCGGCACAGCCTCATCTCCGCGGCGGGGCCGCTGACGAACGTCCTCTTCGCCGCCGTATGCACCGCACCGTTCTGGCTGGACGCGCTCGACGGCGTGCCGCGCGACTTCCAGTACGCGCTCGCGTTCCTGGCGCTGCTCCAGGTCACGGCCGCGATCCTGAACTTCCTGCCGGTGCCGGGCCTGGACGGCTACGGGGTCATCGAGCCCTGGCTGTCGCACAACGTCAGGCGCCAGGTGGAGCCGTTCGCGCCGTTCGGCCTGCTGTTCGTGTTCGCGCTGCTGTGGGTGCCGTCGATCAACAGCGTGTTCTTCGATGTGATCGATGCGATTCTGCGCGGCCTGGGGATCAACGACATCGAGACGTACTGCGGCTACGACCTGTTCCGCTTCTGGCAGGGCACGAACGAGTACTGCCAGATCAGCCAGTGACTTCAGGCCCGTCGGCCGGCCTTGCCGCGCTTGACGTAGTACCAGGCCATGTTGGAGGACAGCCCCGCCAGCAGCACCCACACGACGCCCAGCCAGCTGCCCTGCGCGAAGGAGACGACGGCCGCGGCGACGGCGAGGGCGCAGACGGCTAGGGCATAGACGGCGAGGCGGGGCATGGGGTCGGCTCCTGTCGGGGGGACACTGCGGATTGCGGCCTCCAGTGTCCCCCATCCCCTCATACGTCCGTGATGCGGAGCCCCGCGTGTGCCTTGTAGCGGCGGTTCACGGAGATCAGGTTCGCCACCAGCGACTCGACCTGGTGGGCGTTGCGCAGCCGCCCCGCGAAGATCCCGCGCATGCCGGGGATACGGCCGGCCAGCGCCTGCACGATCTCGACATCGGCGCGCTCCTCCCCCAGCACCATCACATCGGTGTCGATCTCCTCGACCTCCGGGTCCTCCAGCAGCACCGCCGACAGATGATGGAAGGCGGCGGTCACCCGGGAGTCCGGCAGCAGCGCGGCGGCCTGCTCGGCGGCGCTGCCCTCCTCCGGCTTCAGGGCGTACGCGCCCTTCTTGTCGAAGCCGAGCGGGTTGACGCAGTCGACGACAAGCTTGCCGGACAGCTCGGCACGCAGGGATTCGAGCGTCTTGCCGTGCCCCTCCCACGGCACGGCGACGATCACGATGTCGCTGCGTCGCGCGCACTCGGCGTTGTCGGCGCCCTCGACGCCGTACCCCAGCTCCTCGGCGGCGGACTGCGCGCGCTCGGCGGCCCGCGAGCCGATGATCACCTTCTGGCCGGCCCGGGCGAGCCGGTAGGCGAGGCCCTTGCCCTGCGGCCCGGTCCCGCCGAGCACGCCGACGACGAGACCGGAGACGTCGGGCAGGTCCCAAGGGTCCTTGGCGGGGGCCTTCGCGGGCTTCTGTGCAGCACTGTCGGTAGAGGTCATGGGCCTGACTTTACTGAGGCTCGCCTCACGTCGGCAGCGCCGGGCACCCCTGGCCCACCTGCTCTTCTGCTGAGGGTCCGGGGGTTATCCCCCGGGATAGTGCAGCACGTCTGCCCCCGCGGCCGTCACCGGGTCAGGTGAGCTGCGTCACGGGGATGCGCCGGAAGCTGATCGTCTCGTACGGGCCGAAGTCGCCCGTCTCGTAAAGCAGTCCGACGGTGGACGCGTCGACGCGGACCAGGTCGGAGTACCCGGCCGGGAGGCCGTCGACGGTGAACGCCGGCCGCCAGGTGGTGCCGCCGTCGGTGGAGGCGCGCAGGGTCATCAGGGCGCGGCCGTGGGCGGGGCCGGAGTACAGGAGCAGGTCGGGGTCGCGGAGCTGGAGGACGGCGGCCTGGCAGACGGGGGAGGTCAGTCCGGCCTGGGGGCGGAACGGCTTCACCAGGGTCCGGCCGCCGTCCTCGGAGTGGGCGTCGGCGCGGTTGCCGGGCGAGCGGGAGTCGGTGCGGGTGTTGAAGTAGACGCGGCCGTCGGGGAGTTCGGCGGCGGTGGTCTCGTTGGCGTTGAGGTAGTCGGTCGGGCTGTCGTCGACGTAGCCGAGGTACCAGGTCTCGCCGTGGTCGTCGCTGAGCAGGCAGTGGCCGCCGTTGTACTGGGGCTCGTTGCCGACGTCCGAGCCGGTGGGCGGCACGGTGTGGTTGGCGGGGACGACGACCCGGCCGGTGCCCAGCTGAAGGGCGTGGCCGGGCCCGGTGGCGTACCAGCGCCAGCCCGACTCCTTGACCTGGCCGGTGATCTCCCGGGCCGCCGACCACGTCACCCCGTCATCATCGCTGTGCTGCACCCACACCCGGCGCCCGTCCTCGTCCTTGACCTCGCCGCGCAGGATCGCGCTCTCGGCCGCCTCGGCGGCGGAACGGCACTGGACGAGCAGGACACGGCCGGTGTCGAGGACGACGGGGGCGGGGTTGCCCGCGAGGTCGCTGCCGTTGCGGGCGGCGACCTGCAACGCCCCCCAGGTGCGGCCGCCGTCCGTCGACCGCTTCAGCACGATGTCGATGTGCCCGTAGTCGCTCGCGGAGTCGACACGGCCCTCGCAGAAGGCGAGCAGCGTTCCGGAGGCGGTGGCGACGACCGCCGGGATCCGGTAGCTGGCGTAGCCGTCGTCGCCCGCGCGGAACGGGACGCTGGTCTCTGACATCGGCGTACTCCTCATGACGTGTTCGGCGGCGATCCGGCCCTGTGCCCATCATGGGCGAATTCGTGGTGAACTCCACATCACAAGTGGCGCCTTGCGGCAGGATGCCTTCGCATGGATGCCGTACGGGTCGCGCTGCTGCGCGAAGTGCTCGCCGGGACCGAGTGGTTGGGCGCCACGCGACGCTTCGCGGGGGTGCTGCGCGGTTCGGTCGTGTCGCACGGCGGGGGCCTGCTGCTGGTCGGCACACCGGAGTACGAGCCCTGGCATCTCGCCGCCCATCTCGTCGACGAGGCCGCGTGGTCGGGCACGCCGGAGCTGTCGCCGACTCTCGTACGACATGACGCGCGCCCCTCGGATCCGGCGCACCTGGCCGTGGGTCTGGGCCGGCTCGCGGCGGCCCGGCGAGGAGAGACGCTGCTGGTGGTCTCACCGGCGGGTTCCTGCACTCCCGCCACCCTTGAGCGGGTGCACGACGCACGGCGGGCCGGGGCGACGGTGCTGGCGCTCGGCGCCGACGAGGGCGAGTTGGCGGCGATGGCGCACGAAAGGCTGGCGGTGTCCGAGTCGGCCGAACTGGACCTGGACACCGTGCAGCACCTGGTCAGTGCCGCCGCCGGGGAGAGTTCGCTCCCGGTCTCCAGGGGACGGCGGAGGCTTCGGGACCGGCTGTCGCGGCTGGCGGACGAGCTGACCGCACCACCCCCCACCCCCTGGTAATTCGGTTGCCCCATCTCCAGGCGTCCTCAACCATGAGCCTCCGTGACCGACGACGCCCCCGACCCCCCTTCCGGCCTCCACGCCCTGTTACCCGACCTCGCACCCTGGCGGGCCTCCCGTGACTTCCGGCGGCTGTGGTTCTCGGGGCTGATCTCGAACTTCGGGAGCTTCCTCACCTTCGTCGCGCTGCCGGTGCAGCTGAAGGAGCTGACCGGATCGGCAGCGGCGGTGGGCGCGATCGGGGCCGTGGAACTCGTGCCGCTGCTGGTCTTCGGACTGTACGGCGGGGCGCTCGCGGACGCCTTGGACAAACGCAAGCTGATCATCTGGACCGAGGCCGGCCAGGGCCTGCTCAGCACGGCCCTGCTGGTCAACGCACTCCTCCCGCACCCCGCCATCTGGCCCCTGTACGTCGTCGCCGCCCTGTCCTCCGCCCTGATCTCGGTGCAGCGGCCCGCGCTCGACTCCCTCTGGCCCCGGATCGTGGCCCACGAGCACATGCCGGCGGCGGCCTCGCTGAACGCCTTCCGCTGGACGCTCGGCGGGGTCGCGGGCCCGGCCCTGGCGGGCGTGGTCGTCGCGTACGCGGGCGTGGGCTGGGCGTACGGCGCCGACCTCGCCACGTTCGCCGTCTCCGTCGTACTGATCCTCCGCATCGCCTCCTCCCCCGCGTCCCACGAGGCGTCGAAGCCGTCGCTGAAGGCCATCGCGGAGGGCGCCCGGTATGCGTGGAGCCGCAAGGAGCTGCTCGGCACCTATGCCGTCGATCTCGCCGCGATGTTCCTGGCGATGCCGCTGGCCGTCCTGCCGTTCCTCGCGGACGAGTTGGACGCCGAGTGGGCGCTGGGCCTGATGTACGCGTCGGTCCCGCTCGGCGCGATGCTGGTGAGCCTGACCAGCGGCTGGACGTCACGGGTCCATCGCCACGGCCGGATGGTGGTGCTGTCGGCGGCCCTCTGGGGCCTGGCGATCGCGGCCGCCGGAGTCGTCGGCGACGTATGGCTGGTGCTGCTGTTCCTGACCGTGGCGGGCGGCTGCGACATGGTCAGCGGGATCTTCCGCGCGGCCATGTGGAACCAGACGATCCCGGACGAACTGCGCGGCCGGCTCGCCGGGATCGAGCTGCTGTCGTACTCCGTCGGCCCGACCGTCGGCCAGGTCCGCTCGGGCGGCTTCGCCGCGCTGTGGGGCGTACGGGCGTCGGTCTGGTCGGGCGGCCTGCTGTGCGCGGGCGCGGTAGGGCTCCTGGCGCTCTGCCTGCCGAAGCTGATGACGTACGACGAACGCACCAACGAGCACGCGGTACGGCAGCGCGGGGTGGCTGCGCCGGCTAAGAGGTGATGCCCGTCGTTCGACTGCGGCGCCGTCGTGGCTGGTCGCGCAGTTCCCCGCGCCCCTTTGGGGCGCTTCAGTCGTCGTCGGTCTTGCCTGCCGGGGCGTCGTGCCACCTGGGGTCGTTCTCCCACTCCAGGTTGCGCTCGCGGGCGGTCGCCATGGCGTGCTCGGCCTCCGCGCGGTTGGCATACGGTCCGAAGCGGTCCTTGGCGGGGCACTCCGGCCCCTCCTCCACCTTCTTGTGCTCCAGGCAGTAGTACCACTCGCCCGGCTTTCCGACGGTGCGCTTCTTGAACAGGGCCATGACCGGCTCCTTTCACCACAGACATGTTCCCCCATGCCCGCCGTCTAGACTCGCTGGCATGTCTGGCCAGTCGCTGCTCGTACCAGGGGAGCTGTCTCCCACCCGTCCCGTGCCCGGAAACATCCGTCGCCCCGAGTATGTCGGCAAGCCCGCGCCGACGCCGTACACCGGCCCGGAGGTGCAGACGCCCGAGATGATCGAGGCGATGCGCGTCGCCGGCCGGATCGCCGCGCGGGCGATGGCTGAGGCGGCCAAGCTGATCGCCCCCGGGGCGACCACGGACGAGCTGGACAAGGCGGCGCACGACTACATGTGCGACCACGGCGCCTACCCGTCGACGCTCGGCTACCGCGGTTTCCCCAAGTCCCTCTGCACCTCGCTCAACGAGGTCATCTGCCACGGCATCCCCGACTCCACCGTCCTGCGCGACGGCGACATCATCAACCTCGACGTGACGGCGTACATCGGCGGCGTGCACGGCGACAACAACGCCACGTACCTGGTCGGCGAGGTCGACGAGGAGAGCCGCCTGCTGGTGGAGCGCACGCGCGAGTCCCTGAACCGCGCGATCAAGGCGGTCAAGCCGGGCCGCCAGATCAACGTCATCGGCCGCGTGATCGAGTCGTACGCGAAACGCTTCGGCTACGGAGTCGTCCGGGACTTCACGGGCCACGGCATCAACTCGTCCTTCCACTCGGGCCTGATCATCCCGCACTACGACAGCCCGCACGCCACCACGATCATGCAGCCCGGCATGACCTTCACGATCGAGCCGATGCTGACGCTCGGCACACACGAGTACGACATGTGGGACGACGGCTGGACGGTCGTCACGAAGGACCGCAGGCGGACGGCTCAGTTCGAGCACACGCTGGTGGTGACGGAGACGGGGGCGGAGATCCTGACGCTGCCGTAGCGCCTCACCGCCCTCGCAAGCCCGCCCTCTTTTGGAGGGCGGGCTTTCCTGTGCGTGCCCGACCGGAGCTGCGGGTACTCTTTTACCGACAGGACGTCGGCAAGTTTCCCGACAAGGGGTCGGGAAGTGGTTGACTTAGGTAAGCCTAACCATAGAAAATCAGGGCTCATGGACTCCTTCTCGACCCTCATCCGCACCGCGTCCCACGAGCAGCACGTGGAGGCGGAGACCTCGACGTTCATGAGCGACCTGCTCGGCGGCAAGCTCGGCGTCGAAGCGTACGCGCGCTACACCGAGCAACTGTGGTTCGTGTACGAGGCACTGGAGACCGGTACCGAGCGGCTGGCGTCGGACCCGGTGGCCGGCCCCTTCATCCAGCCCGAACTCCTCCGGCTCCCCGCGCTGCGGCGGGACCTGGAGCACCTGCGCGGCCCCGACTGGCGCGCGACCCTCACCGCACTCCCGGCCACACAGGCCTACGCGAACCGCATCGCCGAATGCGCCGACACCTGGCCGGCGGGCTACATCGCCCACCACTACACCCGGTACCTCGGCGACCTCTCCGGCGGCCAGATCATCCGCGACAAGGCGGAACGGACCTGGGGCTTCGCGAAGAAGGGCGACGGCGTCCGCTTCTACGTGTTCGAGGAGATCGCCAACCCGGCGGCGTTCAAACGGGGTTACCGGGAGCTGCTGGACGGGGTCCACGCGGACGACCTGGAGCAGCAGCGAATCGTAGCGGAGTGCAAGAGGGCATTCGCGCTCAACACGGCGGTGTTCCGGGCACTGGGCGAGGAGTTCCCGCTGAGCGCATAGCACTCAGTGCTCGGTACCCAGTGCTCAGCGCTCCAGGAACACGCGCCCTCCGACCTCCACCCAGCCGCCCGGCTGCGGAGCGGTGAGCATCTGAGATCCCGCCCCCTGCGCGATGTTGAGGGCCCTGCCCAACTGATCCGTGAGAAGCATGGCCGCCGCCCCGGTCGCCTCGTCCTCCTCGACACCGTCACCGCGACCGGGAAAGCCACGGGCCCGGATCCGCCCAGCGGCCTCGTCCTCCCAGGCCCAGGCGTAGATCCACTCCCCCGGCGGCGGCACGGGCAGGGCGTCGACCTCGGCGGCCGTGGCGTACCGGCGCAGGGTGCGCGGCGGAACCCACTCCGCCCGCGCCTCGATCCAGCTGAACTCCCCGTCCAGGCGGGCACCCACGACACCGGCAGGCGTGACCAGCTCCGGAACATCGAGAAGCCAGGCCGTACCGACGCAGGGATGCCCGGCGAAGGGCAGCCGTGTGCTGGGCGTATAGATGTCGATGATCCCCCGCTCGGGATCATCCACGAACACGGTCTCACTGAACCCGAGCTTCGCCGCGAACGCCTGCCGCTCCTCCCGCTCCGGCATCAGCGAGCCGTCGCGAACGACGCCGAGTTCGTTGCCGTATCCGCCCGCGGCACCGCAGAAGACACGCAGCACGTCGTAATCAGTCACGGAGGCATTGAAGCAGCACGCCGATGGCGGGCGAAGGTAAGGCTAACCCAAGCTTTGGCGCACCACCGGCTGGCTGCTGACCGTCGGCATGGTCGTCGGCCTTCTCGCCCTGGTCCCGGTCGGCGCGGTGGCCTCGATCGCGCTCGGGCGGCCGTACGGAGGTCGTGACGCTGATCCTCACGGGGATCGCCGTGAACGCGTTCTGCGGGGCGCTCGTCGGGCTGTTCATCTTTCTCGCCGACACCGCGGCGGTGAACCAGATCACCTTCTGGCAGCTGGGTTCCCTCTCCCAGGCGACCTGGCCGAAGGTGCTCGCGGTGCTGCCGTGTGCGGCGATCGGTCCGCTGCTGGCGCCGGTGTATTCGCGATCGGCTTTGTCGGTCCGGTCGTACCGCATCTGTTGCGGATGGTCTCCGGCCCAGGGCACCGGTTCCTCATTCCGGGAGTGCGCTGGGCGGGGCGGTGGTGTGCGCTTCTTGGCAGTCCGTTCTTTTTCTGCCTGTTGCGGAGGACTCGGCGTAGGCAAAGGGAGGTGGACCTAAGGAGGGTTGTGTGTCGTCTGCGGGTGTGTGGGGGCTTGTCGCGCAGTTCCCCGCGCCCCTTAGGTTCTTCAGTTCCCCAGCCCTCCACGTCCGGCTCGGTTCCCGCGTCGTCCTCCACGGAGTGTCCGTCACCGCCCGTGCCGCTGAAGTCCTTGCCCTCGTCGGGCCCAACGGGGCGGGAAAGTCCACCCTGTTGGGCGCCCTCGCCGCCGATCTTCCGGCCGCGGAGGGGGTCGTACGGATTCTCGGTCGTCCGGCGTCGGAGTGGTCCGCGCCCGAACTGGCCCTGCGTCGGGCCGTGTTGCCGCAGGCGGCGGCGCTGTCGTTCCCGTTCACGGTCGAAGGGGTCGTCCGCATGGGCCGCGCACCCTGGGCCGCAACCGCGATCGAGGACGACGACACAGCCGTGGCCGAGGAGATGGCCCGAGCCGAAGTGACCGCATTCGCCACCCGCCCGTTCTCCGCGCTCAGCGGTGGCGAGCGGGCGCGGGCCGGGGACGCCGTGGTGGTCGTGCTGCACGATCTGGGGCTTGCGGCGGCCTATGCGCACCGGGTGGCGATTCTGCGTGCCGGGGAGGTGGTGGCGGACGGGCCGCCCGGGGAGGTGTTCTCGGACCGCCTGCTCTCGGAGGTGTACGACCAGGAGGTTGAGGCGCTACCGCATCCCCGGACGGGCGCGGTCCTGGTGACCCCAAGGCGCGACCTTTGACGCTTCCTTGACCCTTCCGTGGGGTCTGTTTTGAGCCAGCGTGATCGGCTCGTGCTCATACACCGTCCATGAGAGCTGAATCACGGTACGGCGGGGTATCGCGCAGGTAAGGCTCGACTAAGTTAGGCGAGCCTAGCCGAAGCTACGTGTCCCCTGTCAGCGATTTCTCGCCACCCTCATGGAGCCTGTATGCGCCCCGCCAGACTCTCCGTCATCACCGCCGCCACCACCGTGGCGGCGCTGACCGCTCTCACCGGCTGTACCGAGAAGGGCGGTTCGGGCAGCGGTGACAACGTGATCAACGTGACCGCGACGGACGACAAGTGCGAGGTGTCGAAGCACGAGGTCCCGGCCGGGCATGTCGAGCTCGCCATCGAGAACAAGGGCTCCAGGGTCAACGAGGTCTACATCCTCTTCCCGGACGACCGGGTGGTGACCGAGCGCGAGAACATCGGCCCCGGCACCAAGCAGCGCGTCACCGCCGAAGTGAAGGCGGGCGACTACCAGATCGCCTGCAAGCCCGGCATGAAGGGCGACGGCATCCGCCAGGACATCAAGGTCACCGGCGGGACGGCGGCCAAGCGCGACCCGCGTCTCGACAAGGCCGTAGCCGCCTACCGCGAGTACGTCCAGACCCAGGCCGACGAGACGGTGCCGCTCGCCGAGACGTTCGCCAAGGCGGTCAAGGACGGCGACATGGAGGCCGCGATGAAGGCCTACGCGCCCTCCCGTATCGGCTGGGAGCGCACCGAGCCGGTCGCCGAGTCCTTCGGCGACATCGACCCCAAGGTCGACCTGCGTGAGGACGGTCTGGAGGAGGGCCAGGACCTGGAGAAGGACTGGACCGGCTGGCACCGCATCGAGCGCTCGCTCTGGAAGGACAAGAAGCTCACCGCCCGCGACTCCGAACTCGCCGACCAGCTCATCACCGACCTGAAGGACTGGCAGAAGCGGGTCGGCAAGGCCGAGATCACCCCGACCTCCATGGCCAACGGCGCCAAGGAACTCCTCGACGAGGTCGCCACCGGCAAGGTCACCGGCGAGGAGGAGCGCTACTCCCACACCGACCTGGTCGACTTCAAGGCAAACGTCGAGGGCGCGGAGAAGTCGTACGAGCTGCTGAAGTCCGTCGCCCAGGAGAACGACCCGGCGCTGGTGACCGAACTCGACAAGCAGTTCGCCGCGTTGAACGGGCTGCTCGACAAGTACCGGACGGACAAGACGTCGTACGACTTCACCTCGTACGACAAGGTCGGCGAGGCCGGCCGCAAGGAGTTGTCGGACGCCGTGAACGCGCTCGCCGAGCCCCTCTCCAAGCTGGCCGCCGCAGTTGTCGTGAAGTAGGGGGGCACCCTCATGACCGAGACCTCGGGATCCCCGTCCCGGCGTGCGCTGATCGGCTGGGGCGGTGCCGGGCTCGCGCTCGGTGCCGCCGCGGCCGGGAGTGCGGTGGCGATGGCCCGCACCGGCGACGATGTCGACCCGGCCGGCGCCGAGTCGGGCGCGGCGGTCGCCTTTCACGGCACGCACCAGGCGGGCATCGCCACGCCGGTGCAGGACCGGCTGTACTTCGCCGCGTTCGACGTGAAGACCGACGACCGCGCGCAGTTCATCCAGATGCTGAAGGACTGGACGGTCGCCGCGCGCCGGATGGCGGCCGGGCAGACGGTCGGTGAGGGCGCGTACGGCGGTCTGGCCGAGGCGCCGCCGGACGACACCGGCGAGGCGCTGGGCCTCAAGCCCTCGCGGCTGACGCTGACGATCGGCTTCGGGCCTTCCCTGTTTGAGAAGTTCGGGCTGGCGGACGCCCGTCCGGAGGCACTCGTCGATCTGCCGAAGTTCTCCGGTGACAACCTCGACAAGAACCGCAGCGGCGGCGATCTGTGCATCCAGGCCTGCGCGGACGATCCACAGGTCGCCGTGCACGCCATCCGGAACCTGGCCCGCATCGGCTTCGGCAAGGTCGTCATCCGCTGGTCGCAGCTCGGCTTCGGGAAGACGTCGTCGACGACGCCCGAGGAGCAGACCCCGCGCAACCTCATGGGCTTCAAGGACGGCACCCGCAACATCGCGGGGACGGAGACGGACCGGCTGAAGAAGTTCGTGTGGGTCTCCGACACGGACGGTCCCGGGTGGATGGTCGGCGGGTCCTATCTCGTCGCCCGGCGCATCCGCATGCACATCGAGACCTGGGACCGGACCTCGCTGCAGGAGCAGGAGGACATCATCGGCCGTGACAAGGGCGAGGGTGCCCCGGTCGGCAAGGCGAAGGAGCGCGACGAGCCGTTCCTGAAGGCGATGCTGCCAGGCGCGCATGTCCGGCTCGCGCACCCCGACACCAACGACGGGGCGACGATCCTGCGCCGCGGCTACTCCTTCACCGACGGCACGGACGGACTCGGCCGTCTGGACGCGGGCCTGTTCTTCCTCGCCTACCAGCGGGACGTCCGCAAGGGCTTCATCCCCATCCAGCGCAGCCTGGCGCCGGACACGCTCAACGAATACATCCAGCATGTGGGTTCGGCGGTCTTCGCGATCCCGCCCGGCGTCCGCGACAAGGACGACTGGTGGGGCCGGGCGCTGTTCTCCGAGGAGGCGTAGCCCGTGTTCTCCAACTACCTGATCGGACTGCGCGAGGGCCTGGAGGCCAGTCTCGTGGTCTGCATCCTCATCGCCTACCTGGTGAAGACCGACCGCAGGGACGCGCTGAAGCCGATCTGGACCGGCATCGGTGTCGCGGTGGCGCTCGCGCTGGGCTTCGGCTGCGCGCTCGAATTCGGCTCCCAGGAGCTGACGTTCGAGGCGCAGGAGGCGCTCGGCGGCTCGCTGTCGATCCTCGCGGTGTGCCTGGTGACGTGGATGGTGTTCTGGATGCGGCGCACCGCCCGGCATCTGAAGGCCGACCTGCACGGCAAGCTCGACGCGGCCCTCCAGATGGGCACGGGCGCGCTGGTCGCTACCGCCTTCCTGGCGGTGGGCCGTGAGGGCCTGGAGACGGCCCTTTTCGTGTGGGCGTCGGTGCGCGCGGCCGGCGACGGGACGCCGCGCCCGCTGGTCGGCGTGGCCCTGGGCATCGCCACCGCGATCGTGCTCGGCTGGCTGTTCTACCGGGGCGCGCTGCGGATCAACCTCGCCAAGTTCTTCACCTGGACCGGCGCCATGCTGGTCGTCGTGGCGGCGGGCGTCCTGGCGTACGGCTTCCACGACCTCCAGGAGGCGGACTGGCTGCCCGGCCTGAACAGCAAGGCCTTCGACATCAGCGGCACGATCCCGCCGGACAGCTGGTACGGCACTCTCCTGAAGGGCATCTTCAACTTCCAGCCGGACCCCACCGTCCTCCAGGTCACGGTGTGGCTGCTGTACTTGATCCCGACGCTCGCGTTGTTCTTCGCCCCGGTAGGGTTCGCCTCCGGGAAGGGGAAGGTAGCCGATGAGCAGGGATCGCGGCCTTCGAAGGCAGCTCAGCCTTCGCAGTCTTCGCAGGATTGACCGGAGCGCACTGGTAGCAGCCTCCGTGACCGCTTTGTCGCTGACCGCGAGCGGGTGCGTGGTGGTGCACGGGGAGCGCGAGGTGCTCCCCGCCGCCACCCGGGCCGAAGCCGCCAAGGCGCTCCAGCAGTTCACGAGCGCGTACAACGCGGCCGACAAGGCGTACGACAGCTCCCTGGACGCCGACCATGTGACCGGCGCCCTCAGTGACATCGACGCGGCGCGGCTGAAGGCCGGGCAGGCGCGCAGCCCCGAGGGCAATCCGAACCACGCACCGCTGAAGCTGTCGGACGTGAAGTACACGATCGTCAAGAAGGCGGGCTGGCCGCGCTGGTTCATCGCGGATGCGGCGGGAAACAAGGGCGGCAGCGCGCGCTGGCTGCTCGTGTTCACCCGCGGCGGGCTTCAGGAGCCGTGGGAGGTGGCGTATCTGACGCTGGTCGCGCCCGGCAACGTACCGGAGTTCCAGAAGGACAAGGACGGCCTCGCCGAGACCGTGCCCCTGAACTCCACGGAACTGGCCGCCGCGCCCGGCGAGTTGAGCCAGGAGTACGCCACCTACCTCAAGGACGGCGGGGAGTCGGCCTTCGCTTCGGGTGCGCACACCAGCGGGTGGCGTACCGAGCGGCAGCAGGAGGCCAAGAAGCCGGGTCTGGTCACCCAGTACATCGACGAGCCGCTGACGGACGGCGACTACGCCCCGCTGGCGGTGCGCACGAAGGACGGCGGGGCGCTGGTGTTCTTCACCACCCGCCACTTCGAGAAGGAGACGGCGGCGGCGGGTACGTCGGTGCCGACGCCGAACGATGACGTGCTGGCGCTGACGACCGGGGAGATCAAGCAGTCGCTGACGATGGAGTTCGTCTCCAACGAGGTGGCGCTGGACCCGAAGGGGCCCGGCAAGGTGTCGATCCTCGGGCGGATTCAGGGCCTCACGTCGGCGAAGGGCGAGTAGCCACTCCGGTCAGTGACGCAGGGGCCAGGCGGCCCCGGTCACATGGCCGGAGTCCTCACCGACGTAGCGGGCGCAGGCGTCGGTGAGGACTTCCAGCAGACTCAGCGGGTCGGGGAGCGGATGCTCCGGGCCGCGCAGCCAGTGCACGGTGTGGCCGTGGTCGCCGGGGAGCCGGGCGGGCGGCACCAGGACGTACGAGCCGCGGCAGTGCCAGCGCAGGCCGGGGTGCTCGTCCATCGTCTCGGGGTGGCAGTCCAGCTCGCAGGGCCACCACTCGTCCTCGTCCTCGGGGGTGCCGCGGGTGAGGGTGAAGAACAGCAGGCGTCCGTCGTCGCTCTCGGCGACCGGGCCGACCTCGATGCCGGAGGCCAGGAGCCGCTCCATGGCCTCCTGGCCCGCCTCCCGGGGGACGTCCAGGACGTCGTGGACCATGCCGGTCGCGGTGATGAAGTTGGCCTGCGGCTGGTGCCTGGCCCAGCGCTCGATCTGTGCGCGGTCGGTGGTGGACTGCGTCTGCCAGGCGAAGGAGACCGGGTGCCGGGCCGGGGTGGGACAGCCGACGCGGTCGCAGGAACAGCCGTAGCCGGCGGCCGGGTACGCGGCGGGAGCGAGCGGCAGGCCCGCCTCGGCGGCGGCGAGCAGCAGGGCCTCACGGCCGTCGTCGCCGACGGCCTCCTTCGGGCGGCGTCCCCGCAGCCACTGGGAGAGTTTGCCCTGCCGGCCGGAACGACCGCCGAACTCCGCGCTCATCTATCCCCTCGCCTCGCTGTGGTAGCGGACAGCATGCCCTATGGTCCCACCATCCTGCGCTCCGGGGGGCCGGAGCTGACATCCGGGGTAGGTGGGACGAGGCGGGTGCGGCTCCTGAATCGGGGGGCATCGACGGCTTTGGGGGGATTTATCGGGGCGCGATGCCGTGCAGGGCGTAGTCGACGAGGGTGTCCGTGTACTCGTACGAGATCGGGCCCGTGTACTGGAGCCAGCGCTGGGCGAGGGGGGAGACCCAGAGTTCGAGGGCGATGCGCGGGTCGACGTCCGGGCGCACCTGCCCGGCGTCCTGCGCGGCCCGCACCCGGTCGACGTACAGCTGGAGCGACGGTTCGAGGAGCTTGGCCATGAAGATCCGGCCGAGCTTCTCGTCGACCACGCCTTCGGCGGCCAGGGCGCGGGACGGCGCCTCGTACCGGGGGTCCTTGAGCTGGTCGACGGTGAGCCGCAGCACGGTCTTGAGGTCGGCGGCGAGGTCGCCGGTGTCCGGAATGACGTACGGCTCCTCCGCGCCCGCCTCCCGCGACGCCTGCTCGCTCAGATCGAGGAATGCCTCCAGCAGGACGTCCGCCTTCGACGACCACCACCGGTAGATCGTCTGCTTGCCGACGCCGGCGCGGGCGGCGATGCCCTCGATGGTGGTCTTGGGGTAGCCGACCTCCGCGACCAGTTCGAGCGCGGCGTCGTAGATGGCGCGACGGGACTTCTCGCTGCGACGGGTGGAGTCGGGGGCGGGGTTCTTGGCCATGGGGCGAATTTATCAGGTTGACAAGACGATGCGTCTCGCCGGACAGTGGGGAGTGCCATAGGCGAGACGATACGTATCGTGCAATACATCCGTCAGGAAAGGAGCCCGCCATGACGCGAGGCGGAGCCGGAAACATGCTCGGAGTCGGCGGCACCCGCAGGAAGCTCGGCCGCGACGCGCTGCGCGGCGGCGCACGAGGCAGCCGGGTCACAGGGTCCGTCGACCCCCAGGCCCAGAAGCGGGAACTGCTGCGCAAGCTCCAGGAGAAACATGAGGAGGGACGCACCGCAGACGAGTCATCGTGAACGGACCTCCCCCGCCCGGGGGAGAACGTCCCCCCGCACGCGGGATCTCCCCCCGGTGTCGGCCCGCTGTACTGAAGCGGTCACCGACACCGGGGAGGAATCACGATGCGCACGTGGACGAGACGCCGTCTGCTCACCTCGACGGCCTCGACAGCAGGCCTGGTCGTCGCCACCACCGTTCCCGCGGGGGCGGCAACGGGCCGCGTCCGCGCCGGGAACGGCGACGTGCTGGACGCCTTACGGGCCCTGCCCGGAGTGCGGGTGATCGAGGAACGGCCGGGCGCCGAGCCCGGGTACCGCTTCTTCGTCCTCGGCCTGCGCCAGCCCGTCGACCACGCCGACCCCGCGGCCGGCACCTTCGAGCAGCGCCTCACCCTGCTGCACACCTCGGCCGACCGGCCGACGGTCCTGTTCACGACCGGCTACGAGGCGATCCTCACGCCATACCGGTCCGAGCCGACCGTCCTGCTCGACGCCAACCAACTCCAGGTCGAGCACCGCTACTTCGGCACGTCCCGCCCGCCGGCCCTCGACTACACCCACCTGACGATCCGCCAGGCCGCCGACGACCACCACCGCGTCGTCCGCCTCTTCCGCAGGCTGTACGGCGGCGCGTGGATCTCGACCGGCGGCAGCAAGGGTGGCATCGCCAGCGTCTACCACCGCCGCTTCCATCCGTACGACGTGGACGGCACCGTCGCCTACTCCGCGCCGAACAACCTGGACGACCGGGACGACTCCGCCTACCTCCGCTTCCTGGAGACCATCGGCACCGCCGAGACGCGCGACGCGCTGAAGGCGGCCCAGCGGGAGATCCTGCTGCGCCGTTCCGACATGGTCGCCCGTTACGAGGCATGGGCGGCCTCCGCCGGCACCGGCTTCCGCATCGTCGGCAGCGCGGACAAGGCGCTCGAGATCGCCGTCCTGCGCGTGCTGTTCATGTTCTGGCAGAACGGCACGGGGGACGGCAGCACCATCCCCGGCCCGGCTGCCACGACCGACGAGCTGTACGCGTGGCTGGAGCGCACCGCCGCGCTGCCCGTGTATGCCGACGAGATCGCGACGCACTACATCCCCTAC
The DNA here is from genome assembly GCF_030499575.1 of Streptomyces sp. DG2A-72. NCBI lineage: Bacteria > Bacillati > Actinomycetota > Actinomycetes > Kitasatosporales > Streptomycetaceae > Streptomyces > Streptomyces sp. DG2A-72. The sequence continues at coordinate 2,811,525 of NZ_JASTLC010000001.1, forward strand.
TGGTACCAACTCGGCACGCAGATGGGGTACTTGAGCGTCCCCACCGGCCACCTGGCCGGGTTGCTGCGCTACCCGCGGGCCATCGAGCCCCGCAGTTTCGTGCCACGTGACATCCCACTGCGCTTCGACTCCGACGCCATGCCGGACATCGACCGCTGGGTCCGCCGGCGCGGCAGCCGGCTGCTGTTCGTCAACGGCGCGATGGATCCGGCGGTCGCCGAGCCCTTCCGTCCCGGGGCGCACGACTCACGCGTCCTGTGGGCGCCGGACACGAACCACCACGTCAGGCTCGAGGACCTGTCCCCCGCCGATCACGCGGAGGCCGTCGCCACCCTGCGCCGCTGGGCAGGCGTGTCCTAGTCCTCCGCCTCGGGCGGCCACGCGTCGCCCCAGTCCGCATCCCGTGCCGCCTTGTAGAGATCGCCGTGGCGTTTGGTGACCGTGGTCCGGTGGAGGGCGGGTTCGGGGTCGGTCTCGCAGAGATCGAGGAGGACCTGGCCCTTGCGGATCTGTGGTTTGCGTACGACGCGGGAGGGGGCCGGGGTGACCGGGAGGCGGGTGGCGGCGACGTAGGCGAACTTCTCGTCCTCGTAGGCGAGGGAGCCGCCCTTGACCTGGCGGTGCAGGGAGGAACGGCTGACCCGGGCCGAGAAGTGGCACCAGTCCGTGCCGGGGACGATGGGGCAGGCCGCGCTGTGCGGGCAGGGGGCGGCGATGTGGAATCCGGCGGTGATGAGGCGGTCGCGGGCCTCGATGATGCGGGTGTAGCCGTCGGGGGTGCCGGGTTCGACGATCACTACGGCCTGGGCTGCGGTGGCGGCGGCGTCGATGAGGGCGGCTCGGTCGGGGGCGGTGAGTTCGTTGAGGACGTAGGAGACGGTGACGAGATCAGTGCTCTCGATTGTGAGCGCCGCTCCGATGCGAGAGCGCTGCCAACGGGTCTCCCGTAGCGCCGGGTTGGCGGCGGCGATCTCCCGACCGAGGGCGAGCGCGGGCTCGGCCCAGTCCAGCACGGTGACGCTGCGCTCGCCGGGCCAGGTCGCGGTGACGGCCCAGCTCGCGGCGCCCGTCCCGCCGCCGACGTCGATGTGGCTGCCGGGTGTCCACTCCGGCACGGCCCGCGCGAACGCCTCCAGCGCGGAGTGGGTCGCCTCGAAGGTCGCCGGCATCCGGTAGGCCGCGTAGGCCGCCACGTCGGCTCGGTCGCGGAGGATCGGGGTGTCGGTCGGGGTCGCGCCACGGTAGTTGGCGATCAGCCGGTCGACGGCCTGCGCGGCCTGGCGGGGCGGCAGGCCGTCGAGGAGGGCGGCGAGGGTATCGCGCAGTGTCTCGGCCGGGCGTACGGGGACGTTCACCCAGCGATTCTACGAGCGCGCGCCGGTCGCCCCCGCCGCCCCTACCCGTCCCATCCCTGGGGGCTGCGCCCCCAGACCCCGCTTCGGCCTGAACGGCCTCGTCCTCAAACGCCGGACGGGCTGAAAAACCAGCCCCTCCGGCGTTTGAGGAGCGGGGGTCCGGGGGCTGGCCCCCGAAACGGGGTCGAAGGGGCGGAGCCCCTTCAGGATGGGACGGGTAGGGGCGGCGGGGGCGAGAGACACCCTGCGGTGCCGCTACAGCGCCCGCACCGCCCGTGCCACCCGCGTCCCCGCCCGCGCCCTCGGCCTGCTGTCCGCAGCCCGCCTCCGCGGATGCACCGCATTCGCCAGCAGCACCAGAAACGTGTCCGTCGCCGGATCCAGCACCAACGACGTCCCCGTGAACCCCGTATGCCCGGCCGCCCCCTCCCCCGCCAGCTCCCCCATGAACCACGGCTGATCCACCGCGATCCCCAGCCCGGGCGGCGTCAGCAGCAGCTCCACGAAGTCGGGACCGAGGATGCGCGCGGGACCGTAGGAACCGCCGGCAAGCAGCGCCCGGCAGAACACGGCCAGATCCCGCCCCGTCGAGAAGAGACCCGCATGCCCGGCCACCCCACCCAGCGCCCAGGCGTTCTCGTCGTGGACGACCCCCCGCAGCATCCCCCGGTCCGCCTTGGCCCACGGCCGGCGCTGATCCTCCGTGGCCGCCGCATCGGGGCGGGGACCGTAACCCGTCGCCGTCATCCCCAGCGGACGTGTGATGCCGTCGTGGATCAGGACATCGAGCGCGCGGCCAGTGATGCGTTCCAGCACCTGCTGCAGCAACAACGGATTCAGATCGGAGTAGCAGTACGTACCGGGCCCCCCGACCGGCGCCTCCGCCCGCAGCAGCGCCAGCCGTTCAGCCGCGTCGGCGCAGTCGTACAGCGGGAGTTCGGGCCGCAGCCCGGAGGTGTGGGTCAGCAGCTGCCGCACGGTGATGCCGTGCGCGGCGGCGGCCGTGAAGTCGGGCAGATACGCACCCACGCGCGCGTCGATACCGAGCGTCCCCCGCTCGATCTGCTGCACGGCGGCGACGGCCGTGAACAACTTGGTCAGGGAAGCGATGTCGAAAGGGGTGCCGGTCGTCATCGGAACCCGTTCGGACGACGGCAGCTCCACGCCCGCGTCGGCCTCCGCGTCGTAGCCCTCGTACCGTACGGCCCACCCCACCGCCTCCTCGACGGCGATGACCGGCCCGCGCCCGACGACCACGACGGCGCCCGCCGCCCAGGGGCGTTCGCCGGTGGTGAGGTCGCTCACCTCGCGGACGAGGCGGCGGAGCTCCCCGGGGTCGAGTCCGGCCCGTTCCGCTGTGCCGCTGCGCAGTCTCGGCGCGCTCAGCTCCCTGCTCCCTCCGAATCCGTACGCCTGTTCCAAGGACGGCACATTCCCACGAAGCAGGCCAGTGCCACCAGTGCCGCCGCCAGTTGGACGACGGCCATCGGGACGGCGGTGTCCTCTCCGGCGATACCGACCAGCGGGGAGGCGATCGCGCCGATGAGGAAGGAGGACGTGCCGAGCAGGGCGGAGGCGGAGCCGGCGGCGCGCCGGGTGCGCATGAGGGCGAGGGCCTGGGTGTTGGGCAGGGTGATGCCCATCGCGGACATCAGCACGAACAGCGCGGTGGCCACCGGCACCAGCCCCACCTCGCCGAACACGTCCAGGGACATCAGCAGCAGCGCGGTAGCGGCGGCGATGACGATCACCAGCCCGACGGCCAGCACCTTGTCGAGGTCGAACCGCCCGACCAGCGCCTTCCCGTTGATCTGACCGACGGCGATCAGCCCGACCGAGTTGATCCCGAACAGCACGCTGAACGTCTGCGGCGAGGCCCCGTAGATCTCCTGGATCACGAACGGCGAGGCGGATATGTAGGCGAAGAGGGAGGCGAAGGCGAAGCCGCCCGCGATCATGTAGCCGGAGAAGGCGCGGTTGGCGAGCAGCCGCCGCATCGAGCGCAGGGTCTCACCCACCCCGCCGTCGTGCCGTTCGTCGGGCGGCAGCGTCTCCGGCAGCTTCGCCCAGACGACGGCGGCCAGCGCCACCCCCACGACCGTGAGCACGACGAACACGCCCCGCCAGTCGGTCACCTGCAGGATCTGCCCGCCGATCAGCGGCGCCACGATCGGTGCGACCCCGGAGATCAGCATGAGGGTGGAGAGGAAGCGGGCCATGTCCATGCCGTCGTACAGATCCCGTACGACCGCCCGCGCGATCACGATCCCGGCCGCGCCCGCGAGCCCCTGCGCCAGCCGGAAGGCGACCAGCGCCTCGACGGTGGGTGCCAGCGCGCACAGGGCGGTGGCGACGATGTAGACCGCGAGACCGATGAGCAGCGGACGCCGCCGCCCCCACTTGTCGCTCATCGGGCCGACGACCAGCTGCCCGAGCGCCATGCCGGCCAGACAGGCGGTGAGCGTGAGCTGCACGGTCGCGGCGGGCGCGTGCAGGGACTCGGTGACCTGCGGCAGCGCCGGGAGGTACATGTCCATGGTCAGCGGCGGCACGGCGGTCATTCCGCCGAGGATGAGGGTGACGAGCATGCCGGTGCGGCGCACAGCGCCGGCGGCCGGTGCCGGCTTCGGTGCCGGTACGGCCGCCTGCGTCTCGTTCTGCGTCTCGTTCAATATGGAGGCCCTGGATGCCCCACGTTCGGGCATGCGCCCTCCCTCTCTCCGCGATACGGCCCCTATGCTCTCAGTTCGAACACAGTGGCTGGGGTCACATGAACGAGGGCGGGACGGGATGACGGCGGAGAACGTGCGGTGGGGGATCCTGGCGACGGGCGGCATCGCGGCCGCGTTCACGGCGGATCTGGTGGATCTGCCCGACGCGGACGTGGTGGCGGTGGCCTCGCGCTCCGCGGACTCGGCGAAGGCGTTCGCGGAACGGTTCGGGATTCCCCGGGCGTACGGCGACTGGGGCTCCCTCGCGACCGACGAGGACATCGATGTCGTGTACGTCGCCACCCCGCACGCGGCACACCGGGCAGCCGCCGGTCTGTGCCTGGAGGCCGGGCGCAACGTGCTGTGCGAGAAGGCGTTCACGCTGAACGTGCGCGAGGCCGAGGAACTGGTCGCGCTGGCGAAGGAGCGCGGGAGCTTCCTGATGGAGGCCATGTGGATGTACTGCAATCCCGTGATCCGGCGGCTGAAGGCCCTCGTCGACGACGGCGGGATCGGCGAAGTACGCACCGTGCAGGCCGACTTCGGGCTGGCGGGCCCCTTCCCGCCCTCGCATCGTCTCCGCGATCCCGCACAGGGCGGCGGCGCGCTGCTCGACCTCGGGGTGTACCCGGTGTCGTTCGCGCAGCTGCTGCTCGGGGAGCCGTCGGACATCGCGGCGCGAGCAGTGCTCTCGGACGAGGGCGTCGATCTCCAGACGGGAGCACTGCTCTCCTGGGAGAGCGGCGCTCTCGCTTCGGTGCACTGCTCTGTCGTGGGCGGTACGTCCGTCTCCGCGTCGGTCACCGGCTCGCAGGGCCGCATCGACATCCCGTACGGCTTCTTCCACGCCGACCGCTTCGTCCTGCACCGCGACGGCCGCGAGCCGGAGGTGTTCGCCCACGACACGGCCGCCGACCCGCACAACAGCCTCAAGTACGAGGCCCGTGAGGTGATGCGGGCCCTGCGGGCCGGCGAGACCGAGTCCTCGCTCGTCCCGCTCGACGGCACCCTCGCCGTGATGCGGACGCTCGACGCGATACGGGACCGCATCGGCGTCCGCTACCCCGGCGAGGCCGACCGGGAAGCCGTACCGGCCGTCACACCGGCTTGAGCCCCGGCGAGGGCAACGCCCCGGCGCTCACACCGGCTTGAGCCCCGGCACCCCCGCCTCCGTCACGAAGGACGCGGCCGTCGTCAGCGGCGCGCCCGGCGTCGTCGCGTAGGCAAGGGTCTTGAAGTCGGCCCGCGCCGACTCCCGGCCCAGCGCGACCGTCGCATAGCCGCGCCGCCCGTTGTAGAACTTCATATGCGGGTTGGCGGCCATGTAAGTGGCCCAATTGGCAGGCTTCTCGGAGCCGTTGCCGCCGCTGGCGATCGAGGTGGCGACGATCTCCGTGCCGACGGTCGGGGAGTCGGGGTCGGCGAAGTCCCGCTTGATGTCGAAGCCGTAGCCCACGTGGACGTCGCCGGTGAGGACCATCAGGTTCTCGATGCCGGCCGCGTCGGCACCGGCGAGGACGCGCTCGCGGGAGGCCGGGTAGCCGTCCCAGGAGTCCATGGAGACCGGGGAGGGCGGCGTGGTGGTGTTGTGCCGGCGGGAGAAGGTGACCTGCTGCGGGACCACGTTCCACAGCGCGCGCGAGCGGTGCCAGCCGTCGATCAGCCACTGCTCCTGCGCGTCGCCGGTCAGCGTGCGCGCCGGGTCCTCGGACTCCGGCCCGGGCAGCTGCCAGCCGTCGCCGTACGCCTGGTTGGAGCGGTACTGCCGGGTATCCAGCACGTCGAACTGGGCGAGCCGGCCCCAGTGCAGACGCCGGTAGAGCTGGAGGTCGGGGCCGTCGGGCAGCTGGGGGCGGCGCAGCGGCATGTTCTCCCAGTAGGCGCGATAGGCGGCGGCCCTGCGGATCAGGAACTCCTCCGGCGGGACGCTGTTCTCCGGGATGTCGTCGGCGTAGTTGTTCTCGGTCTCGTGGTCGTCCCAGGTGACGATGAACGGGTGGGCCGCGTGCGCGGTGGCGAGGTCGGCGTCCGACTTGTAGAGCGCATACCGGAGCCGGTAGTCCTCCAGCGTCACCGTCTCGCGGTTGAGCAGGTCGGGCAGGGTGCCGGCCGGGTAGGCGCGGGCGCCGCCGACGGAGCTGACCGGGTACTCGTAGAGGTAGTCGCCGAGATGGAAGACGAGGTCCACGTCGTCCTCGGCGAGGTGCCGGTAGGCGGTGAAGTAGGCCTGGTCGTAACGCTGGCAGGAAACCACGCCGAAGGTCAGCGCGGAGACCTTGCTGCCGTGTCCGGGAGCGGTGCGAGTGCGGCCGGTAGGACTGATCCAACGGCCCACCCGGAAGCGGTAGTAGTAGACACGGCCCTCGTCCAGGCCGTCGACCGCGACATGCACGGTGTGGTGGAACTCGGGGTGCGCGGTCGCCGCACCCCGTCTGGCGATCCGGCGGAAGTTCTCGTCACGCGCCACCTCCCACTGGACGGTGACACGCGCGGCGGGCAGACCGCTGTCCGGTTGGAACGGGGCGGGCGCCAGCCGGGTCCACAGAAGTACGGACCCGGGCTGCGGGTCGCCGGAGGCCACGCCGAGCGTGAACGGGTCGTCGGCGATCTGCGCCGCGTCGAGCTCGGCGGCACTCGCGGTGCCCGCGCCGGGCAGATTCACCGCGAAGGCGAGCGCGGCGGCCGCGCCGGTGACGGTCAGAAAGCGGCGACGGCCCAAGTGGCGGGCGACCGCACGGAGTTCGGGGGTGTGCTGGGACTGACGAGCTGCGGATGTCATCCGGGTCCTCCCCTGGCAATGGGATGCAGGACGATTGGAGTGACCCAGGACGACCCCCGTTTGGCACGTACACAACACCCAGATGGCGGTCAGATGAGTTCCACTGGGCGGAGGCCAACGGCAGCACCCCGAAGGGGCGCGGGGAACTGCGCGACCAGCCACGACGAGCCCGCAGACAAGCGACGGCCAATCGCGGCACTCACCGCGGAGCGCCTACGCTTCGGCGCCATGAACCCCATGCAAATGAACAGGCAGACCGGCGACGAGACACGCGTCGCGGTGGTGACCGGCGCAGGCTCCGGCATCGGCCGCGCCGTCGCGGTGGAACTGCTGCGCGCCGGCTGGTCGGTAGCGCTGGCCGGCCGACACCCCGAGACCCTGGAGGAGACCGCGGCGCTCGCACCCGACGCCGCCGCCATCGCCGTACGGACGGATGTGTCACAACCGGAAGACGTCACCGCACTGTTCGCCGCGACCACGGACCGGTTCGGGCGGGTGGACCTGCTGTTCAACAACGCGGGAACGTTCGGCCCCGGCGGGGTACCCGTGGAGGAGCTGCCGTACGACGCCTGGCGGCACGTCGTGGACACCAACCTCAACGGGGCGTTCCTGTGCGCGCAGGCGGCGTACCGGCAGATGAAGGAGCAGGACCCGCAGGGCGGCCGGATCATCAACAACGGGTCGATCTCCGCCCATACGCCCCGCCCGCGCTCCGTCGCCTACACGGCGACCAAGCACGCGCTGACCGGCCTGACGAAGTCACTGTCGCTGGACGGGCGGCCGTACAACATCGCGGTCGGACAGATCGACATCGGCAACGCGGCGACGGACATGACGGCCCGGATGCAGACGGGGGCGTTGCAGGCGAACGGCGAGGTCGCACCGGAGCCGGTGATGGATGTGGCCGATGTGGCGCGCACGGTGCGGCACATGGCGGAGCTCCCGCTGGAGGCGAATGTGCAGTTCGCGACGGTGCTGGCGACGGCGATGCCGTACGTCGGACGCGGCTGAGCACACCACTCGAGCACACCCCTGACACGCAAGATTCACAACTTGCACAACCGGAATGTGACCGTCCGCTGCATTGGGGCCGGTGGGAGGCTTATGCTCAACACCTCTCCACAAGAGCTTCACAGTTGGAGTGCTCAGCTCCCGTCAGCCACAGCGAGGGGGAGACGGCAGCTGTTCCACGGCACCGGGTGGGGGGCCTCGCGCGGGACCGCGAGGTACGCACCGGACCGTGGAACAGCTGCCACAAGGCCGGTCCGCTCACCGCCCCAGGATGCCGTCGATCTCGGCCAACTGGGCGGCGGCGAGCGGCCCATGGGCGAGCGCGCCGGCGTTCTGCTCGGCCTGGGCAACCGTACGGAACCCCGGGATCGGCACGGTGCGCGGGCTGCGCGCCCAGATCCAGGCGAGGGCGCCCTGGGCGAGCGTACGGCCGCCGCTGGTGAGGATGTCCTTGAGCGCGTCGACCCGCTGCACCCACTCCGGGTCCGCGCCCGCACCCTGCGAGAAACCGGGCAGCCAGGCGGGCGGAGTGCTGCGGATGTCCCCGGCCTCGAGCGCCTGCCCGGCGGCCCGCTTCCCGGTCAGCAACCCCATCGCCAGCGGGCTGCGGTTGATGCTGGCGAGCCCCAACTCCTCGCACAGGGCGAGCATTTCGGGGGCGTCCTGGAGGATGTTGAGCCGATGCTGTACGGCGGCACAGTGAGCGCCCTCAGCGAAGACTGCGGCGCGGGCGGGGTCGTCGGTGCTCCAGGCGTACGACCGTATGAGCCCCTCGCTCACGAACTCCTCGCATGTCTCGCGGAGTTCGGCGGCCTTGTCGGGGTCGGCGTCGGAGAGGTGCAGTTGGTAGAGGTCGACGTAGTCGGTGTCGAGGCGGCGCAGGGAGGCGGTCAGGGCGCGGCGGGCGTAGGCCGGGGAGTCGTCGCTGCCGGTGAGGGTGCGGGTCTCCTCGTCGAAGATGTTGCCCCACTTGGTGGCGAGGACCACGTCGGCGCGGCGCTTGCCGAGCGCCCGGCCGAGGACGCGCTCGCTGTGTCCGGCGCCGTAGGTGTCAGCGGTGTCGAAGAAGGTGACGCCGAGGTCGAGGGCGCGCCGGACGGCCCGTACGGACTCCTCGTCGTCGACCGTGCCCCAGCCGAGCGGCTGCCCGTCCGGGTCCTGCCACTCACCGCCGATGGCCCAGCAGCCGAAGCCGAGGGCGCTGACTTCGATGCCGGTGCGGCCGAGGGTCCTGGTGTGCGAGATCGTCTCCATGACCCGGGACGCTATGGGTTGGAGTGCACTCTAGGGCAAGGGTTTTCTGAGCGGAATTTCGTTGCACTAGGGTCCGTTCACGCCTGGCCGGTCTCGAAGCGCCGGATCTTGCCGCTGTCGTCGACGTCGAAGCGCCACTGGGTGCGCATCTCGCCCCAGGTGTCGTTGCTGTAGCGGGCGACGAGGGCACGGCCGCCGTCGGACTCGCGGTCGACCTCCATGTGGCCGTGGGAGTCGAAGATCTCCCGGTTGATCCACTCGTCGAGGTCACGGTCGGAGCCGTCGTCCGCCATCGTCGCGTCCGGGGTGAGGAGCGCGAGGAAGGCATCGCGGTCGTGCGCGTTGACGGCGGTGACGAAGTCCCGGACGGCCGGGTCGCTGAGGTTCTTGGGCTGAATCGTCATGACTGCCAGACAAACACCGCTCCCGGGACCGCGCCACCCGAACGGCGGCCCGGGGAGGCTGGGTGGGTGTCATCGGTGGGACGGTGGAAACCCGTGAGGGGATGCGGGGGGACTGGAAAGCCACGGGGGAACTGTTTCTGCCGTCTGCTCCGGGAGTCACCGTGACCTGTTACGACCGACGAGATCTGGGCCTGCTGCTGCTCCGACTGGGTACCGGCGGAGTGCTGGCCGCGCATGGCGCGCAGAAGCTGTTCGGCTGGTTCGGCGGACACGGGATCGAGGGGACCGGCCAGTTCATGGAGTCCGTCGGCTACCGGCCCGGCAAGGCCAGCGCCACGGCGGCGGGGCTGGCCGAGTGGGGCGGCGGCACGCTGCTGGCGCTGGGCCTGGCCACCCCGGCGGCGGGTGCGGCGGCGGCCGGCGGGATGGCGGGCGCGGCCACGGTGCACATGCCGAACGGCTTCTTCAACCAGGAGGGCGGCTACGAGTACGCCGCGACCCTGGGCCTGGCCGCGACCGGCATCGCGGTGGCGGGCCCCGGACGCCTCTCCCTCGACCACGCGCTCGGGCATGTCTTCGACCGCGGCTGGATGGTCCCGGCGGCACTCGGGGCGACGGCGGCGATGACGGCACTGGTCATCGGGGCGCGGAACAAGAGGCTGGACGAGGCGAAGAAGGAGGAGCAGGCGGAACAGTTCGGGGAGCAGGATGCCCTGTTCGGGGAGTAGGGGGTCCGTTCGAGGAGTAGGAGCTCTGTTCGGGGAGTAGGAGGGTTTCTGCTCGCGGAACAGCCATGGCATGCCATGCCAAGCTGCCCGCATGACTGATCAGTGCGCCTCCCCCGAGACCTCCGCCGACTTCTGGACCGACATCGACGCCCTGTGGACCTGGCTGGACGAGAACCAGGCGCACGGCGACCAGGAGGGCCTGCTGCTGCGCATGCTCAAGCTGTCGGAGGAGGTCGGCGAGGTCGCCCAGGCCGTGATCGGCGCGACCAGCCAGAACCCGCGCAAGGGGACGACTCACACCGGGGAGGACGTCCAGTCGGAACTCTGCGACGTGGTGATCACGGCGCTGGTGGCGCTGCGCACGCTGACTCCGGACACGCGTGAGGTGTTCACGCGGCATCTGGCGAGGGTGAAGGAGCGTTCGCTGGGCGGGTCCTGAGCGCTCGCGGGGCGCGTCCTGAGCGACCACTCGACTGAACGGCTGATCGGCGGAGACGCGCCGAACGATCAGCCAATTCGGGGCGTTTCACCATAAGAGTGGGCGAATGCAGTCCCCCGCACTCACCCCCGCCCCACCACAGCCGACAGCACGCCCGCCCCAGCGCCACACCCCCTCGGTCCCGCTCATCACCACCTGCGCGACCCTCCCCCTCTACGGCATCTGGGCCACCCTCCTCGCGACGGGAGGCGGCGACCTGGCGGCCCAGTACGCCTGGGCAGGCTTCGCGGCAAGGCACCCCGGCACCCCATACGCCCTGTTCTGGTACGCCGGCACGCACACCGCCAACTACAGCGTGCTGTCACCGCCGTTGATGGCGCTGCTGGGCGTCCGTACGGTGTCGGTCCTGTCCGGCGTGACAGCCACGTGGCTGCTGTCCGCACTCCTGGCCCGGACGCTCGTACGATCCCCGCTCTGGCCGTCCCTGCTCGGCGCACTGGGCGTATGGGCGAACGTGGCCTCGGGCCGTACGACCTTCGCGCTCGGGCTGGTGTTCGGCCTGGCGGCACTGCTCGCGGTCGCGGACCGGGCCCACCTGAAGGTGGCAGCGCTCGCCGCGTCGCTGGCCACCCTGGCGAGCCCGGTGGCGGGCCTGTTCCTGCTGGTGGCGGCTGCGGGATACGGACTGAACCGGCGGTACGCGAAGTCGCTCGCGCTGGCACTCCCCCCAGTTCTCTTGGTGGCGTCGACGACCCTCCTGTTCCCCTACCAGGGCGAACAGCCCATGTCCGCGGGCAGGTTGGCGTTGCCGTTGCTGCTGTCGGCGATGGTGGTGTGGTCGGCGCCGCGCGAGTGGAGGGTGGTGAGGGCGGGCGCCGCGGTCTACGCGATCGGGGTCGTCGTGACGTGGCTGGTCCCCTCGCCGGTCGGCACGAACGTGGAGCGCCTGGCCATGCACGTCGCCCCCGCCGTACTCCTGGCAGCACTCCTCCACGTGGGCCGTCGCACCGTAGCCCTGTCCGCAGTTGTCGCGATCTCCGTCCACTGGTGCGTCCTGGCGACGGTGACAGACCTGCGCGTCACGACCCCCGTACCCGCCTGGGCCAGACACACCACCGGAGTCCGCACCGAATTGACCGGCCTAGGCGCGACCCGGGCCAGGATCGAGATCCCCCCGGCCCGCGACCACCGCGAGTCCACCCTCTTCGCCCCCCACATCCAGCAGATGCGCGGCTGGAACCGCCAACTGGACGTGGAGCGGGCCAGATTGTTCTACGACGACCACCTCGACGCGTCCCGCTACCGCGCCTGGCTGCACCACTGGGCGATCACGTACGTCGTCCTCCCCCGCGCCACCCCCGAGCCCCACTCCATCGCCGAGTCGACCCTGATCCCCCGGGCCCGCAAGTGGCTGCGCCCGGTCTGGCACGACGCCGACTGGCAGATCTACCGCGTCACGGACCCGACCCCGCTGGCCTCTCCCCCGGCCCGGGTACTGCGCGCGGACGAGGCGGCCGTACACCTGAGGCTGCCGCACGCGGCGACGGTCACCGTGCGGGTCGCGTACTCGCCGTGGCTGCGGGCGGAGGGGGCGTGCGTGCGGGAACGGGAGGGGTGGACGGAGCTGACCGCTGCGGAGGCCGGGGAGTACCGCCTGACGTCGAGCTATGCGGGGTTGTTGGAAGACCAACCGGGGTGCGGACGAACGTAATTACGCACGGCCTCGCGCAATCACACTGTGGATGAGCTGCCGCAGCTCGGCCCGAGCCAAGTCCTCGGACGTCCGCAACTTGACGTGCCGATGCACTCTCCCCCGCCCTCCACAGCCCCGCCGGATCGGGGAAGCTAGCGCCACCGGCGATGCCGAGCGTGATGTGCGCCTTGCTTGAAGTGCACCCCGACGAGCCGCACCGAGGCCGGGTACTCGACGAGGAAACGCCTCGTCCATACCCCCATGAACCACCCATCGGTGAACACTGCCGACGGCACCGAAGGATCGGAATCCCACAGGCGGGCGGGTCCACCCAGCTTGATGAACAGATGCGCCGACGGCATCGGCGGAACGTTCATCCGACGGTGCCGCGGCACCCCGGTCAGGCAGTAGATGTCATCAATGAACCGGTCGAGCGGCGGGGCGGGCACCCGGCCGACGAATTCCATGGAGTCAGTGTGGCCGACGGGGGGTTCGGTTCGCGAGGGAGCCGATCGGACGCGGATCGGCCGACGGCCGTGGCCAGGCCACGCGCGTGAACCACCCGCGCACCAGCGGCTCGCAGAACGAAGGCGCCCCGGCCGTATGCCGCCCCGAACGCCGGTCATCGACCGCCGGTCATCAGGTCACCAGCCCGTGCCGGTAGGCGTAGACGACGGCCTGGACGCGGTCGCGGAGGCCGAGCTTGGTGAGGATGCGGGAGACGAACGTCTTGACGGTTTCCCGGCTGATCAGCAGGGCCGCGGCGATCTCGCTGTTGGACAGGCCGTCCGCGATCAGCCGCAGGACCTCCAGTTCGCGGGGGGTCAGCGGAATGTCCCGGGCCGGGCCGTCCTCGGCGGGACGGATACGGGCGGCGTACTTGCCCACCAGTTGACGTGTCACGTCGGGGTCCAGCAGGGCGGCGCCCATGGCCACGGTGCGGATGCCGTGCAGCAGCCGGTCCGGCGGCGCGTCCTTGAGCAGGAACCCGCTGGCTCCGGCGCGCAGCGCCTCGTAGACGTACTCGTCGAGGTTGAACGTCGTCACCACGAGCACCTTGGCGGGGTGCGGCACCCCGGACCCGGCCAGCAGCCGGGTGGCCCCGATGCCGTCGAGTCCCGGCATACGGATGTCCATCACGACGACGTCCGGACACAGCCGGCCGACGAGATCGACGGCGGCCTGTCCGTCGCCGCACTCGCCGGCCACCTCCATGTCGGGCTGGGCGTCGATGATCGTCACCAGCCCCATGCGGACCAGTAGTTGGTCGTCGCAGACCACGACCCGGATCGGCTCTGTCACGACGGGCCCTTGGCGGGGATGCGCGCCCGCACCACGAACCCGCCGCCCGTGCGCCGGCCCGCGCTGAACTCGCCACCCAGGACGTCGACCCGCTCCCGCAGCCCGGCCAGGCCACGTCCGCTGCCGCCGGGGGATGTCGCCCGCGAGCCGGATGCCTCCGTAGTGACTTCCACGGTTATCTCCTTGTCGCCGTGGCGCACCATAACCGAAGTGCGAATGCCGTGGGCGTACTTGAGGGCGTTCGTCAGGGCCTCCTGCACCACGCGGTAGGCCACCAGGTGGGCGCTGCCGGTGGACTCCGGCGGGGTGCCCTCCTCGGTGAACTCCACCGGCTGGCCCGCCCTGCGCGTCTGTTCCACCAGGGTGCCGAGGGTGCCGGCATGCGCAGTCCTGTCCTCGGTCGGCTGCGTGCTGTGGTCGGGGTTGAGCAGGTCGAGCAGGTGCCGCAGGTCGCCGATGGCCTGCCGGCCGGTTTCAGAGACGGCGGTCAGGGCTTGTTCGAGGCGCTCGGGAGCGGAGGTCAGATAGCGGGCCGCCTCGGTCTGCACGACCATCGCCGTCACATGGTGGGTCACCACGTCGTGCAACTCGCGGGCGATGCGGGTGCGTTCGGCGGTGCGGGTCTCCTCGGCGACGCGGCGCCGGCGTTCGGCTTCCGCGATGCGGGCGGCGCGCAGCCACGCCCCCATGCCCCAGACCAGGGCCGTCGCCACGTAGAACATCACGAACCCGCTCGTCGACTCGCCAGAGCCGAGCCGGGAGAGGACGACGGCCAGCGGTACGTACGCCACGGAGAGGGCGAGGACGGTGGCGCGGCGGTGCTGTTCCGCTCGGGACCCGGCGCCCAGCAGCGCGAGGGCCAGCGCCGTACCGGCCAGCGAGTGGTAGCCGAGCAGTTGGTCCATGGCGAAGCCCACCGACACCAGTGCCACGCAGGCCAGCGGCCACCGGCGGCACATCATCAGCGGGAGGCTCTCCAGGGCGATGACCACCACGGCCAGCGCGTCGAAGGGCCGGTTCGGGACACCGCCGAGTTGTGTGCCGTGGCTCTGCAGCGAGGGGAGGAAGGACGCTGCCAGCAGCAGCGGGCCGAGGACGAGGTACCAGGCCGTCACGTCGAACTGGAGCCACTGGCCCGGGGTCCGGCGGAGCCGGATGCGGAGGAAGGCTCTCCGGCGGGCGATCACCGGACGAGCCTAGTGGTGGCGTCGTTCCGGTCGGTGCGTCGGCGGGGCACCACGTGGCCGCGCCGGTGGGCCAGCCACATGAACGCGATCGTCACGAGCACGCCGAACAGGATCGCGTACACACTGCCCTCCGGGCCGAAGTCGCCGCCAGTGAGCAGTTCCGGGCCCGACATCGAGGAGTTCAGCAGGCCCTGCGGGGTGTCGTTGCCGGAGACCTCGGTGCTGAAGATGCCGGACGCGGCGAAGTTCCAGCCGAAGTGCACGCCGATCGGCACCCACAGCCTACGGGTGGCGACGTACGCGGCGGTGAGCATGCCACCGGCCTCGATCGCGATGGCGAAGGCGCCCCAGAGGCTCGCGTGCGGGTTGAGCAGGTGCGACGCGCCGAAGAGCAGGCCGGTGAGGATCAGCGCGATCCAGGTGCCGGTGTGTTCCTCGACGATGCGGAACAGCACACCCCGGTAGAGGACTTCCTCCGTCACGGCGGCGGCGGCCATGAAGCCGAACAGTCCCACTGCGCCCGTCGGCGATCCGAGGCCGTCGACCTCGTACTGCCCGGAGGAGAAGAGGTTCACGATGACGGCCGAGAACATCGCGGCACCGATCAGCAGGCCCCGGCCGACCGCGGGGGCGGCGCCCTCCATCCCCACTTCCGTGGACGGGCGGTGCTCGGTCCGTCGCACCACCCAGCCGTAGACGAATATCGCGAGTACGGCGGCCAGGCTGCCGACGACCAGTTGAAGCCACGGATTTCCGTCCACCGCGGCAAGGCCCTGACCGCCTGCGAACGAAATTGCCACGACGGCCAGAAGCTGCCAGATGAACCTCATGAGAACCCCTCTGAATTCCTTCGGAAAAAGCCCGTTCGGCGTGCGCGCCGCGGCCAGGACAAACGCTAGGGATTTCGTGGTCCGGGATCGTCACCACGCAGAGCGCACTTGGGCGTAGCTCCCGTGGGGGACGGGCGCCGACTAGCGCTTGTTCCCGGCGGCCTGTGCGGCCTGTGCGGCGACGCGCTGGATGGCCTCGACGGCGATGTCTGGGCGGTCGACGTGGATGTAGTGGCCGGTCCCCGCGGCGGTGCTGAGCGTGCTGCGGGAGGACAGCGCGCGCCACTGCTGCTGGCCCTTGGACCACATCGTTTCCAGCGCGGGCCCGTACTCGGGGACCTCGGCGTACTGGGACTCGTGCTTGATGATCTGCACCGGGATCTTCCCGGCGGAGCGGACCTTAGTGTCGGCGATGATGAACTGCTCCGGGTTCTGCCCCTCGTTGACCGCAATGGTCTGGTCGCGCAGTTCGGCCGCCATGCCGGTGGCCGACTCGGGGATCGCCTTCGAAATGTCGGCGGTCAGGGCGGGGATGGTGGCATCCATGAGCACCAGTCCCTTGATCCGGTCCGGGTGGTCGGGGGCGTACCGGGCGGCGATGTACCCGCCCAGCGAGTGGCCGACCAGGACGACGGAGCGGTCACCGGCGAGGCGGTCGAGGACGCCGGTGAGGATCTTGGCGCTGTCGTCGATGGTCTGGGTGCCGTTCGGCTGGTCGCTCTTGCCCTCGCCGAGCCGGTCGTAGGAGCAGACCCTGCCCTTCTCACTCAGTGTCTTCTGCAGGTCGGCCATGGTGTCCAGCCCGTCGCCCCCGCCGGCCATCAGCATCACGAGAGGCTTGTCCTCCGTCGCGTTGCCCGAGCAGGAGACGTTCACGGAGTGCTTTCCGACCCGGATCTTCTTGGTGCCGGAGAACTGGTCTCCGTCCCGGTCCTCGTCCCCGAGGTTCTTCTCCGCGCTCTCCTCGGTGACCTTGCCGGCGGTCTTCTCCGCGGTCGACGCGGGTCCGTCGCAGGCGATGAGCGCGGCGCCGGCCACGACGGAGGAGAGTGCGGCGATGGCGGTTGCCTTGATCCTGCGGTTCATCCCTTGCCTCCATAGAGCGGTACACATTTCAAATGCGGTGTGTATTTCAAAGCGGTGTCTGTTTCGGGGCTCTGCGGCCACGACCAGAACGCTATGGAAAGCGAGGCGTGAAATCGTCACTCCCTGGCGCGCACTTGCGTGTGGCTCATCAGGGGGACAGGCAGGGTTTCGGGCGCAGTCGCACGATGCCCGGTTCGTGATCAACCGAGGGCGGAGGAGGAGTGCGAGGGGGCGGCGAGGGTCGCGGGCGTTGCGACGGAAGCCGGCCGCGATGTTCTTCGCCCTGGCCGCGCGGAGGGCTTCGATGGCGAGGTTGCGCCAGGTGGACCCGGTCTTACCGAAGCCCGTGCCGGTGGTCACCAGCGTCGGCTGCGGCTGGCGCCCGTCCTTGCTGGTCAGACGGGCGAACGCCTCGGCCTGATGCGCGTACGGCGGCGGGAAGTCCGCCGGTTACCAGTCCAGGTGCAGCTGTCGCCCGTCCGCCTCCGGACAGAGGGGACGGCGGATCCGTAGATACGACCCCCCGGAACAGCCCGTCGACCGGATCGGTGAGGAAGTCCTCCAGAGCGTCCTGGGTGTCGGGCTAGGCCAGCGCGAAGGTCGTCGTCAGATACTCGACCGTGGTGTCGCGCAGTGTCTGCGCGGCCAGTGTGGGTCTCATGACGCGCTGCGGCCCCGTCTCCCGCTGCCGTCCCGCCGATCGGAATCGATCACGTTCCACTCTGCGAGGAGGGGCCGACAACGCCACCCGGTTTCGCCGAGGTCAGATGAGATGCGGCGGCGGCACGATCAGCACCACTGCGACGAATCGGGCGTGCGGAATGGCTTGGGTCTCGAACCAGCCGCCGCACGGCAGCACATGCCGGCGTGCGCTTCTTCCCGCCGGCTCGCCGAGGTCGTTCGGATCGACTCCGAGGTTGGCCAGCTCGATGACCTTGCTGGTCATTTCCCTGACCTCATCCTGAACGATCTTGGGAAAGGACAGTTGGTCCTCAGCCGCGAAAGCGTAGTCCCACGTCCACTCGTCGCTCACCGGCCGGTGTCCTCAGGAAGGACTCCGGCAGCGATGGCGGCGGTGCGGCGGATGGCGGCGATCTGCCGGACGATGTCGCGGGCCTCCGCGAGGTCGGTGACGACGTCGGCCTTGTGTTCCAGAGTGCGCAAAAGGGCCGCGGCGTCCGGGTCCCGTTCTATCGCGACCTCTACCGCCCACATCTCGGTGAAGACCCGGAGCGGGGTGGGGTCGGTCGCCTCCCGGGCCTGTCCCGTGGCTTTGGCACGGGCTTCGTCGAACTCGGCGAGCCGGTGCGGGGCGACCTCTGTGAGAACGGCCCGCAGGGCCTCGGGGGTGGCGGGCATCTTACGGACTGCGGTCATCGGGTGCGGCTGCTCCTCAAGGTGTCGAGCTGTCTTCCGAAGGTACCGGGGCCGCAGGGCGAGGGCGAGCGGTTCGAAGGCCGAGGCCACCGCCGAGTGATCCGTCACTCACCGAATCCCTTGAGGTAGGCGCCGCGCCCGACGGACCAGGGGCTGGGCGAAGCCGGGAGTGTGTACTCCGCCCAGACCGTCTTGCCCGGCTCGTCCGGGCGCGGGTGCCAGTCCCAGCGCGTGGCCAGCCCCGATACGAGGACCAGCCTGCGGCCCGCCTCCTCCTCGGGGCCAGGCCCATCCTGGGGGGCAGGGCGGCGCGGGAGACATTCCGTGCGGGTGTCGGTGACCTCCAGCCCCTGAACGGCGAACGCCCTGTCGGAGTGAGGACCATGATCCTTTCCTCGACTCGCAGGGTCTCCCCGGAAGCACGACAGCCTCGATCCCTCCAGCAGAGCCTTGGGCCCCAGCCATCACCGGTGGCGAAGACGCCATTTGAACAGCAGCACCGACAGCTCGTTGGACAAGTGCTCAGCCTCGGCGAGCGGCGCCGTCCGGCCACACCACGTCCACGGGGATACCCGCCGCCTGGGCTTCAAGCACCATGTCGGCGGTGCCGCCCTTGCCGGTGGGCGGTTCACCGTTCCATACGGCAACGACTCGGTCGGCGCGTTGGATGAGTACGGCATTGGCGGCCTCGTACGCCTGCCGGCTGGCCGTCTCGTGCGGGAGGACGAGAACTTCCTCGGCAGCTTCGACGAGGCGATCGAAGATGAGGACGTGGTCGGGCTTGACCTTGTTCTGGCGGTAGTCCTGGGAGGGGACGACGACGGTAAGACGGCCGCCGGCGGCGAGAACGGCTTCGGCGAAGAGGGAGTCGGCGCCCTTGGCGATGCAGGAGACGCCGACGAGACCGCCGTCGTCGGCGTACTGCTTGAGCAGATCGTCCAGGGCGATGCGGACCAGAGGGACGCTGTCCTCGGTCAGGTCCATGTGCCCGGTCACCGCGATGGTCGTCACGGTCCTCTCCATCTGGACGTCACGCATCCGTCGGTGTCCGCGTAGCGCAGCAGCAGCGCTTGCGCCACGTCAGCACCGGAGGGCACATTTTCTCCACGAATCGGTGCAACCTTTTCCGTATTCGGAGAGTCCGCGTCTACATGCATACGCACGCCTTGGACGCGTAGGCCCAGTCGGGCCAGCTCGCCCCGCAGCCGGTCCCGCTCGGCCAGGCCGAGCCCCAGGGTTCGCATGCTCTGCGCGAAGACCGGCTCCGGCACGGCACCGTTCACGGCGGCACGCCTCAATCGGACAGCAACTCCCCCATCGCGGGCTCGCCCCGGAGACAGGAGCGCCACAGACTATGAGCACCCCGCAGTACCCGTCCAGTCCGCGTCCCTCGGACTACGAGCTCGACGCATGGCATGCCATCCAGCAGTTCAAGGGCCGCCCACTGTCGCGAGGGATGAGAAACGCCGGCGAGCAAGTGGCCAACGGCGTCGCGGAACTCGGCAAGCGTGCCGCGAAGCAACTGGAGAACCGCCCACGGGCGAAGTCGGCGGTTTCGCGTGGACAGGAAATCGTCGCCAAGGGCGCTCAAAAGGTCGGCGCTGGGGCGCGCGGAGCCGCCGATGCCCTGCCGGGCTGGAGCGGTACCGCCGTGCAGTCCATACGGCAGACGGTGGGGCGGGTCTCGCGAGCGGGACTCTCCTCCAAGCGGGTGGTGACGCTACACAAGAAGCGCGGGCACGACGTCGCGTCGCTGCCCGATCTGCGCCGCCTCGACCTCGAACAGATCGACGCGGTCCGTGGACGGGCGGTGAACTGGTACTACCCGGCCGCCGCGGCGGTCTCGGGAGCGGGTGCCGGACTAGTGATCTCCGGAGGGGAGCTCGTCATCGCCGCCTCCGCCGGCGCCGCGGCAGCGCCTTCAGCAGGTGCGATCGCGGGGGCTTTTGCTGCCGATACCGCAGCCGTACTCGGACTCGCGTCCCGCGCCGTCGGCCATGTCTCGCTGTTCTACGGCTACGACCCCGAGGAGCCTGCCGAGAAGCTCTTCGTGATGTCTGTCGTCAATGTCGGGACGGCAAGTTCGGCCACCTCCAAGAACGCCGCGATGGCCGACATCTCTCGGCTCACCCAGGCGCTCTTCCGCGGCAAGACGTGGGAGGTCCTGAACGGCGCGGTTGTCACCAAGGTTTCCCAGCAGTTCGCGAAGGCGTTCGGCTTTCGACTCACCAAGAAAGGACTCGGCAAGGCCGTACCCGCATTCGGGATCGTCGTCGGAGGCACCCTCAACTGGACCACTCTGGAGGGGATCGTCGACGCCGCCGAGATGGCGTACAGGCGGCGGTTCCTCCTGGAGAAGTACCCGCATCTCGCTGACGAGGAGGCATCCGGATCATTTGTCGACACCGGCCCGGACATCCCGGACGACGCCGACGAGGAGATCAGCTTGCTCGACGAGATAGCCGAGGCGGGCGGACCCAACCTCCACTGACTCGGCGTTCTGGCGGTGAACGTCTTCATGCGACCGCCAGGACGAACGCGGCTCAGGTGCCCCCGCCGCGAACCCGCTCCTCACGCCCGACGGCGAAGTGCGGGCGTGCCACGTCCTTGGAGTGGCGTACATGCACGGCCTGTTCGGGTACACCTCCACCCTCACTCCCCCAACCCCCAGGCCACAACCCCCGCCACCCGGCACCGAACCGCATCCGCCGGGCGGCAAGACCGTTTGGGCCGAGGTGGGTAACCGGCCCAGTTGACGAGGAACCTCCCGCCCAACTGGTCGGCTAAGGTTGCCCGTTCACTGTCCGTGGTCACCTTCGACGCGCTACGGTCCCAGCAGACGAACGCGAGGGGACGGGACGCCCCTCGGACGCGGCATACGGCGACGACGGGAGCGCAATGGCAGAGGACGCGGCGGCCGGGGCGGACAACCGAGGCCTCTTCGACGACTTCGGCGCCTTCCGGACCCCGACCACCGAGGACTTCAACTCCGTACTGACGCACGGCCTGGTCGCCCCCGACGCCAACGTCCTGTTGAACCTGTACCGCTACACCGAGCAGGCGCGCGGCGACCTGCTGCGCGCGCTCGGGGCCTTGGAGGACCGATTGTGGGTGCCTCACCAAGTCCTCGTGGAGTTCTGGCGCAACCGTGAGAGCACTCTCAGCGACGCACGGTCGTCCGGTGCGCAGGCCGCCGAGGACATGGCCGGTCACGCGGACCAGGCAGAGCGGACGCTGCGCACCTGGGCCAATCGTGTGGCCCTGCCGGAGGAGGAGACCGAGCATCTGCGCAGTCAGCTGAACAAGGTCTTCGACGACGCGCAGGAGACGATCGTCAAGGTCGGCGAGGGTGAGTGGCAGAACATCACCCACGACACGAGCACTGATCCGGTCATCACGGAACTGGAGCCCGCGCTCGACGGCCAGGTCGGTGCTCCGCTGAGTCCGGAGGATCACGACAAGGCGATCGCGGAGGGCATGCGCCGCGTCGAGAAGCGGCTGCCTCCGGGCTACATGGACAAGACGAAGGAGGGTGTGGGAGCCGCCGCCGACTATCTCGTGTGGGAGCAGATCCTCCGGGAGGCCGGCCGCCGCCAGTGCGACGTGCTGTTCCTGACGGCGGACGTCAAGGAGGACTGGTGGCGCAAAGAGCAGGGCTTCAACCGCGGCCCTCGGCCTGAACTGACCGAGGAGCTCAGGACCGCGGGCGGCGGACGGCTCTTCATGCTCACGCCCAAGCGGTTCCTGGAGGTCGCCGCGCCGATCCTGGAGTTCGGTCTCCGGGAGGGGTCCGTCGAGGACATCGAACGCGTCGAGCGAATCGGGACCGACGACGGAACCTACGGAGGCTGGACGACCGACGCGCTCCAGGAACTCTTCGACCGGCTGACCTACGAGAGCTACGAGGACAGGGTCGCCGTCATCAAGTACGCCGCTGAGATGGACGGTGTCGCGGACGCCAAAAGCGTCTACGCCATCTGCCACTACCCCGAGAGCCGCTCCCTGAGAGGCTTCACCAAACCGGTCACGCGCATTACCGGCCTGCTGCGCAACCTGGGAAAGATCCCGGAGTCGGCCGTCCAGGTCCTGAAGGCCGAATACGACGCGGGTCCAGGCCCCGCGTCCGGCTTCTGCGTCCACCCCCTCCTCGTACCGCTTGTCAACGAGCTGGGAGTCGAGGACGAATCGTGACCGCCAGCCGGGCATCTCACGTCACGGAAGCAGTTGGCGAAGCCGCGTTGTTACCCTCCGCGCCATGCCCCATTCAGCAGCGCGGGAGATGCGTCGTCCGATCCTGTCGATCCACCCGTACGTACCGGCCATTGAGCAACAGGGCGATGTGATCTGCTCCATGGCCTCGCGCGGCGACTGCGACCACAAGCTCATCGCGGAGGTATGCCCCGAGTTCAGCGACGGCACCACACCCCGCTGGTGGGTGTGCGGCGAGTGGCTGACCAGCCACTCGTCAGCCATCGCCCATATCACCACGAACGGCTTCCAGGTGCCCGCCGTACCTTAACGGGTCAGTGCCGGAGCCCTGCGGTGGCGACTACGCCGACCGGTACACGGCCTGATCCGGATCCGGCCTCACGATCACACCGTCCTGAGCGAGCTCGCGCAGGTTGCGGAGGGCCTCCTTGCCCGCGGCATTGTCGTCCGCCGGTCTGTACCCGGCGACTCGTAGGGCCAGTACGGCACGTTCGGTGTCCCAGGTGCCTCCCAGTGCCTGGATCACCTTGGCGAGCGCCTGCTTGTGCGACAGCGACTTCTCGGTCATCTCACCCTCCCCTTCCAGAAACCGCCACAGCATGGCATACGGCGGCAGGGCTACTGCCGACCGGACCAGCTCAGAATCGGAAACTGAAGAGACCGCCCTCCTCGCTCGCGTCCGTCAGCCGTGGGCCGATGACACGGTACTCGGCACTGAAGCCGCGCTGGACCGCTACCCGTCAGCAGCCACGCCTTGAGCAGGCGTCACACGCGCCTCTTCGCCATTTATCCGGCGTTTGCCAGTTGCCATGTCATGGGCATTCTGTATGGGTCTGATCACCTGCGTGGGTGCAGCCTTGGGGGGCCGATGTCACAAGGGGACGTCTGGGCGGGAAAGGGCACCACCGGATCGGTCGCAGACCTCGTCACCCGGTTCGGCCAGGAGGTCAGGGCCAAGCTGCAAGGTCCTGCCGGGGCGGTCAGCGGCAAGGAGGAGAGCCTCACCACGCCGGTGGAACACCTGCTGCGCGGTATGGCCTCGAGGCAACGCCTCAAACTCATCGCTCACGGTCAGAGTCGCGTCAAGAGACTCAGGATTCGACCGGACTTCGCCATCAGCTGCGGCGGCAGGACCATAGGGCACGTCGAGCTGAAGCAGCCGGGCAAGGGGGTCGATCCAGAGAAGTGGTCTGTGAAGAGCCACGACCGGAAACAGTGGGAGAAGATCAAGGCCCTCCACAACGTGCTGTACACCGATGGATACCAGTGGGCGGTCTACCGATTCGGTGTGCAAATCGGCCCTACTGGGCAACTCGTTGGAGATCTCCAATCCGGTAGTCGGCAACTCGTCGTCGCGGACGACGGGTTCGAGCGCGCCCTCACGCACTTCTTCACGCCGGCGCCCCTCACTCACGGCAGCATCGGCGAACTGGTCAAGCGCATCGCGGGAATCTGCGCCCTGCTGCGCGACGAGGTCACCGAACGTCTCACCCGCGAGGAATCCGGAGAGGCCAACGCATCGTTCTCGATCCTGGCCGGGAACTGGAAGGATCTACTCTTTCCCGATGCTCGTGCGGAGGAGTTCGCGGACCATTACAGCCAGACGCTGACCTTCGCCATCCTGCTGGCCCGCCTTGAGCGCATCGATCTGGACAAGCTCTCCCTCCCCGATGTAGCGATCCGATTAGGCAAACGGCACTCACTGATGGGCAAGGCGCTGGCGGTACTGACGGACGAAGCCCTCGACGATCTGCGCGGGATCACCGACACGCTGATCGACGTCATATCCGCCGTCGACCCCGAGATGTTCAAGGACGAGACCGGAGACGCCTACCTCCACCTGTACGAGGGCTTTCTGAGCGCCTACGACCCGGAACTGCGACGGCGGACAGGGACGTACTACACACCCGGCGAGGTCGTCCGCTTCATGGTCGGGTTCACCGACGAGGTGCTGCGGGACCGGCTCGGCCAGGAGGACGGGTACGGAAGTGAGGACGTCACGGTGGTCGACCCTGCCATGGGCACCGGGACCTTCCTCATCAACATCATCGACCACGTCGCCAAGAACCTGTCATTGAAGTACGGCAAGATTCTCAAGTCCGGACTCCTCCGGGACCTGTCGAGTCGACTCGTCGGTCTGGAGAAGCAGACCGGGCCGTACGCGGTGGCCGAACTCCGTGTGCACCACGCCTTCCAGTCCCACGACGCCGATGTCACCGGTCACCCACCGAGGCTTCTGGTGGCCGACACACTCGACGATCCCTCCGTCGAGCACCACCTGGGCTTGATGTACGAAGCGATCGCCCGCCACCGCCGCATGGCGAACAAGATCAAGGCGGACGAGAAGGTCATGGTGGTCATCGGCAATCCGCCCTATCTGCGGGGTGCGCGACAGTCGGGCGTCGGACGCTGGGTCACCGACGGCAACCCGAACGATCAGGGCCCGATCCTCGCCCGTTTCCATCCCGAGGACAACGGGCGTGTCGGATACGCCCTCGACAACCTCTACGTCTACTTCTGGGCGTGGTCCACCTGGAAGGTCTTCGACCAGGTGACGGCTTCGGGCACGCCGAAGGCGCCCAGCGGGGTCGTCGCTCTCATCACCAACTCCGGATACCTGGACAGTGAGGGCGCGGCCGGCATGCGTCACTACCTGCGCGAGGCGGCCGACGAGGGCTGGGTCATCGGTCTCTCCCCCGAAGGCCCCTACTCCGACACACGCACCCGTGTCTTCCAGGACGTGAAGCGCGAGGTCTGCATCGCCGTCTTCGTCCGCCGGGGTTCCCCGGACGCGAGTAATCCGGCGCGGGTGTGGCGACTCGACGTACCGGCGGGTACGCGCGAGGAGAAGTTCGGCTGGCTGGAAGCGCTCGGCGTCGAGGGCCACCGGAACGGGACTTCCTGGCAGCTCTGCCCCACACAGTGGACCGCGCCCTTTCACGTCACGCCCGACTCCGAGTGGTCAACCATGCCGCCGGTGGACGCCCTGCTGCCCTGGACGAGCACCGGCAACACGAACAACCGCAGTTGGCCCGTCTCACCCAGCCAGGACGTTCTGGAAAGGCGCTGGCGCAGGCTCGTCCAGGCTCCGACAGAGGCCAAGGCGACGCTGATGAAGAGCACCGGGGATCGCCGTCCGGACAAGCCCGAACCACCCCTGCCCGGCCAGCAGGAGAAGGGCAGTCTCGCCGCGGAGAAGGAGACGGTTCCGGTCATCGTCCGGTACGGACGGATGACCTTCGACCGGCAGTACATCATCGCGGACCGGAGAGTGATCGACCGGCCGCGGCCGGCCTTGTGGTTCGCCCACGACGACCGGCGTCAGATCTACCTGTCCGAACTCCACACAGAGTCAGGTCGGCCGGGCCCGGCGGTGAGTTTCACCGCCCTTCTGCCCGACGTTCACCACTTCAAAGGCACCGAAGGTGGCCGCGTCGCGCCCCTCTACCGCCACTCTCACCGGGCGGAACCGAACGTGACGCCCGGACTGCTGCAGCTGCTCACCAAGACGCACGGCGTGACGGTCACCGCCGAAGACCTCCTCGCGTACATCGCGGGCACAGCCGGCCACAGCGGCTACGCCCGCCGCTTCGCCACGAACCTGGCCGAGCGTGGCGCCCGCGTCCCCCTGACGCGCGACTCGGCCTTGTGGGCGGAGATGGTGGAGATGGGCAGGCGTACGGTGTGGATCCACACGTACGGCGAGCGTTTCGCTTCTCACCACCACAACAGCTCGCACGGACCGACACCGAGACTGCCCCCGGCAGAGCAACCGGAATGCGTCGTCGCGATCGGAGAGGACGACGGGCTGCCGGACAGCATCTCCTACGACGCGACGACGCGAACCCTCACGGTGGGCACTGGCTCCATACGTCCTGTGGCACCGGAAGTGTGGGACTACCGGATCGGCGGGGTGCAGGTGATCCGCAAGTGGTTCAGCTTCCGCAAGCGCAAGCCGGACGTGGAGCGGCAGACCCCGTTGAACGACATCCTGCCTCCAACCTGGCCTTCCCGGTGGACCATTGACCTGCTGGACCTCATCAACGCGCTCGGGCTCCTCGTATCCCTCGAGCCCCGACAGGCCTGGCTTTTGGACGCCGTCAGCAGCGGCCCGCTCATCACCACCGACGACCTCCGGGACGAGGGCATCCTGCCCGTGCCTGCCTACGCGACCAAGGAACCGAAGCCACCGCGGACGTCTCGGCGCAGTCCCGGGCCAGGTCAGGAGAGCCTCGACTTCCCAAGCTGACGCGCGCCCAGCCTGAGTTCCCGGCGGCCGTACCGCAAACGGAATGTGCCCGTGCTATGACGCACCGTACGGGCCGCACTCACACATGCGCGGAAGCTTCGCTGTGAACGACCCGCACAGGCCGATGTTGAGCGCCGTCAGTCGCTGCTGGCCGTCCAGGATCGCTGTGATTGCCCGGCTGCCCAGCGGACCAGTCGGTGCGCAGTGGGCGTTGTCAGGCTCGTGATAGTCGCGCATGAAGTCGTAGAAGGCGAAACGGCCGGAATTGCCCTCCTGAACCTGCCACATGAGGAACGAGCCGATGGGATAGCCACGCATCAGGCTGTCGTACAACCGCGTGATCTTGTCCCGCGACCAGACGAACTCACGCTGAATCGCCGGCAACACGTACTCGCGACGATGGATCGCACACCGTAGCGTCCGAAGTCAGGGCGTCGCAGCGAGTGGTAACACTCAGGCCGCCGGTTTCCAGCGGTACCCCTCGCGAGTTTCGTCGTACGGACGCGACAGCGGTTCAAGCTCCGTGCGCACGAGTTCGGCGTCAGGGTCAGCGACCCCCGCCGGTGCCGCGCCCCGGGCTACTGCCAGGCCCGTACCAGGTCTTCGGGTCCCCAGTGGGCCGCAAGGGGAAGATCGCCGGTCACGCCGCTGCGGGACACTGCGACCAGCGGGGTGTCCGGGCCGGCGCCAGGTACGGCCGGCACGTCCCGGACGAGAGTGTCGTATTCACGTCTGCCGAAAGGCTGGGACTCCAGCCACTTGATGGAGCCGACGAAGTGCACCGCGCCCGCCACGGGTTCGCGATCCGCGCCGATCAGGTCGACCTCGGGGTTGTTCTGCCGGTTCCACCAGCCGCCCACCGCCTCTGTCTCAGGCCAGTGCTCGTCGGGCAGCAGCCGTAGCAGTGACTCGCGAACGACCGGCTCGACGGCGCGTCCCCGCCAGGTCGTCCATGAGCGCTCGATGCGCTCCAGGGCCAGATCGCCGCGACCGCGTTCGATGAGCGGGATCCCTCGCTGCAGGAAGGCCAGCCAGAACCGCAGGTATGGATCGGCGATGCGGTAGCGCTTGTTCTTGGTGTCGGCCTTCCCGGACAGTGGCAGATCGGCCGCCAGGACCCGCTTGGTCTGCAGGGTGTTCAGCAACGGAGACAGCGTGCCCGACGGCAGCGCTCCCGTCCCGCCGGCCTGGGCGGCGATGGCGGAGAAGGTCCGCTCGCCGCTGCCCACCGCCTCCAGCACCGCCCGCGACAGCGAGGCTTCGGGAAACTCCCCGAGGAGCGACAGCTCACCCGCGACCAGCAACGGCGACAGCGGGTTGGTCACCGCCGCCCGCAGGAAGTCCGCCCGGCTCAGCCCCGGCCGCCACGACTGGACGATCTCCGGAAAGCCTCCCGTGATCAGCAACGCATCCACCGCGTCCGCTGCGTCGAGTTCCGTCATCGCCTGCACATCGGCCAGGTGCAGCGGCTGAACAGTCATCTTCGTCGCCCGCCCGAAGAACGGACGGCCGTAGGACTGCAGGGCCTCCATCACCGACATGTCACTGCCGACCAGGACCAGCAGGACCGGCTTGGCGGACAGATGGCGGTCCCAGACCGTCTGCAGCGCCCCCTCGAATTCCGCGTCCTGCTCCACCAGCCACGGCACCTCGTCGATCACAGCGATGCTCGGGGCGTCGTCCGGGAGCGCGATGGCCAGTGAGCGCAGCGCCTGATTCCAGTCCGCAGCCTGCAATCCGGCCACCAGCTCCGCTCCCGGCAGAGCAGCGGACTGCGCCAGCGCCGCGGTGAAGTCCGCCCGCTCGGCCGTGGCATTACGGCCCCGGGTTGCCTGGAACACCACGTACGGCATCCCGGACCGGTCGCAGAATTCCTGAACCAGACGAGACTTCCCCACACGCCGCCGCCCCGTCATGATCACGGCCTGCCCCCGAGTGCCCCCCGCACCTTCGATCACAGACCCGAGCTGTCGGCCCAGCAGATCGAGATCGGCCGCTCTGCCTTTGAAGTCCATCGGCGACCCCTCAGGAAGGAAAGTTAGATTGCATCTTACGTAGAAAGAATCTAACGCAGATGCCAGGAAATTTCCTTGAGATAAAATGGCCCGCCTCCAAGGCCATAAGTCCAGGTCAGAGCCGAGAAAGCAGACGAGTCGGGCTGTACGCCGGGTTCTGTCCCCCAGGTTCCTCGCGGAGCCCAGGGCGACGGCCATCCATCTAGGACCGGCGTTGCCGCCGGCCTCGTGCGGTCTACCCGCGGACTTGGGCGGGCAGCCCTCGAACGTCCGCGCAGAGACGCCCCTCTTTCGAGAAGGCGGCTCCTCTTGACCTTGCTCCGGGTGGGGTTTACCTAGCCGCCTGAGTCGCCTCAGGCGCTGGTGGTCTCTTACACCACCGTTTCACCCTTACCGAGGACCGAGATCCCCGGCGGTTTGCTTTCTGTGGCACTGTCCCGCGGGTCACCCCGGGTGGCCGTTAGCCACCACCCTGCCCTGTGGAGCCCGGACGTTCCTCGGGGAGGTCCATAGGAACCTCCACGCGGCCGTCCGCCCGGCTCGTCTGCCGTGTCGACCATGTTACCGGGCGTGGGTCCTTCCTCGATCCCTTCCTCGATCCCTTCCTCGACCCCCTCCTCGGTCCGTTCCTCGGTCCCGCCGCCGACGTCGCCAGCACCGAGCCCGCCAGGATCAGCGTGAAGGCCGCGACGATGCCTGCCGTCAGCGGCTCGTCCAGGAAGATCGCGCCCGCTGCCACCGCGACCGCCGGGTTGACGTACGTGAAGACCGTCGCCCTGGTCGGGCCCGCCTCCTTGATCAGCTCCAGGAAGGCGACGAAGGCGACCGCCGTGCAGACGGCGCCCAGGGCAGCCAGCGCGGCCAGGACCTGGGTGGAGGGCAGCTCGGCAGGCCTGGTCACCGCCGCCGCGGGGGCGTAGACCAAGGCCGCGAGGGCCAGGCAAGGGGCGATGAGCTGGAGGGTCGGGATGTCCTTGAGGTAGCGCGCGGCGATCAGGGGGGCGGTCGCGTAGCCGATCACCGTTACGAATACCTCGGCCAGGGAGCGGGCGTCGCCGCCGGTCAGGTGCGGGACCGTGAGGACTCCGACGCCGGCCAACCCCAGCGCCAGGCCCGTCGCACGCCGTACCCCCAGCCTCTCCGTGTGGCCGAAGAAGCGGGCCAAGGCCACTCCCACGATCGGGACTCCGGCGATCAGCAGGCCCGCCGTGGAGCTGGACAGGTGGCGTTCGGCGTCGGTCAGGGTCCACCAGGGGCCGATGATCTCGATGCACGCGAAGGCCAGCATCGGGCGCCAGTGGGTCCGTATCGTGCCGGGCAGGCCGCCCTGGCATATCGCGAAGGGCAGGAGCAGGGCGGCGCCCAGCGCGCAGCGCGTGAACACCACCGTCGACGGGGACAGCGGGGCGTCCACCGCCACTTTGATCAGCAGGTAGGGGATGCCCCAGACCACTCCCATCAGGGAGAACAGGAACCAGCCGCGTGCAGTCATGCGGCTATGATCACCGGATCAGCGGCGCCCGTCTTGAACGCTGTTGCGGTACGCCGCCGGCGTCACCCCCAGCACCCGCCGGAACCAGCGCGTGAGGTGTGCCTGGTCGGCGAAGCCCACCATCCCCGCGACCTCGGCCGGCCGCAGTCCGGACTCCAGCAGTCCGCGGGCCCGGCCCACCCGGTGCTGGGCCAGCCAGGCGTACGGCGGTATCCCCATCGTCGTACGGAAGGCCCGGAGGAGTTGGTAGCGGGACAGCCCCAGGTCGGCGGCGAGCTCGGCGAGGGAGGGCGGCGCCAGGAGCTCGTCGGCGAGCCGGTCGCGTACGACGTGGGCGATGTGCGCGGCACCGGGCACGACGTCGTTCGCCGCTCGGGCCGTCGAGTGGCGGCGGGCCAGCGCCGTCAGCAGCCACGGGAGGCGGGACTCGGCCTCCAACGGGTCGGGGCAGGCGCTGAGTTCGGTGTGGGCGCGGTGGAGGGCGGTGGCGAGTTCGGGGTCGTCGAGGAGGGGCTCGCGGAAGTACGGGAGGCTGTCGCCGAGGGTGCCTTCGGTGAGCAGGGAGGGGTCGGGGTACAGGGCTCGGTAGGCGTAGCCGTCGGACGCGGCGGGGCGGCCTGTGTGCATCTCGCCGGGGGCGAGTACGACGATGGAGCCCGGGCCGGGGCGGAGGTGGTCGCCCCGGTAATCGATGACCTCGGAGCCGCCGACGCAGATGCCGATGCTGAACTCCTCGTGCGTGTGCGAGGCGTAGACGTGCCGGTCGAAGCGGGCGGTGAGCAGGTCGAGCGGGGGGCCGCAGCGGCCGAGCCGTGCCCTGGTCCAGCTGGCCTGTTCCCGTGTGCTCACCTCGCACCCCCTCAGTCCGAGGGGATCAGAGGAAGTCCGTGGTGTCCAGTTCGAAGGCGAAGGGTTCGGGGAGGGCGAGCGGTTTACCGAAGGGGCGGGTGCAGTGCTCTCGGTAGTCGTCCTGCCTCGGGTCGCTGAAGAGTGTGACCTGGGAGGTTTCGCGGTCGGCCAGCAGATAGAGCGGGATGCCGCCGCGGGCGTAGCAGCGGCGCTTGGCCTCGCGGTCGGCCTGCGGTTTGGTGGAGGTCACCTCCAGCACCATGGCGACGCCCTCGCAAGGCATCCAGGAGTCGGCGCCCCCGAAGAGGTCGGATTCGACTGGCGCGAACGTGACGTCCGGGATCGCGTGGTTCTTCGGGCAGGCTCCCCCGCTCTTCAGCCTCAGGCCCTTGTTCCCGGAGAGATCCATGTCAGTCCGGGAATTCTTGATTACTTGCCGCACGATCCGGCTGATGTACTTCTCGTGCTCCCCGTCCGGCGGCGGCGTCACAACGATCTCCCCCTCGATCAGTTCTGCCCGGAAACCCTCCGGGGTGTCGAGGGACATAAAGATCTCCAGCAGTCCCTCAGCCGGCGTGGTGGGCTCATGAGCCACGGCAGTCATGTCACGCCCCTCCTTCGGTCGCTCGCCAGACTGGGACATCGGCTGATCACCTGTACGTGAGATCGGGATCCGTTCCCTCGATCGTGGCACACGATCACGGTCACCGTCAGAACACGTCTCGCTTGACCCTGCCGCAACGTCAACGTCTCTACTAAAGCCATGCGGATCGGAGAACTCGCCACAGCCGTCGGCGTCACCACGCGCACCGTGCGGCACTACCACCACCTCGGCCTGCTGCCGGAGCCCGAGCGGCTGTCGAACGGCTACCGGAACTACACCCTGCGCCACGCCGTCGTGCTCGCCCGTATCCGACGGCTGACCGAGCTGGGGCTCGGGCTCACGGAGGTACGGGACGTCCTCGCGGACGATGCGGGCCGGGACCTCGCCGAAGTGCTCACCGAGCTCGACGAGGACCTGGCCCGGCAGGAAGCAGCCGTCCGGGAGCGCCGGGCGCGGCTCCGTGCCCTCCTCGACTCCGAGGAGGATCTGCCCGCCGAAGGGCCCGTCTCGCCCGAACTGGCCGCGCTGTTCGCCGAGATGGCCCACCCCGACGAATCCCCCATGGCCGCCAAGGACCGCGAGATGCTCGCGCTCATCGAGACCACGGCCCACCCGGAGGAACGGGAGCGGCTGATGGGTCTGCTCGGCGGCGCCCTGGCCACACCCGGCGGTGTCGAACAGGCCCTCGCGGTCTACGCCCTCCTCGACGCCCTCGCCGACGCCCCCACCGACGATCCCCGCGTGGACGAGGCCGCCCGTGCCCTCGCCGACTGCATCCCCCGCGAGCTGCTCCCGGACGACGTCGGCATCGACCACGACGACAGTTTCCTGCGCGCCTTCTACGCCGACTTCGCCCCGGCGCAGGCGGAGGCGATCCGGCGCGCGCTGCGGATCGTGACGGGGGAAGAGGAGGGGCGGCCATGAGGATGACCATGCGGATCGCTGACGCCCTCCTCCGGCACGAGCTGCGGCTGCTCGTCAGCCTGGTGCTGTGGGCCACCAAGCGGCGGCACGGGACGGGCGGCGGCGGGCAGGCCTTCGGGTACGCGCGCGGGCAAGGTGCGGTGATGTTCGGGTTCGCGTTCGTGTGCGTGATCGAGACGCTGACGATGTCCGTCCTGCTGCGTCACTGGCCGACCGTCGAGCGGGTCGTGCTCGTCCTGGACGTGTACGGCGTCGTCGTCATCGTCGGCCTGCACGCCGCCTCGGTCGTGCGGCCCCACGTGCTCAACGACGGCGTGCTCCGCGTCCGTTACGCCGCCCACGTGGATCTGCGCATCCCCGTCACCCACATCGCTTCCATACGACGGGAGCTGCGGACCACGCACCAGCGCACCGACGGTGAACTCGACATCCCCGTGGGCTCGCAGACCGATGTCACGATCGAACTCACCGAGCCCGTCACCCACTTCACCTTCTTCGGGCGGCAGAAGACCATCCGACTCGTTCGCCTGCACGCCGACGACGCCGACAGCCTCGTACAAGCGACGAAGCAAGCGACCAAGGAAGCGATCACGCAGGCGCGAAACGCACCCTCGCCGCTGCCGGATCCGCTTGGGTGAGCCGTACGCGGAGGCGTTCGCCGAGGGGCAAGGGCTCGGCGTCGCTCTCGATGGGGGCTACCACCGCCGGGGACTCCAACTGGATCTTCCCGACCCTCGGACGGCGCTCCTCCACATCCACCACGCACCCGTCGAAGAACTCGCCCACCCGGTCCTTGAGCAGCGCCGCCTCCACGATGTCCACGCAGGCGCGCTCCACCTGGCCCGCCCTGCGCGTGCCGTCGGCCATCTCCTTGGGGAGGGTGTCGAGGGCGACGAGTACCCATTCGGGCACAACACCTCCGGAAACCGTCGCCAGGCAGATCTCGGTGGCGTAGCGGTCGGCGAGGCGGCGAAGGGGGGCCGTGCAGTGGGCGTAAGGCGCTGCTACGGCGGAGTGCGTCGTGATGTCCGGCAGGATCTCGTTCCGGAAGACCGTGTAGCCCGCGCCGCGCAGCAGCGTCGTGCACTCCAGCAGGAACGCCGCGTGGTGCGGGCGGTGCGGGTCGAGGGAGCGGATCAGGGCCGCGTACGAGACGTGGTGCGGCCAGTCGATGTGCAGCGCGTGTGCGGTACGGCGGAGGCGGCCGACGGCGCCGTCGGGGGCGGCGGGCAGGGTGCGGAGTACGCCGGTGCCGGCGCCCAGCATCAGATCCGCGGCCGCCATCCCCGTGAGCAGGGAGATCTGGGCGTTCCAGCCGTCTGCGGGGAGTGGGGCGCGGTAGCTGAGCTCGTATGTGTGGTCGTGCTCTACGATCTCCTGCTCGGGCACGTTGAGCGAGATGCCGCCGCGTTCGATCTCCAGGCGTTCCCTCGCCTCCCCGATCTCCTTGAGCAGCGCTAGCGGTTCCTCGGCCGTCTTGGCGTCGATCTGCTTCTGCACCCCCGCGTAGTCCAGCTTGGCCCGGCTGCGGACCAGGGCCCGGCGGACGTCGACGGCGAGCGTGCGGCCGTCCGCGTCGAGGTCGATGGTCCACAGGGCGGCCGGGCGGGGCTGGTCCGGGAGCAGGCTTGCCGCTCCCTCGCTCAGCAGCACCGGGTGCAGCGGGATCTTCCCGTCCGGGAAGTACAGGGTGGTCACCCGGCGGTGGGTCTCCAGGTCCAGCGGCGACCCGGGTACGACGAAGGCGGCGACGTCGGCGATGGCGTACCGGACGCGGTAGCCGGTGCCCTGGCGGGAGAGGTGCATCGCCTGGTCGAGGTCGGTGGAGGTGGGCGGGTCGATGGTGAAGAGGGGGATGTCCGTGGCGTCGTGCTCCGGCACGGCGGGTGTGGCCGGGACGGCTTCGGGCGGGAAGCTCTCGGAGACGCCTAGTTCGGTACGCAGCGCGGTGAGGGCGGCCCGGAGAGGGGCTTCGGGGGCGCCGGTCACGCGGATGTGGCGGCGGGGCATACCCATGAGCCTAGGCACAATTCGGCCCGGACGCCGGTGCGGAGCCCTGCCGAAGTACGCCGTACGCTGTCGCGAAGCCCGAAACACAAGGAGAACCCGTGCTCGTCCTGCTGCCGCCTTCCGAAGGCAAGGCCTCGTCCGGCCGTGGCGCCCCGCTGAAGCTGGAGTCGCTGTCGCTGCCCGGGCTCAGACCGGCCCGTGAGGCCGTCCTCGGCGAACTCGTCGAGCTGTGCGCGGGCGACGAGGAGAAGGCGCGTGAGGTGCTCGGGCTGAGTGAGGGGCTGCGGGGCGAGGTCGCCAAGAACACCGAGTTGCGGACGGCGGGGGCGCGGTCCGCCGGGGAGATCTACACCGGTGTGTTGTACGACGCTCTGGACCTGGCCTCCCTCGATACGGCGGCGAAGCGGCGGGCGGGGCGCTCTCTGCTGGTCTTCTCGGGGTTGTGGGGTGCCGTCCGGGTGACGGACCGGATTCCCTCGTACCGCTGCTCGATGGGTGTGAAGCTGCCGGGGCTCGGGGCGCTGGGCGCGCACTGGCGTGCGCCGATGGCCGACGTCCTGCCCGAGGTCGCCGGGGGCGGGCTGGTGCTGGATCTGCGGTCTTCCGCGTATACGGCTGCCTGGAAGCCGAAGGGTGACGTCGCCGGGCGGACGGCGACCGTGCGGGTGCTGCATGCGCCGACCCGGAAGGTGGTCAGCCACTTCAACAAGGCGACGAAGGGGCGGATCGTACGGAGTCTGCTGGCGGGCGGGGTGGCGCCGAAGGGGCCGGCTGAGCTGGTGGAGGCGCTGCGGGACCTCGGGTATGTGGTGGAGGCGGAGCCGCCGGTGAAGGCGGGGACGGCGTGGGCGCTGGATGTGCTGGTGGACGAGATCCACTGATCATTGATCCTGGTCGTTGCATCATGCGCAATGACCTTTGCGCATGATGTGTGCCAACGGCACGATACTGAGCATGAGCGCCTCCCTCCTTGATCTCGCCCCCGTCGTCCCCGTGGTCGTCCTACAGGACGCCGCCGACGCCGTTCCGCTCGCGCGGGCGCTGGTCGCGGGTGGGCTGCCGGCGGTCGAGGTGACGCTGCGGACGCCGGTCGCGCTGGACGCGGTCCGGGCGATCGCCGGGGAGGTGCCGGACGCGGTGGTGGGGGCGGGGACGGTGATCACGCCGGAGCAGGTGACCGCGTCCGTTGCAGCCGGGGCGCGGTTTCTGGCGAGTCCGGGCTGGACGGACGTACTGCTGGAGGCGATGCGGGCGTCCGGGGTGCCGTTCCTGCCGGGGGTGTCGACCACGTCGGAGGTCGTGGCGCTGCTGGAGCGGGGCGTGACGGAGATGAAGTTCTTCCCGGCGCAGGCGGCGGGCGGTACGGCCTATCTGAAGTCGCTGGCCGGGCCGTTGCCGCAGGCGCGGTTCTGCCCGACCGGGGGGATCGGGCTCGCGTCGGCTCCGGAGTATCTGGCGTTGCCCAACGTCGACTGTGTGGGCGGGACTTGGATGCTTCCGGAGGATGCGATGGCCGCGCGGGACTGGGGGCGGATCGAGTCGCTGGCCCGCGAGGCGGCGGCGCTCAGCGCAGGTGCGACGTGTCGTTGAGGAGCCGTACGCTCGCGTTGCCGTCCGCGTAGTACGCCACCGCCGAGAGTGAGGCCGCCGAGAGTTCCATGCGGAACAGGGACTCGGGCGGGGCGCCGAGGGCGAGTCGTACGAGCGTCTTGATCGGTGTGACGTGGGTGACCAGCAGGACTGTGTGGCCTGTGTACGCCGCCACCAGCTTGTCCCTCGTCGCCGCGATCCGCGTCGCCGTCGCCGCGAAGCTCTCGCCGCCGCCGGTCGGTTCGGCCTCCGGGGACGCGAGCCAGGCGCTCAGGTCATCGGGGTGGCGCTCCTGCACCTCGGCGAAGGTAAGGCCCTCCCACGCGCCGAAGTCCGTCTCGATCAGCCCGTCCTCGATGCTGACGTCCAGGCCCAGACGGGCGGCGACGATTCCGGCGGTCTCGCGGGTACGGGCGAGGGGGGACGCGAGGATGGCCTGGATCGTCCCGCGCCGGGCGAGAGCGTCCGCCACGCGTTCGGCCTGTTCCCTGCCGACGTCGGACAACGACGGGTCGGTACCGCCCCTCCCCGAGAAACGCTTCTGCGGCGTCAGGGGCGTTTCGCCGTGCCTCAGCAGCACGAACGTGGCGGGCGCACCGAGGTCGGCGCCACCCCACCCGACAGTCGGCGTCGCCACGTTCCGCGCGGCGCGGACGTCGGCGTCAGCCCTCGCGGCTCCACCGCCCAGCCCTCCGGCGTCAGCCCTCGCCGCTCCACCGCCCAGCCCTCCGGCGTCGACCCTCGCCGCTCCACCGCCCAGCCCCCCGGCGTCAGCCCTCGCCGCTCCACCGCCCAGCCCCCCGGCGTCAGCCCTCGCCGCTCCACCGCCCAGCCCCCCGGCGTCGACCCTCGCCGCTCCACCGCCCAGCCCCCCGGCGTCAGCCCTCGCCGCTCCACCGCCCAGCCCCCCGGCGTCAGCCCTCGCCGCTCCGCGGCGCAGAGAACTGGCGGAACTACCGGTGTCCATCGCCTCGTTCGCCAACCTGTCCGCCCGTCTGTTCATCTCCCGCGGAATCCATTCGTACGTCACCTGCCCCACCCCGAACACCGCCGCCGCCCGCGCGGCCAGCGGCTTCATGTCAGGGTGCTTGATCTTCCAGCGGCCCGACATCTGCTCGACGACGAGCTTGGAGTCCATCCGGACGTGGACCGTGGCGCCCGGGTCGAGGGCGTGGGCGGCGCGCAGGCCGGCCAGCAGCCCCCGGTACTCGGCGACGTTGTTCGTCGCGATGCCCAGGTACTCGGACGTCTCCGCCAGCGTCTCCCCGGTCGCCGCGTCGGTCACCACGGCTCCGTAGCCCGCGGGCCCGGGGTTGCCCCGTGACCCGCCGTCGGCCTCGACGATGAACTCCCGCACCGGAAAGGCTCCTAGAGGCCCGACTCGGACGTACGCACCAGGATGCGACGGCAGTTCTCGCACCGCACCACCGTGTCCGGCGCGGCGGCGCGGATCTCGTTGATGTCGGTGATGGACAGCTCCTGACGGCAGCCCTGGCAGGTGCGCTGGTAGAGCTTGGCCGCGCCGACGCCGCCCTGCTGCTCGCGCAGCTTCTCGTAGAGCTTGAGCAGATCGGCGGGGACGGACCCGGCGATGACCTCGCGCTCCTTGGTCGCCGAGGCGATCTCGCCGTCCAGCGACTCGCACGCGGCGTCCCGGCGGGCCGTCGCGTCGTCGATCTTCGTCTGGACGGAGGAGACCCGCTCGGTCAGCTCGGCGACCCGCTCCTGTGCGGACTCGCGGCGCTCCATGACCTCCAGGACGACGTCCTCGAGGTTGCCCTGCCGCTTGGCGAGGGAGGCGATCTCGCGCTGAAGGTTCTCCAGGTCCTTGGGGGAGGTGACGGCGCCGGAGTCGAGGCGCTGCTGGTCGCGGCCGGCGCGCTGGCGCACCTGGTCGACGTCCTGCTCGGCCTTGATCTGCTCGCGGGCGCAGTCGCTCTCCTCGGTCTGCGCGGCCACGAGCAGGTCGCGCAGCTGGGTGAGGTCCTTGGTCAGCGACTCGATCTCGGCGTGCTCGGGGAGCGACTTCCGCTTGTGGGCGAGCTGCTGGAGGCGGACGTCGAGGTCCTGGACGTCGAGGAGTCGGATCTGGTCGGCGGGCGCGGCGTTCAGTTGGGGGCTCCAATTGACGGGGAGTGGATGGTCCACGGGTCGGTGACCGTCTTGGACACATGGACGCGCAGGTCCCAGCCATTCCGGTCGGAGATCTCGTCGAGCTGGGCTGCTGCCAGCTCGCACCAGGGCCACTCGGTGGCCCAGTGCGCTGCGTCGAGCAGCGCGAGGGGACTGTGGGCGCGGGCCTCGGACACCGGGTGGTGTCGCAGGTCCGCGGTGAGGAAGGCGTCGACACCGGACGCGCGTACGTCGTCGAAGAGGCCGTCGCCGGAGCCGCCGCTGACCGCGATCGTCCGTACGACCGCCTCGGGGTCGCCTGCGACGCGGATGCCCTGCGCGGTGGCGGGCAGGCGTTCGGCGGCCCGCACAGCGAACTCGCGCAGGGGCAGCGGGTGGTCCAGCTCGCAGATCCGGCCGAGGCCCCGACGCCCGGACGGGTCGGCCGGGTCCGGCACGAGCGGTCGTACGACCCGCAGGTCCAGGGCGCCGGCGAGCGCGTCGGAGACGCCCGGGTCGGCGGTGTCGGCGTTGGTGTGGGCGACGTGCAGCGCGATGTCGTTCTTGATGAGGGTGTGCACCACGCGGCCCTTGAAGTGGGACGCCGCGACCGTCGTCGTACCGCGAAGGTAGAGCGGGTGGTGGGTGACCAGCAGGTCGGCGTCCAGCTTCACGGCCTCGTCGACGATCTCCTGGACCGGGTCTACGGCGAAGAGAACCCTTGCGACCTCCTGGCCGGGGTCGCCCACGACGGTGCCGACCGCGTCCCAGGACTCGGCCCGCTCGGCGGGCCACAGGTTCTCCAGCGCGGCGATGACTTCAGACAGACGGGGCACGCGCTCAAGGCTACCTGGAGGTTCTGTGCCGCTGAACCTGCGCCGGGGCCCCACCTGGGCCGTCGCCCCGTCCAGCACATCCGCCCCCGTTTCCTCAGGCGAATCGAATCGTGGCCACCCTTATGTGTGAAGCGAGTGCCCGGCGGTCCCCCGTCTGTGCGTGCGAAAACTAGCTTCGTCGCCGGAGGTGATCGACCGATGACGGCCTGTGCGATCGAACCCACCGCGGAGAACGAGGACGACCCGACCCCGCCGACGGGGTGCGCGATCACCGTGGACGGCTGCTACGCCGCACGCCTCGCCGCGGACGGCGACTCCCTGTTCCCGGAGCGCTGGACCCTGGACGGACCCGAACCGTACGCCGTGCCGCTGCCCGGCAACCAGCCCGAGGAGCCCGGCACCGAGGTACAGCCGATGAGCGACGGCCGGGTCCTGATCCGGCGCCTCACGGACGGACGGCATGTCTTCGCGCTGCTCTACCCGACCGGGCCCGGCACCGGTGAGCTGCCGCTGGGGGCCGTGGAGTGCCCGGACCCCGGCTCCCGGCTGCGGCTGCTGCCGCCCGCGCCGGGCGGCGACAAGGCGTACGCCCTCGCCGTGGGCCGGCGCTCCAGCGCGGTGTGGCTGGTGGCGGGCGGTGCCTTCGGGCCCGAGCAGCTCGCCGAGATCCCCGGGCGCTGCTCGGGCGGGGTGTGGCTGGACCGCGCGGGGCGGATACTGGCCCTCGACCGGGAGGTCGGCGGACGGACCAAGACCGTCGTCGTCGACCTGGAGCGCGGCGGCGAGGTGTCGCCGCTGCTGCAGATCGCCGCGGACAGCGAGGACCGGCTCCTGCTCGCCGACCCCGACAGCGGGCTGCTGCTGATCAGCTCCGACGCGCCCTCACCGGGGCAGGCCCGGCTGGGCTGGGGGGTGCTCGGCAGCACGCTGCCGGTGCGGTTCCCGGAGAGCCTGCGGGTGGCGGACTGCACGGTCACCCCGTTCGCCGTCCAGCCGGGGCAGATGCTGATGCCGGAGAGCTGTGCGGTGGCGCTCCGCGTCGACGGGCCGGTGAGCAGCTGGCTGGGTCTGTGGCGGCCGAGCGAGCGGCGGGTACGTCATCTTCCGGGGCCCGAGGGGTGGTTGGCGGGGGCGGGGGTGTTCACGCGGGACGGGGTACTGCAACTGCCTTATGCGTCGAGGGTGGTGGCGTGTGGGGTGGCTCGGGTGGAGGCGGGGGCGGGACCGGAAGTGCACGAAACGCCGCCGGAGGAACCGGCAGATCCCGCCCCCTCCGAGCCCGTCGTCACGCGCCCGGTATCCCTTCAGGAGGCACTTCTGCACGGTCGTATGGCGACCAGGTAACGAAGTCGTGGCGGTTGGCGTGTGCGGCTGGATTCGGTGACTGGTGTGCTGGTTACACTCGCCCGGCTGTAAGAAGGATCATGTTGACGGGGTGAATTTCTTCCGATGAGTGACGCCACTACGACCCAGCAGCCTGCCCAGACCCAGGAGTCCGCCGGTCGCGGCAAGCACCGGGGTCCGGTCTCGTCCCACGAGGGTGAGGCGGCCCCGCGCGGCCGTCATCGCAAGCCGGTGGAGCAGCAGACCGAGACGGCTGCCTGAAGGTAGGTCGATCGGCCCCGCTCGTCCAGTGGACGGGCGGGGCCGTTGTCGTAGGGGGAGTTGTCGGCTGGAGAGTTCGGGCTACCGGCGTTTGAGACCGAGCACTTCCGCCGCCGCGAACGTCTCGCCCTTCGTGTCCGCGTAGTGCTGCGTGAGTACGGCGTCCAGCTCGCCGTAGCTGAAAGTCTCCTGCTTGCTGTCGAACTGGGCCTGGACACGCGGACGTTCGACGATCGCGACCATGCCGCCGTGGACGACGAGCAGCTGGCCGTTGACGCGGGCGGCGGCCGGGGAGGCCAGGTAGCCGACGAGGGGGGCGACGTGATCGGGGGCGAGGGGGTCGAGGCCGCTGTCGGACACGTCAGGGAAGACGTCCTCCGTCATCCGGGTGCGGGCTCGCGGGCAGATCGCGTTGGCCGTCACGCCGTACTTGGCCAGGGCGAGGGCCGTGGAGGTGGTGAGGCCGACGATTCCGCCTTTTGCGGCAGCGTAGTTGGGCTGTCCGGCGGAGCCGGCGAGGAAGGCCTCCGAGGAGGTGTTCACGATCCGCCCGTACACCGGCCTGCCTGCCGCCTTGGACCGCTCGCGCCAGTGCGCGGAGGCGAAGCGGGTGGTGTTGAAGTGGCCCTTGAGGTGGACCCGTATCACCGAGTCCCACTCGTCCTCGGTCATGGAGAAGACCATACGGTCGCGCAGGATGCCCGCGTTGTTGACGAGGACGTCCAGCTTGCCGAACTCCTCGATCGCCAACTCCACTAGAGCGCGGGCCTGTTGGAAGTCGGCTACGTCCCCGGTGTGGGCGAGTGCCGTGCCGCCGGTCTTCCGGATCTCGGCGGCGACCTCCTCTGCGGGGGCGGCGGACGCCTCGCCGGAGCCGTCGCGGCCGGGCTGTCCGTGGTCGTTGACGACGACGGCCGCGCCGAGCCGGGCGAGTTCCAGCGCCTCGGCCCGGCCCAGACCGCGTGCGGCGCCGGTGACGACGGCCGCCAGGCCCTCAAGTGGCAGTGACATCAAGGTCCTTTCGCGAGAGGGGAGTCGAGAGCGGAGAGTCGAGAGCGGAGAGTCGAGAGCGAGGAGTCCCGAGAGCGGGGTCAGATCTCGATGCACGTGCGCAGTGCCGTGCCCGTCCGCATCTGGTCGAGGGCCTCGTTGATGTCGGCGAAGGCGACGCGGTGCGTGATCAGTCCCTCCAGGTCGATCCGGCCGGCCCGCCAGAGGGAGATCGTCCGCTCGTAGGAGCGCAGGACGTCGCCGCCGCCGTACATGGACGGCAGGATGCGCTTCTCGTCGAAGAACAGCTCGAACATGTTGAGCTGGAGGAAGTCGTCCATGGCGCCCGCGCCGACGACGACGAGGGTGCCGCCGCGGCGGGTGTTCTCGTAGGCGGTGCGCGCGGTGGCGGCCTTGCCGACGACCTCGAAGACGTAGTCGAAGCCCTCGCCGGCGGTGACGTGTTGCTTGACGTCGGGCAGCTCGTCCGGCGAAACCGCCTTCGTGGCACCGAACTTGAGCGCGGACTCGCGGCGCGAGGCGACCGGGTCCACGGCGACTATCTCGGCGGCGCCCTTGAGGCGTGCGCCCTGGATGGCGGAGACGCCGACCCCGCCGCACCCGATCACGGCGACCGACGAACCCGCCTCCACATCGGCCGTGTTGAGGGCCGCGCCCAGCCCTGTCGTCACCCCGCAGCCGATGAGCGCGGCGATGTCGAAGGGCACGTCGTCCGGGATCGGCACCGCGCACCGGGCGTCGACGACGACCTCCTCGGTGAAGGTGCCGGTGCCCGCCATGCCGAAGACGTCGCCGCCGGGGCGCTTGAAGTTGGGGGTGCCCGCGTTCATGAACCCGGCGAGGCACAGCTCGGTCTGCCCGCGCTTGCAGGCGGGGCAGGTGCGGCAGGCGGGCAGCCAGCACAGGACCACCCGGTCGCCGACGCTCAAGTCGCTCACGCTGTCGCCGACTTCGAGGATCTCGCCCGCGCCCTCGTGACCCGGCACGAAGGGCGCCGGCTGCGGCAGGATGCCGCCCATGGCGGACAGGTCCGAGTGGCAGAGCCCGGTGGCCCGCACCCGGACCCTCACCCTGCCTGGGCCGAAGCCCACCGCCTCGATGTCGTCGAGGACGTCGAGTTTGTCCTGGCCGATCTCGTGCAGTACGGCTGCGCGCATGGTGCGGCTCCCCTCGGAAGGCTCTTGGCTCACGAGTGCTGGACGATGGTGTCGGCGAGGACGGGCGCGTCCTCCCGCTCGACGGCGCTGACGGCCACGCGGATCACGGCCCCGGAAGGCCGCCACATACGGATGCGCAGGGTCTCGCCCGGGTAGACCACCCCGGCGAACCGTGTGTCATACGACCGCACGCGGGCGGTGTCGCCGCCTAGCAGCGTGTCGACGACCGCCTTGAGCGTGATGCCGTAGGTGCACAGCCCGTGCAGGATGGGCCGCTCGAACCCGGCGACCTTGGCGAACTCCGGGTCGGCGTGCAGCGGGTTCCAGTCGCCGGAGAGGCGGTAGAGGAGGGCCTGGTCCTCGCGGATCGGCCGCTCGACGACCTTGTCCGGCTCACCGGCGGGCGGTTCGAGGCGCGCGGACGGCCCTCGGTCGCCGCCCCATCCGCCTTCTCCCCGTACGAAGATCTGCGCGTCGTTGGTCCACAACGGGCCCTCGGCGTCGGTGACTTCGGTGCGCATGACGAGGACGGCGGCCTTGCCCTTGTCGTAGACGGCGGCGATCCGGCCGGTGGCGGTGGCGGTGCCCTTGACCGGGATCGGGCGGTGGAGGGTCAGGGACTGGCCGCCGTGCAGGACACGGGCCAGGTCGACCTCGACGCCGGGCATGGACAGGCTGCTGATCACGCCGGGCGAGCCGCTGCCCGCGACGGTGGCGAAGCTCGGCAGGACGTGCAGCCGGGATTCCAGGGTGTAGCGCAGTTCGTCGGGGTCGGTGGAGGGGGTCTCCTTGTCAGGATTCGCGCCGGCGCCCACCCCCAGGTGGTACAGCTGCACATCCTTGTGGTCCCAGGCGATCTCGCCGGAACGGGGTTCGGCGGCGAGCGCCTTGGCTGCGTCGATGGGCATAGGGCTCAGGACTCCTGACGACTCTCCCGGGCAGAGAACCTCGGCGCGGCCGTCCGCACCGTCGGCCGCACCGAGGTCGTTCACTGGCCGACCTAGAACGCGTTCCAGTCCGGCGCCCTCTGTATAGCCCAGGGCTCCGCAGTTGTGAAGGCTCCTGACAGGGTGTCAGACGTGTGCGGGGCCGGTTGGGCCATGACATTTGTCCCGTGGGAGTCCGTACAAGCGCATCTGCCCTGCCGGTGCCGCGGGTCCGTAGCGTCGAGGCATGACACAGACAGAACCTGCCGGGGCCTTCACGGGGGCGGCCGTGTCCTTCACGGGGGCGGTCAAGACCTTCGGCGCGGTACGGGCCGTCGACGGCCTCGACCTGGAGATCGCGCACGGCGAGACGGTCGCACTGCTCGGCCGCAACGGTGCGGGCAAATCGACGGCGATCTCGCTGCTGCTCGGCCTGAACGAGCCCGACGAGGGCACGGTGGAGCTCTTCGGCGAGCCTCCGGAGCGGTCGGTGCGGGCGGGCAGGGTCGGGGCGATGCTCCAGGAGGCGCGGGCGGTGCCCCGGGTCACCGTGCGCGAGCTGGTCTCCTTCGTGGCAGGCCGCTATCCCGCCCCGCTTCCCGTCGGCCAGGCGCTGGAACTGGCCGGACTCGCCGGGTTGGCGGAGCGACGGGTGGACCGGCTCTCCGGAGGCCAGACACAGCGGGTGCGCTTCGCGGTCGCGCTGGCCGGAAACCCTTCCCTCATCGTGCTGGACGAGCCCACCGCCGCCCTGGACGTGGAGGCCCGCCAGTCCTTCTGGCGCTCGATACGGGCGTTTGCGCGGCGCGGCCAC
Source organism: Streptomyces sp. DG2A-72 (assembly GCF_030499575.1). Lineage (NCBI taxonomy): Bacteria > Bacillati > Actinomycetota > Actinomycetes > Kitasatosporales > Streptomycetaceae > Streptomyces > Streptomyces sp. DG2A-72. The sequence goes on from NZ_JASTLC010000001.1 coordinate 2,856,084, forward strand.
ACCGTCCTGTTCTCTACGCACCACCTGGAGGAAGCGGACGCGTATGCCGACCGGATCCTCGTCGTCGACCATGGCCGGATCGTCGCGGACGGCTCGGGCGAGCAGCTGAAACGGGCGGTCGGCGGCAGCGTCGTGGCGGTGGATGTGCCGTCCGGCGTGGACCTGGAGACGCTGCCCGGGGTGCGGTCGGTGGAGGTGCGCGGGGGCCGGGCGCGGTTGCGCACCGACGACTCGGACGCGACGGTGGTCGCGCTGGCGGCGCTGGGCGCGGTCCGCGGACTGGAGGTGGCTCCGGCGTCGCTGGAGGACGCGTTCCTGACGCTGACCTCGACCTCTTCCTCGACGTCGACCTCGACCTCGCTTGTCGCGGAGGCGGTGTGATGTCCGCGATCTCGGACTATCTGCGGCTTGAAGTGCGCCGGACGCTGCGCGACCGGGGGTTTGTGATCGGCGGGATCGCGATGCCGGTGATGATGTACCTGCTGTTCACCAACCTCGGTGCGAACGACGGGAGTTGGAAGGCGCAGTCGATGGTCGGAATGGCCGCGTACGGCGCGCTCGGCTCGGCCCTGAACACCGGTGGCGGGGTCGCCGAGGACCGGGCCATCGGCTGGCTGCGGCAGCTGAGGGTGACCCCGATGAGCCCGCGTGAGGTGGTGATCGGCCGGGCGCTGACCGGCTCGGTGACGGTGCTCCCGGCGATCGTCGCGGTCCTCGCGGCCGGCGGCCTGGTCAACGGCGTCCGGCTCGCCGTATGGCAGTGGGCGGCGATCGCGGTGCTGCTGTGGCTGGGGTCGGTGCCGTTCACGCTGCTGGGTCTGGGCAACGGCTACGGGCTGACCGCGCAGACCACCGGCGTGGCGAACATGCTGTGCAACCTGGGCCTGTCGGTGGTCGGCGGCCTGTGGTTCCCCATCGCTCTGTTCCCCGACTGGCTGCGCTCCCTGTCGACGTACACCCCCTCCAACCGCTTCGCCCAGCTCGGCCGGTCCGTCGTCGAGGGTCACGCACCGGCGGCCGCCGCGATTGTGGTGCTGGGAGTCTGGCTGCTGGCCTTTGGTTCGTACGCTGTGTTGTCGTACCGGCGGAACGCCGGGACCGTCTGATCGGGGGCAGGACATGTCCTGGTTGCGGAAGATCTCGTGCCGGATGGACGCGTGGCAGCTGGCGTACCAGCACGCGCGGGAGAGTCAGCAGTACTGGGAGGACAACAAGGAACGCCTCAAGGCCGCCCGGAAAAACGGGAAAGTCCCTGCAAACGCGGGCCCGGCTCCCACCGGCTTCAGCCTCCTGCCATGGCTGTTCATGGGAATGGGCTCCTTCTCCAACCTGTTCCAGGGCGAGACCTCGGACCCGTGGATCGCGGGCCTGGGGCTGCTCACCTTCAACTCCCTCTACATCTATGTGGCGTTCCGTGCCTTCCGGCGGGAGACCCGTGAGGCGACCTCCACTCGGGTGGCCCTGGTCCTGATGGGGCTGGTGACCTGCGGTCTGGGCATCGGGTACGGCGACACCTGGCTGCTCTTCTTCCCCCTGTTCGGCCTCGCGACGGGTGCGGTGGTACGGATGCCGCACCTGCGGTTGGCCGGCGCGATCGTGACCGTGCTGGCCGGCGTGGTGTCCGTCATCCGTGACGGCTGGGGCGGTCTCGACATCGCCTACGCCACGTGGATCTCGACGTTGGTGACGGCGGCGATCCTGTCCCTGTCCGAGGCGGTACGGGAACTGCTCGCCGCCCGTGAGGAGTTGGCCCGCCGTGCCGTCGAGGAGGAACGCCTGCGCTTCTCCCGCGACCTGCACGACCTGCTCGGCCACACGCTCTCGGTGATCGTCGTCAAGTCGGAGGCGGCCCGCCGCTTGGCACCCCGCGACATCGACGCGGCCCTCCTCCAGGTCAGCGACATCGAGTCCGTGGGCCGCCAGGCCCTGACCGAGATCCGCGAGGCGGTCACGGGCTACCGGGAGGGCAGCCTCACCACGGAACTGGACCGGGCCCGCTCCGCCCTCTCCGCAGCGAACATCGACTCCACGGTCCACCGCTCCGGCCCCCCTCTCCCCCGCAGACCGAGGCCCTGCTGGGCTGGGTGGTACGCGAGGCGGTCACCAACGTCGTACGGCACTCCGCCGCGGCCCGCTGCGAGATCACGGTGTCGGGGGCGACGGAACGGGTTCGGCTCACGGTGACGGACGACGGGACGGGGACGGGGGCGGGGGCGGGGGCGGCGGGGACAGCCGAGGGGACCGGCGCGGATGACGGGACGGGGACGGACGACGGAACGGGGACGAGGATGGTCGGGCGCAATCCCCTGGAGGGCGGCGGCACCGGTCTCAAGGGGCTGACCGAACGCCTCGCCACGGCGGGCGGCTCCCTCACGGCCGGGCCGGGATCTCGCGGGGGCTTCACGGTGACCGCGGAGTTGCCGGTGGACGCGACGGCCGTGCCACGACCGATACCGGCGGAGCAGCTCGCGTGACCGATGGGCGCCCTACTCTTGCCCCGTGAACGAGATGCCCCGCGATCATCGCCCGGCCAGGTCCATCCGCGTTCTCCTCGCCGAGGACCAGGGCATGATGCGCGGCGCCCTCGCCCTGCTGCTCGGGATGGAACCGGACATCGAGGTCGTGGCCCAGGTGTCGGCCGGCGACGTGATCGTGGAAGCGGCACAGACCCACCGTCCGGACGTGGCCCTGCTGGACATCGAGCTCCCCGGCAAGAGCGGTCTGGACGCCGCCGCCGAGCTGCGTGACCAGGTGCCGGACTGCCGGGTGCTGATCCTCACGACCTTCGGCCGCCCCGGATACCTGCGGCGGGCCATGGAGGCGGGCGCCGCCGGTTTCCTGGTGAAGGACGGTCCGGTGGAGGAGCTGGCCGCCTGCATCCGCCGGGTACTCACCGGGGAGACGGTGATCGACCCGGCCCTCGCCGCCGCCGCACTAAGCGCCGGCCCCAATCCGCTCACCCCCCGGGAGTGCGAAGTCCTCAAGGCGTCGGCGGACGGCGCGACGGTCTCCGACATCGCCTCCTCGCTCCACCTCTCCGAGTCCACGGTCCGCAACTACCTCTCCGCCGCGATCGGCAAGACGGGCACCAGAAACCGGATGGAGGCACTGCGGGAGGCCCGCCAGCAGGGGTGGCTCTGATCCCGCTGCCCCCGCCTCATCCCACGGACTCCTTGCCTTATCCCACGGACTCCTTCCTGTCCGGTTTCGCCACGAGGAACGGCACCGGCCTGGAGCGGTCCGCGTAGAACACGTCCCACCATGAGGCGCCCCGGCCCGTCCACCGGTCGGCGTCCGGCGCGAACCGGCCGTCCAGCAGCCGGAGTACGTCCTCCACTGCGCGTATTGCGGCCACTCCCCTACTTCGTCACCTTCACTTCCTGGTAGGCCGTCCCCTCCGGTGCCACGCACACGAACCAGTTCACGGGGGATCCGTCCACCGGGCGGATCACCTGGTCGTCGCTGTTCACGTCGTACCCCTTCGGCACCCGGTGGACGTCGGTGGTCGTGCCGTTCTTCCAGGTGCAGGTGACGCGCTGGACGGTCGGGGCGACCTGGCCGACGACCAGGCGCTGGGCGGCGTCGGAGTCGGTCGTCAGGCGAATCGCGCCGGCTTCGATGTCCGCGCCCGACATGGTGTCGTCGTGGGTCAACTGCCCTTCCATGACGGTCGTCTCCTCCCCCTCACCGTCGAGCCGGTACACGAAGTACGTGCTCTTGCCGATCAGTTCGGAGTCCTGGCGCAGGCCCGCCGGGAACTCCCCGTGATCCGTCATCGCGCTCACCTGGAGCCGCGCCTCCGACTCGTCGCGTGGTGCCGTCCAGACGTCGATGGCGACCTGCCAGTCCTTGCCCCCGTCGGTACCGAACCCCAGCAGGGTCCGCTGAGGATCCACCACGCTCGGAGCCTCGGTCGTCGGCGGCCGAGTCGCCACCACCGAGCCCCGGTCCCGGTCGCCCCCCGGCATCCCCGCGATCGCCAGTGTCCCCGCCGAACCGGTCAGCACCAGCGCCGTCGCCGCCACCACCGCCCAGCGCCGCGCCCTGCGCCGCCGGCCGCCGCGGATCACCGCCTGGTAGGGGGCTATACCGATCTCGACCTCGTCCGCGGCGTCGGCCAGCAGGAGGGCGATGTGAGTGTTCGTCATGTCGTGGTTCGTCTCCCGGTCCGCGCTCATCACTTCCGCCCTCCCTGCGTCACCGTCTCCGCCAGCCCCGGTATGGCCCGGAGTTTCGCGATCCCCTTCGCCGCGTTGCTCTTCACCGCGCCGACGGAACAGCGCATCGCCTCGGCGGTCTGGGTCTCCGTCAGGTCCTCCCAGTACCGCAGGACCACCGCCTCCCGCTGCCGTGGCGGCAGTTGGGCGAGCGCCTTCAGCAACTCGTTGCGGTCATCGGCCTGGGCGATGCGGTCTCCGCTGTCGGGCACCTCGCGCACGAGGCCCGAGTCGTCCTTCGGCGCCAGGTACTCCTTCAGCCGCCGACGGTGTCTGCGCGCATGCGCGTTGACCATCACGCGTCGTACATACGCCTCCGGGTCGTCGGCCGAACCGACCCTGCGCCAGGCCACATAGACCCGCTCGAGCGTGGACTGGACCAGGTCCTCCGCGGCGTGCTGCTCCCCCGTGAGGAGAAATGCCGTCCGCATCAGCCGCGGCCAGCGGCCGGTGACAAAGCTCTGGAACTCCGTGTCCCGAGCCTCCTTGCGATCCCCCATGGGCACCTCCTAGATATTCAAAGGAGTCCATGGGCCACGCGAACCGTTGCCCCGCCACTCAGAAATTTCTCTTGGCCCCCAGGCCTCTCAGTGCCCGGATTTTCTCCCCGGCAGCCACACCATCATCAGCACCGCCCCCGCCACCAGCACCCCCACACTCACCCGGAACGCCAGCGCGTACCCCTCCGTCAGCGCCTGAGGCGCAACGCTTCCCGCCGAACGCGCCGCCGCGATCGTCGACATGACCGCGAGCCCCAGCGAACCCCCCATCGTCCGCGAGGTGTTGACCAGCCCCGACACCAGCCCCGCCTCCCCCGGCGCCGCCCCCGACGTGGCCAGCGAGGCGAGCGGCGTGATCGCGAGGCCCGCGCCCAGCATCATCAGGATTCCCGGGACCATGATGGCGGTGAGGTACGGCCCGTCCGTGGTCAGCGTCGACTGCCAGCCGAACCCGGCGGCACCCACCAGCGTGCCCAGGACGGCCAGACCGCGCGCCCCGATCACGGGCATGAAGCGGGGCGCGAGCTTCGAGCCGAGGATCACGGCCAGGGAACTCGGCACCAGCGCGAGCCCGGCCTCCAGCGGCGAGTAGCCCCGTACGTTCTGGGCGTACAGCGTCATGAAGAACCACATGCCGAACATCGCCGAGCCGCTCAGGAACATCGCCACGTTCGCCGCGGCCACCGACCGCACCCGCAGCAGTCCGAGCGGCATCAGCGGAGCCGCCGTACGCGCTTCGACGACGAGGAACAGCCCGATGAGCGCGAGCCCGGCGAGCAGCGGGACGACGGTGGCCGACGCCGTCCAGCCCTCGGCCTCGGTCTGTGAGATGCCGTACGCCAGACTCGCCAGCCCCCCGGTCACCAGCAGTGCGCCGGGCAGGTCGAGGCGCCGTCCGTCCCCGGCCCGGCTCTCCGCCAGCCACCGCAGGGACCCGAGCAGCACCACCGCGCCCACCGGCACATTGATCAGCAGCACCCACCGCCACGACAGGGCGTCCACCAGCGCGCCGCCGACGAGCCCGCCCGCCGCTCCCCCGCCCGCGCCCACCGCGGTCCAGGTCGCGATCGCCCGAGCCCGCGCCGGCCCTTCCGGCACCGCCGAGGTCACGATCGTCAGCGTCGCGGGCGCCAGCACCGCCGCGCCCAGGCCCTGCACGGCCCGCGCCAGCAGCAGTTGCCACTCCTCCTGGGCCAGTCCGCCGCCCAGGGAGGCCAGCGTGAACAGGCCGAGCCCCGCCAGGAACATCCGCTTCCGGCCGTACAGATCACCGGCCCGTCCGCCGAGCAGCATGAACCCGGCGAAGGCGATCGCGTAGGCGTTCACCACCCACTGCAGGCCGGGAGCGCTCAGCCCCAGGTCGGCCCGCATCGAGGGCAGCGCCACGTTCACGACGGAGACGTCGAGCACGACGAGGAACTGCCCGGCACACGCGAGCGCCACCACCAGCCAGGCGGGAGGCGCGGTACGGCCGGCTATGGGGGTGGTGTCAGCGGCTTGGAGCATGGGCGTCATGCTCTCAACCGGGTTACGCCCATTGCATCGGGATTTCGCGCCACCCGTCCCTCGGTCATAGGTAGTAGGACCGCTGGCGGACGATCAGATCCCCATGAGACGGTCAAGAAACCGTTAGTGAGCCAAAGCATCGGAATAGTTGCCCGGGCACACCGGGTTCATGATGCACATGAACCCAACACCGACCGACCAGCCCACCCCGAGAGCCGGCGGTGCCGTCGTCCCGGTGCTCGCCTTCGCGGGCATCGTGGTCGCGGTGATGCAGACCCTGCTCGTCCCGGTCATCAAGGATCTGCCGCAGCTCCTCGACACCTCACCCAGCAACGCCACCTGGGTCCTGACCTCGACGCTTCTCTCGGGAGCCGTGGCCACGCCGATCATGGGCCGGCTCGGTGACCTGTTCGGAAAGCGGCGGATGCTGATCCTCAGCCTGGCCGTGATGGTGGTCGGCGCGCTGATCAGCGCCGTCACCAGCGACCTGCTTCCGATGATCGCCGGCCGTACGCTCCAGGGCTTCGCGATGGGCGCGATACCGCTCGGCATCGGCCTGATGCGCGACATGCTGCCCCGCGAGAAGCTCGGCTCGGCGATGGCCCTGATGAGCTCCTCGATCGGCGTCGGCGGCGGCCTCGCGCTGCCCGCCGCGGCCCTGGTCGCCCAGCACACGAACTGGCACGCCCTCTTCTACGGCGCCGCCGGCCTCGGCGTCCTCTCGATCGTCCTCACCCTCCTCGTCGTACCCGAGTCCCCGATGCGCGCCAAGGGCTCCTTCGACCTGCCGGGCGCGCTCGGCCTCTCCCTCGGCCTGGTCCTCTTCCTGCTCCCCATCACCAAGGGCAGCGACTGGGGCTGGACGTCGGGCACCACACTGGGCCTGTTCGCGGGCGCCGTCGTAGTCCTGCTCCTGTGGGGCGTCTACGAGCTGCGCACCGCGGCCCCCCTCGTCGACCTGCGCACCACCGCCCGCCCGGCCGTCCTCTTCACCAACCTGGCGTCGATCATGGTCGGTGTCTCCTTCTACGTCGTCTCGCTCGTCCTTCCCCAGCTGCTCCAGCTCCCGAAGGCCACCGGCTACGGCCTCGGCCAGTCGATGGTCGTAGCGGGGCTGCTCGTGGCCCCGCTCGGCCTGACGATGATGTTCACGGCCCCCGTCTACGCCCGCCTGTCGGCGAAGTACGGCCCCAAGAGCACCCTCGTCCTCGGCATGCTGATCATCGGGATCGGCTACGGCGCCGGGCTCGGCCTGATGAGCGCCGCCTGGCAGTCCCTGGTCATCGCGGTGGTCCTGGGCGCGGGCATCGGCCTCGCGTACTCCTCGCTCCCCGCGCTGATCGTCGGCGCGGTCCCGGCCTCGGAGACGGGCGCCGCGAACGGCCTGAACACCCTGATGCGTTCCATCGGTACGTCGGTGTCGAGCGCCGTGATCGGCATGGTGCTCGCCAACACCGCGAACGACGCGAACGGCGTCGCCGTCCCCACCATGCACGGCTTCCGGGTCTCCTTCCTGATCGCCACGGGCGCCGTGGCCGTCGGCCTGCTGATGGCCCTGTTCCTGCCGAAGCCGAACCGCGCGCCCCAGCTGCGCGCGAGCAGCGAGGAGGACTCGAACCTGGCCCGCGCCGAGGAGGCACTGCGCGGCTTCCGTGGCCGCGTCCTGGACGCCGGCGGCACACCGGTCGCCCGCGCGAAGGTCACCCTGATCGACCGCCGGGGCCGCCAGGCGGGCGCGACGCTCTCCGCCGACGACGGCAGCTACGCCCTGACGGTCCCCGCCCGGGGGGCATACGTCCTCGCCGCCCGCGCCACCGGCCACGCCCCGCTCGCCTCCGCGGCGACCCACGCCGGCGACGACCGCCCGGTCGACGTGGACCTTGCGCTGCCGGGTGAGACCGTCTCCGCACCCTGAGCAATCCGAACCCTGAGCAATCCGAACCCTGAGCAATCCGAAACCCTGAGGAATCCGAACTCTGAGCAATCCGAGGCGATTTCTTCCCCTCGAATCCATCCGGCGTTCATGATCAGAAAGGATTCCCCCCGCACCATCCATCTCTGCGATCTCCGTGTGACCGGAGATCAGCGGCACGCGCCTGACGGGGGTTCAGGGCGGGAGGGGGCGGGGCGGGATGATCGGGACGCTGTTCCGGAGCGAGGACGTGCCTGCGGAGGACAGGTTCGACCTCTGGCGAGAGCGCGTCGGCCGGACAGTCGCACCCGCCGACCTCACCAGTGACCACGCCGCCGACTACTGGGCGGAGCAGCGGCTGTTGCAGCTGGGACCGGTGACGGTGTGGCCGACCTCGTTCCTGCCGTCGCGGTTCCGCCGGAACGCGAGAATGGTGCGGCAGTCCGACCCCGAGCTGTACCACCTGAGGCTGGTGCTCGGCGGAGGGCTGGCGGTCGACCACGACGGACGGTACGACACGTACGGCCCGGGCGACCTGTACCTGGCCGACAGCTCACGGCCTGGCGACGTGCGGGCGTACAGCGACGGCGAGCGCCGCGCCTGCACGGGCGTGGGCGTGGAGGTTCCCAAGGCACTGATGCATGTGCCGCCACACCGGGAGCTGTTGGGCAGACGACTGTCCGGGCGGGAGGGAATCGGCGCTCTGCTGACGGACTTCCTCACCGGCCTGGACCGGCAGGCGGACACCCTGCGGCCGTCCGACGCACCGCGCCTGGGAACCGTCCTCGTCAACCTGCTGTCGGCCTGGATCGCCCAGGTGCTGGAGGCGGAGGGCGCCCTGCCGCCGGAGACCCGGCAGGGCGCCCTGATCACTCGCATTCACGCGTTCATCCAGCAGAACCTGCACGACCCGAATCTGGCACCGCCCGTCATCGCCGCCGCGCACCACATCTCGCTCAGCTACCTGCATCGCCTGTTCCAGGAAGCGGCGCAGGGCGAAACCGTCGCGGCCTGCGTCCGCCGCCGCCGACTGGAGGGCGCCCGCGGCGACTTGGCCGACCCGGCCCAGCGCACCACGCCGATCCACACGATCGCCACCCGCTGGGGTCTGCCGCGCGCCTCCGACTTCACCCGCGCCTTCCGCGCCGCGTACGGGATGTCACCCAAGGAGTACCGGCTCCAGGCGCTCGCCGTGCGGGAGTAGATCCACCGCCAAGTCTCAGTGGACTCACAGCTAACGACTTCCCCAGGAACTGCATCGCATTCTGATCAAGTCGCTGCGGGACCGTCCGACGGTGAAGACAACGATGGAAACAGAGAGGTTGCTCGATGTCATGCATATGAAAAACCTGCCCCGCGTCTTCGCGGCCGCCCTCATGGCGCTGTGCGCAGTCGCCGCCACCCTGGTGTACACACTCGCCTCGTCCACACCGGCGAACGCGGAGGACGACTGGAGAAACCTCCGCAACCTCAACGCGGGAAGATGCCTGGTCGTCCCGACCTCCAGCACGGCGAACGGCACCGGCCTGGTCCAGTGGACCTGTACTGAGGACTTCGACCAGGACTGGACGTTCACCAAGGTGGCGGGCGGCAACGGGGACCGCTACCTCGTCCGCAACCGCAACAGCGGCCAGTGTCTCGCCATGCCCAACTCCAGCCTGGCCGACGGGACACAGGCCGTTCAGTGGCCCTGCAACGCCGCGGGCAACGAGCAGGTCTGGGTCCACGACAGCTGGAACCGGTTGCGGAACCTGAACAGCGACAAGTGTCTGGCGGTCCCCAACTCCACCACCGCCAACGGCGCCGCGATCGTCCAGTGGACCTGCTCGACGAACCTGGACCAGCGCTGGGTGTGGTCCGAGGACACCTCGACCTACGCCCGTCTCTACAACTTCGGCACCGGCCAGTGCCTGGCCAACCCCGGCTCCAGCTACGACAACGGCATCGCGATGATCCAGTGGTCGTGCAGCAACAGCGACAGCAACTACTGGGCGCTCCAATCGGTGTCCGGCGGCTTCCGGGTCGTCAACAAGGCGAACGGCAAGTGCCTGGCCCTCGCGGGCGCGAGTACGCAGAACGGCGCCAAGGTCATCCAGTGGCCGTGCGGCGGCGGCGACGAGCAGGTCTGGGTCCGCATCAGCCTGGACCGGTTCCAGAACAAGAACAGCGGGCTGTGCCTCGCGATCCCCAGCTCCAGTCAGACCCCGGGAACGGAGGCCATTCAGTGGACCTGCTCGACAAGCGGGAGTCAGCAGTGGATGTGGTGAAGCTGGTGAAACGCAGACGGGCATGGCCCGCACTCCTGACCGCACTCGTCCTCACCGTCCTGTCCGGCCTGCTGCTGCCGGGGTCGGCCGCCGCCGAGGGCACGTCGTCCGAGTCGACGGTCTACGCGAACGTCGTCACCGGGGGCGACGGGACGCGCACCCCCGACATCGTCAGCACCAGCGCGAACAACGCGGTCGTCGCCTGGCGGGAGGGCCTCCGGCCCGGCAACGTCGACATGGGGTACATCCGGTACTCGTACACGACCGACGGCGGCGCCAACTGGAGCCGCCCCCAGATGCTGGCCCAGGAGACCAGCGCGTTCGCCTGGCACTACGTCATCCTCTACAAGGCGGGCAACGAGCTGTTCGCGTTCCTCGGGCGCACGCCGATCCGGGACACGGACAACGACGACAAGGACGACACCGCGGACGACGGGATCAACCACAACGGCCTGCCGATCAGCGACACCGTCGTAAAGCGCAGCACCGACGAGGGTCACTCCTGGCAGACCTACCCCGCCACCTTCCCGGACATCCCCAACATGGTCTTCGCCGGACACCCGCTGAAGTGGACGAACCCCAGCAACCCGGACGACGTCAGGCACGTCATGCCGTACTGGGCGAGCAAGCGGGAGAACGGAGTGCTGACCTCCACGGACATGAAGACCTGGTCGAAGGCAGGCTCGGTGATCAATGGAAACGACGACGCCGTCAAGGCCGGCGAAAACCAGATCGCCCTCTCCCAGTCCGGCACGGCCGGGAACGAACTGGTCATGGTCGCCCGCAGCGCCAACGACTACGCCATGAAGGCCACGAGCACCAACGGTGGCGCCAGCTGGTCGCCCTTCGTGCGGGACACCAGCCTGCCGAGCGCGGACACGTCCAAGGCCTACTTCACCAAGGACAGCAACGGGCAGTACCTGTACATCTACAACTACCCCGTTCGGAGCGCGAACCCACCGGACCCCGCCTACCGCGACGTCCTCTACTACAAGACCAAACGCCGCGATGGAAGCTGGAGCGCCCCCAAGTTCTTCGCCAACGGCACGGAGCCCGAGGTCGACTCTCCAGGCACCACAGGGGAGGGCTGGGACACATACGCGATGGCCGATGAGTACGCCCCGGGCAAGTTCTTCGTCGTCTGGGAGTACGACACCAGCCGCATCAAGGTGAACAGGCTCGACATCTCCGACGCACCCTGATCCACCCCGCCGTACCGCCGTACCCCCTGTCGCCCGCCGACCAGGGGGTACGGCGGCGTGGGCCGCCCAGACGCACGTACGACCGGAAGGCCCCCGCCCATGACCCCGGCCCCCAAGCCCGAGATCCTGGCCGCGTTCGAGGCGGCGAAGGGCTTCATGCCCACGGGTGAGGGCCTGGCCCTGTACGCGGCGGCGCTGGAGGCCGGGCGGCTCGGACTACCGATCCTCGAGGTCGGCACATACTGCGGGCGCTCCACCATCCTCCTCGCCGACGCGGCCCGCGAGGCGGGAGTGACGGCGCTCACGGTCGACCACCACCGCGGCAGCGAGGAGCAGCAGCCCGGCTGGGACTACCACGACCCGGAGACAGTCGACCCCGAACTCGGCCTGATGGACACGCTCCCGACGTTCCGCAGGACCCTGCACAGGGCCGGGCTGGAGGAGCACGTCGTCGCCCTGGTCGGCCGCTCCCCGCAGATCGCGCAGATCTGGAACTCCCCCCTCGGCCTCGTCTTCATCGACGGCGGCCACACCGACGAGCACGCGGGCGCCGACTACGAGGGCTGGGCCCCCCATGTGGCCGACGGCGGCCTGCTCCTCATCCACGACGTCTTCCCGAACCCGGCGGACGAGTTCACCGGCCAGGCCCCGTACCGCGTCTACCTCCGCGCTCTCGCGTCCGGCGCCTTCACCGAGGTCTCGGCGACCGAATCGCTGCGCGCGCTGCGGCGGACAGGAGCGGGAATCTGACGTCCCCTGCTGCCGAACAATGGGGTTGACTGCAAAATGACGACGCTGACTATAGAATGCAGTCATGACTGCGTTCACCGTGCGAGACGTCCCCGACGACATCGCCCGCACCATCAAGATCCGCGCCGCCGAGGCCGGCCAGTCCATACAGGGCTACCTCCTCGGCCTCATCGTGCGGGAGGCGTCGAAGCCCAGCCTCGCCGAGATGGCCGCCCGCGCCGAGCGCTACGCGAGCGACCAGGTCACCCATGACGACATCCTCGCCGCCTTGGACGAGGGACGGAGCGGCCGGTGATCGTCGTCGATGCCTCGGCGGTCACGGAGTTCCTCACCTCCAGCGGCATGCTCGCCCGGCGAGTGCGCGAGCGGATCGCGACCGAGGACGAGATCCACGCCCCGTACCTGATCGACACGGAGGTGGCCTCGTCGGTCATCGGCATGGGCACCAGGGGCGGCAAGCCGAAGCTCAGCAAGGGCGAGGTCGACCGCTACCTGAAGGAGTTCGCCGACCTGCCCCTCACCCGCCATCCGGCACTTCCCCTCACGGCCCGCGTACGCACGCTGGCCGCGAACCTGTCGGTGTATGACGCGACATATGTAGCGCTGGCCGAGGTTCTCGATCTCACCCTGGTGACCACCGATTCCCGTATCAGGCGAGGCATCGGGCGGATCGCCAAGTGCGACATCGTCGACTTCAACGCCTGACCGGACAGACCAAAGGTCCCGGAACCAGATCTGTTCAGGGTCCGCAGGGTGTGCGACCAGCGCAAGATTACCCAAGCCCGAGATCCTGGCCGCGTTCGAGGCCGCGAAGGGGTTCATGCCCACGGGCGAGGGCCTCGCGCTCTACGCGGCTGCCATGGAAGTCGGCACGTACTGCGGCCGCTCCACGATCCTGCTCGCCGACGCGGCCCGCGAGGCCGGAGTGACGGCGCTCACGGTCGACCACCACCGCGGCAGCGAGGAGCAGCAGCCCGGCTGGGACTACCACGACCCGGAGACAGTCGACCCCGAACTCGGCCTGATGGACACGCTGCCCACCTTCCGCCGCACCCTTCACCGCGCCGGACTGGAGGAGCACGTCGTCGCCCTGGTCGGCCGCTCCCCGCAGATCGCGCAGATCTGGAACTCCCCCCTCGGCCTCGTCTTCATCGACGGCGGCCACACCGACGAGCACGCGGGCGCCGACTACGAGGGCTGGGCCCCCCACGTGGCCGACGGCGGCCTGCTCCTCATCCACGACGTCTTCCCGAACCCGGCGGACGAGTTCACCGGCCAGGCCCCGTACCGCGTCTACCTCCGCGCTCTCGCGTCCGGCGCCTTCACCGAGGTCTCGGCGACCGAATCGCTGCGCGCGCTGCGGCGGACAGGAGCAGGGATCTGAGGGCCCGGTTAGAGTCGGCAGACGTTCCTGCGGCGGCCGGTCGCTACCGGCGCGTGCCGCGGGCCTGGACGATCAGAGTGCCGATGTGGCCCGGCTTCGGGGCCTCGATCACCTCCGCCTTGGCCGTGGCGAACCCGGCCCGGGTCAACAGCCGCTCCCACACCGCGGGCCGGTAGCTGTACCGATAGGCGTACATAGCCTTCCCTGCAAAGCCGCCCTTGTACATGCCCTGCGGCCCGTAGGCGCCGGGGATCGCCGTCGGGTGGGAGAAGACGAACGTCCCGTCGGGCTCCAGCCGGGAGTGCACGAGAGGGAAGAGCCGACTCGGGTCGGTGAACCAGACCGCGCCGAAGATGCTGTAAATGGCGTCGTAGGTCTCGCTGCTGGCAGCCAGGTATTCGAGGACCTCAACCTGGTGGAAGACGGCCCCCGTTGCTGCCCACTTCTCGCTGGTCTTCTTCACCATGACCGGGGACAGGTCCACGCCATGCTCGGTGACGCCCTGCTCGGCCAGGTACGCGAGGGCGCGGCCAGTGCCACAGCCGAAGGTGTCCCACAGTTCGGTCTCGGCGGCGATGTCGTGCGGTATGGGCACGGCGCGTTCCTTCGGCTTGTCGGGATGCGGGAGCCCCCGCCCTCGGGGAGATGTGAGGGCGGGGGCCGACTGTAGCGGGGTCAGTGGCTGTCGGGGACCTTGTCGTCGCACGGGGAACAGTCCGCGCCGTCGATGGCCCACAGCTCCTCGTCGATCGCCCAGCCCTGACTCTTCAGGAAGTCGCCTGTGCGCAGACACAGGCCGTCGCGGCGGCGCTCGATGAACGGAGCGTGGTGCTTGAATCGGCCGCCGTGCATTCACGCAGGCGCGCGCCGAGAGCCTCGCGGGCGGTCTGGAAGTCGGTGGTCACACGGTGGAACGTACCCGCTCAGCGAATTCCACAGCAGGCACGGCGTGATGCCAGGCCGCATCCCGGGCCTGGCAGGCGGCGAGGACCTCGGCCGGGTTCTCGGTGACGTACACGCCGAGGGTGGTGTCGTCCTCGTCGAACGCGAACCAGGCCAGGATGCGTGAGTCGAACAGCCAGAAATCGAAGTCCGGCAGCCTGTGCTGCACGGCGTCGGCGCGGGTGAGGTCACGGATGTCCTCCCCGGCAGCGACGTTGCTGGGAGCGCGGGCGAGGAGGAACTGCTGTCCCTGCGTGGGTGGTTCGTCGATGAGCCGTACGCGCTCGAACCGCTTGCCCGCGGCAGTCTGCTCGGCGACGTTCGCGCGCCAGGCGTTGGCCGACTCGTTGGTCACGTCCTCCCCGGAGAGGAATCGTGACCACAGCGGTGAGCTGCGGTCGGAGGCATAGCCGCGGCGGGTCTCCAGCCGCCAAGCGGTGTGCCGGAACTCCTGGAACAGGTGCGTGATTGACGCGAACGGGTGGAGCTGGGGCGCCTCGGTACGGGGTGCGTAGCGAGTGAGCAGGTCGCGAGGAACCCGTACGAAGGTCTCGGACGGCTTGACGTCGCGCAGCTGCACGAGTGGCTCGGGTCGGTCTCCCGTTCGCCTTGTACGAGGATCTCGTCTGTGCCATTGACCTCGTACAGGGTGGGGCAGTCGCCGTCGTCGCTGGTCGTGCCAAGGAACCTGAGCGCCATGTCGCCTCCGCAGCGTGATGGTTGGAGGTTCCAGAATGCGCGTGCAGGGATGGCTGCGCCGGAGGATTGCGGCAAATTGCGCGCTCGCTTGGCTGCCAGACGATTGCGCGCAAGTGGCTGCGGTGTCACTGCCAGTCGTCGCCGAGCACCTCACGCCGCGCCACCTCAGCCCGCCGGTTGAGTGCGCTCGTCATCCGGAACAGCGCCATAGTCAGCGCGAGGAAGACGACGAGTTCCACCCGAACCAGATCCGGAGCTTCTCGACACGTGCGGCCTTCTGGACCTCGCTGTAGCCCGTCATGGTCCCCCTGGACACGTGTGTTGGAGAGGGCATCATGCGGGCTGATGTGCACGGCATGGAGGGCATGTGCCCGAGTTGTGATCCCAGGTGGGGTGATGCGGCTCGCTTCACGAGCAACCCCCGACCGCATAGGGGCGCCGGGCTACACCTTCGGGACTGACCACTCGGCGGGCGACGAGAGTTGACCCCGCCACCGCACGCAGAGCCCACCCCGTGGAGCCACCACCGGGACGGACCTTCACTCCTTGCACTCATACTGGTAACAGAATCCAGCTCACCTCTTCACACAACACCTACATCCGATAACGTCCCCCATCTCACGAAACACCGCACCAAGGGGGGGCACATGAGCCAGCAGTACCCGCAGGAACCCGGATACGGGCCTCCGCAACAGCCGGGATGGGGAACACCACAACAGCAGCCGACGCAGTGGGGCGCACCACACCAGCAGCAGCCCGGCTGGGGCGCGCCATCACCGCCGCCCCCGAAGAAGAACAGCACCGGCAAGATCGTCGGCATCGGATGCGCCGGCGTTGTCGCGCTGTTCGTCATCATCGGGATCTTCAGCGCCGCCCTCGGCGGCGGCTCCGACGACAGCAGCAGCAAGGGCAGTACGGCCAGCTCTGAGGCCACCACAGAGGACTCCGGCACCGGCGACGACAAGACGGCCGAAGCGGAACAGGAGGAGCCCACCGAGGAGGCGCCCCCGGAGTCGCCCGTGAAGGTCACCGCGAAGAAGACGGCGTTCACGAAGAGCATCCTCGCTGACGGCAGCAACTACACGAGCGTCCTCGTCACCATCGCCAACAACGGCGACGAGCAAGTTGACGTCAATCCGCTGTACTTCACCATCACCGACACCGACGGCACGAAGCACACCGCCGAGCTGGCAGCCGACGAGAACCAGATCGACACCGTGGACCTGGCCCCTGGCGAGAACGTGTCCGGCACCATCACGGGCAAGGGCAAGTTCACTGCGAAGTACGTGACGTACACCGATGGGCTGCTCGGCGACTCGCTACGCGCCGACGTGCCCTGACGGAGGATCTGGCCCCGCGTTGCACACTGACGGGCCTGGCTCGCGCGGGCCCTCATCGTGAAGGCCATCGACGCACTGCACTGATCCGGCTGACGTTTCGGTACTCCCGATGTCGACCGCGCAGTACTGTTTGCGCACTCAAGTCAGAGGGCTGATGAGCAACGGAAGCTGCGGCGCGGTTGACGCTGGGTGTTCGTCGCGGCGCTCGTGCTGCTGTTCGTGAGCGTCGTGCGGGGCTGACCGGTCCTCGGGTGGCTGTGCGGCGCGGTACTGATCGGCGTCATGGTGACGAACGCCGCGCGCCGGCAGCGGGCACGCGACCGGCCGCCGTCGAGCGGGGAGCGGCCATGGCGGAGGAGTTCGGAGTAGCTCCTGCCGGATTCCGTGCGACCTTCGCCTTGTCTGTCGGTCGGCGCCGTGAGGATACGAGCACCATCCGGAAATCCGGAGGCAGGGACGGCCAGGGCGCAGGGAGGGAGGCGCGGCGGGGGCTGCCCCTGACGGTCGACGAGGCGATCGCCCGTCTGTCCGCGTAAAGCACGCCCCGTTTCCGGCCTCCCCAAGGGGTGCGCCTCCCTGGCCTCCCTGTGCCACGTATCCGCAGGCCAGCACAGGGAGGCGGTCAGGGAGAACTCCCTCGGATCTCGGCGCCTCTCTCCTCCTCGGAGTCGTCTTCCATCACGGCGAGGCGCTGCAAGATGGCGTCCTCGACGCTCTCACGGGAGACCATCATGACCCCGTCGTTCTTCTACGGCTTGGCCCCATAGGCTCCAGCTCGGCCTTCAGATCGGCGAACGTCCAGTCCGCATACACGACGTCGTTGCGCGATCGGAGCCGGTGCAACACCTCCTGCGTGCGCACCCAGGCGTCCTCTCTGAGGACGGCGCAGATGCCTGCGAGGTAATCGACCGGGCTTCGACGTCCAGCGCCTGCCCGGTTCTGACACCCGACCTGCGTGCCTTGGCCCGGCCGGTGAGGACGACCGCGTCGTCCCCGGAGATGTACTGCGTGCGCACGGTCACGGAGGCCTGGCCAGGCCATCTTGACGCCACCCGGGACGACCAGAGTTCCGTGGTCGAGGTCGCGGCGCAGCTTGTGCGGGGCGGCGCCTGCCCGGACCGGCCACCTCGCCGAGTGCCATCTTCGCCTGCGATTCGGTGCCCAGGACGAGGCTGCCACGGATGTGGTTGCCCTCGCGACCGCTTGGGCAGGTTCTCGTCCGTCGGGTTCTGCGTACCCTCCCAGATGGGGACGTTGACGGCCCGTCCCTGGTGCCTGAGACGGACTCCCACAGCCAGCGGATCTGTCGCTGCCGCGCGTGCGGCAGCCAGGCGTCCACGAGCAGCAAAGGCAAGCCACACTCGCCGAGCGGGAAGGCGCACTGCGCCCGCGAGTCCGAGTCGGCCGCCGAATCCTGACGGGAGCGACGGCCGTCTCACGCTCATCTCACAGACCTGACGGAGCCTGACTCACGGCTTCCTGAGCGTCACTCCGGCGGTCGTCATGGAGCCTATGGTCTCTGCGGACGGCCGCTAGGGTGGCAGACGTGTCGTACGTAGGCCCTGACTTCGAACCGCCCCGTCCCCGCCGCTCCCGGCGCGGGCCCCTGACTGTCGCCGTTGCCGCGCTCGTGCCGGGTGCGCTGCTGGGGTGGCTGGCGTATGAGGCGGTGGGTGGTACGGGGGGTGGCGGCGAGGACGACCGCCCGCAGGCGTCCTCGACCAGCTCGCCGGCCGTGGCTTTCCCGACCGAGGAGGCCGCCTCCCCGACCGAGGACGGCAAGGAGCCGAGCCCGACGCCCACGCCCGCCAACTCCTCCGGGTCCGGGCCCCTCGCGGGCAAGGTCGTCGTCATCGACCCCGGCCACAACCCCGGCAACTTCCAGCACACGTCCGAGATCAACCGCAAGGTGGATATCGGGACGGGCTTGAAGGAGTGCGACACTACGGGCACTTCCACCAACGCCGGTTACACAGAAGCCAAGTTCACGCTCGACGTCGCCCACCGCATGCGGACGATCCTGGAAGCCCAGGGCGCCACGGTGAAGTTGACCCAGGACGCCGACCGGCCCTACGGCCCCTGCATCGACGAACGCGCCCGCATCGGCAACGACGCCCGGGCCGACGCCGTCGTCTCCGTCCACGCGGACGGCTCCGGAACCGGCGACCGCGGCTTCCACGTGATCCTTCCGGGCTCAGTCGACGCCGGCGCCGCCGACACCCGCCCCATCGTCGCCCCCTCACGCGACCTCGGTGAGCGCATCGCGGGCAACTTCGTACGCTTCACGGGCAGTGCGCCCTCCAACTACGTCGGCGACGGCACCGGACTCGTCACACGTAAGGACCTTGGCGGTCTCAATCTGTCAACGGTTCCCAAGGTGTTCATCGAGTGCGGCAACATGCGCGATAGCAAGGACGAGGCGCTGCTCACCAGTGGCGCGTGGCGGCAGAAAGCGGCGCAGGGGATCTCTGAGGGGATTGTGAGTTTCCTGCGGGGGTAGTGCTCGGCGGGCTGATCCCTGCGGACACCCTGGTCGGGCGGACGATAGTGTCGTCCTTACGATGAGGGGCCACCCCCGCGCTTCACACCGGGGCCTTACGGCGACATGGTGACAGCGACGCCTCTACCTACGACGAGACGACCTACGAAGGACCTGAAGTGAATATCCGCTCCCTCACTCGAGGCGACGGCGTGGTGATCGGAGCAGCGGTGTTGCTGTTGATCGCGTCGTTCCTCGATCTCTACTCGATCGACGGTGCATCCGACAGCAGCGATCTCCCGAGCCTCTGGGGAAGCGGGCCGGTCGTGCTCGGTGTGGTGCTGGCGGGGCTGATCGGTGCAGCGCTCGTCGTCGTCACCCGTGCGCTGCCGCAGCCGCGCAAGGTCGCGGGGCTCGATCTCGGTCAGTTCGGCGCCGCCTTCACGGTCTTCGCCGCGTGGAGCGCCCTCGGCAACATCTTCGACCCGATCGGCGGCGTGGACAACGTCGGCGGTGCGACCGACGGTCCCAGCCCTGGCATCGGCCTGATCCTGGCCCTCATCGCGGCCCTGCTCATGGCCGCCGCCGCCATCGCCACCCCCCTGGTCCCCGCCCTCCAAGCCGCCCTCCTCCCGGCCCCCCGCCCCGCCGCCCCCCAGCCCTACGGCGCCCAGCCCCCCGGCGGCTACGGCTACCCGGGCGCCGGCGCCCGCAGCCCGGCCAGCCCTACGGCGGTCAGCCGCAGCCGGGCCAGCCCTACGGTGCGCAGCAGCCGCAGGCACCGCAGCCGCAGGCCGCCCAGCCCCAGCCGCAGCCCGGTGGGGACTTCTCGCCGTTCTGGTTCGCCGTGCCCGTGCCGCGCCCTCTGTTCGCGGAGGACGGTTCGCAGCAGCCGATCGCCGAACTGGCGCCGGGGACCTGGTACCTGGCCGTCGAGCAGCGCGGTCCGGGGCTGGTCGCGCAGACGCAGGACGGCCGTCGGGGTGTGCTGCAGGACACCTCCGGGATTCAGCGCGGCTGAGACCGGCAAGTAGCCGTACTACGGCCCCTCACCCTTCCCGGTGAGGGGCCGTTGTCGTACAGTCGCAGCCCTTGAAGAATAACTGACACCCCGTCAGGAGGAGCGGCGTATGCGGCTCGGTCTCGCACTCGGCTACTGGGGCCGCGGCCCCTCCTCCGACCATGTGCCGCTCGCCCAGGAAGCCGAGCGGCTCGGGTACGACTCCGTGTGGACGGCGGAGTCCTGGGGGTCGGACGTCTTCACGCCGCTGACCTGGATCGCCGCGCAGACGTCGAGGATCAAGCTGGGTACGGCCGTTGCGCAGATGGCGGCGCGGTCGCCCACCACCACCGCCATGCATGCGCTGACCCTCGACCATCTCTCCGGTGGGCGGATGATGCTCGGGCTGGGGCTGTCGGGACCGCAGGTGGTGGAGGGGTGGTACGGCCGTCCGTTCCCGAAGTCGCCGCTGACCGCGACCCGGGAGTACGTCGATGTCGTACGCCAAGTCCTGCGCCGCGAAGCCCCCGTCGCGCTCGACGGGCGATTTCACTCCCTTCCCTATCGGGGCGAGGACGGTTCCGGGCTCGGTAAGCCCCTCAAGCCCATCACTCATCCCCTGCGCGCCGAACTCCCCGTCCTGCTCGGCGCGGAGGGGCCGAAGAACGTCGCGCAGACGACCCGGATCGCCGACGGCTGGCTGCCGCTGTACTGGTCGCCGACCCGTCCCGAGGTGTACGAGGCGTCGCTGACCGACCTTCCTGAGGGCTTCCTCGTCGCCCCCATGGCCCGGGTGCACGTCTGTGACGACCTCGCCGAAGGGCTCCTCCCCGTCAAGACGATGCTCGGTTTCTACATCGGCGGCATGGGCCACGCCTCCCGCAACTTCCACGCCGATCTGATGGCACGGATGGGGTACGAGGAGGAGGCGCGGCGGATTCAGCGGCTGTTCCTGGAGGGGCGGCGGGAGGAGGCCGTACTCGCCGTTCCGGACGCCTTCGCCGACGAGATCTCCCTCGTCGGACCGCGCGAACGGATCGCCGAGCGGCTGGAGTTGTGGCGCAAGGGGCCGGTGACGGACTTGCTGGCGCTGGCGCCCGACCGGCGGTCGTTGCGGGTGCTGGCCGAGCTCAAGTCGTAGGTCAACTCACCGTCGTACGGCCGGTGTTCACTGGAAGATGGAGACCGGGTTCAGTGTGAGGACGCGCGTCGCGGCGTTCCAGGTGCGCACCCTGCCCAGGCAGGTCGCCGCGAACTCCTCGTCCTCCGCGTAGCTGTCCACCCCGAACTCCTCGCGGACCCAGGACTCCTCGCAGGTGATCTTCACATGCGCGGGTGGCATGAGGTTTCCGTAGCGGGCGCGCAGGACGACCTGGTCGCCGTCCACTCTGCGGACCGTGAACATGCCGGACACCGAGACATAGGCCGGCGGTCTGACCGCGCTCAGCGGTGCGCTGTGCTCGTCGTCGGTGCCCCGCAGTTCGTTGGCGAGGGTCGCGGTGGGGACGAGTTTTCCGGTGGTGAGGTCGGCGTCCACCACCATGTCCCGCTCCCGGAGCCGGTCCATGATGAGGCGGATGGTCTTCATGGGGGTGTTGGGCTCCCAGTACTCGGTACGGGTCGCCGTGCTCGTGTCACGCTTCGCGTTGCCGCCGCCGACGGTGAACTTGCTGAATACGCCGAACCCGGTGGAGACGCTGGTCTCCTGGGAGACGTTCATGTCCGCCTTCGGTATGCCGAGGTAGTCGGCGACGCCCTCGACCCGTGTCTCGTGCAGGTAGATGCACAGGCCGGAGACCGTCCCGCCACCGCGCCGGCGGACGCGGCGCCTCGCGATCCAGCGCGCCAGCACGTACTGGACGACGACGGCGAAGCACACCGCCGTCAGGAGCCAGACGACCATCCATGGCCACCGCATGCTCCACCACTGACTGTCAATGACACCCACGGATCTCCTTGAAAGCGTCGGAGAGTGAGGAAAGGTTGGCGTCGACCATGCGGCCACCGGTCGCGGTCGCGGCCTTCTCGAGTGCTCCGGCGTCGGCCTCGCCGAAGTGGACGGGGAAGGTGGGTACTTCGCGTGCGTCGGTCCCGAGCCGGGAGTGGCGGCGCAGGAACTCCGCATAACTGATGCCCGTGTTGCTCTCGCCGTCCGTCATCAGCACGATGGACACGGGCCGTTCGGGCGCCTCCTCCACGGCCGCCGCGGCGATGCGGTAGCCGCGGTCGAGGGCCGACCATACGGCGGTGGCGTCGTCGAAGTCGTCGGCGGCCACCACCTCGGCCAGGGTGCGGAGATCGCCGTCCCCGCGCACGGTCACCGTGCGTTCCTGAAGAACGCTGCCGCCGAATCGTACGACTGTGAGGTGCTCGCCCCGGTAGAAGCGGGCGAACTTCCCGGTGGACGTGGGGTCGGCGCCGCTGAGGCCGGCGAAGGCGGCGCGCAGGCCGGTGATCCGGTCGCCGCGCATGGAGGTGGAGAAGTCGAGCAGGAACACCACCTGGTCGGTGGTGGCGCTCGCGGGATCGCCGTAGTCGGCGACGAGTCGCTCGACGATGGACAGCCGGTCGGGGAAGGAGAGCGCGTTGCCGACCGGTGCCTGGAGGGGTTGGGCGGGCGTGACGTCCTGGTTGACCGGGCGGCGCCAGGTGCGCTTCATCAGCTTCTGCTGCACATCGGCGCTCAGCAGCCAGTCGACCACTTTTCCGTACGCGGTCCGCTGATCGGAGTTCAGGAGCAGCAGCGGGAAGTCGGACAGCACCATGCCGTCCTCCGGGTGCACGATCTGAAGCGGCTCGCGCAGCTTGTCCGTGGCGTTCAGGGACAGCAGCTCGGACTCGTGCGCGATCAGCGCGTCGGCCTGGTTCTGGTTCCGTACGTAGGCGTCGAGCAGCTCACGCGAGCTGGCGCCGGTGAGGGTCTGGCCCGAGCGGAAACCACGCAACCGGTCGCAGGAGACGTCCTGTTCGCGCAGCGCACTGCCCGTCCCCGCCGCCGCCGTGGCGACGCCGACGAGGGCCGCGCGCCCGGTGTCGCTGCGCCGCGGGTCGGCCATCCCGAACCGTACGGTCCCGTCGGCCGCCGCATCCGCGAGGTCCGCCCACGACAGCCGCCCGCCGGGCACCTTCGCCTTCAGATCCTGGGCGGCCTCGGGGGTGAGGCCGACCACCACCGGCGAGCGCATGATCGGGGTGGACTCGGGCCGGGCGGCCCGCTCGCCGGAGTCCTCCAGGCGCAGCAGGAAGGAGCGGTTGGAGGTGGGCCAGGCCAGGTCGTACGACGGTTTCCGGGCGCCCGCGAGATCGGCCGTGGCCCGATAGTCCATCTCCAGCTCGACGCCGGTGTCGTCCTTCAGCTCGCCCAACAGCGGTTCCAGGTCGGCGAGTTCGGGGCTGGCGAGGACCCGCAGGGTGACGTCCTCTTCGCCCGTGCCGCAGGAGGTGAGGGTGGCGAGGAGGGCCAGGGTGAGGGTGAGGGAGGCGGCGACGGTGCGGGCGTACCGGTTCATGGGGTGTCCCGTTCGGGCGGCGAGCACCCGCCGACGTCATCGATGATCCGCTCCAGGACCTCCAGGTCGGGCTCGTACATCGCGGTCTGGTCGGGATTGTCCACCGGCGCCTGTATCCCGTGCTCGCGCAGATACGTGTCGAGTTGCTTGCCGGTGCCGTCCTCGCCGGAGACCCGGACGCGGAAGCCCAGTTCGATGGCGCGTCGACGCAGGTCGCGATCCTCCTTGATGAGCTCGACCAGCCGGTCTCCCTTCTCGCTGAGGGAGATGAGCTGCGGCTTGGTGAGGGCGGAGGGAGAGGGGTAGAGCAGGACCCGGCGGGGGTCGGGCTGGTTGTGCTTGCGCACGTGGTCGATCTGGTGGGCCAGGTACTGGTGCTCGTAGATCAGGGCGATGGGGACGGTGTCGCCGACGTCGGAGAAGTAGCTGTCGGCCTGTTCGTCGTCCCACATTCCCTGGAGGGTGATGAGGGGCTTGATCTTCCGGGCGACCTCCTCGGCCTCCTTGATGGCGTCCTTGTCGTTCTCGTCCGCACCCGGTGTGCTGTCACCGTTCGCCACGAAGGCGAGGATGCTGAGGTAACTGCCCGCGGAGTTGGACTCGCAGACGTCGGAGGTGCGGACCAGGACACGGTTGCCGTTGCTGCGCCCGTTGCCTGTCTTGTCGAAGCCGATGCCGTTCCAGGTGTCGGCGCGTTCTTTGAGTTTGTCCCTGTCCTGGTGGGCGAGCACGCGTCCCTTGTGCAGGCCGTCGAGCAGATCCATGAACCTGGCCATGTTCAGGTCGTAGTAGAGCGTGTCGCCGCGGCCGTCCGTCGTCGGCTGCGCGGTCGCCACGCCCGCCTTCACCAGGGTCTCGGCGTACTGCTGGAAGGTGCCGAGCACCAGCGGTGTGACGAAGGGGCGTGCCGAGTCCACCGATTGTTTCTGCCGGTTGAGGATCAGCTTGGCCGCGGGCTGGCCGGACGGGAAGACCACGTCCATGCCTTCCAGGGACTGTGTGGCGATGCCGCGGGAGCCGAGCCGTTTGATGTCGACGCGGATGCCGTGCTTCAACAACAGCCGCTGTACTTCCGGGTCTTTGAAGTAGTCGGACTTGGAGGCCATGCGGGCGTGGATGGTGATGACGCGGTCGAACGGGCGCAGTGCGTTGCCCGTGACGAGCAGGGCGATCAGCCCGGTCAGGGCGAGTGGCAGTGCGATGGCGACGTGGAGTGGTAAGCGCCGGCGGCGGCGCTCCCTGCTTCGGGTGGCGAGCCGTGGTTCCGCTGCGGCGCGTGGTCTGTCGGCTTCGGATGTGGCGTGCGGTCTGTCTGCTTCGGACACCGGCTCTCCTGCCCTCTCCGGGGGCAGGATCATCGGTGATCACCTCTAACACCGGCCCTTGGTAGGGCCGATTTCGGTGGAACAAGGGGTGAACGGCGGTTGGCGGTGCGTTGCCTGAGCGCCGCTCACCTCGGCTTTTCGGCCACTTGGTTTGATTCAGGGTTCAAGGGCAATCCGCAAGGTATGTCTCCTACCTCTGGCTCCAATCAGGCCGGGAGGGTCATCGCCCTCGTCGCGGACGTCATGGCCGCCATCCTCGGGCTGTGGATCCTGATGTATCTGCTGGACGCGAACGGCGCGAACGACTTCGTGCAGTTCATCCACGACGCGGCCCGCTGGCTTGCCGGCTGGTCCCATGACCTGTTCACCTTCGACGAGCAATGGGCGCGGGTCGTCTGCGGCTACGGCCTCGCAGCGGTCGTGTACCTCTTCGTGGGCCACGCCCTGGCCGGCCGGATCGGCAAGCACTGAGCGCCCCGTAGGGGCGCGGAGAACTGCGCGACCAGCCACGACGGACCCGCAGACGAAGCACCGCAATTCCAGCGGAGCTCAGCCGCAACAGTCGGGGTCCAGTCCCCTCGGCAGGCGGTCCCCACCGAACACCGCGCACGTGGCCTCGTGGCCGCCGAGAGCGGCGACCGCGAGGAGAAGGGAGCCGGCTGTCCAGGTGGTCAGCTCGCGGGGCCAGACCGTGTGGTCCTCGAATACGTAGCCCGTCCAGTACAGGCCGGTCTCCGGGTCCCGCAGGTGCTGGATCGACTGCAGGATGTCCAGCGCGTGGTCGGACTCGCCCATCGCCCAGAGTGCCAGGGCGAGTTCGGCCGATTCCCCGCCCGTCACCCACGGGTTGGGGTCGACGCAGCGCACCCCGAGGCCGGGCACGACGAAGCGGTCCCAGTCCGCCTCGATCCGGGACTTGGCCTCCGCGTCCGTCAACACGCCGCCCAGCACCGGGTAGTACCAGTCCATCGAGTAGCGGTCCTTGTCGAGGAACCGCTCGGGGTGCCGGCGGATCGCGTGCCGCAGCGCGCCGACCGCCAACTCCCAGTCCGGCTGCGGCTCTTCACGCTGCTCGGCGATGGCGAGCGCGCAGCGCAGCGCTTGATGGATCGACGAACTCCCGGTCAGCAGCGCGTCGTTCACGCCCGTGCCGTCGTCCTCGCGCTTCCAGCCGATCTGCCCGCCCGGCTGCTGGAGGCACAGCACGAACTCGATCGCCGCGTAGACGACGGGCCACATGCGGTCCAGGAAGGTGTCGTCGCCGGTCGCCAGGTAGTGGTGCCAGACGCCTACGGCCGCATAGGCGACGAAGTTCGTCTCGCGGCCCCGGTCGGTGACCGCGCCGACATCGCCGTCGTGGTACGCCGCGTACCACGAACCGTCCTCGTTCTGATGGGCCGCCAGCCACAGGTACGCCCGCTCGGCGGCCTCGTGTTCACCGGCCGCGTCCAGGCCCATCGCCGCCTCGACGTGGTCCCACGGGTCGAGGTGATGCCCCCGGAACCACGGGATCGCGCCGTCCTCCCGCTGCACGGCGAGGATGCCGGCGACGGTCGCGGCGGCCTCCTCGGGGGTGAGGACCCCGGGCAGGACGAGGTGTTCTGTCCGGGGGGTGGTCACTTGGCGGCCACCTCGGCTTCGGTGAGACGCGGGAGGTGGGGCTTGGTCGCGTAGACCACGAAACTCTTGCCGATCAGCGGGTTCAGCGCCTGCTCGGCGACCCTCGTCGCCAGGGGCTTCTTCATGATGTCCCAGACCAGCAGCTTGTGGTACGCCTTGACCGGCAGCGCCTTGTCGTTGTCGACGCCGAACGCGCACTTGAGCCACCAGTAGGGGCTGTGGAGGGCGTGGGCGTGGTGACTGCCGTACGGCTCGAGCCCCGCCTCCTTGATCTTCCCGACCAGTTCGTCCGCCTTGTAGATGCGGATATGGCCGCCCTCGACCTCGTGGTAGGCGTCGGACAGGGCCCAGCAGACCTTCTCGGGGCCGTAGCGGGGGACGGTGACCGCGATCCGCCCGCCGGGCTTCAACACCCGCACCATCTCCGCGAGTACGCCCTTGTCGTCCGGGATGTGCTCCAGCACCTCGGAGATGATCACGACGTCGAAGGACTCGTCCGGGAAGGGCAGCGCGAGGGCGTCCCCCTCCATGGCGGTCGCGGTGGCCCCCTCCGGTGCCTCCCCCGCCTCCTTCATCGCCGCGAACCACTTCGCGACCTCACTGATCTCCTCGGTGTTCTGGTCGAGGGCCACGACCTGCGCACCCCGCCGATAACACTCGAACGCGTGCCGGCCGGCACCGCAGCCGAGGTCCAGCACACGGTCGCCCGGGGCGAGCGGGAACCGGGAGAAGTCGACGGTCAGCACGTGGCCCTGCTTTCGGGATAGACGCCTGTCTCAGTTGCCGAGGCTGTGGTGGCAGCCTTCGAGGCCGCGGAGCGGCCGGGAATCCGGGGCGCGGGGCCAGTCATCGCCTCGCGGTAGCGGGACACCGTGCCCTCGGCGGCTCGCGCCCAGGTGAAGTGCTTCAGCACTCGCTCACGGCCGGCGCGACCCAGCCGTGCTCTCAACTCCGGGTCACCGAGCAGCCGGTTCAGGCCGGAGGCCAGCGCGCCCGAGTCGCCCGGCGGCACCGCGAGGCACGTCTCCCCGTCGCGTCCGGCAACCTCCGGGATCGCGCCGCCGGTCGTGGCGAGCAGCGGCGTCCCCGTGGCCATCGCCTCGGCGGCGGGGAGGGAGAAGCCCTCGTAGAGGGACGGCACGCAGGCGACCTGGGCGGTGCGGACCAGGTCGACGAGTTCGGCGTCGGAGATGCCCTTGACGAACTCGACGGCGCCTTCGAGGCCGTACCGCTCCACGGCCTGGGCGACCGGCCCCTCCGCGGGGCGCTTGCCCACGACGACGAGGTGCGCATCGGGGTGTTCCGTACGGACCTTCGCCAGCGCCTCGACCAGGAACACCAGGCCCTTCAACGGAACGTCCGCACTCGACGTCGTCACGATCCGCCCCGGCACCTGCCGTACCGCGGGATTCGGCGAGAACAGGTCGGTGTCGGCGCCGATGTGGACGACGTGGATGCGGTCGGCGCGGACGCCGAGATCGTCGATGATCTCCTGGCGGGACGTACCGGAGACGGTGAGCACGGACGGCAGGCGGCGCGCGACGCGTTTCTGCATGCGGGTGAAGCCGTACCAGCGGCGCTTGGACCACCGCTGCTGCCAGCCCTCGGCCGCGTCCAGCTCCAAGCGGCGGTCCACGGTGATCGGGTGGTGGATGGTGGTGACGAGGGGCGCGCCCACGTCGCCCAACAGGCCGTAGCCCAGGGTCTGGTTGTCGTGGACGACGTCGAACTCGCCGCGCCGGGCGCGGAGATGACGCCGGGCGCGGAGGGAGAAGGTGAGGGGTTCGGGGAAGCCGCCGGTCCACATCGTCGCGACCTCGAGCGCGTCGATCCAGTCGCGGTACTCGCCGAGCTTGGGGGTCCGGAAGGGGTCCGGGTGGCGGTAGAGGTCGAGGCTGGGGAGTTCCGTGAGGCTCAGGCCGTCGTAACCCTCGTCCAGGACCGGGTACGGCTGGGCGCCGATGACCTCGACGCGGTGACCGAGGCGGGCGAGTTCGCGGGAGAGGTGTCGTACGTAGACGCCCTGGCCGCCGCAGAACGGGTTCCCTTTGTAGGTGAGGAGCGCGATACGGAGCGGTCGCCCGCCGTCGGCTGCCGGATCCTCCTCGGACCCCGCCTGACTGGCCTCAGCGGTCACTCTGGGCCCCCTTCTCCACACACTGTCCCGCGAGATTACGCCGGGACGCTAATCTAGAACAAGTTTCAGACTTGATCGTTCAAGAGGCTCTGAATCTACCGGCAGGTAGGGCTGCTGTGAGCGGAGGATCAGGTGATTCACGCCACGACGGCGCGACCGCGCCAGTACCTGCCATGCTGTCTGATCGCACGCCCTCACGGACTGTCACGGAACGGGACCCATGCCTGCGGACGCCAGTACCTCGCACCCTGCCTCCCCGCCCCTCACCGAGCGGCAGGAGGCACGCCGTCGTCGCATCCTGCACGCGAGCGCGCAGCTGGCGAGCCGGGGTGGTTTCGACGCGGTGCAGATGCGGGAGGTCGCGGAGTCCTCGCAGGTGGCGCTCGGCACGCTGTACCGGTACTTCCCGTCCAAGGTGCATCTGCTGGTCGCCACGATGCAGGACCAGTTGGAGCACATGCACGGCACGCTGCGGAAGAAGCCGCCGGCCGGGGAGACGGCGGCGGAGCGGGTCGCCGAGACTCTGATGCGGGCGTTCCGCGCCCTGCAGCGCGAGCCGCATCTCGCCGACGCGATGGTCCGCGCCCTCACCTTCGCGGACCGCAGTGTCTCGCCCGAGGTCGACCAGGTCTCCCGTCAGACGACCGTGATCATCCTGGACGCTATGGGCCTGGAGAACCCCACGCCCGAGCAGCTCTCCGCCGTCCGCGTCATCGAGCACACCTGGCACTCGGCGCTGATCACCTGGCTCTCGGGCCGTGCCTCGATCGCCCAGGTGAAGATCGACATCGAGACCGTGTGCAGGCTGATCGATCTGACGGACCCCGAGCACACATAAAGGACCTACGAGACGGGTTCCCTTCGCCGGCATGGTCCGGATCAGGTGACTGGAGGTCGCCTTCAGGCCCGACTACTGCCATCAGGCCTCTCAGCCCGACCGTCGACGTCGGCCCTGGCGGAGGCGCTTGCCTCCCGCCTGAGTCGGCTACTCCGGTTGGACTCCCTCACTCGTCCCGTAGGCCTATTACCAGGATAGAACTCCCAAGCCCCTACGGAACCCCCTGAATGGAAATTTTACGAATATGGGATGAAGGTGATTAATGAGACACGAGTGAAGGGGCCCAACAGATGCCGAAGTACCTCATCAAGGTCAGGTTGACCGTCGACGGGCTGAAGGGCCTGCTCAACGAAGGCGCAGCCGCGCGCCGCCAGGTCGTCGAGCGCATGGTCCAGGGACTCGGGGGCCGGCTCGAGTCGCAGTACTGGGCCTTCGGCGACGACGACGTCTACGTCACGGCGGAACTCCCGGACAACACCTCGGCGGCGGCCATCGGCCTGGTCACGTCGGCGGCGGGCGGCGTCCGCACGAGCACGGTCGTCCTCCTCTCCCCCGAAGAGATCGACGAGGCGATCCGCCGGAACGTGGAGTACAGGGCCCCAGGCGCCTGACTCATCCGGTGGAGTAGCGGGGAACACGGCTAATCCTCCGGCGGAAACACCGGCTCCCCGCTCCCCAGCAGGGTGATCATGATGGCCTCCACCGGGCAGCTCTCCGCCGCCTCCAGGATCTGTTCGTTGGCGTCCGTCTCGGGGTCGACGGGGTGGGACTGCCGTCCGGGGTCGAGGCGGAAGCCGTCCGGGGCGTGGTGGACGCACTGGGCGGAGCCGATGCAGATGGAGCGGTCGACCTCGACCTGCCAGCGGTCGCCCATGGCGCTACGCCTCCCAGCCCGCCGGGAGATGGATCATCTTGTGTTCGAGGTACTCGCCGTAGCCCTCCGGCCCGAACTCCCGGCCCAGGCCGCTGTTCTTGTAGCCGCCGAACGGGCCCAGCATGTCGAGGCTGAAGGTGTTCACGTTGTACGTGCCCGTACGGACCTGTCGCGCGACCTCGATGCCATGCTCGACGTCCGCCGTCCAGACGCTGCCGGACAGCCCGTAGTCGGAGTCGTTCGCGATCTTCAGGGCCTCGTCCTCGTCACCGTAGGGGAGGAGGCAGATCACGGGCCCGAAGATCTCCTCCCGGGCGATCCGCATCGAGTTGTCGACATCGCCGAAGAGCGTCGGCTCGACGTACCAGCCGCGCTCCAAGCCCGCCGGACGCCCGCCGCCCGTGAGGATCTTGGCGCCCTCCTCCTGGCCGATGCGGATGTAGTCGAGGCTGCGCTGCTGCTGGCGTTTTGCCACCAGCGGGCCGACCTGGGTGGCCGTGT
This sequence comes from Streptomyces sp. DG2A-72, assembly GCF_030499575.1. NCBI lineage: Bacteria > Bacillati > Actinomycetota > Actinomycetes > Kitasatosporales > Streptomycetaceae > Streptomyces > Streptomyces sp. DG2A-72. The sequence goes on from NZ_JASTLC010000001.1 coordinate 2,887,086, forward strand.
CCAGCGGGTCGCCGACCACCAGCGCGCCCGCGGCGGCGGCGAGGGCCTCGGCGAACTCGTCGTAGCGGGAGCGCGGCAGCAGGATGCGGCTCTGGGCGACGCAGGCCTGTCCGTTGTTCATCCAGGCGGCGGGGACGATCCCGGCGACCGTCGTCTCGACGTCCGCGTCCGGCAGCACGACCGCCGCCGACTTGCCGCCCAGCTCCAGTGTCACGCGGGTGAGGTTGCGGGCGGCCACCTCCATCACCCGTTTCCCCGCGGCGACCGAGCCGGTGAAGGCGACCTTGTCGACGCCGGGGTGCCCGACCAGGTACTCGCTGACCTCGCGGTCGGCCGGCAGGATCGACAGCACGCCTTCCGGCAGCCCGGCCTCCTTCGCGATCTCGCCGAGGATGTACGCGTCCAGCGGCGACTCGGGCGACGGCTTGAGCACGACCGTGCAGCCGGTGAGCAGCGCGGGCGCGAGCTTGGCGGCGGCGACGAACTGCGGGACGTTCCAGGGGACGACGGCCGCGACGACCCCGACGGGCTCGCGGCGCACGAGGATGCGGCCGAGCACGCCGGTGCGCGTCTCCTCGTACACATAGTCCCGCGCGACGGTGATCGCCGCGTCCCAGACCATCATCGCGCCGAGCGCCTGGGCGAGGACGCTCCAGGAGTACGGCGATCCGTTCTCGGAGGAGATCACGCGGGCGATCTCCTCGTGCCGTACGGCGATCGCGTCCTTGATCCGGGTGACCACCGCGATCCGCTCGTCCAGCGACATCCGCGGCCAGGGCCCCTCGTCGAAAGCGGTGCGCGCGGCGGCGACGGCCCGGTCCACGTCCGCCTGCGACGCGTGCGGCACGCGTCCGATGACCTCTTCCGTATGCGGCGAGATCACCTCGATGACGTCCTTGCCCAGGGGGTCGGTCAACTCCCCGCCGATGAACAGTTGTCCGTGTTCCACGAGCTCGGTCATGGCCGACTGCCTCCCGCGAGCTGACTCCGACGGTTCTGACGGTTCATCAGATACGAGAACTGATACCAGTTCCGTTCCGAGGAGTCCACGGATCTCACACCACCGGGACGGGTGACTCGGGCTACCTTCGGAACTCGTTCTAGTTATAGTGGCCGGGAGACGGCGATGGGGGAGCTCATGGCGCAGGTGTCCGATCACGGCGGTGGCGTGCGGTCGATCCAGGTCCCCATCCCCGACAACCCCCTCGGGCACACGCTCGTGTACGTCGTCGACACCGACCGCGGACCGGTCCTGATCGACACCGGCTGGGACGACCCGACGTCGTGGGACACGCTCGCCGACGGGCTCGCGGCATGCGGGACTTCACCCGCCGGCATTCACGGCGTGGTCATCACGCATCACCACCCCGACCACCACGGCCTGTCCGCCAAGGTCCGCGAGGCGTCCGGCGCGTGGATCGCGATGCACGAGGCGGACACGGCACTCGTACGACGGGCCCGCTCGACCGGCCCCGGGCGCTGGGCGTCGTACATGACCGGCAAGCTCACCGCGGTCGGCGCCCCCGAGGAGCACATCGCGCCCCTGCGCACCGCCCGCCTCCGCTCCGGCGTCCCCGGCCTCTCCCCCGCCCTGCCCGACCGCGAGATCGTCCCCGGCGAACTCCTCGACCTCCCCGGCCGCCGCCTGCGCGCGATCTGGACGCCGGGCCACACACCGGGCCACGTCTGCCTGCACCTGGAGGAAGAGCACCCCTCTCAACTCCCGGGCCACGGACGCCTGTTCTCCGGCGACCACCTGCTCCCCGAGATCACCCCGCACATCGGTCTGTACGAGGACCCCGACGACGCCACCGTCACCGATCCCCTCGGCGACTACCTCGACTCCCTCGAACGCGTAGGCCGCCTGGCCCCCGCCGAAGTACTCCCCGCCCACCAGCACACCTTCACCGACGCACCCGCCCGCGTACGGGAGTTGCTCACCCACCACGAGGCCCGCCTCACCGGCCTCCTCACCCTCCTCGCCGAACCCCTCACCCCCTGGCAACTCGCCGTCCGCATGGAGTGGAACCGTCCCTGGGACCAGATCCCGTACGGCTCCAGGAACATCGCCGTCTCCGAGGCAGAGGCCCATCTGCGACGGCTGGTGAAGCTGGGGCGCGCGGAGGCGGTGACGGGGACGGATCCGGTGGCGTACGTGGCGGCGTACTGAGCGCTCCACGGGAAGTGCCGCGATGGGCCGTCGCCCGTCTGCGGGCCCGTCAATTGGAGCTGCCGCCCAGTCCCGGGATCAGTACCACCGCCACCGCCAGGTGCATCAGTGCGAGGAGACCCGGGTGCCGCCGTCCATGCCGTTGCCGATGAACGGCAGGAAGGACACGGCCAGTACGGCGCCGGCCACCCCGGTCCAGATGGCGCGGGCGCGCCGCGCCCCGAACCGCTCCAGGGCGGCCAGCAGTCCCCAGCCGGAAAGCGACGCGAGCAGTGCGACGACCGCCACGGGCACGGCGCCGATGTCGAGCGTCTGCTCACCGTCGGCGATCCGCAGCCGGCGCCCCAGCAGTGGGTCCGCGACCAGCCACACCAGGACGGGGGCCAGAACGGCCAGGGCCGTAACCCCCAGGCGCCTTGTCCGCGCGCTCACTTGGCGCTCCCCGAGAGCGCCCCGTGCAGGAAGACCTCCACCAGTTCCTGCGGGGTCAGGTCGGGCTCGTCCTCCGTACGCGGCTGGATGAAGAGCAGCCCGAAGAAGAGGGCGGCGATCTGCTCCGGCGGTCGGCGCAGGGCGGCCTTGTCGGGCTCCAGCAGCTCCGCGAGGGCCGCGCGGATACGGGTCGTCGACTCGTTGCGGCCCGCGCCGCGCACCGTGCCGGGGTGCTTGCCACCCCGATGCCCCAGCGAGCCGAGGATCGCGCCCATCCTGGACATGTGGGCCTGCAGCGCCTCGGCCGCCTCCGCGAGCCGGTCGGGCAGCGGCTGGGATACGTCGATCGCGTCGAGCTCGCGGACCGCGTGCTCGGGGGAGAGCGCCTCGGCAATGCATGCCTGCAGCAGCTCGTCCTTGTCGGCGAAGACCCGGAAGATCGTGCCCTCTCCGATGCCCGCGGCGCGGGCGATCTTCGCGGTGGTCACCGCGGCGCCGTACTCGGCGATCAGCGGGATCGCGGTCTGGATGATCATCGCGCGCCGCTCCTCCGGCGACATGCCGGGGGCGCGACGGCGGGTGGTCTGGTTCTCCTGCTGTGCTGTCATGACCGCGAGTGTACGGAGTGAGGACTCACTCCGTCAATGAGTGAGTCCTCACTCCGCTCACTTTCCCGTATGGCGCGTTCCTTGGCGAGCCGGCGCAGGGGGCGCGGGTGGAGTGGCTGAGTGCCAGGGGTTGGAGCAGCGGCAGGCTGTCGGCGACGGCGTCGGGGGCGAGTACCCGCGTCGCGGAGGCGACCGAGCGTTCCAGGTCGGTGATCTGTTCTTCGGGGACCATGCCCAGGGTTCGCCCGTCGATGTGCTTGCCGCTGCGTGGTGACCGGCTGGAAGCCGGCCCGTTCGGCAAGGTCGGGCACTACGTAGACGGCCAGTTCCATCGCCGCGCCGCGCAGCAGCGGGCCCAGGCTGGACAGCGCCGCTCCCATGAACCACGAGTCGCCTTTCAGGACTCGATCGACCGGATCATTTCTTCCGCCGCGCCCAGGAGTTCGACCTCTCTCCCGCTCATCGTCGGGTTGGCCGCACGCCGTCGCCGGGCCTCGGTCACCGCGTCGTCCGTGAGGTGGGAGGGGTCGGCGAGGAGGCTCGTGAGCAGGGTGGTGGCGGGGGCTGCGAGTGGGGTGTCGGCGACGGCGACCTGGGCGAGGATCATCGACGAGATGGCCCAGTCCAGGGCCGGGTCGCCCTCCTCCGTGTTGGTCCAGTCGATCACTCGGGGGCCGTCGGGGGTGAGGATGACGTTCTCGGGGTGCAGGTCGAGGTGGAGGATACGGGCCGTCTGGGAGCGGCGGGCGGGGATGGTGTGCAGGTCGCGCAGGAGGCGGGCGAGGATGGCGCCGCCCTCTGGCGGACCCAGCGAACCGGCGACGCACGCCTCCAGCATCGTGGGGCCCGACAGGCGTTCCATCACCAAGTCGGTCCGGGAGCAGTCGGACAGCCGCACCCGCGGGACCGGGTAGCCGTACGCGCGCACGTGCTCCATCACGGCACCCTCGGCCGCCGCGTTCCCCCACCCCTGCCGGCTGCGGCGCAGGACCCACGCCGTGTCGATCTCATACACGTCGGCGTCACGGCCGGAGCCGAGCAGTCTCCCCGGTGGCTGCATGCGCCGAGCCTAAGCGGGACTGGTGAAGACCGTGCGGTACAGCGCCCTGCAGGGGCGCGGGGCTGTGTCGATATGCGGCTCCGCCGCGTGGGCGCGACCAGCCCCCACCGACCCGCAGGCGAACCGCACTTCCCGCGGAGCGCTTGGCCCGGCCCACAGCCGCCCCTCAGCCGTTCGAGTACGGGCCGGTAGAGTGGGCAGGTCGTCATCACACCCGTACGGGGGGAAGCCGGTGCAAATCCGGCGCTGACCCGCAACCGTGAACCGGTCGTCGAAGGCCGGTGAGCCGGACTGCCCCGTGCGGATCGTGACCGGCTCAGGTGTACCGGCAACCGGCCGGTGCACGGCACCGTCGAGGTATACGGAGCCGAGCCGCCGGGGGTGTCCCGTGCTGCCCGGCTCCCTTGCAGGGAGAGGCACTCGCCGATCATGAACGTCCGCCGCAGCGCCGCGGTCCTGGCCGCCCTCGTCACGATCGGCGCGTCCACGCCGGCCGTCGCCGCCCCGTCCCCCTCCCCGTCGGCAGCGGTACCGGACGGGCTGTACGGCAGCACCGACCCGACGTACGACGGTGTCTGGCGCCAGTCACTGGCCCTGATCGCGCAGATCAAGTCGGACGTGAAGCCCGCGGCCGAGGCCATCGACTGGCTGCTCGGGCAGCAGTGCGGGAACGGGGCGTTCGCGGCCTTCCGCGCCGAGCCCGCCAAGGCCTGTGACGCCAAGGTCATGGTCGACACCAACAGCACGGCCGCCGCGGCCCAGGCCCTGTCCCTGGCCGGCGACGGCGATCACATGGACGTCGCCATGAAGGCCGCGCAGTGGCTGAAGTCGGTACAGAACAAGGACGGTGGCTGGGGCTACGCCCCCGGCGGACCCAGCGACGCCAACTCGACCTCCGTCGTCATCGGCGCCCTCAACGCCATCGGCCAGGACCCCGAGACCGCGGTGACCGACGGCAAGTCGCCCTTCGACGCCCTGCGCGAACTGGCCCTGCCGTGCGCCGAAGGCGGCGCCTTCGCCTACCAGCCGGACAAGAAGGGCAAGCTGACCGCCAACGCCGATGCGACGGCGGCGGCCGTGGTCGCCATGAAGGGCATGAGCATGGAGTCGGCGAAGGCCGCCGCCGACACGGACCTCGCCTGCGCCGACGCCACCCGACCCGCCCCGGACCGGGCCGCCGCCAACGGCGCGTCCTACCTGGCCGAGACCGTACGCAAGGACGGCTACCTGAAGTCCGCGCTCGCCGGTGCCGAGGACCAGCCCGACTACGGCAACACCGCGGACGCGGTCGTCGCCCTCGCCGTGACGGGCGGGCCGAAGACGGCGCAGAAGCCGCTGACCTGGCTCGAGCAGAACTCCGCGACCTGGGCCGAGCAGAACGGCCCCGCCGCCTACGCCCAGCTGATCCTCGCCGCCCACGCCACGGGCACCGACCCCCGCGACTTCGGCGGCACGGACCTGGTCAAGCAGCTCAACACGACGGGCCCGGCCCCGCAGCCCACCGAACAGGCCGCCGCACCCGCCGAGAAGAGCGACGACGACTCCTCCTCAAACGTCTGGTGGATCGTCGGCGTCGGTCTCGTCGCCGGTATCGGCATCGGCTTCCTGCTGAGCGGCCGCAACAAGAGGCAGCAGCCGTGAGGCTCCGTCGTGCTGCGGCCCTGCTGCTGACGTTGCTCGTCCTGGCGCCGGCCACCGGGCAGGCGCAAGCCGTCGGCTACCGCTACTGGTCGTTCTGGGACCGGGACGGAAACACGTGGACGTACGCCACGCAGGGCCCGTCCACCGCAGTCCCCTCCGACGGCGACGTCCAGGGCTTCCGCTTCGCCGTGAGCGAGGACTCGGCAGACGCGACCAAGCCCCGCAGCACGGCCGACTTCACCTCGATCTGCGCCAACACCCCACCGAAGGACGGCAAGAAGCGGATCGCCCTGGTCATCGACTTCGGTACGGCGACGGACGCGCCCGAGGGAGAAACCCCACCACAGCCCCGTACGGCTTGCGCGGTGGTCTCCCCCGACGCAACCACCGCCGAGGCCCTGGTCACGGTCGCCAAACCCCTCCGCTACAACACCAACGCCCTCCTCTGCGCCATCGCGGGCTATCCCAAGACGGGGTGCGGGGAGCCGGTGACGAAGGAGAACGACAGCACCTCGAAGCCGACAGAGACAGGGGGCAGGAAGGACGGCGGCCCGTCGGTGGGACTGCTGGCGGGTGCGGGGGTGGTGGCCTTGCTGGGCGCAGCGGCGGTGTGGCAAGCAAGGCGGCGCAAGCATGACTAGCAGCCAACCCACCCAGGCACGGGTGGGCGCAGGCGGCACCCGGTCAGTGCCGGTGGGCGAACCCACCCCCCGCCACCGCCCCCGCCGCCAACTCCACTCCGGCGCCTGGTGGCTCTGGTCCCTCTCCCTCGGCACCGCCGCCACCCGCACCACCAACCCCCTCCTCCTCACCCTCCTCATCGCCACATCCGCCTACGTCGTAGCCACCTGCCGCGCCAACACCCCCACCGCCCGTTCCTACACCGCGTTCGTCAAACTCGCCCTCGCCGTCATAGCCATCCGCCTCCTCTTCGCGATCGTCCTCGGCTCCCCCATCCCGGGCACGCACACCCTCCTCACCCTCCCCGAAGTCCCCCTCCCCGACTGGGCCCAAGGCATCCGCCTGGGCGGCCGGGTCACCGCCGAATCCCTCCTCGCCGCCCTCTACGACGGCCTACGCCTCGCCACCCTCCTCATCTGCGTGGGCGCGGCGAACGCCCTCGCCAACCCGTCCCGCCTCCTCAAGTCCCTCCCGGGCGCGCTGTACGAGATGGGCGTCGCAGTGGTCGTAGCCCTCACCTTCGCGCCGAACCTCATCGCCGACGTCCAGCGCCGCCGCGCCGCCCGCCGTCTGCGAGGCCGCCCGGACAACGGCATACGAGGCCTCGCCACCGTCGGACTTCCAGTCCTGGAGGGCGCGTTGGAACGCTCCGTCGCCCTCGCCGCCGCGATGGACGCCCGCGGATACGGCCGTACCGCCGACGTCCCGCCCGCCGTCCGCCGTACGACCACCGCCCTCACCCTCGGCGGCCTGCTCGGCGTCTGCGCGGGAACGTACGGACTCCTCACCGCCGAAGGCGGCACGTACGGCCTCCCGGTCCTGCTCGCCGGAGTCGCCGCGGCCCTCGCCGGACTCCACCTCGGTGGCCGCCGCTCCCCGCGCACCCGCTACCGCCCGGACCCGTGGAACGCGCACGCCTGGCTGGTCACCGCATCCGGCGTGGCCGTGGCCGCAGCCCTCACCCTCGCCGCGACCCACGACCCGGCCGCACTCCACCCCGGCCTCGTCCCCCTGGTCGCCCCCACCCTCCCCCTCTGGCCCGCGGCAGCCGTACTCCTCGGCCTGCTCCCCGCTTTCCTGGTCCCCACCCCGAAGGAACATCCATGATCCGCTTCGACGATGTCTCCGTGACGTACGACGGAGCGGCCGAACCCACCGTCAGCGGCGTCGACTTCGAGGTCCCCGAGGGCGAACTGGTCCTGCTCGTCGGCCCGTCCGGCGTCGGCAAGTCGACCGTCCTCGGCGCGGTCAGCGGCCTGGTCCCGCACTTCACCGGCGGCACCCTGCGCGGCCGGGTCACGGTGGCCGGCCGCGACACCCGCACCCACAAGCCGCGCGAACTCGCCGACGTGGTCGGCACGGTGGGCCAGGATCCGCTCTCCCACTTCGTGACGGACCTCGTCGAGGACGAACTCGCCTACGGCATGGAGTCGTTGGGCCTCGCCCCGGACGTGATGCGCCGCCGGGTCGAGGAAACCCTGGACCTGCTGGGCCTCGCCGACCTCCGCCACCGCCCGATCTCCACCCTCTCCGGCGGCCAGCAGCAGCGCGTCGCCATCGGCTCGGTCCTCACCCCCCACCCAAAGGTCCTCGTCCTCGACGAACCGACCTCCGCCCTCGACCCGGCCGCCGCGGAAGAGGTCCTGGCAGTCCTGCAACGCCTGGTCCACGACCTCGGCACCACGGTCCTCATGGCCGAACACCGCCTGGAGCGAGTCGTCCAGTACGCCGACCAGATCGCCCTGCTGCCGGGCCCTGGCGCCCCGCCGATCCTCGGCACCCCGGCGGAGGTGATGGCCGTATCACCGGTGTATCCGCCCGTCGTAGGCTTGGGCCGCCTGGCGGGCTGGACCCCACTTCCCCTGACGGTGCGGGATGCGCGCAGGCGGGCGGCGGACCTACGGGAACAGCTTGAGGAACGGGACGGCTTCGCCGCCAAGGGGCGCGGGGAACTGCGCGACCAGCCACAACAAACCCGCACCCGCCAACAATCCACACCCCCCACCCCATTGGGCGACCCCACCCCCCACCGCTGGTTCCGACGCAAACGCACCATCACCACCCCCCAATCCCCCTACGCAGCCGACGTACAAGCCCTCTCCGTAACCCGCGACCACATCCACGCCCTCCACCACATCACCCTCACCGTCGTCCCCGGCGAAACCATCGCCCTCATGGGCCGCAACGGCGCCGGAAAATCCACCCTCCTCAACACCCTGGTCGGCCTCGTGAAACCCACGGAGGGATCAGTCACCACCGGCGGAGCCGTCGGCCTAGTCCCCCAGGAACCCCGCGACCTCCTCTACGCCGACACAGTCGCCGGCGAGTGCACAGCCGCAGACGCCGACGCCGGCGCAGCGCCCGGCACCTGCCGCACCCTCATCTCCGAACTCCTCCCCGGCATCCCGGACGACACGCACCCGCGCGACCTGTCCGAGGGCCAGCGTCTGACGCTCGCGCTGGCGGTCGTACTCACCGCCCGCCCCTCACTCCTGCTCCTCGACGAGCCGACCCGCGGCCTCGACTACGCGGCGAAGGCCCGCCTGGTCACGCTCCTGCGCGAACTGGCCGCGCAGGGCCACGCGATCATCCTCGCCACCCACGACGTGGAACTCGCCGCCGAACTCGCCCACCGGGTCGTCCTCCTGGCAGAGGGCGAGGTGATCGCCGACGGCCCGACGGCGGAGGTCGTCGTGTCGTCCCCCTCCTTCGCCCCGCAGGTCACGAAGATCCTGGCCCCACAGCGGTGGCTCACGGTCACGCAGGTGAGGGAGGCCCTGGCATGACACGAGTGGTCCCCCTCGGCCCCCGCTCCCTCACCGCCCTCGCCCTCGTCAGCGCGGTAGGAGTGATCGCCTTCGGCTGGCCCTTCCTCGCGCCGCCCACCTCCCAGGTCAGCGCTCACGCCCAGGACGCCCCCTGGCTGTTCGCGGGCCTGCTGGTGCTCCTCGTCGCGGTCGTGGCGGCGACGATCTCCGAGTCGGGGCTCGGCCCGAAGGCGGTGGCGATGCTCGGCGTGCTCGCCGCGACCGGTGCGGCCCTGCGCCCCCTGGGTGCCGGGACGGCCGGCCTGGAGCCGATGTTCTTCCTCATGGTGCTGAGCGGCCGCGTCCTCGGCCCCGGCTTCGGCTTCGTCCTCGGCTCGGTGACCATGTTCGCGTCGGCGCTGCTCACGGGTGGGGTGGGCCCGTGGATGCCGTTCCAGATGCTGGCGATGGGCTGGTTCACGATGGGTGCGGGGCTGCTGCCGGGCGCCGAGCGCCTGCGGGGCCGTACCGAAATCGTCCTCCTCGCCGCGTACGGATTCCTGGCGGCCTTCGCGTACGGCACGGTGATGAACCTGGCGGGCTGGCCCTTCATGGGTGCGCTCGCCTCGAACATCGCCTTCGACCCGAACGCTGCCGTCCCCGCGAACCTGGCCCGCTTCATCGCGTACTGCGCGGCCACGTCGCTCGGCTGGGACCTGGGCCGTGCGCTCGTCACGGTCGCCCTCACGGTCACGCTCGGCCCGGTGATCCTCAGGGCACTGCGCCGGGCCACGCGACGGGCGGCTTTCGAGGCGCCGGTCACATTCGACGCTCCCGCTGGGTGAGAGGGCGTGGACCGTCTGTCAGCGAGGCGGTGAACCACCCCACATGACTCAGATCACCTACGATCCCACCTAGTCGGACAAATCGGATGCCATGCCCACGCCATTCCGCCCTCTGACCTGCACATAGAGAGCCACGTCACACAGGCCACGATCATCCCAGATGCGACCACAACTAGTAAAAGGGGTCATTGCGGACCGCCTCCCGGCCTGTTTCTCTGGATGACGTCGCACGGCGCCGACGTGCCCTCAGGGCCGCGGCGCCGACGCATGTCCCCACCGCCTCCGTGCGGCACCGGCATGTCCGCGGCGCACTGTCCCCGAAGAAAAAGGTTCTCCGTGTCTGTCTCCCGCATCGCTCGCCGCATCGCGTCCCCGAAGAAGGCCCTCACGACCGCCGCTGTGGCCGCTGCCGCCACCGGCCTGGTCCTGACCGCGGCCCCGGCGCACGCGGCGCCCGCTTCCTCCGCCGCCCAGGCGAAGGCGATCGCGAAGCAGATGATCCCGAACGCCGCTCAGTACAACGCCTTCAGCAAGATCGTCGAGCACGAGAGCGGCTGGGACGTCGACGCCATGAACGCCTCCTCCGGCGCCTACGGCCTCGTCCAGGCCCTGCCGGGCTCCAAGATGGCCTCGGCCGGCTCCGACTGGAAGACCAGCGCCAAGACCCAGATCGAGTGGGGTCTGGACTACATGAACGACCGCTACGGCAGCCCGGTCGGCGCCTGGAACTTCTGGCAGGCCAACGGCTGGTACTGACCCCGGCCCCCACAGCAGGCGAAGGCGGCGGCCCCTCGATCCCCGGGGCCGCCGCCTTCGCCGTACCCGCTGCGTGTGCGGGTGCCGCATATCGTCGGTGTATCGAAAACCGCATACGTGCCGGCAACACCGCGCTGCCTTGACTGGCGGCATGACCTACAGCGAAGCAGCACGAACAGCAGCCCAGGCCGCACCGCGCGCCACCGAGGGTTCGGGGGCGCGGGCGTGGGTCTGACCGTCGGGCGGATCAGCGCCGCCGAGCACTTGGCGTTCGTGCGGACGCAGCGGTCTGTCAGCTTCCTGCAGACCCCGGCGTGGGGCCGCGTCAAGACCGAGTGGCGCAGCGAGTCCCTCGGCTGGTACGACGGCCGGCGGCTGGTCGGTGCCGGGCTCGTCCTGCACCGCCCGGTGCCACGGCTCGACCGCTTCACGCTGGCCTATCTGTCCGAGGGCCCGGCCATCGACTGGACCGGCGAGATCGATGCGTGGCTCCACCCGCTGGCGGCCCATCTCAAGGCACACGGCGCGTTCGCGATCCGGCTCGGCCCGCCGGTGTGCACGAACACCTGGAGCGCCGCCCAGGTCAAGGAGGGCATCTCCGACCCGGGCATCAAGCGGCTCACCGAGATGTCCGGGCAGTGGGCCGACCCGGTCGGTGCCCGCGTGACCGGCCGGCTCCGGGACACCGGCTGGCTGCCGCAGAGCCCGGAGGACGGCTTCGGGGTCGGCCATCCGCAGTTCAAGTACGAGATTCCGCTGGCCGGCAGGACTGAGGACGACCTGCTCAGGGGCATGAACCAGCTCTGGCGCCGCAACATCAAGAAGGCGGCCAAGGAGGGGGTCGAGGTCACGGTCGATGAGGACCTGAAGGCGTTCCACGACCTCTACGTCCACACCGCCGAGCGCGACCGCTTCACACCCCGGCCGCTGCGCTACTTCGAGACCATGTTCGCTGCGCTGAGCGCCGAGGCCCCCGAGCGGATCAGGCTGTACCTGGCCCGCCACCGGGGCGACCTGGTCGCCGCCGCCATCCTGGTCCGCGTCGGCGCCCACGCGTGGTACTCCTACGGCGCCTCCTCCACCGAGAAGCGCGAGGTGCGCGGCTCCAACGCCTGCCAGTGGGCGATGATCCGCGACTCGCTGGCGGCCGGCTGCGACGTCTATGACCTGCGCGGCATCACCCCCACCCTCGACGCCGACGACCCGCACGTCGGGCTGATCCAGTTCAAGGTCGGCACCGGCGGTCAGGCGGTGAGGTACGTCGGCGAGTGGGACCTGCCACTGCGGCCGATGGTCTACCGGGCCTTCGACCTCTACATGAAGCGGCGCGGGCGATGAGCCTGGATCTCATGCTCGCGGCGGCTACGAGAAGCTGCCCGAGGTCGCCCAGCGCTACGACGGCAGCCGGCTCGTCCTCGCCCCCCGGCGCTCCTGGATGGCACCGCTCGATCGGCGGCCGCCCGGCAGGGTGATCACGTCGTCGAGCGTCCATTCCTCCACCGGAGCCTTCGGCGCTGTGCGGCCTTCGGGCGGCGCTGTGCGGCCTTCGGGCAGCGGCCCCCGAACAGCAGGGCGACGCGGATCTGCTGGTTCACCCCGCCGAACTACGCGAGCGCGGCGGCGACCTCGTCGAGACGCGCCCCTCGGGAGGCCTTGACGAGCACCACGTCGCCGGCGGCGAGGTGGCCGCGCAGCCAGTCGACGGCCGCGTCGTTGTCGGCCAGCGCCACCGCCCGCTCTCCCGCGCCGTCCGCGATCGGCCAGGCGGCCTCGCCGACCGCCACCACCACGTCGGCCCGGGAGGCGGCGTACTCCCCGACGGCGCGGTGCTCGGCCTCGCTGTCGTCGCCGAGTTCGAGCATCTCGCCGAGGACGGCGATGCGGCGCCCGCCCTCGATCGCCGCCAGCGCGTCCAGGGCGGCGCGGGTCGAGTCGGGGTTGGCGTTGTAGGAGTCGTTGAGCAGCGTCGCGCCGCCGGCGAGGTCGCGCAGCTCCATACGCCACTTCGACAGCGAGGCGGTGGCCAGCGCTGCCGTGGCCATGTCGAGGGACACGCCGGCCGCCAGCCCCGCCGCCGCGGCAGCCGACGCGTTGAGCGCCTGGTGGGCGCCCACGAGCGGCAGCGCGACGGGAACCGAGGCGTCGGCGGTCCGCAGCGTGAAGGACGGCCGGCCGAGCCGGTCCAGCGACAGGTCGAGCACCCGCACGTCGGCGTGGGCCGCCCGGCCGAAGGTCAGCACCGGACCGTCGGTGAGCGAGCGCATCGCGACCACCCGGGGATCGTCGGCATTGAGGACGGCGGTGCCGCCGGGCGTCAGCCCCCGCACCAGCTCGCCCTTGGCCTTGGCGATGGCCGCGCGCGACCCGAACTCGCCGAGGTGGGCCTGGCCGACGTTGAGTACGACGGCGACGTCGGGCGCGACCAGGCCGGTGAGCTCGGCGATGTCGCCGATGTGGCGGGCTCCCATCTCAAGGACGAGGAACCGGGTGGCCGCGTCGGCGCGCAGCATGGTGAGCGGCACGCCGAGTTCGTTGTTGAGCGAACCGATCGTGGCGGTCGTCGGCGCGGTGTTCGACAACACGGCCGCCAGCAGGTCCTTGGTCCCGGTCTTGCCCTGGGAACCGGTCAGCCCGACAACGGTCAGCCCGTCGCGCAGCCGGGCCACGACGTGGGCGGCGAGCGCCTGCAGCGCGGCCCGGGCGTCCTCGGCGACGACGGTGGGCAGCGGCGTGGGCCGGGAGCCGAGCACGGCCACCGCGCCGGCCCGGCCCGCCTGGCCTGCGTAGTCGTGGCCGTCGGTGTGCTCGCCGGCGAAGGCGACGAAGAGGCCGCCCGGCTCGGCCTGCCGGCCGTCGAGCACGGCCTGCGCGGTCACCGTCAAGGTGCCGTCGCCCGCGATCTTCCCGCCGACGACCGCGGCGATCTCGCCGAGGCTGAGCGGGATCATGAGCGGACGCCGTGGGGGCTGACGGAGGCTGGTTCGCTGTAGGTCATGCCCCCAGTGAAGGTGGCGTGATGTTGCCGACGTGTATGCGACTTTCGATATGCCGAAGATATGCTACCGGCCGGTAATGTATCGTCGGCATATCGAAAAACTCATACGTGCCCGCAACACCGCACTGCCTTCACTGGAGGTATGACCTCCTCGGCCGTCCCGGCGACGGGAATCACAGTTTATGGATGCGGGCAGGACGAGGCCGTTCTGTTCCAGGAGATGGCACCCCGCTTCGGTGTAATACCGACCATCACGGCGGCGGCGGTGTCCGAAGCCAATATTGAACTGGCCTACGGAAACCGGTGCATCAGCGTAAGCCATAAGACCCGGATCGCCAATTCCACGCTTCTTGCGCTCGGACGGGCCGGCGTCGCGTACATCTCCACGAGGAGCATCGGCTACAACCATATCGACATGGAATACGCGGACCGTGTCGGTATCTCCGTCGAAAATGTCGCCTATTCGCCCGACAGTGTGGCCGACTACACGCTGATGCTCATGCTGATGGCGATACGGAACACAAAATCCACTGTCCGCCGCACGGACCTGCATGACTACAGACTGAACGATGTACGCGGTAAAGAACTGCGCGACCTGACCGTCGGGGTGATCGGAACAGGGCGCATCGGCACAGCCGTCGTGGACCGCCTGCAGTGTTTCGGCTGTCGAATACTGGCCCATGACAACAACGCCAGGATCGCCGCCGCCGATTACGTTCCCCTGGATGAGCTACTGCGGCTGAGCGACATCGTGACGCTCCATGCACCGCTCACCGCGGATACGCACCATCTCCTCGACCGTCGGCGTATCGAGCGGATGAAACACGGTGCGTTCGTCATCAATACCGGACGCGGTCCACTGCTCGACACAGAGGCCCTTGTGCCGGCACTGGAAAGCGGCAGATTGGGCGGTGCGGCGTTGGATGTCCTGGAAGGAGAGGAGGGAATCTTCTACGCCGACTGCCGAAACAAACCCATCGAGAGCAAAACGCTGTTGCGGCTGCAAGAGCTGTCGAACGTGCTCATCACCCCGCACACCGCCTACTACACGGACCACGCCCTGAGCGACACGGTCGAGAACTCCCTCACCAACTGCCTGAAATTCGAAAGCGGGAACCAGCATGGCTAGGTTGCAGGTCGGAATCATATTCGGAGGCTCTTCCGAAGAGCACCCCGTCTCCGTCAAGTCCGCGCAGGAGGTTGCCCGAAACCTCGACATCGAGAAGTATGAACCGTTCTATATCGGAATCACGCAGAGCGGTGCGTGGAAACTCTGTGACGGCCCTGACCTGAGCGGGGATAACGGCAGTCGCCGTCCGGTCGTGCTGTCGCCGGACAGCGGCGTGCACGGACTGCTCGTTCTGGAGCAGGGGCGATACGAAACGATCCGGCTGGACGTCGTGCTGCCCGTTCTGCACGGCAAGCTCGGTGAGGACGGTGCGGTGCAGGGTCTGCTGGAGCTCTCCGGCATCCCCTATGTGGGCTGCGATGTCCAAAGCTCCGCTCTGTGCATGGACAAATCCCTTGCCTATATCGTCGCCGGTAACGCGGGAATCGCCACGCCGAATTTCTGGACCGTCATGGCGGACGAGAACATGGATCCCGACCGGCTCACCTATCCCGTCTTTGTGAAGCCGGCCCGTTCGGGGTCGTCCTTCGGCGTCAGCAAGGTGTCCCGGAAAGATGAGCTCCTGAGTGCGGTGGAGACCGCGAGGAGGTACGACTCGAAGGTCCTGATCGAAGAGGCTGTCGTCGGCAGCGAGATCGGATGCGCCATCCTGGGGAACGAGCTGGATTTGGTCGCTGGCGAGGTGGATCGAATTGCTCTCTCGCACGGCTTCTTCAGAATCCATCAGGAGCACGAGCCTGAAATCGGTTCCGAAAACTCAACTCCAATCGTGCCCGCCGACATTCCGGCAGAGTCACGATCGCTCGTTCAGGAGACAGCGAAGGCCGTATACCGCGCCTTGGGATGCAGAGGGCTTTCGCGGGTGGACATGTTCCTCAAGGAGGATGGAGAAGTAGTCCTCAACGAGGTCAACACTCTGCCCGGTATGACCTCGTACAGCCGTTATCCGAGGATGATGGCTGCCGCAGGGTTGCCGCTTGCCGAAGTGATCGACCGGATGGTGTCACTGGCATTGACCGGGAAAAGCCGATGAAGGATGACTTCGTCTTCATGGACGAGTTTGTGCCCGGCATACGCTGGGATGCCAAGTACGCCACCTGGGACAACTTCACCGGCAAACCCGTGGACGGATACCTGGCAAATCGCATCGTCGGCACGAGGGCTTTGTGCGCGGCCTTGGAAAGAGTGCGGGAAAAGGCCGAACCTCTCGGCTTCGGCCTGCTTCTCTGGGATGCATATCGCCCGCAGCGCGCCGTGGACTGTTTTCTGCGCTGGTCAGAACAGCCGGAGGATGACCGGACGAAGCTACGGCACTATCCGCACATCGACCGAGCCGAGATGTTCGAAAAAGGATATGTGGCCGCCAAGTCAGGCCACAGTCGGGGCAGCACCGTTGACTTGACGCTCTATCACTTGGCTACCGGCGAACTTGCTTCCATGGGTGGTGGCCACGACCTGATGGATTCGATCTCGCATCATGGAGCAAAAGGGATCACGCAAGTCGAAGCCGGAAACCGGCAACACCTCCGCTCCATCATGGAGGCCTGCGGTTTCAGCGCATACGACTGCGAGTGGTGGCATTACACACTCAAAGACGAACCTTATCCGGACACCTACTTTGACTTTCCCATCAGCGGGTGAAGCTGAACGGTGGTCAGAGGCAGTAGGACTCCAGCGTGCCGCGGCGGCGGATGTCGAGGGTGGCGCAGTGGAATGAGCCGCCGAAGGGGGCGTAGTGCAGCAGGTCGGACGGGACCGGCTCGAAGCCCCAGGATTCGAGGGCGCGCAGCATCCTGGTGTGGTGGCGTTCCGCGATCACGCGGGTGCTGTCGAGCATGAGGACGTTCATGCTGAGCCACTTGCCGCACATCGAGGTGACCTTGAGCAGGCGCTCGTCGATCGGGTCCGGCTCGGGGGCGATCAGGACGTCCCAGGACTTCAGGACGTCGGGGAGGTGGTCCACGTCGATGTACTCGGGGTTGACCAGGACCTTTCCGGGCGCGAGCGGGAGGAAGGTCGTGTCGATGTGCATCGGCGTGCGACAGCGGCTCTCGATCTCGTGGATCCGGTAGCCGGGCCCGAGATGGCGGCGCAGCCACTCGATGCCCATGCGGTTGGTGACGTTGCTCCGGGTGACGAAGAGATCCCGTCCCGCGCGTACGAAGTCGGCGGCATCGAAGACCGGCTCGAACTCGGTGAGGATGTAGCGCATCGGCTCGCCGGGCCCGGGGACACGGAAGTCCGGGTCGAACAGGGCGTCGGTGAGCTGTGGCTTCGGTGCCGCCGTCCAGCGCGCGCCGCGCCGGAAGTAGTCCTTCAGGAGCGTGCGGTAGGGGTGGGTCTCGAAGTACCGGCACGGCCACGCCATCGGCGTCTCGATGATCTCGTCGCCGATCACGAGGAGGCTGTCGCGCGGGCAGGTGGTGCAGAAGCCGTACGACGACCAGTCGGGGGTGGCGAAGCGCCGCCGGTGGTCGACCGGGTCGGGGCGGGTGACCGTGATGCCGAGGGAGCGCAGTAGCGCGACGAACTCATCGAGTTCCTGCTGCGCCGGCTCGATCAGCCTGCGCGGATACCGGAGGCCGGCGGCCATCCCCTGCAGCCGCGCCGCCCACCCCGGAATGTTGCAGGTCACGACCGGGTGGCCGGAGGGGATGGTGGCGCCGTCGAGACGTCCGACGATGACCTCCTCCAGCGGGTCCCACTCGTTGTGGGAGCTGACCGGGGAGGTGAGGGGCTCCGCTGCGGGCGCGGTGGTGGTGGAGGTTGCGGTCATACTCCCGGCGCTTTCGGTCACGGAGGGAAAGGCTCGGTCACCGAGTTGCCGAATCTCCGCGAGCCATGCCTCCGCGGCGTCCGGTGAGGTGTCGCGGGGGAGGCAGGAACGGGGCGTAGGGGGATGCTCCTGCCTCCCTCGGGACGGGCCGGCGGCGCGCCGGGAGCAGCCGCCGGCCCGAGCGTCAGGCCAGGCTCACCTGGAGTTCCTTCACACCGTTGATCCACGCCGAGCGCAGCCGCCGCGGGTCGCCCACCAGTCGCAGGTCCGGCATCGCGTCGGCGATCGCGTTGAAGATCAGGTCGATCTCCAGGACGGCCAGGGACTTGCCCAGGCAGTAGTGCGGGCCTCCCCCGCCGAAGCCGAGGTGCGGGTTCGGATCGCGGGTGATGTCGAAGGTGTCGGGGTTGTCGAAGACCTCGGGGTCATGATTGGCCGAGGCGTAGAAGATGCCGACCCGGTCGCCCTTCTTGATCTGCTTGCCGCCCAGCTCCGTGTCCTGGGTGGCCGTGCGCTGGAAGGAGTTGACCGGGGTCGCCCAGCGGACGATCTCCTCCGCGGCCGTCGCGGGACGTTCCGCCTTGTAGAGGTCCCACTGGTCGGGGTGGGTCAGGAACGCGTGCATGCCATGGGTGATGGCGTTGCGCGTCGTCTCATTTCCCGCCACCGCCAGCATCAGCACGAAGAAGCCGAACTCGTCGGAGCGGAGGTTGCCTTCGTCCTCCGCCGACACCAGCGTGGTCACGATGTCCTTGGCCGGGCACTCCTTGCGATCGGCGGCCATGTTCATGGCGTACGCGATGAGTTCGGTGGCCGACTGGGCGCCGACCTCCTCGGTGATCGCGTACTCCGGATCGTCGTACGAGATCATCTTGTTGGACCAGTCGAAGATCTTGGCCCGGTCGTCCTGCGGGATGCCGATCAGCTCGGCGATGGCCTGGAGGGGCAGTTCGCAGGCGACGGAGGTGACGAAGTCGAAGGGGCCGGGGTGGGCGCGGGCCTCCGCCACGATGGAGCCCGCCCTCGCCCTCAGCCGGTCCTCCAACGCCCGTATCGCGCGTGGCGTGAAGACCCGCTGGACGATCTGGCGGACCCGGGTGTGCTCCGGCGGATCCATGTTGAGCAGGATCAGGCGCTGGGCGTCGATCGCGTCCCGCTCGATGTGCTCGTTGAAGCGGATGATCGCGGTGTTGAGGTAGGAGGAGTAGAGCTCGGGGTGCGTGGAGACGTACTTGACGTCCGCGTGCCGGGTGACGGCCCAGTACCCCTCGTCCTGGAAACCGGCGAGGTTGGACGGCTGGGGGATCCAGCGGACCGGTTCGGCCCGGCGCAGCTCGGCGAACTCCGGCAGGGGCACTCGGTGGTGCAGCAGATCGGGGTCGGTGAAGTCGAACCCGTCGGGAAGCGCTGGACAGGACATCGGCGGCTCCGGCCATCTGACGGTCCATCAGTAACGGGGAATCGCCGTGAAGGTAGTAACGGGTTCTACAAGTAGCAAGGGGTACGGCACGTCCAATTGCGTGCAGAACTCGCGCAGATCGCAACTTCGGAGGCTGCACGACCCTTGCGGCAATGGACGGCGTGTCAGCAAACTGCAGACAGAACTAGAACGCGTACTAGTTCTGCGTGGCGGGCTGGCCGGGACGCCCCCGCGCCGCGCGGGTAACCGGGCCTGTCCGGCGGATCAGGCCGGCCTCGGCCCAGGGCGCCCGAAGAAGCACGGGTGAGCGGGGCCTGGTGCGTGCAGCTGCAAGGCGGAGGAGGGAGTCGACGCGGAGCGTCGGCGACTGACGACAACGCGGCAGATGTGCGCACCAGGCCCCGCGACCCAGGCCTGATCCGCCGGACAGGCCCACGGAGAGGACCCACCCCCATGGCCGCGGAACCCGTGATCGTCGAAGCCGTACGCACCCCCATCGGCAAGCGCGGCGGTGCGCTCGCCAACCTCCACCCCGCCTACCTCCTGGGCGAGACCTACCGTGAACTCCTCGGCCGCACCGGCATCCCCGCCGACTGCGTCGAGCAGATCGCCGGTGGCACCGTCACCCACGCCGGCGAGCAGTCCATGAACCCCGCGCGGACCGCGTGGCTGACCATGGGCCTGCCGTACGAGACGGCCGCCACGACCGTCGACTGCCAGTGCGGCTCCTCCCAGCAGGCCTCCCACATGGTGGCCAACATGGTCGCCGCGGGCGTCATCGACGTCGGCATCAGCTGCGGCGTCGAGGCCATGTCGCGTGTGCCGCTGGGGTCGGGGTCCAAGCACGGGCCCGGGAAGCCGTTCCCCGAGGAATGGAACGTCGACCTGCCCAATCAGTTCGAGGCGGCGGAGCGGATCGCGCGCCATCGTGGGCTGACGAGGGAGAACGTCGACTCGCTCGGGCTCATCTCCCAGGAGCGGGCCGCCAACGCCTGGGCCGAGGAGCGGTTCAAGAAGGAGACCTTCGCCGTCCAGGTGCCGACCACCGAGGACGAGCAGCGGGCCGGACAGGGCATGTGGCGGCTCGTGGACAAGGACGAAGGGCTGCGCGACACGTCCATGGAGGCGCTGGCCGGGCTGAAGCCGATCATGCCTACGGCCGTCCATACGGCGGGCAACTCGTCGCAGATCTCGGACGGTTCGGCCGCCATCATGTGGGCGTCGAAGCGGATGGCGCGGGCGCTGAAACTCCGCCCCCGGGCCCGGATCGTCGCCCAGGCCCTCGTCGGCGCCAACCCTCACTTCCACCTCGACGGACCGATCGACGCGACGCGTGCGGTGCTGGGCAAGGCGGGCATGACGCTGAAGGACATCGACATCGTCGAGATCAACGAGGCGTTCGCGTCCGTAGTGCTGAGCTGGGCCCAGGTCTTCGATCAGGACCTGGCGAAGGTCAACGTCAATGGCGGTGCGATCGCGCTCGGGCATCCGGTGGGCGCGACAGGGGCCCGCCTGATCACCACCGCGCTGCATGAACTGGAGCGGGCGGACAAGGAGTTCGCGCTCATCACCATGTGCGCGGGTGGCGCGCTGTCCACCGGCACGATCATTCAGCGGCTGTAAATCCGCGGCGCCGTCGTGGCTGGTCGCGCAGTTCCCCGCGCCCCTTAGGGGCGCTGCCGAACCGGAGTGGACTTCGCCCGTCCTGCTCAGTCGGCGGCTGCGGTCCAGGAGAGGAAGGTGGTGAACGCGGCGGGATCGAGGGTGAGCATCGGTCCCGCCGGGTTCTTGGAGTCGCGGATGGCGATGGTGGCGCAGGGGGCTTCGGCGATCTCGACGCACTGGCCGCCCTGGTCACCGCTGTACGTCGACTTGCACCAGGCCAGGGGCCCGAGCGGCGCGCATTCGACGCAATCGCCGCCCTGGTCGCCGCTGTAGCTGGACTTACGCCACTGGATGCCCGTCGGAATCGCGTTGCTCGCCATAGCGTTCCTCCATTACCCGCCGCATCAGGTCCGCCGAATCCCTGAGGGAGAGCGCGGCGGCTTGAAGATGATCGTAACGGAGCGAGCAGTCTTTGACGGTGTCCGGGTTGGCGGTGGGGTGCCCGCTGCCGTAGCCCTCCGTGTAGACGATGGTCGGGTCGCTGGGAAAGCGGTAGAGGTTGAATGAGCCTTGCAGCCCTGCATGCGCACCCGCCGAGAACGGCAACACCTGCACATTGATCCGCGGATTGCTCTCGAAGCCCAACAGATGCGCGAGTTGGTTCCGCATGACCTCACGGCCACCGATCTCCTGGTACAGCGCAGCCTCGCTGACGATCATCCAGAAGACCGGCGCTTCCTCCTTCTCGAAGATGCGCTGACGAGCCAGTCGCACGGCGGTGCGGTCATCGAGGTTGGTCTCGTCCAGCACGCTGAGGACGGCACGGGCGTATGCCTCGGTCTGGAGGAGGCCGTGGACCATGTGCGTCTGGAAGGTGCCGATCTCCGTGGCCCGTACTTCGAGTTCCGCCACCTGTTGAAACCAGGCCGGAAGTTGACTACGCAGCACCAGATCAACCAGCCGGTACAGCAACCCGCCCGTCTCCAGCGCCGCATCCGCCCGCTGGCTGAACTCCGGCGTCGGCAGCTTCCGGGCCGTTTCGATCTGGCCGACCATCGAGCCGGTGTAGTTGAGGATGTCGCCGAGCTGGCGTTGCGTCAGGCCGGCGACCTCTCGGTGGCGGCGCAGCTCGAAGCCGTAGTAGTCGAGCGGCGAGGCTCCCGGATCCAGAACGTTGATGTGCGTCACTAACAGCCCCCACTGCAGAGCCAGTTGTATCCGTTCGGTAGCCCACAGTAGTCGCGCCAGGCCAACCTCGTAGTGTGAACGAACCAATCCAGTACGCCATGCGCCTCACCGTCGGCGCACACTCGGCTCGCCACATCCGCCGTATCGTCCGCTCGCTGCTGCACGAGTGGGAGATGGCGGAGCTGTCCGACGCAGCCGAACTGGCCGTGACCGAGCTGGTCGCCAACGTCGTACGGCATGTTCCGGACCGGCGATGCCAGCTGGTGGTGCTGCGGCAGGCGGGGGCCGGAGTGCGGGTGGAGGTGTCCGACGGGTGCTCCCGACTGCTTTCCCTGCGGAGTGAGCTGCCGCCGGAGGCGGAGGGCGGGCGCGGGCTGGTGCTGCTGGATGCGGTGGTCGACAAGTGGGGGGTGGACCGGCGAGCGGACGGCGGCAAGACCGTGTGGTTCGAGTGCCGTAACCCGAGCGGATGAGTGGCTTTCGGGAGGGGTCCCGAGCAGTGACCGGTTGAGTTAGGGCGTGAGCAGACTTGTCCCCAGG
The DNA here is from genome assembly GCF_030499575.1 of Streptomyces sp. DG2A-72. Taxonomy (NCBI): domain Bacteria; kingdom Bacillati; phylum Actinomycetota; class Actinomycetes; order Kitasatosporales; family Streptomycetaceae; genus Streptomyces; species Streptomyces sp. DG2A-72. The sequence continues at coordinate 2,909,679 of NZ_JASTLC010000001.1, forward strand.
TTTGAGACCACCGCGGCCCTGATCCAGGCGACCAACGAAGTGCGGGAACAGGTCGTGCGCGCGCTCGCCGCGTATATCGAACTGTCCGGCCGGATGCGGGAGTTCGAGGACACGTTCAGCACGCAGGTGCTGCATGCCGCGCAGCAGCTGCACGACATCATCGGGCAGCGCAGGCGTCTGGAGGCGGAGCTCGACCGGATCCGTACGAGGATCGAGCGGGACGGCTACGAGAGCGCCCAGGAGATCGAGGACTACGTCCACGCCGTGCTCACCGCCGAGCCGGACGACGCGGCGGAGACGGCCCGCCGTGGTGCCGTCCCCGACGCCGAGGACGAGCCGATCGCAGACGGGGACGACGGACTGGACGACGCCGCGCGCAAACGCATCGTCCGGGACTTCAAGCGCATCGTCCTGCCCTCGGTCCACGCCGACACCTCGGACGCCTCCTTCGCGGTCTTCGATGTGGCGTACTCCGCGTACAAGGCCAAGGACCACGTCGTCATGGAGGCCCTCGTCATCCAGTACCGGGGCGAGATCGGCGCGGAGGACGACGCCGGGCGGACCGTGCTCCAGGAGGAGGCCGCGGCCCGGCTGAGCGAGTACCGGGCGGCGGCGCGGCGGCTGGACGAGCGGCTGCGGTCCGTCCGGCGGCACGTCACCGACGCCGAGGTCCACAACCCGGAGGAGACCCGGCTGCGTATGCGGCAGCGCAACGAGCAGATCCGGCGGGCCATCGACGAGGAGGCCGAACAGGTGCTGGAACTCCGCCGCCGTCTGGAAGCACTCCTCGACAGCGCACGCGACGGATCGGATGGGACCGCCGATGAATGAAAAATCACTGCGCCGCTGGTCGTCCCGCGGGCCCACGGCCCGCAGCGACGTACGCGACCTGATGAGGGAGTTCCTCAAGGAGGACGAGCAGGCCGAAACCCTGGAGTGGGACTCCTTCACCACGGCGAACGGGCTGCCGCACAACTGGATCTACGACCTGTTCCAGGACTCCGCCGGACGCGTCTGGGCCGGCACCTGGGGCGGCGGTCTCGCCCTCTACGAGCACGGCACATGGCGGGTCTACGACCGGCGGCACGGGCTCGCCAGTGACGCGGTGACCTGCCTCGCCCAGGACGCGCGGGGGACGATCTGGGCCGGGACGAACGCCGGGCTGAACCGCCTCGACGACGAGACCGGCAGGTTCGTCAACGCGGGACTGACCGGCAAGAGCATCCTGAACATCCGCTTCGACCGCGAGCAGAACCTGTGGGTGGGTTGCTGGCGTGCCACCAGTTCGGGCGGCGGTCTGCACCGGTTCGACGGGCAGCGCTGGCACTCCGTCTCCAAGAGGGACGGCCTGCCGAGCCTGGAGATCCTGAAGGTGTTCGAGGACTCGCGCGGCCATATCTGGGTGGGCACCTACGAACACGGACGCGGCGCCGGCGTCGGCCGCTGGGACGGCTCGTCGTGGCAGCGGTTCACACGCCGGGACGGGCTGATCAACGACTGCGTCTACTCGATGTTCGAGGACCCCGAGGGCCGGATGTGGTTCGGCACGCTCGACGGCATCTCGGTCTACGACGGCCGCGGTTGGCACCGGATGACCATGATGGACGGTCTGGTGGACGACCGGGTCTACGCGATGTTCATCGACCGGGACGACAAGATGTGGTTCGGCACCGAAGGGGGCGTCAGCCGCTTCGACGGCACGGCGTGGGAGTCGTTCACCCGCGACAACGGCCTGGTGGAGAACCTGGTGCGGGCGATCATGCAGGACCGCGACGGGAACCTCTGGTTCGGCACGTACCCGTACGCGCCCGACGCGGGCGGCATCAGCCGGGCCCGCAAGCGCGACAGCCGTCAGGACATCGCCGAGGCGACCCGGCGATACCTGCAGCCCGGCTCCAGAAGGGAACTGCCCGGCGAGTGACCGCGGCGCCGGTTCAGGCGCCCGGTTTCACCAGCTCCCGCTCCTCCCCGACAGCGGCCTCCTTCACCATCCGCGCCCGCGGCCCCTGGAACACGTACGCCAGCCCGAACCCGGCACCGACCACCATCGCGCCGCCCACCGCATCGAGAATCCAGTGGTTCCCGGTGACCACGATCGCCGTGAGCGTGAAGAACGGATGCAGCAGCCCCAGCCCTCTCATCCACCACTTCGGCGCGATGATCGCGATGACGAGCCCGCACCACAGGGACCACCCGAAGTGCAGCGACGGCATCGCGGCGTACTGGTTGGTGAGCGCGGTCAGGGTGCCGTAGTCCGGCTTGGAGAAGTCCTGCACGCCGTGCACGGTGTCGATGATGCCGAGGCCCGGCATCAGGCGGGGCGGGGCGAGCGGGTACAGCCAGAAGCCGACCAGGGCCAGCAGTGTCGTGAGGCCGATGGACGCGCGGGCCCAGCGGTAGTCGACCGGGCGGCGCCAGTACAGGACGGCCAGCACGCTCAGCGGGACCACGAAGTGGAACGACGTGTAGTAGAAGTCGAAGAAGCCCCGCAGCCAGTCGACCTTGACCACGGCGTGGTTCGCCCAGTGCTCGATGTCCATGTGCAGGAACCGCTCCAGCGACAGGATCTGGTCGCCGTGGTGCTCGGCCGTCGCCCGGCCCTCCGCGTTGCTGCCGCCGGTCGCCGCGAGACGGACCTTCTGGTAGGCGGCGTAGGTGACGCGGATGAGCAGCAGCTCAAGGAGCAGGTTCGGGCGGGTGAGGACGCGGCGCAGGAACGGCAGGAGGGGGACGCGCTTGAAGCGGGCCGGGACGGGTGGGGCGTACTCCGTGGGGATCGGTGCGCGGTAGTACGGGGACGTCCTCGACAGGAACGGGATGGCGGTGGCGGCGGCCACGGCGGCGATCAGGACCACGTTGTCGCGGAGCGCGTACACCGCCGACATGTTCGGCAGCAGCATCTTCGCCGGGAGCGTCATCACGATGACCACGGCGACCGGCCAGACGTAGCGGTCGGAGGCCCGCTTGCCGACCCGGCCGACGACCGCGAGGAGCACCCACAGGAGCTGGTGCTGCCAGGTGGTCGGGGAGACCGCGATCGCCGTGCAGCCCGTGACCGCGACCGCGAGGAGCAGCTGGCCGTCGCGGGCGTAGCGCACGGCGCGGCGCAGGCCGAGGACGGCGACGGTCGTGCCGAGCGCCAGGAACAGTCCGATCTCCAGCGGACCGGACAGCCCGAGCCGCAGCAGCGCGCCGTGCAGGGACTGGTTGGCGAGGTCGTCGGCCGCGCCACCGAGGCCGACGCCCGCCATGTGGTGCACCCAGTAGGTGTACGAGTCGTGCGGCATCGCGGCCCATGCGAGCGCCGTGCACGCGGCGAACGTGACGCCCGTGGACAGGGCGGCCCGGCGTCTGCCGGTGAACCACAGCAGCGGGGTGAACAGCAGCACCGCCGGCTGGAGCGCGGCGGCCAAGCCGATCAGGACGCCGCTGGCGCGCTCGCCGCGGACGGCGAAGCAGCCGGCCAGGACGAGCAGGACGGGGATGATGCCGGTCTGGCCGAGCCAGAAGGCGTTGCGCACCGGCAGCGACAGCATCAGCAGGCTGATCGCGACCGGCGCGGCCAGGATGGAGGCCCGCCAGGTCACGGGCTTCGGCAGGGCGCGGGCCACGACCAGGCCGAGCGCGACGACCAGCAGCAGGGTGCCGAAGGTCCAGCCCCAGCCGAGCGCCTGTTCGGCCGACCGGGTGAGGGGCTTGAGAACGAGGCCGACGACGGGGGTGCCGGTGAACTGCGTCGAGTCGTACAGCGAGCCATTGACGTGCAGGACACCGTTGTCGCCGACCCAGGTCTCCAGGTCCGTCAGCCGCTCTCCGCGCGGGGTGCTGAGGACGACGGCCACCTGCCGTACGGCGAGGATCGCGGCGACCAGCCACAAACCCAGGCGGGCCGCGCGCAGGCGTGCCCTGGCCGTACCGATGGCTGTCGCTCCGAACGCACCCGCCGGTCGCCCTGTGTGTTCCGCATTCGCCACGCCTCGTCGGCCTCCCGCCCCGTTCGCCCCACGCGTCTCACGTGTGAGGACCCTTTGCGAACCCTGTGGGGCTCGCACCGCCCCCGGAGAAGGACGCAGGCCATCCCGGCTTCACCTGACGTCCCCTCTTCTTTTGTCTGGAAGACGATAGTGCGAGGGAGGGGAGGTTGCCTCCGCGGGACGCGATATGGATCACACTGGCAGGGAACCCGACCGCGGTTCTTTCCGACCAGCCCTAGGGAAGGCAGCAGGCGCATGAGCGAGTCGCAGCGCTGGGACGACGTCGACTTCTACTTCTCCACCCACCTCTCACCGGACGACGCCGCCCTGCACGCCGCCCTGCGCGACAGCGAGGCCGCCGAGCTCCCGCATGTCAACGTCACGGCGCCGCAGGGCAAGCTGCTCCAGCTCCTGGCCGAGATCCAGGGCGCCCGGAACATCCTGGAGATCGGCACGCTCGGCGGCTACAGCACCATCTGGCTGGCCCGCGCGCTCCCCTCCGACGGCCGCCTGATCTCGCTCGAGTACAGCCCCAAACACGCCGAGGTCGCCACCCGCAACATCGCCCGCGCGGGCCTCGACAAGCTCGTCGAGGTACGGGTCGGCCCGGCCCTGGACTCGCTGCCCCACCTCGCCGACGAGAACCCGGCCCCCTTCGACCTGGTCTTCATCGACGCCGACAAGGCCAACAACCCGGGCTACGTGGAGTGGGCGCTCAAGCTGACCCGCGCGGGCAGCCTGATCATCGTCGACAACGTCGTCCGCGGCGGCCGTGTCGCCGACGCCGACGACACCTCCCCGGACGTCCGGGGCACCCGCACCGCCCTCGAACTCATCGGCTCCCACCCGAGGCTCAGCGGCACCGCGATCCAGACGGTCGGCAGCAAGGGCTACGACGGTTTCGCGCTGGCCCGCGTGCTCGCGTAGGGCCTGTCCGGCGCTCAAGCCTCGTGGTAGAAGCCGACGTTGACGCTGCGCGGGGCGGTGCGGTCCACGATGACCAGCTCGCCGCTGCCGCCCCTCGGCAGCGGCACCGTCCCGCCGTAGCCCAGCGGCTGGGCATGCCCGCCGGCCGTCAGTCGCACCTCGGAGGACGGATCGGGCTGCGAGCCGCGCAGCCAGGTCACCTGCCAGCTGCCGTCCGGTCCGCACAGGAACTCCAGGTGGACCCGGGAGACGAACAGCCAGTCATCTGGCGTCGACAGCCTGCACACCGACTTGTCCCGGCCCACCCGCAGCACGGCGCCCGGGTCACTGGGCGCGTCGGCCATGAGCATGCCGGCCGTGGCGCCCGCTTCCGCCGCGGAAACGGCGGCCATGGTGAGTTCGAGCACGTGCGCTCCTCGTGAAGTGTCCCTACCTGGCCGCCGCATGATAAATCGCCCGGCCTCATGGCGTCCGGCACAATGGGCTCATGACCGAGCGAAAGCCACCGGGTGTGCCGTTCGAGTCCTGGGTCGACAAGCAGATCCGCGACGCCGAGGGGCGCGGCGAGTTCGCCCAACTGCGCGGCGCGGGCAAGCCGTTGCCGTCGGGCTACGACACCACGTACGACGAACTGTGGTGGATCAAGGAGAAGATGGCCCGCGAGGGCCTTTCGGTACTGCCGCCGAGCCTCGCACTGCGCAAGGAGGCGGAGGACGCGCTGGCGGCGGCGTACGCGGCACCATCGGAGCGGATCGCCCGGAAGATCATCACGGACGTCAACGTCAAGATCCGCGAGATGATGTTCAAGCCGCCGCCCGGCCCTCCGCTCGGGATGAAGCCGTACGACGTCGAGGACGTCGTACGGCAGTGGCGGGAGCGCCGGACGGCGGATGGCTCAGCCGACTCGGACGGCTCAGGTGACTCACTTGACTCAGATGCGTAGCAGCCGTTCCGCGAGCTCGCGGTAGTCGCGCAGGGCGAGACGCAGTTGCTCGGTGTCTGTGGCCGCCGCGGGCTCTCCGGCGTCGGCGGACTGCCATGTCCGCCGCAGGGTGCGCCGGCGCTGGGTCAGGGAGTCGGTGACGCGGCCGGTGATCTCCTCGACCACCCGGTCGACCTCCTCGACGGAGGCCCGGGGGCTGTCGACGAATCCGGAGACCGCGTGCTGAAGGCGCTCCGTGAGCTTGTCACGCTCGTCGTGCGGGAGGAGCGGGGTTGTCGCTTCCGGCATGTTCTTCAAGTCCTCAGCTCCTTTGCAGCTGGTGCGTGTCGACGAGGTCGTCGAACAGCTTCCGCGCCTCGATCAGGGCCTCCCGCATCTCCTCCGTACCGGCGCGGGTGTCCCCGTCGGTGCCCATACGGGCGTTCGCGACGCGGTGGACGCGCCGGTAGCCGTGCACATGGTCCGCGTGGTGCACGGACAGCGCGGCGAGCTGTTCGTCGTAGTGCTCGCCGTCCGGGAACCCGCGGACGGTCGCCACCTCGGCCAGCAGCCGGTCGGCCTCGGTGACCGCCACGCGCGGCGATTCGACGAAGTGCTCCTGCACGGCCGTCCAGCGGGCCGTGTACTGCTCACGCACGGCAGGCTCCAGCGGCTGCTCCCGCAGCCCACCGTGCCGCTCCACCCGCTCGGCCAGCTCGCGCTCGGCGGCCTGCGTGTCCCCGTCGTGCCGGGCCACGGTCCGGTCGTACTCGGGCCCGAAGCGCTTCTTGAGATCCCTGCCGCCGCCGAACGAACCCCGGCCGCGCAGGGTCAGATAGACGGCCGCGCCGATGACGGCGACCGCCACGATCACGATCAGAGCGATGATCACGCCAGACATGAATGCCTTCCGGGTTCTCGACCCACCCGACTCTCCCTACGAGCCGGTCCACCGCCCGGGTTGCCCCGACGCCCCACCTCAAACGGCGCCCCCGACAATGACAGCCATGACCTCCTGGACCGTCGCCCCCGAACCCGTCGACTCCCCCACCGCCGCCGCGCTCTGGCGGGCGTACTACACAGAGGTCAGCGACCGCTGGTACCTCCTCCACGAGGGCCGCCGCACCGACCCGGCAGAGCTGGAGCGAGAGATCGCCGCCGACACGGGCGCCGGACTCGTACCACCGAGTGGTCAGCTGCTCGTGGCCCGGTACGAGGGCGAGCCCGCGGGAACGGCAGGCGTACGACTCCTGGACGCAACGAGCGCCGAGCTGAAACGCGTCTTCGTGCTGGAGGCGTTCCGCGGCAAGGGCGGCGCCGCACTCCTCGTACGGGCCGCGGAGAATACCGCCGTCGCCCTCGGCGCCGAACGCATGGTCCTCGACACCCGCCACGACCTGATCGAGGCCCGCGCTCTGTACACACGCCTCGGCTACGAGGAGACCGAGCCGCACAACGACTACGAATACGCCGAGCACTGGTTCAGCAGGAAGCTAGGGGGCTTCGATTCCAAATGACCGGTGACTGCACGCCCCAAAGGGGCGCGGGGCTGTATCGATATGCGGCTCCGCCGCGTGGGCGCGACCAGCCACAGACAACCCGCAGCCGCCGACGCTCAGACACCACCCCCCACAGCCCGCCCCGCCGCCCCGTTACGCGGCCGCTCCCGTTCCGACCCGCACAGCTCCTCGTTCAGCTCCTTGACCAGCTCGGTCAGATCGGTGGGCCGGTCGGCGGTCCACCAGTTGCCCAGGAGGTCCGCGAGGGAGTCCTCGCGGGCCTGGGCGAGGCGTTCGGCGATCGCGCGGCCCCGGTCGGTCAGGACGAGGTCGATGCCTTCGCGGACGGCCAGCCTCCGCTCCTCGACCTGCCGCGCGGCCTCAAGGATGACGGTGAGCGGCACGGAGCTGCGCTCGGCGAGAACGCCAGGTTCCGCCCACCCGTACTTCTTCATCCGCAGCAGCAGCCAACTCGCCGCCGGCAGCAGGTCGTACCCCGCCCGTTCCGTGATCGTGAGATAGATCTCGCGCCGCCCTTCCCGCGTGCCGAGCACCGACAGCGCCCGGCACACCTCGTCGTACGACGACCGCTCGACCGGATTGCTGGCGAGCGTCTCCGTGAGGTCGGGCGCCGTCACCGACCCGCGCAGCCGGTCCTCCTTGAGGAACCACGCGAGGACGAAGCCGAGGAGGGCGACAGGAGCGGCGTACAGGAAGACGTCGGTGATGGATGAGGCGTAGGCGGCGAGCGCCGACGGCCGTAGTGCCGCGGGCAGTTCCGCGATACCGCGCGGGTCGGCCTCCAGCGCGTCCACCGAGACACCGGGCGGCAGTTGAGCACCCCGGAACGCGTCCGTGAGCTTCTCGCCGAGGCGCCCCGCGAAGATCGTGCCGAAGATCGCCACGCCGAACGACGCCCCGATGGACCGGAAGAAGGTCGCACCGGACGTGGCGACGCCCAGATCCTCGTACGACACCGCGTTCTGCACGATCAGCACCAGCACCTGCATGACCAGACCCAGACCGAGACCGAAGACGAAGAAGAACGTGCTCATCTCGGCCGTGGAGCTGTGCTCGTCGAGCTGGTGGAGGAGGAGCAGACCCAGCGCCGTGACGCCGGTGCCCGCGACGGGGAACACCTTCCAGCGGCCGGTGCGGCTGACGATCTGCCCGGAGGCGGTCGAGGCCAGCAGCAGGCCGAGCACCATCGGCAGCATGTGCACGCCGGACATGGTCGGACTGACGCCCTGTACGACCTGGAGGAACGTCGGCAGATACGTCATCGCGCCGAACATCGCGAAGCCGACGATGAAGCTGATGACGGCGGAGAGGGTGAAGGTGCGGATGCGGAAGAGTTTCAACGGCAGCACCGGCTCCGCCGCCTTGCGCTCCACGGCCACGAACGCCAGCGCGAGGACGACCCCGAGCACCGCCAGCCCCACGATCTGCGGCGAGCGCCAACTCCACGTCGTTCCGCCGAGAGAGGCCGCCAGCACCAGGCAGGTCGCGACCGACGCGATCAGGAACGTGCCGAGGTAGTCGATAACGTGCTTGGCCGCCCGGTGCGGGATGTGCAGGGCCGCCGCGATGACGGCGAGCGCGACGACGCCGATCGGCAGATTGACGTAGAACACCCAGCGCCAGCTCAGATGCTCGGTGAACAGCCCGCCCAGCAGCGGCCCGAGCACACTCGTCGCACCGAAGACCGCACCGAACAGCCCCTGATAGCGCCCGCGTTCACGCGGTGGCACGAGGTCGCCCACGATCGCCATCGACAGCACCATCAACCCGCCGCCACCGAGACCCTGAAGCGCCCGGAACGCGATCAGTTCGGACATGCTTTGCGCCATTCCGCACAACGCCGATCCGATCAGAAAGATCACGATCGCGATCTGGAACAGCCGCTTCCGTCCGTACTGGTCACCGAGCTTGCCCCACAGCGGAGTCGCCGCCGTCGACGCCAGCAAGTAGGCGGTGACCACCCACGACAGGTGATCCATACCGCCGAGGTCGCTGACGATGGTGGGCAGCGCGGTCGACACGATGGTCTGATCGAGGGCCGCGAGCAGCATCCCGAGGAGCAGGGCGCCGATCGGGACGAGGACGTTCACGGAGACGTTCTCCCGGGCGGCGACCCCCTTCTTGGGGGGCCGCTCCGGGGGCTGTCCGTCTTGCACATCCCCCGTCCTACCGTGCGTATCCCCGGCCATGAAGACCTCCCGCGGCTCTCGTTACTCCTCCATGCTGGCCGGTGTGACCGGTTATGGCCTGTTCAATCCGAGTGGAAGGCGCTATTCCGGGGCGTGTGTGGAACGTGTGGAGGAAGGGTCTGCATAATCGCTGGAGTTCGCAAAGGGAGGGAACCAACGCGTGGCAGAGCCGAAGGGTCACCAATGCCCGGAGTGCGGGGCACCCAGGGGGCCCGACCACACCCCGTCCTGCGCCTGCACCGAGCGCGCGGCCGAGGCCCTGCGCGAGGTGCGTACGGCGGAGGCGGCAGCAGCGGAGGACTTCGACCCGCTGCGCATCCGGCCGTACGTCGAACTGGAGGGCGCGCCGGAGGCCCCACCCAGACCCGCGGACCCGCACTCCACGATGCCGCTGCCGGCCGTACCGCCGACTCCACCGGCACCGGCTGCCACCGAGCCCAGTGACGCCGACCTGAGCCTGTTCACGGGCGGGCCCGCCCCCTTCGGCAGCGCCCCCGACGAGGAATCACCCCGCCGCCCCCGCCGCACCCTCATGTTCGGCGTCGCGGGCGTCCTCGTCACCGTCGTCACCGCGGCCGGCCTGGCGAGCGGGCTCCTCTCGTACGACACCCCGACCCGGGACCAGGCCCTGCCGGAGGAGGTCCGGGCGAGCGTGCCGGACACCACGCCCACCGCGGCCCCCGACTCACCGTCCGCGAGCACCACGCCCGCACAGCCGACCTCCGCGGCACCCTCCCCCACACCCACGGAGAACGGCTCCCCCTCACCGACCCCGACCCGCTCGAACTCCCCCGCACCGACTCCCACCCGCACACCCGACCCTACGAACACCCCCACGCCGACCGCCGGCGCCACCGACTCCGCGGGCGGACCGGAAAACGGCCGCGAAGCCGAGGCCCCCGTCCTGAGCCGCGGCGACGAGGGCCCGGAGGTCGTCGAACTCGAACTACGCCTGACCCAGGCCGACGTCTACACGAGGGAGGCCAAGGGCACCTACAACGAGGGCGTCGAGGACGCGGTCCGCCAGTATCAGTTGTGGCGGGGCATCGTGCCGCAGGAGTACGGCGTCTACGACCTCGAGACCCGAGAACGCCTGGAGTCGGAGACACAGGAGCCCTAAACCCACCGAGACCGCGGGCAGGCTCAGCTCAGCTGCGGGCAGTCGTGCCGCCCAGGCCGGGCCCCACCCAGCAGGCGCCGGGCCGCCCTCCCGCCAAGCTGCGGGCTGCTGTCCCGCCCAAGCTGCGGGCTGCTGTCCCGCCCAAGCTGCGGGCATGCGTGCCGCCTAGGGCGGCCCCCACCCAGCAGGCGCCGGGCCGCCCTCCCGCCAAGCTGCGGGCTGCTGTCCCGCCCAAGCTGCGGGCATGCGTGCCGCCTAGGGCGGCCCCCACCCAGCAGGCGCCGGGCCGCCCTCCCGCCAAGCTGCGGGCTGCTGTCCCGCCCAAGCTGCGGGCATGCGTGCCGCCTGGGGCGGCACGGGTGGGCGCAGGCGGCACCCCGTCAGCGCCGGGCTGCGCGACCCACCCCCGCCCAGCCCACACACCGGGCACCTCACAGCACCGACGCCCTACCCGACGTACACCCGAAGCGTCCCGTCCCCCACGCCCTCCACACGCACCTGCGTAAGGTCCCGCACCACCACATCCGGCTCATGGACCCCGGCCCGCGCCCCGACCCCCACAACCCGCATCCCCGCAGCCCGCCCCGCCTGAATACCCGCACCCGAGTCCTCGAAGACGATGCAGTCGGCCGGGGCAACGCCCAGTTCCGCCGCACCCTTGAGGAAGCCCTCCGGATCGGGCTTGCTCGCACCGACCGACTCGGCAGTGATGCGCGGCTCCGGCAGAGCAAGCCCCGCGGCAGTCATCCGAGCCGTAGAGAGGGCAACGTCCGCAGAGGTGACAAGGGCGTGCGGCAACCCACGCAGCGAGGCCAGGAACTCCGGAGCGCCCGGAATGGCGACGACGCCGTCCGTATCGGCGGTCTCCTCCGCGAGCATGCGCGCATTGTCCGCATGGTTGCGCTCCATCGCCCGCTCGGGCAACAGCAGCGCCATCGTGGCGTGCCCCTGCCGACCGTGCGCGACCTTCATGACCTCGTCCCCATCGAGCCCGTTCCGCTCGGCCCAGCGCCGCCAGATCCGCTCGACGACGGCGTCCGAGTTGACGAGGGTGCCGTCCATGTCGAGCAGCAGGGCACGGGCGGTGAGCACGGTCGTGGCCGTCATCGGCAACTCCAAGACGCGGAAGTGAAGGCTGGCACCCGAGGAACGACAAGAACAAAGCGGGCCCGCCCGCCGGTCAGGGAAAACGGGCGGAGCCACTTTGTTCCTTCACGGTACAAAACCGGGCCCGTTCCCGCCACCGCCTTCGAGAAGGGTTCACCGACCGTTCAGCTCAGCCGGCCACGGCTTCCCAGAGACTCCACACCCCGAGCCCCAGCATCAGCAACGCCGCGATCTTGGTGATCAGCGCCAGCGGAACCCGCTTCATCAGCGCCTTTCCACCGACGATGCCCAGTCCGGCGACCGCCCACAGCGCAAGCACCGCACCGAGCCCGACGGAGAGCGGGTCCTCGTACCGCGCGGCGAGATTCGCCGTCATGATCTGCGTCAGGTCACCGAACTCGGCGACCAGGATGAGCATGAACCCGGCCCCGGACACCTTCCAGAAGGACTGGTTCTCCGGCTTGCGGACCTCCTCCTCGTCCTCGTCCTTCTTCATCAGCAGCACGGCCGCCCCACCGAGGAAGAGCACCCCGGTCAGCGCGTGCAGGATCTGCTGCGGCAGCAGCGTCAGCACACTGCCCGCCGCGACGGCGAGCGCGACATGCAGCGCGAAGGCGGCGGCGACGCCGACGAAGACGTACGAGGCGCGATAGCGGGTGCCGAGGACGAGGCCGGCGAGTGCGGTCTTGTCCGGCAGTTCGGCGAGGAAGACGACGCCGAACACCAGCGCCATGACGGTGAAGCTGATCAAGGTTCCTCAATCGGTCGGGGCTGCCCCACCGAGAGTGCTATGTCACATGAGACACCTCGGCACGGCAGCACACGCGGCGCCCGTGCCGAACGACACAGGCGGTGCACTGCTTGCCGAAGGTCTCGCTGGCCGGCCTCACGCGTGAGGCCCGCCTCCGGGCGCCGGCTCAGACGAGCTGAGCAGTATGTCGACGGTCCGGCGAAGAGCTACTCCCCTTCTGCGGCATTCATCGTACGGGACGGCAGACGGACCAGAAAGTTCCGCTCTCAACCTTGATGTGTCATGAGCACGTCACTAGCTTCTTACCGAACGAACACCCGAGCGCAACACGGCGTCGCGAGCATTACCCCGCTCGCGCCCAACACCCCCACAACTCAAGGGAGTTCGCATGCCGAAGTTCTACGCGCGTCGACGCCTCAGCATACTCGCGGCTTTCACCGGACTCATAGCCTCGGTCGCGCTGTTCAACAGCCCGACCGCCTCCGCCGCCCTCCCCACCCCCGTCAGCGGCGCCACCGCGCGCAGCTACCTCGCCCAGCTCACCGTGGCCACCGAGGACCGCACCGGGTACAACCGTGACCTGTTCCCCCACTGGATCACCCAGTCCGGCGCCTGCAACACCCGCGAGGTCGTCCTGAAGCGCGACGGCACGAACGTCGTCCAGGACTCCTCCTGCGCCGCCACCAGCGGCCGCTGGTTCTCCCCCTACGACGGCGCCACCTGGACCGCCGCCTCCGACGTCGACATCGACCACCTCGTTCCGCTGGCCGAGGCCTGGGACTCCGGCGCCGACAGCTGGACCACCTCCCGCCGCCAGTCCTTCGCCAACGACCTGACCCGCCCGCAGCTGATCGCGGTCACGGACAACGTCAACCAGGCCAAGGGCGACCAGGACCCGGCCACCTGGATGCCGTCGGTCTCCTCCTACCGCTGCACCTACGTCCGCGCCTGGGTCCAGGTGAAGTACTACTACGACCTCTCCGTCGACTCCGCCGAGAAGAGCGCGCTGACGAACTACCTGTCCGGCTGCTGACGGACGTACCGACGGAGTTCGGCAAACCGTGATCTGCGGAACCTCCCCGCTGACCTCCGTCGTTCCGTACCGTACGGGGCGACGGAGGAGGGCATGAGGTGGCCGAACTGCGACTGGGACCACTGCTGAGATACGCCGACGGCTCGTCCGCGACCATCTGGGTCGAGGCGGGCCGTCCGTGCACCGCCGAGGTGCGCTGCGCCGACGGCACGCGCGGCGAGTCCCCCACCTTCCAGATCGCGGGGCATCACTACGCACTCGTCGAGGTGAACGGCCTCACTCCGGGCACATCGCAGTCGTACGAGGTGTTCCTCGACGGCGCGCGCGTGTGGCCGCTGCCGGACTCCCGTTTCCCGCCCTCCCTGATCCGCACGCCGGCCGAGGACGACGCCGTCCATGTCGCCTTCGGCTCCTGCCGCTGGGCCGCGCCGCCCGCCGACGAGGCCGACCCGGTGGGCCCGGACGCCCTGGACACGCTGGCCGCGCGGATGGCGGCCGACCCGGACGGCGAACGGCCCGACGTCCTGCTGCTGTTGGGCGACCAGGTCTACGCGGACGAGGTCTCCAAGGCCACCCGCCGCTGGCTCGCCGCCCGCCGCGATCTGCGCGAACCGCCCGGCAGCGAGGTCGCGGACTACGAGGAGTACACGCGCCTCTATTACGAGTCGTGGCTCGACCCGGAGGTGCGGTGGCTGCTGTCCACCGTGCCCAGCTGCATGATCTTCGACGATCACGACGTCATCGACGACTGGAACACCTCCGCCGCCTGGCTCGCCGACATGCGGGCCACCTCGTGGTGGCGCGAGCGGCTGCTGAGCGGCCTGATGTCGTACTGGGTCCACCAGCACATCGGCAACCTCTCCCCGGCCGAGCTGGCCGACGACCCGCTGTACACGGCCGTACGCGAGACACCCGACGGCACCGACGCTCTGCGCGCCTTCGCCGCCAAGTCCGACGCCGACCCCACCTCCGTCCGCTGGAGCTACCGCCGCGACTTCGGCCGCGTCCGGCTGCTGATGGTGGACACCCGCGCGGCCCGCGTCCTGGAGGAGGGGCGCCGCGCGATGCTCGACCCGGGCGAGGAGCGGTGGCTGCGCGAACAGGCGCTTCAGGAGCCCGGTTCGTACGACCACCTCCTCATCGGCACCTCCCTGCCCTGGCTGCTGCCGCATCTGGTGCACGACGCCGAGGGGTGGAACGCGGCGCTGTGCCGGGGCGAGAAGGGCGCGCGCTGGGCGGGGTTCGGGGAGAAGCTGCGCCGGGCCGCGGACCTGGAGCACTGGGCGGCGTTCCCGGCGTCCTTCGACGCGCTGACGGCGCTGATCGCGGAGGCCGGTTCGGGGGACGGTGCGCCGGCGACGGTGTGCGTGCTGTCGGGGGACGTCCATCACGCGTACGTCGCCGAGCCGACGTGGCCCGCCGGCGGTCCCGACGCCCGCGTGTTCCAGCTGACCTGCTCCCCCGTCCACAACGCCATCCACATGGCGATCCGCGTCGGCTTCCGCTTCGGCTGGTCCGCCACCGCGCGGGTCCTGGGCCGCCGGTTCGCCGGGCACGGCAAGGTGCCCCGGCCACCGATCGACTGGCGGTGCACCGGCGGGCCCTGGTTCGGCAACCAGCTCATGACCCTGACACTGCGCGGACGTTCGGCGCGGCTGCGGATCGATCAGGCGCGGGCGGAGAAGGCGGGCGAGGCGCGGCTGAAGACGGTGGAGGAATCGCAGCTGACGCGGTGAAGGGGCCGGTTCGCACGCGATGCGCATGATGCCCGTGATGCGAGTGAGGCGCCC
The DNA here is from genome assembly GCF_030499575.1 of Streptomyces sp. DG2A-72. Classification (NCBI taxonomy): domain Bacteria; kingdom Bacillati; phylum Actinomycetota; class Actinomycetes; order Kitasatosporales; family Streptomycetaceae; genus Streptomyces; species Streptomyces sp. DG2A-72. The sequence goes on from NZ_JASTLC010000001.1 coordinate 2,925,012, forward strand.
CACACTCCCTGCCTCCTGGGCTCGGATCTTCCCTCTCCCGACGGCATGATGAGGCGGACCGTCCGCTTCCTCTGGGCGGTTTGACGCAACGCGCCCCACATGCCCGGGAGACACCGTTTTGTCTGCACCGCCCGCGGAATCCGCAGCGCACGCCGAGTCCGCCGAGGTCCGGGTCGCCCTCGTCGGCGCGGGGCCGCGCGGCACCAGCGTCCTGGAACGCCTCTGCGCCTCCGCGCCGGAGCTCCTCCCACCCGGCACCCGGCTGAGGGTCCATGTGATCGACCCGGCGCCGCCCGGCCCCGGCCGCGTCTGGCGCTCCGCGCAGTCCGCGCAGTTGCTGATGAACACGGTGGCCAGTCAGGTGACGCTCTTCACCGACGACAGCGTGGACTGCTCGGGCCCGGTCCGCCCCGGCCCCAGCCTGCACGACTGGGCGGACGGCGACCTGGGCCCCGACGAGTACCCGACCCGCGCGCACTACGGCCGCTATCTCGAGTGGGTGTTCGCGAAGGTCGTCCGCGAGGCACCGCGGGCGGTACGCGTCGAGACCCACGCGGCACGGGCCGTACGCCTGGACGACGCCCCCGACGGCCGCCAGACCCTCATCCTCGACGACGGCCGCACCCTGGCCGGCCTGTCCGCCGTCGTCCTCGCCCAGGGCCATCTGCCGACGGTCGCGGACCTGGCCCAGCGACGGCACGCGGCATACGCCGAGACCCACGGCCTGCGCCACATACCCCCCGCCAACCCGGCCGACGTCGACCTCTCCGCCATATCCCCCGGCGAACCGGTGCTGTTGCGCGGCCTGGGCCTCAACTTCTTCGACCACATGGCCCTGTTGACCACCGGCCGCGACGGCCGATTCACCCGCACGGCCACCGGCACCCTGCGCTACCTCCCCTCCGGCAACGAGCCCCGCCTCTACGCCGGTTCACGCCGCGGCATCCCCTACCAGGCCCGCGGCGACAACGCCAAGGGCCCCTACGGCCGCCACCTCCCCCTCGTCCTCACCGACGAGACCATCGCCCGCTTCCGCAAACGCGCCGACTCCGGCGAGGCACCGGACTTCCTGACGGAGATATGGCCGTTGGTGGCGAAGGAGGTGGAGACGGTCTACTACGAGGCACTGTTGGGGGAGCGGGAGGATTTCAGGGACCGTTTCCTCGCCGTCCCGCACCGCAGCCCCCAAGAAGCCGCCGTGCTGGACGAGTTCGGGGTGGCGGAGGCCGACCACTGGTCCTGGGACCGCATCTCCCGCCCGTACGCGGGGCAGGACTTCACCGACCCCGGCGCCTGGCGTGCGTGGCTGCTGACGTATCTGCGTGAGGACGCCGCCCAGGCCGCGCTCGGCAATGTCGCCGGTCCGCTGAAGGCGGCGCTGGATGTGCTGCGGGATCTGCGCAACGAGCTGCGGCAGATCGTCGACCATGGCGGACTCGCGGGCGCGTCCCACCGGGATCATCTTGACCGCTGGTACACGCCGCTCAACGCGTTCCTCTCCATCGGCCCGCCCCGGCGCCGGATCGAGGAGCTGGCGGCCCTGATGGAGGCGGGCGTGGTGGAGGTGCTCGGGCCGCGGCTGGAGGTGCGGGAGGGCGAGGGGGCGTGGCTCGCGCACTCCCCCGACGTGCCGGGGTCCGCCGTACACGTGACGACCCTCATAGAGGCACGGCTTCCGGAACCCGATCTGCGGCGCACGGCCGACGACCTCCTCGCCCGGCTGCTGAAGACCGGACAGTGCCGGCCGCACACCGTCGACGGCTACGAAACGGGAGGGCTGGACGTAACACCGCGGCCGTATCGTCTGATCGACCGTCAAGGGCGCGCGCACGCAAGGCGGTTCGCCTTCGGTGTGCCGACCGAGGGCGTGCACTGGGTGACGGCGGCGGGGGCCAGACCAGGTGTGGATTCGGTCACGCTTTCGGATGCCGACGCGGTGGCGAGAACGGTTCTACGTGCAGCGGCGGCCGAATCGGAGCCGCAAGAGGAATACACGCCATGGCCGAATGTTGAACTTGCAAGCATTGATTAGGCACACCTAGCCTTGGCCACTCACTCGGTTCTGTCCCCCAGACCGGGCCGCCCCATGGACCGGCCCGACCGAAGGAGTACCCCCACATGTCCGCACTGACCGCACGTCTCAACAGTGCTCAGCCCTACGCACTCGGCCTGTTCCGCATCGTCGTCGGCCTGCTCTTCCTCTGCCACGGCGCCGCCAAGCTCTTCGGAGTCCTGGGCGGGGCCGACGGCCAGGGCGGGACGGTGTCCGCGGGCACCTGGCCCTTCTGGTACTCCGCCGTCATCGAGCTCGTCGGCGGCACCCTCGTCCTGCTCGGCCTGGGCACGCGCGCCGCCGCGTTCATCGCCTCGGGCTCCATGGCGTACGCGTACTTCAAGGTCCACCAGCCGGAGGCCCTGTGGCCGATGGAGAACAGCGGCGAGGCCGCGGCGATGTTCTGCTGGGCCTTCCTGCTGCTGATCTTCACCGGTTCCGGCGCGTTCGGCCTGGACCAGCTGTTCGCGAAGCGCTCGAAGAGGGAACAGCGGGCCTCGCACCAGACACCGGTGACCGCCTGACCGGCACCGGTTTCCTCAGCGGGCACTACGGCGCCTCTCCCGCGTGTACGGGGGAGGCGCCGTCGCGTCTCCAGATGGTACGGCGGTTGCGGCGCCCTACACGAAGGGAACCGTGAAGCAGGCCACGCGGCCCCCGCTCGGGCCGGGCACGTCGTGGATCACCACGGAGGACGCCTCACCCTCCCGGAAGCCCCAGTCGTGGTAGGCGCTCGCCCGGCCGCTGCCGTTCTGGCCTGCGGTGAAATCGAGCCAGACCTCGTTCTCGGCGTTGACGTCCGCGGGGTCGGTGGACACCTTGTTCTGGTAGTGCCCGCCCGCGGCGGCGGGGTCGGCGGCACACGGCTTCTGATGCACATGGACGCCGTACGCGTGCCCGGGCTTCATGCCCTTCACCCACAACCGTACGGTCGTCTTGCCGGTCTTCTCCTCGGTCAGCTGACGGACCTCGATCCACGACCCGGCCGGGACCAGTGCCATGTCATATGTGACGGCGTCCGTCGCCACATGGGCCGAGGGCGGCACGAAACGCCCGTCCTTCTGCACCGAGCAGTACTCGGCGGCGCCGCTGCCGGCCGCGAGCACGGCCGCGGCGACGGCGCCCGCGCATATACCTGCCACCATGATGTGTACCGTTCCTCACGTTCAGGAGTGATGTGTCGCCCCTTGTCCGTGCTACGGGACACCGGCCGAAGCCGCCCCCGGGGCGCGGCAGCCGGGTGAACATGCCGTGCGGAACCCACGAGCCCCCCGTGAATCCCCTGTCACACCCCCGGCGTACGCTGTATGGCTGTTATGGGCCGCCCCTGCCGCTCCCCCGCGACGTCGCGGCACGGTCGGGTGGTTCTACGGGGGAGTCACGGGGAGTAATGGTGTTCGAGAGTGTGGGGTCGCTGACGGCCGGCCCATGGATCTATGCGGTGGTGGCCCTGTCCATCCTCCTGGACGTCTTCCTCCCGGTCCTGCCGAGCGGGGTCCTGGTCATCACGGCGGCGACGGCGGCAGCGGCGGGTTCGGCGACGGACGGCGTACCGCACCAGGTCCCCGACATCCTGGCCCTGACGCTGTGCGCCACGACGGCTTCCGTGCTGGGCGATCTCGTCGCCTACCGCCTTGCCTGGGCGGGCGGTCCCCGCCTGGACCGCGCGATCGCCCGCTCCCGGCGCCTGAGCACCGCGCAGGAACGTCTCGGCACGGCCCTGGCCCGCGGCGGCGGAGCCCTCGTCGTCCTGGCCCGGTTCGCCCCCGCCGGCCGCTCGGTCGTCTCCTTCTCCGCAGGCGCCGCCCACCGCCGCGCCCGCGACTTCCTCCCCTGGTCCGCCCTGGCCGGCCTCTCCTGGGCCACCTACAGCGTCGCCCTCGGCTACTTCGGCGCGCACTGGCTGGGAGCGACGTGGGTGGCGACGGCGGTGTCGGTGGCGGCGCTGTTCGCGGCGGGAGCGGTGGCGGGGTATCTGATGCGGCGCGCTCCGCGGCGCGCTCCGCTGGGAGGACGGTGATTCGGCGGCGCGCTCCGCTGGGAAGCACGGTGATTCGGCTGCGGGCCGGTGGGGGCTGGTCGCGCAGTTCCCTGCGCCCCTTTGGGGCGCGGCCAAACCGCAGTCGACTTCATCCGACCCGCTTCAGCTCGCCCTCCGAGCCCCCACCCCCCGGATCTCCAACCCGTCCAGCAACTCGGCGGTCGCCTCGGCGATCGCGTCCACAGCCCGGTCGAACACCTCCTGATTGTGCGCGGCCGGCGCCCGGAACCCGGACACCTTACGCACATACTGCAAGGCAGCGGCCCGAATCTCTTCCTCGGTCGCCTCCTCGGCCAACACCGGCGGACGAAGCGTCTTGATACTGCGGCACATGACCCCAGTCTCACCCAGCGCAAGGCGACCGGCAGAGATTCCACCGAGAAACCTGCGCCGGTGCGCACGTCGCCTGCGATGATCGCTCCGAGGCGGCCACCGCTCCGGGGCCGACCGACGAATGGGGACACACATGGCGAACGACGAACTCACCGTGGCCGTACTCGGTCCCGGTGGCATCGGCGGACTGCTCGCCGGACTCCTTTCCCGTGCCGGGCATCGCGTGATCTGCCTGGCCGGAGAGGACACCGCCAAGACACTCAACACGGCCGGAATCCAGGTCAGCAGCGGGCTGTTCGGCGACTTCACGGCTCGCGTCGAGGCCGGCACCGAGCTGCGCGAACCGGTCGATGCCTGCCTGATCGCCGTCAAGCACACGACACTTGACGCAGCCCTCGACCGCGTCCCGCCCACCGCGCTCGGCGACGCCCTCCTCGTACCGTTCCTCAACGGCGTCGACCACCCGGCGACCCTGCGCGCCCGCTACCGCCCCGACCGGGTCGCCCCCGCTGTCATCCGCGCGGAGTCGACTCGCGTCGCGGCGGGGCGGATCGAGCACAGCAGCCCGTTCGCCGAGATCGACCTGGCCGGCACGGACGTACCCCCGGACCGCCTCGACACCCTCGCCGCCGCCCTCACCGCCGCGGGCCCGACGACACGCGTCCTGCCCGACGAGACGGCGGCCCTCTGGGCGAAGATGTCCTTCCTGGCGCCCTTCGCCCTGCTGACCACCCGCTACGGACTCCCGCTCGGCGACGTACGCACCCGCCACCGCGAGGAGCTGACCGCCCTGGCGGAGGAGACGGCGGCCGTCAGCAGCGCCTGCGGCGGACCCGACGACCCCGCCCAGTCACTCGCCCGCTACGACGCCTTCCCGCCGCACACCAAGTCGTCGATGCAGCGCGACGCGGAGGCCGGCCGCCCGCTGGAACTCGACGCGATCGGCGGGGCGTTGCTGCGTGCGGCCGAGCGGCACGGGGTGTCGGTGCCCGTGGCGGCAAGGGTGGTACGGGAGTTGAGGGACGCCGGTCACTGACGGGCGTCTAAAGGAGCCTCCCCCAGATCCACCCGCCAGTCGTTGGACGTGATCCAGTGCCCCTTCGGGTACTCGAACCGTGACTGCCCCATGAGCGTGAACCCGGCTCTTCGGCAGACGGCGTTCGACGCGGCATGGTCCACGTTCGGAAAGGCGTGCAGATACCGGTTCCGGCCGGCTGCCCGCGCGGTCTCGACGACGGCGCGGGCAGCCGCCGCCGCAAGCCCTCGCCCCTGGAACTCGGGCAGCACCCCCCACCCGGTCTCCCACACGGTCGCCCCCTGCCACTCCCGCTCCCAGAACCCGATCGCCCCGACGCTCTCGCCACCGTCCGCCAGCACGACCCGGAACATCCCCCCTGTCTCCAGCTCGACATACCTCCGATGCCGGGCGGCCAGCTTCTCCTCCGACTCCGGTCCGCCCAAGTGCTCGGTCATCTCAGGGCTGTTGTTCCTCCGCAGCAGCCAGAAGTCGCCCTCCGCCCAGGGCATCAGCCGCACCTTCTCCGCGCTCCCCGCATCCATACCGATCACAGTAGGCCCAGGGTCTGACAATGGCCCCGAGCTCCGTATCCCGCCGCCGTTTGCCGGACCGGCAAAATCCCTCGCCCGCGTCCGCCCGGCCCCGCAGGATCGCCGTACGAGCACAACTCGGCCCGGACAGCCCTGACGGCCTGACACGAAGGATTGGACCCATGCCCCACCAGGACCCGCTCCCGGACGTCACCCACCGACTCGTCCCCTCCCCCGCCGGCCGGATCCACCTGGCGGAACAGGGCAGCGGCCCGCTCGTCCTGCTGGTGCACGGCTTCCCGGAGTCCTGGTACTCGTGGCGCCGCCAGCTGCCGGTGCTGGCCGCGGCGGGATACCGCGCGGTCGCCGTGGATGTGCGCGGCTACGGGCGGTCGTCGCGGCCGGAGGCGGTGGCGGGGTACCGGATGACGGAGCTGGTGGCGGACAGCGTCGCCGTGGTGGAGGCGCTGGGCGAGCCGTCCGCGGTGATCGTCGGGCACGACTGGGGCGCGAACATCGCCGCGCACTCCGCTCTGCTGCGCCCCGACGTCTTCCGCGCAGTCGGCCTGCTGAGCGTGCCGTACATGCCGCCCGGCGGTCCCAAGCCGAGCGATGTGTTCGCGGGCATGGGCGGGGAGGAGGAGTTCTACGTCTCCTACTTCCAGGAACCGGGCCGCGCCGAGCGCGAGATCGAACCGGACGTACGGGGCTGGCTCGCCGGCTTCTACGCCGCCTTCTCCAGCGACACGATGCCCGCGCCGGGCGCCCCGGATCCGCACTTCGTGAGCCCCGGCGCGACCCTGCGCGACCGCTTCCCCGCGGACCGTCTGCCGTCCTGGCTCGGCGAGGCGGAACTCGACGTCTACACGGCGGAGTTCGAGCGCACGGGCCTGACCGGCGCCCTGAACCGCTACCGCTGCATGGACCGCGACTGGGAGGACTTCCAGTCCTTCGCGGGCGCCCCGATCCCCCAGCCGTCCCTGTTCCTCGGCGGCACACTCGACGCGTCCACCACCTGGCTGGCCGACGCGATCGAGGCGTATCCCACGACCCTCCCCGGCCTGCGCGCCTCACACCTGCTGGAGGGCTGCGGCCACTGGATCCAGCAGGAACGCCCCGACGAGGTCAACCAGCACCTGACGGCCTGGCTCGCCGACCTGCCCACCTGAACCGGGCAGGTCAGCAGAGCTCGCCGGGGCGTGCCGCGGTGGCCCGCAGCAGATCTCGTACAAGATCGAAGTCCGCGGGCATGCCGTACGCCATCACCTCGTCGAACCCCTTGAGCACCGCCCGGCACAACCGCCGCAGCGCGGTCAGCGCCTCCCTGCGGTCCTCGCCGGCCCCGGCGAGGTAACCGTCGACGTCGGTCGCCTTGCTCTGCGCCATGCGGCAAGGGTAGGCCGCCCTCAAGGACTAGGACAGATCGGCCGGGCAGGCCTACGGTTGGACCGTGGACGAAACACCCGATTCATCCCCTCAGGCACCCGGCGAAGAAGCGGAAGAGGCCCGGCTCATCCGCCTTGCGGAGGACTGGGCTGTCGCGATCGTCGCCAATGATGCGGAACGCATCGCCGGCTTCGTCGCCGACGAATGGGTCATCGTCTCCGAGTCGGGCATCGCCTCGAAGGAAGAGTTCCTCTCCCTCGTCGCGACCGGGGAACTGACCCACTCGGCGATGGACCTGGAAACGCGGCCCAGGGTCCGCGTCTACGGAGACACCGCCGTCCTCACCGGGCGCGTGACGAACACGGCCCACTACCAGGGCAAGCGGTACGACGCGGACGAGTGGACGACCGACGTGTACGTCAGACGGGGCGGGCGCTGGCTGTGCGTGCTGAGCCACATCACGCCTGCGCTCCCGACGACCTGAGCAACCCGCGCCGGATAGGCTCACGCCGCATGGGACAGCTGCCCGAGAGCGTGGATCGCGACATCCTGGAGCACCGGACCATCTCCGCGATCGTGACCATCCGCGAAACGCTCGGCTGCACGGTGCACCAGGCAATCGATGTCTACGCGCAGCGGTACGAGGAACTCCGCCGAGACCGTCCGGACGACTTCGAGGTGAGCCGGGACGGGCGAACCCGGACGAGGGGAACTCGCATGGACGACGATGCTCTCCTGGCAGAGCAGATGGCCTATTACCGGGCGGGCGCGGCCGAATACGACCGGCCCTATGCGGAGTGCGAAGACCTGAAGGACTTGCTGGCCGTCGTCGATGACCTCCCGATTGCCGGGCATGTGCTGGAGCTGGCCTGCGGAACGGGCCAGTGGACCGGAAGGCTCGCGGCGCGGGCGCAGTCGGTGACGGCAGTCGACGCGGCGGCCGAAGTGCTGGCCCTGGCTCGGGCGCGTACCGCGTCCCCCACCGTCCAGTTCATTCAGGCGGACCTGTTCGAGTGGCAGCCGCCACGGCGCTACGACACCGTTTTCTTCGCCTTCTGGCTCTCCCATGTCCCGCCGACGCGATGGCCCGGCTTCTGGAACACCGTCGCCGCCGCGCTCGCGCCGGGCGGCAAAGCGATCTTCATCGACGACGGCCCCGCCGCGGCCGCGGGGGAGAACGTCCTGGCAGACCACTCGGCCCCGGCGGCGCTGCGGCGGCTCGACGACGGCAGCCAGTACCGCATCGTGAAGGTGTTCCACGATGCGGCGACCCTCAGGGACGGCCTCACAGCGCTGGGGTGGTCGGTCCGCATCCGGCCCGTGGCCGGCCATTTCATCGGCATCGCAGAACCAGCGGATGGACAAGTCAGGGAACTGCTCGCTTGAGTTCGTGGGGCTTGGATCGGGCGGCGCCACCTGGCGCACCAGGGATCACAGGGGGGCGCCGGTTCGGGCGCCGACGGGGAGGAGGAGCGGTGGGCGGGTATTCGTTGAAGGCGACGGCCGTGGAGATGCGGGAGGCCGTGCGCGCGCTGCTGTCCGTGCTGGAACCGGAGCAGGTGCGCGAGCTGCGCGCGGGGCCCGACCGGCTGGACGCGCCCGAGCTGCGGGAGTGGACGTATCTGCCGGGCCCGCGCCCCGGACTGCCCACCGAGGGCCTCGGCGGTGAGCAGCGCGCGGCTGTCGACGCGCTGCTGGCCGCGGCGCACAGCGCACCCGGAGCGGAGCTGGCGCGCGGCGCGATCGAGGTGGAGCGGCACCGCCGCGCCCTGGTCGGCGCCCCGGGTGCCGACCGCTACTGGGTGCGACTGCTGGGCGACCCGGACGGCGACGGTCCGTGGGGCTGGCGGATGAACGGCCACCACCTCGCCGTACACGTAGTGATCACGGCGGCGGGAATGCGGGTGACGCCGCACTTCATCGGGGCGGAGCCGGCGCGCATCGCGGACGCTCCGCAGGCGGGCCGCCGGCTGCTGGGGCCGGAGGAGGACCTGGCCCGGGAGCTGGTCACGGACCTGGACGCCGGCCGACGGGCGAAGGCGGTCTTCGCCGCCGCGCCGCCGGAGGACATCCTGACCCGCGCCGACCCGTTCGCCGATCCGGACCTGCTGCCGGCCGGACTGCCCTACGGGGACATGACGCCCGGTCAGCAGCGGCTGCTGGAGCGCCTGGTGCGCCGCTACCTCGACCGCGCGCCCGCGGCGTACGCGCAGGAATGCTGGTCCGATGCCGTGGCAGGAGGACTGGACGCGCTCTCCTTCGCCTGGGGCGGCGGCCTCGTTCTCGGGGACCGGCACTACTACTGCGTTCGGGCCCCGGACTTCCTCATCGAGTACGACAACACGCAGGACGACGGCAACCACGCCCACTCCGTCTGGCGGCACGTCCGCCACGACTGGGGCGCCGACCTGCTGCGCGCCCACTACACGGAGCAGCACCGGTAGAGGCCGGCGGCGGTCAGGGAGACCCCGGCCGCACCTCACCCTCGGCGCCGACGGCGTGGAGCACCGCTCCGCCATCGCCGCGCACGTGAGCCGCTCCAGCTGCGAGGCCACTCCGCCTGGTTCGTGATCATCGCCATGTGGGCGGTGGCCCTCGCGGTGGTGGTCGCCTGCTGCCTGGTCGTGCGCCAAGGCCGCGGCCTGCTCTGGGGCGCCCTGGGCTGGATGGCCGGCAGCCTCTTCGCGCTGGTGGGTCTGCGCAACGCGGCCCCGGGAAACCCGCCCAACGGCAGCCTGCTCGACTACGCCGCCTTCCACTGGGCCGAGGCGCTGATCGCCCTGAGCCTCACCCGCCTCGTCCTCCACGGCGACCTCGTCGAACACCGGACCGGCGGGCCCGTCCCCGAACCACCACACCCCGCCACACTCCGCTGCCCCCGGCTGCGCCACCGCCCCGGCCCCGGCGGGTATGGGGCCGGTGACCGGCGGCGCAGCGAAACACGTCACCGAGCGCCGGTTCCGGGATCCCTGACCGCTACCACCGCCTCAGCCGCCTCACCCGGCCTCGCCTCGCCCGGCCTCGCCTCACCCGGCTCACCGGCCCTGACGGACTCTCCCCCTCCGCACTCCTCACCATCGCGGTCGAGCCGGCCGCCGAACTCACCCGCGCCATGGAGCCCGACCGGCTGCTGCCGCCCCAGCTCCTGCCCCAGCCCTGGCCCGGCACTCAGGCCCGGGAGCTCATCGCCCGGTGCTGGGCGGCCCTGCACGAACGAGAACACAGCGAAACCCGCCCGGCCCTCTTCCGCCTCTACGCCGACATCACCCGAGAGTCACACCCGTCCGCATGAACAACCCAAAGAAGCTCGCAACCCAAAATCGAACAGGCGTAGCATTGCCGCGTGGCTACGCCCTATGACTTTCCGAGTGACCTCCGCGCCGGTCAGGAGGAGCTGCATCAGGTCCGGGCCGAGCTGTCGGCCCTGCTCAAGCGGCTGCCCTGGTCGGTCGCGCCCCTGGACGGCTTCAGTGACACGGGCGGCTGGCGCAAGATGGAGCGCCCCGCCTCCCCCGGCTGGACGGCCGACGAACAGGCCGAGGTGGAGAAGCTGCGGCAGCGCGAGCACGAACTCGCGGTGTTCGTCAGCTGCCACCGCTTCTGGGCGGAGGTCGCGGCGGCGGAGCGCGTGGACGCCCGTATGAAGCTGAAGCACGCCCATGAGATCCCAGAGGAGACCGAGGCGCCCTGATTTCCGTTGTGCCCGTTCCCGCGGCCCGCACAGCGCTAGCGTCGGGTCCCATGATCGTATGGCTCAACGGCACTCATGGCGCAGGCAAGACGACGACCAGTGCACTCGTGCAGCAACTGATCCCGGATTCACGAGTGTTCGACGCCGAGAAGGTCGGCGAGACCCTCATGGACATCACGCCAGGGCTGCCCGCGACGGACAACTTCCAGCACTGGCCGCCGTGGCGGCCGCTCGTCGTCGAGACCGCCCGCCGCGTACTCGACTACACCGGCGGCACTCTGGTGGTGCCCATGACCGTCCTGGTCGAGCCGTACTGGCGCGAGATCAGTACGGGCCTCGCCGAACACGCCATCCCGGTACGGCACTTCGTCCTCCACGCCGACCAGGAGACCCTCCGCGGACGCATCGCGGGCGACACTGTTCTTGGCCCGAACTCCCCGTTCCGCCTCAAATACCTCGAGCCCTATGCCGAGGCGGCCCGCACCTGGCTGCACCGCGAGGCCGAGGTCGTCGACACCACCCACCTCACGCCCACCGAGGCCGCCCTGCGGATCGCGGAAGCCGTCAAGAGCTGAGGTCCGCCGGTGGACTCTATGTGGACTCCGATCATGGAAACGGCCCCTCGGAGATCACTCCGAGGGGCCGCCATTGTCCAGCTGGGCCGGGCTTTACCTGTCGGTGGGCGCGGACGGTTTCGAACCGCCGACATCCTGCTTGTAAGGCAGGCGCTCTACCCCTGAGCTACGCACCCGGGACCTGAGCCGATGTGCTCAGGACGAGTCGACAGCCTACCTTGCCCGGGGGACTGCACGGCAAACCCGTATTCCGGGACGGGCCGGAGTCAGGGTGATCCGGGGGTTAACCCCAGGACGGATCCGGGAGCGGCCCGGATCCCCGGACGGGCCCGCGCTCCGTACGGTCGGAGAGTCGCAGCAGAGTCCTCGTACTCCGACTCAGGGGGAAACCGTCATGGCCCGCACCGTTCCTGTCCGCACCGCCGCCGTCACCGGCGTCGTGGCACTGCTCGTCGTGGGCGCCACCGCCTGCGGCTCCTCCGCCGGAGACGACAAGACCCCCGACCACCGCTCCTTCGACCTGAAGGGCCGCACCCTCACCGTCGACTCCGACGACTCGGCGTTGGAGATCATCGCCGCGGACGACAACCCGGAGGGCCGGATCGAGGTCACCCGGTGGTTTCAGGGCACCGTCGCCATCGGCAGCGATCCCAAGGTGACCTGGTCCATGGAGGACGACCGGCTGAAGCTGCGGCTGAAGTGCTCCGGCATGGTCGCCGACTGTGACGCCGAGCACCGTATCGAGGTTCCGCGCGGGATCACGGTCAAGATCGAGGACGGCGACGGCAGCGTACGCGCGCGTGGCTTCGAGGACCCGCTGAGCATCCGTACGGGCGACGGCTCGGTCCGGGTCACCGACAGCAGCGCCCCGCTGGACCTGCAGACCGGCGACGGGTCCATACGCGCGGACGTCACCTCGCAGCAGGTGCGCGCCCGGACCGGCGACGGCTCGGTCCACCTCGAACTCGGCGCCGTACCGGACCTGGTGGAGTCCCGCACCGGAGACGGCTCCGTGACGATGGTGCTGCCCCGGGCGACGTACAAGGTGTCGACCAAGACGGGCGACGGCAGCGTGGATGTCTCCGTGCCCCGGGACGAGTCCAGCTCGCACATGGTGTCCGCGGAGACGGGCGACGGGAAAGTCACGGTCCGGAGCGCGAACTAACCGGCCCGTGTGTTCGTCCTTAACCGGTGGGAGAATGACACCGGGCAGGGCGGACCACGGGCACGGGAGAGGGATGTGACGGCGACACCATCGCAGCCGTACTCGACGGTGGTGCCGTGCCGTCCCCGCGCGGGGCGTGCCGGGTTTGGCCGTCATTCGTCTGCGGCGCCGTCGTGGCTGGTCGCTCCCCCACTCTCGGCTTCTCCCCCACTCTCGACTTCGCTCGAGCGGGGGGACCCCCATGAGCGGGGGGACCCCCATCGCGGCGGAGCCGCAGATCGACACAGCCCCGCGCCCCTTCGGGGCGCTGCCCAACCGCGGCCCACTTCCCCACGGCCGTCCGCGCTGCGGGACGCACTCACCCTCGTGAGCCTGCCCCTCGTCGCGGCGCTGGCGCTGCCCGCCGCGTTCGCGGGTGGCGGCACCCGGCGCTGGTTCGGCGGGCGCTCCGAGAACCAGCGGGCGGAGGCGCAGGCCGCGAAGGACGCCGCCGCCGCCGCGTTCTACGAACTGGACACCGCCCAGCGCGACCTGCGGATCTCGATCGAGACGATCACGGCGGTCGACGACTCCCCCGCCGCCCGGCGCGCGGTGGGCGACTTCGATGCGCTCGGCCGGCGCATCGACGAGGCCAGCCACCAGTACATCAACGCCGTCGACGCCCATGACCTCGACCGCGACGACCTGGACGCCTCGGTGGCGGCACGCGCGCGTGCCGAGCTGACCGCCGCCAAGGACGAGTTGGGGCGGGTCAAGCAGGACCTGGACCGGTTCGCGGACGGACTCGGGCCCCTGCTCGGCAAGGCCGAGACCCAGCTCGCCCGGCTCGCCCCCGCGGTCGAGCGGGCCCGGCAGGGGCTCCTGGCCGCGTCGAACGCGCTGGATGCGGTACGAGAATCAGGGCTGAAGGCGGACGACCTCGCCGCCCGTCTCGCCGCCCTCGGCTCGGACCTCACGAAGCTCAACCAGGGTGCCGGGCAGCACGGCGTCCCGCAGACGCTGGAGCGGGCCGAGCGGGTCGCGCGTTCGGCCGAGACGATCAAGGTGGAGGCCGAGCGGCTCCCGGAGCGGGCGGCCGAGATCGACCACCGGCTGGTCTCGCTGCGGACGCGCGCACAGGCGCTGACCACCCGGTCCGGACAGGTCGACCCGGTGCTGAGCGAGCTGCGGCGGCGGTTCGTGGCGGCGTGCTGGCAGGACCTCCAGCATGTGCCGGAGCAGGCCGGGGAGAACGTACGGCAGGCCGAGCAGAAGCTGAAGGAGGCGCAGACCGCGCGCGACGAGCAGCGCTGGCCGGACGCGACCGCGCTGCTGTCGACCGTGCGGGCGCTGCTGAACACCACCGACGAGTCCGTCTCCGCCGCCGGCGACCGGCTGCGGCGGCTGAACGCCGTACAGAAGGACCCCCAGCAGGAGATCGACCGCACCCGCTTCGCCATCCGCGACGCCCAGCGGCTCGCCATGGCCGGCCGCCACACCCCCGATCCCCGGCACGCCCGCCCGCTGGACGACTCCGTGGCCCGGCTGGAGCGCGCGATCACCACGCTGGAGGGGCGGCACCCCGACTACTGGCACTTCCTGACCGAGACGGAGGCGGTGCGGCAGACGGTGGCGCGGGTGGTGACGCAGATCCGGGAGGAGCGGGGAGCGGGGCACTGACGCCCTGGGACAGCCGGTGGCCGCCGGTTAACCTGTGCGCATGCCTCGCTACGAGTACCGCTGCCGCACCTGCGGAGACACCTTCGAACTGAGCCGCCCGATGGCCGAGTCCTCGACCCCCACCGCGTGCCCTGCGGGGCATGACGACACGGTGAAGCTGCTGTCGACGGTGGCGGTGGGCGGCACCGCTTCTGCCCCGGCCCCCGCGCCCAGGGCGAGCGGCGGGGGCGGCGGTTGCTGCGGTGGTGGGTGCTGCGGCTAGCTGGACCGTTGCGTTGTTGCCTGCGGGTGTGTGTGTGGGGGGGCTGATCGCGCAGTTCCCCGCGCCCCTGTTACGGCGTTGTCGTGCGGGTCGCCTTCAAGAACTCCCTCAGGATTCGCTCCCCCGCCAGCACCCCCCTTTCCTGCAACGGGCTGATCGTCGGAGCGGTCCAGTCCGCGTCGGCCAGCTCGCCATGCCCTGGCCGCCAGCCCTGGTCGGCCGCGAGGAGCAGGTCGGCGTCGAGGAGGGAGTCGCCGGCCGCGAGGGTCAGATCGGCGCCCGTGCGGCGGGCCAGCTCCCGCATGGCCGCGCTCTTGGTCAGCGGCTTCGGGACGGCGTAGACCTTGCGGCCCTGGAGCGACACCGTCCAGCCGCGGTTCTCCGCCCAGACCGCCAGCTCCTTCACCCAGTCCTCGGGCAGCAGCTCACGCTCCACGACCAGGTAGGCGAAGAGATCCTCGGCGACCCGGTGCTTGCGCACCCACAGCGGATCGGCCGTCTCCATCAAGTGCTCCCGCACTTCCGCCAGCGACGCGCACTCGTCCGCCAGCCGGGCCGTCACCCGCGCGTACCAGTCCGGGTCGGAGACCCCGTCCACGAGCAGGTGCCCGCCGTTCGCGCAGATCGCGTATCTCGGCGCCGGGCCGGGCAGGTTGATGCGCTCGTACTGCTTACGGGTCCGGGTGGTCGTCGGCACAAAGACCGCCGCGTCGCCCAGTTCCGTCAGCAGTCCGGCCGCCGTCTCCGTCATGTACGACAGCGGCTTGCTCTCGTGCACCTCGACGCAGAGCAGCCGGGGCGCCCGCGGGTCCGGCATGGTCAGGGCGAGGGCGCCCGCGGAGTAGATGAGCGTGCGGTCGAGGTCGCTCGCGACGAGCACCGGCATCAGACCGTCACCGCCGTGCCGTCGGCGCCCGTCGCACCGCGCGTGTACTTGGGATGGATCAACCCCACGCAGGTGTAGGGCAGTTCGGCGACCTCTTCCACCGGGACACCTCTCTGTTCGGCCAGCAGTCGTACGTGGTCCAGGTCGGCGCCCGCCCCGGCCCGCGCCAGGATCTTCCACGGCACCCGGCGCAGCAGCACGCGTGTCGTCTCGCCGACGCCCGGCTTGACGAGGTTCACGTCATGGATGCCGTACTCCTCGCTGATCCGCTCGACCGCCGCCCAGCCCTCCCAGGTCGGCGAACGGTCCGCGGACAGCAGCTCCTTGGCGAGCGCGTCCACCGCGTCCGCCACCTCCGGGAAGCGCGCGGCCACCGCGTCCAGGAAGTCCACCGACACATCCGCGCCGGCGAGTTCGCGGTAGAACTTCGCGCCGTGGTAGTCGTTCGGCCCGACCAGGTCCGCGCGCAGCACCGTACGTGAAATCAGGCCCGACACCGTCGAGTTGAGGCAGGCGGAAGGGATGAGAAAGTCCTCCCGCGTGCCGTACGTCCGGACGCACGCGCCCGGGTCGGCCAGCACCGCGATCTCCGGGTCGAAGCCGGACACCCCCTCGGCCTCCTCGAACTCCCGCAGGGCGTCGGCGAGTTCGCGGGTGATGGCGCCCTTGCCGGTCCAGCCGTCGACGAACACCACGTCGGCAGGGTCGTGGTGGGCGGCCAGCCAGCGCAGGGCGTTCGCGTCGATGCCCCGGCCACGCACGATCGACACCGCGTAGTGCAGCAGATCGAGGCCGTGCCGGCGCTCGGCCCAGCGGCGCATCAGGACCCCGACGGGCGTGCCGGCGCGGGCGAGGGACACGAGGACCGGGCGGGGTGACCGCTCGGCGAGCACCAGCTCCGTCACCGCACCCACCGCCCGCGCGATCCGCGCCGCGGACGTGTCCAGTGCCGCGTGAAACAGCTCCTGGTACTGCTCGCTCGGCTGGTACTCCACCGGCAGCGACTCCGCGTAGTGCGCGCCACCGCTCTGGATGGCCTCCTCGCGTTCCTCGGTCGGCGCCTCCAGCGTCACGTCCGAGAGATCCTGCAGCAGCCAGCCGACCTCCTCGGGTGCGTACGAGGAGAAGGCGGGGCCGCGAAGGGGCTCGGGCAGCATGTCGGGCCTTTCGGGGACGAGCGGGGGCTCGGGGACGTACGACGGCACGACCGCGAGCAGGACATGCGGGGTGTGCGCGGCGAGCCGGGCCAACAGGCCGTCGGGCGCGTGCAGTTCGGGGGTGTCGGCGGTGGAGTCGACCACGGCGACCACGGCGTCGAATCCGGCGCCTGCCACGTTGTAGGCGTAGCGCTCGCCGGGACCGTCGGCCGGGTCGTCGTGGGCGGGGAAGACCAGGCGGGTGCGGATCGCATAGCCGGGGTCGTCGACCGCGAGGACGGGTGAGCGGGTGGTGGTGGAGTAGCGCACCTCCGTATCCGACGCGATCTGCTCCAGCTCACGGGCGAGCCTGAGCGGGGCGTACATCAGCTCCTCGAAGCCGAGGATGTGCACGCGGTGCGCATCGGAGGGCAGGGCTTCGGCGAGCCGCGCCGCCATCGCGGGGAGGGCGCGCTCCAGCCGTATTCGGTGCGAGGGGGTGAAGCCGTGACGGCCGCCGTCGGGGAGGCCGGGGGGCCAGTGCAGGTCGACACGGGTGACTCGGCCGTGGGTCGTCTGCGGGCCGGTGGGGGCTGGTCGCGCAGTTCCCCGCGCCCCTAGGGCGGTGGTCCGCCCGTCGGTCCCAAGGCTCGCGGCGTCGGCATCGCCCTCAAGGCTCGCGGTCTCTGCAGCGTCCTTAAGGGGCGCGGGGAACGGCGCGACCGGCCACGACGATCCCGCAGACGACCGCCCACCCATCGCGGCACTCTCTGCCTCGTACCGCGCCACCAGCTCCTGGCCCTTCTCCAGTACCCCCTCCGGCAGGCGTACGGTGCCCGAGGCCGCCGCCACCAGGTCCACCCGCGCGCCGATCTCCCCGGCGAATTCCGCGAGGCGACCCGCGTCCGCCGCCGAGCGCATGTCGACCAGGGCGACGACCACGTACCGCCGCCGCGGATACCGCTCATGAAGATCCCGGACGGTGTTCAGCACCGTGTTCCCGGTGGAGAACTCGTCGTCGACCAGCACCAGCGGACCGTCGCCGGTGAGCAGCGCCGGGTCCTCCGGCAATAGCAGATGCGACGTGGCGTGGGAGTGGGACTCCTCGAAGCCGCCCGCGGGGGCGATGCCGGGGATCGGGCGGCGGGTGGAGTGCAGGTAGGGGGCGAGGCCGAGACCGTCGGCCACGGAGTGGCCGAGGCCGGTGGCGGTTTCGGCGTATCCCAGGACCACCGCGCGGCCCGCCTCGTCGTCGCCGAGCAGTTCGCGGACCCGGCGGCCGAGTGCGAAGCCGGCGCCGTACACCACGGACGGTGACTGCGGTACGTGTTTGCCGAGCACATTGGAGACCAGCAGATGCGCCCGCTTGGGGTTGCGGCGCAGCGCCAGCCCCAGCAGGCCGGTCAGCTGGTCGTCGCCGACGAGTTCGACGCCGAGCCGCTCGGCGACCCAGCTGCCGGTCCACACCTGGTCCGGCACCCCGTTGTTCACTGCCCTGTTCATGCGTCCCTTGTTGTTCACGCGGATTCAGCCGGATCCGGCCGGTTCAGCCGGGTATTCCGGCGGCGAGCAGTTCGACGAAGCCGATGTCCTCGTTCGCCACACCGAAGACCTCGGCGCGCATCATGGTCCTCTCGGCCCATGCGCGATGCGGCTTCACCTCATTCATTTTGTTCGTGTACGCCGATCTGAGCACACCCCCGCCGCCCCGCTCGGGCCGCAGAATGTCCTGGGCGTCACTGAACTCCTCGTGACTGACCACGGAGAGTGCGTGCACGGGCAGGACGTGCGAGGGGTGGATGCAGGTCTTGCCGAGCAGGCCGTTGGCCTGGTCGAGGGTGATCTCGCGCAGCAGCCCGTCCATGGAGTGCTCGATCAGCGCCTCGCGCAGTTCCTCGGCCTGCCCTTCCAGGAAGGGGCTGCGGCGCAGCTGGGGCTTGAACATACGTTCCTGCACGCGGAAGTACTCCCACACCGGCCCGGTCACCGTGAACCCGGTGCCGTCGGCGCGTCCCAGC
The DNA here is from genome assembly GCF_030499575.1 of Streptomyces sp. DG2A-72. Classification (NCBI taxonomy): domain Bacteria; kingdom Bacillati; phylum Actinomycetota; class Actinomycetes; order Kitasatosporales; family Streptomycetaceae; genus Streptomyces; species Streptomyces sp. DG2A-72. The sequence continues at coordinate 2,943,765 of NZ_JASTLC010000001.1, forward strand.
ATGTTCACCACGTCGGCGATCACGGAGGCGACGATCTGGACGTCGTACGCCGTCATGTCGGGGGCTCTGCGCAGGCCGTACGAGGAGCAGAAGTCGGTGACGCCGAGGCGCAGCGCCAGCACCCGCACGCGGTACTTGTCGACCGCGCGGAAGATGCCCTCCAGGGTCTCCACCCGGGACTCGCGGTACAGCAGCTCCGGCGATTCGAGCACCGGCATGGCGAACAGCCGCCGGCCGCTCGCGCCCTCGGCGCTCTCCAGTGCCTCCAGGAAGGGGATGCCGCGCTCCTCGGTGAACTTCGGCATCACGAATCCGGACAGCAGCCGGGCGGCCGGGCCGAGGCGTCGTACCAGGTCGGGGATCTGCTCGGGGGTACGGACCCGGATGAAGAGAAGGGGCAGGTCGGCGTCTTCCTGCCCGGCCAGGTCCGTGAACTGCCGTACGAGGTTCTCCTCGGCGCCCGGGACCTCCGAGTCGTCGATCGAGTCCTCCAGGCACAGCACCATCGAGACCACGCCGCGGTCGGCCTGCTTGAGGATGTCGTCCGCGAGCCGGGGTCGGGTGGCCGGACTGTAGAGCGTGGCGCCCAGGGCCGCGGAGAGCAGCCGCGGCGAGGAGTCGGCGCTGAAGTCGCACGGCTCCTGGTGGAAGAGGCGCTGCCGCACCTCCGGGGCGATGTGCCCGAAATGACGCATATGGACTCCCCCGTGACGGCTGGGCGACCTGTGGCATGTGAAAGGTGGCCGGTAATAGTACGTAGAGGCCTGTGTCTGGGGTTCCCGCAGGGCATGAACTTCAGGTAACGCGGGTCGGCACAGCCCGTATGGGATAAGCACCCCCGCGTTGTCGTGACCAGGACCGAGAGGGCAGGATGACCGCATGACGCACGCGATGCTGAAGGGGTCGAACGTCCCACTCAATGCCACCACCGTACGTGCCGTGGTGCGCTGGACGCCCGGGCAGGGGGTCCCGGATGTCGACGCCTCCGCGCTACTCCTCGGCCCCGACGGACGTGTGCGCTCCGACGAGGATTTCGTCTTCTACAACCAGCCCCGGCACCCCTCCGGGACTGTCTGGCGGCTCGGCAAGAAGCGGGTCGCCGAGGGCCCGACCGACACGATCCAGACAGATCTCACCGGTGTCGAGGCCGACGTCAGCCAGATTCTGCTGGTCGCATCGGCCGATGGGGTCACCTTCGACCGCGTACGAGGGCTGCGCATCGCGCTGTACGACGCCGCCGTCGCCGACGGTGAGCCGCTGGCCTACTTCGACATCAAGCCCGAGACCGGCCAGGAGACCGCGCTGATCTGCGGTGAGCTGTACCGGCGTGGGGAGGGGTGGAAGTTCCGGGCGCTGGGCGAGGGCTACGTGGAGGGGCTGAAGGGGCTGGCGTCCGACTTCGGGATCTCGGTGGACGAGTCGGAGGCGGCGGAGGAGGAAGCGGCGGCGGCAGCGACCGTTCAGGCGGCGCCCCCGACCGCTCCGGCGCAGCCGTTGCCGCCGGAGCAGCCGGCCGCGGTGCCTGCGCAGCCGGCGTACGGGTATCCCCATCCGACCAGCCAGCCTGCGTACGGCTACCCGCAGCCGGTGACTGCCGCGCCGGACAGCGAATTCCGACTGCCGCCGCAGGGGCCGCAATTCATCGGCCGCTAGTTGTTGTGCGGGCAGGCGTAGGTCACGCAGCCCGGCGCTGACGGGGTGCCGCCTGCGCCCACCCGTGCCGCCCCAGGCGGCACGCATGCCCGCAGCTTGGGCGGGCGGGCGCCCCGTAGGGGCGCGGGGAACTGCGCGACCAGCCACCACGGACCCGCTGCCGCCGAAACCACAAGGCGCCCCGAGCCAGCAGGCGAACCGGCCAAGACTCAGCGTCAGCGTTCCGCCTTTGTCTTGTAGCCCCGCCCCCACTGCAGCCCCCACCCGTACAACCGATCCAGCTCCGCCTGGAAGCCGTACACGAACTTCACCTCGCGGCGGACGATCATTTCGCCCTTGACGTTCTCGATCATGACGACGGCGCAGGAGCGGGCCTGGGGGTGGCGTTCGTCGAGGCCGATTTCGATGCGGGGGCCGTTGCTGGGGTAGAGGGTGACGATGGCGTGGGTACGGTCGAACGCCGGCGTCTGGTCGTAGATGTAGACGAAGACCAGGATGCGTTTGATGGCCTCGCGATGGTCGAGGTTGACGTAGATCGTCTCGCCGGACGCCGAGCCGAACCGGTCGTCGCCGCTGAGCTTGACGTACGGCGCGGCGTTCACGTCGCCGAAGAACCCACCGAGCGGCTGGACGACCCCCTTCGTGCCGTCCATCAGCTCATACAGGCAGCCGAGGTCCAGGTCGACGTTGACCATGCTCTGGCTGTGCCCGAGCACCTCCGGCGGCTTGAGCGCCTTGAACGGGTGCCGCAGCAGGCTCTCCCGCTGGGAGCCGCCTATGTCGGAGGTCCGCATCCGCCAGGCCAGATTGATGCGCAGATGACCGGTGGCCGCGTCCTGCTTGGTCAGTGAGACCTGACTGTGCCGCTTGGTCAGCTCGATCGCATTGCTCGCGGCGCTGCCCGAGTCGAAGGCCTCGCGCCGACCGCGCCAGAGCAGTCCGTCCAGCAAGCCCATTTTCCCGCCCCCACGTCCACATGAAGTCCGACGGGGCGGCCACGAGGACTCGCCTCGAAGCCGCCCCGCACAGAGCGTTCCTCACCTACAGCGGTGTCACACCCCGGACGAGACCTCAGTCTTCTCGTCCGAGCCGGCTTTTCCCTCGGCCGCCGCGATGGCGCGGTTGCGGCGGACGGAGGACCAGAAGGACCAGGCGATCAGGGTGACACCGATCAGGCCGGTGATGACCTCGTGGATCTCGTACTGGATGGTGACGAGCAGAAGCACGGCGAGGGCGCCGATCGCGTAGTGCGCGCCGTGCTCCAGGTACACGTAGTCGTCGAGGGTGCCCTGGCGGACCAGGTAGACCGTGAGCGACCGGACGTACATCGCGCCGACACCGAGGCCTATGGCCATCAGGACGATGTCGTTGGTGATGGCGAAGGCACCGATGACTCCGTCGAAGGAGAACGACGCGTCCAGGACCTCGAGGTAGAGGAACATGAAGAACGCGGCCTTGCCGGCCAGGAGGATCGCCGGGCGTGGCTTGCCCTCGCGTTCCGCCGCTTCCTCCTCCTCGTGCTCACGCTCCTCCTCTTCCTCGAGCTTGTCCTCGAAGTAGCCGGAGAGACCGCCGACGATCATGTACGTGATGAGACCGGCGACACCGGAGAGCAGAACCGTCTCCGCCTTGTCGACGTGCATACCGCCGTGCTGGTGGGCGTTGCTCGCGAAGGTCAGGGCCGAGATCAGCAGAACGATCAGCGCGATGCAGACCGACAGCATGTCGACCTTGCCGAGCTTGGCCAGCGGCCGCTCGATCCAGCCGAGCCACTTGATGTCACGGTCCTCGAAGATGAAGTCGAGGAAGATCATCAGCAGGAACATACCGCCGAAGGCCGCGATCGACGGGTGAGCGTCGGTGACGAGCTGCTGGTAACGGTCCTTGTCGGTCAGCGCGAGGTCGACGGCCTCGATCGGACCCATCGAGGCGCTGACGGCGACGATGACGACAGGGAAGACCAGCCGCATGCCGAAGACGGCGATTAGAATGCCGATCGTGAGGAAGATCCGCTGCCAGAAGGCATTCATCTTCTTCAGGATGCCGGCGTTGACCACTGCGTTGTCGAAGGACAGCGAGATCTCAAGGATGGAGAGGATCGCCACGATACCGAAGGCGGTCCACCCCCCGATGAGGACCGCCGCGACGAGGCCGAGCGCGGTGACCGCGAACGACCAGCCGAAGGTTTTCAGAACCACTGGCTACCCAATCCCTTGTGTACGGGGTGTACGGGTCTCCCCCGCGCCGCACCCGGCTTTACGAAACGTTGACTCCAAAGTCTAGAGCGATGCCCCTCAGCCCCGACGCGTACCCCTGTCCCACGGCTCGGAACTTCCATTCGCCCTGGTAGCGGTAGACCTCGCCGAAGATCATGGCGGTCTCCGTGGAGGCATCCTCACTGAGGTCGTAGCGGGCGAGCTCCTGGCCGTCGGCCTGGTTCACGACGCGGATGAAGGCGTTGCTGACCTGACCGAAGGTCTGGCCACGCTCGTCGGCCATGTGGATCGAGACCGGGAAGACGATCTTCTCGCACTGGGCCGGCACCTTGGAGAGGTCGATCAGGATCGACTCGTCGTCGCCCTCGCCCTCACCGGTGAGGTTGTCACCGGTGTGCTCCACCGAGCCGTCCGGGCTCTTGAGCTGGTTGTAGAAGATGAACCACTCGTCACCCATGACCCGTCCGCCGTTGCACATCAGCGCGCTGGCGTCGAGGTCGAACGGGGCTCCGGTGGTGGAGCGAGCGTCCCAGCCGAGACCGATCAACACCTGAGTGAGGTTCGGTGCGGCCTTGGACAGGGAGACATTTCCTCCCTTGGCGAGCGTGACGCCCATGATGCTGGTCCCTCCCCGGGTGAAGCCTGCGCGGTTGTACGGAGTCCTGTGCGCCCGGCGCCGCACCCAAACGGTGCGGCGCCGGGCGGGTGAGGCAGTCGGACCGGCTCAGACGTTCACGCCGAAGTCCTGCGCGATGCCGCGCAGGCCCGAGGCGTAGCCCTGGCCGATGGCGCGGAACTTCCACTCCGCACCGTGCCGGTACAGCTCGCCGAAGACCATGGCGGTCTCCGTCGAGGCGTCCTCGGAGAGGTCGTACCGGGCGATCTCGGCGCCGCCGGCCTGGTTCACGACGCGGATGAACGCGTTGCGCACCTGGCCGAAAGACTGCTGGCGGTTCTCGGCGTCGTAGATCGAGACCGGGAAGACGATCTTCTCGACGTCCGCCGGGACACCGGCGAGGTTGACCTTGATCTGCTCGTCGTCGCCCTCGCCCTCACCGGTGAGGTTGTCACCGGTGTGCTCGACGGAGCCGTCCTGGCTCTTCAGGTTGTTGAAGAACACGAAGTTGGCGTCACTGCTGACCTTGCCCTCCGCGTTCGTCAGGATGGCGCTGGCGTCGAGGTCGAAGTCGGTGCCGGTGGTGGTACGAACGTCCCACCCCAGACCGACGATGACCGCGGTGAGACCAGGCGCCTCCTTGCTCAGCGATACGTTGCCGCCCTTGCTGAGGCTGACTCCCACGAGTCCTCCCAATGGTGTCCAGGGGCGGTCAGCCCCGTTGTGCGTTGGTATCGGATCAACGTCTCGATCCTAGTGACGGGTTCCCGGACCTCGCAGGCCTGGAACCGAACAATCACAGGGTGTCGAGCGCCTTCACGTACTCGTTCAGGTCACGGGCGTCCGGCAGACCGTTGACGACGGTCCAGCGCACCACGCCTTCCTTGTCGATGACGAAGGTCCCGCGCACCGCGCAGCCCTTGTCCTCGTCGAAGACGCCGTATGCGCGCGAGGTCTCGCCGTGCGGCCAGAAGTCGGACAGCAGGGGGTACTCCAGGCCCTCCTGCTCGGCGAAGACGCGCAGGGTGTGGATGGAGTCGTTGGAGACGGCGAGCAGCTGGGTGTCGCGGTCGGTGAACTTCGGCAGGTTGTCGCGCAGCTCGCACAGCTCGCCGGTGCACACGCCGGTGAAGGCGAACGGGTAGAAGAGCAGCACCACGTTCTTGTCGCCGCGGAAGTCGGACAGCTGCACGGTCCTGCCGTGGTTGTCCTTGAGCTCGAAGTCGGGTGCCTTGTCGCCGACCTGGATCGCCATCGTCGTAGAACCCTTTCGGTGGGGCTGTTCGGGTGGTGAGAACACCCTATGCAGCGTCCACCTCGGGCCGTCGGACGGGCTGAGTGAATTCATTCAGCCCGTCCGCCGTTCGGGGACGAGGCCGGGTTACTTCTTGGACTTGGCGGCCTTGGGCGTCACCAGCCGGCTGCCACTCCAGTCCTTGCCCACGCTGACGCTCTTGGACGCGGACAGCCCTGCCGTGGTCGCGGCTTCAGAGATGTCGCTCGGCTCAACGTAGCCGTCGCGGCCGGTCTTCGGCGTCAGCAACAGGATCGAGCCGCCCTCTTCGATGTACGTGGTGGCGTCCACCAGCACATCCGTGAGGTCGCCGTCCTCGTCGCGGAACCAGAGCACCACGGCATCGGCGACGTCGTCGTAGTCCTCGTCCACAAGGTCACTGCCGATCACTTGCTCAATGGCCTCGCGGAGCTCCTGGTCTACGTCCTCGTCGTAGCCGATCTCCTGGACCACCTGCTCGGGCTGGAACCCCAGCCTGACGGCAGGGCTCGTCTCCGCGTGGTCCGCGGTCGCGCTCACGGGTTGCCTCCTGATCATGTCTTGGTGAATGTCTCAGCCACGCGCGTGCGCGAAGCATTGGCCGTAGTCCACACGGGCGGGGCGGATCGCGCAAGTACCCGGCCGTTCAGACCGCCGAAACGGTGACGATCCTGGCTGTCTCACCGCAACTCCCGGCAGGACGCCCCAAGCCGTTCGTGACATACGCCACACCTTTCTGCCCTCTTTGCGCGTTTGGGAACCCTATAGGAGCGTCAAGCTTGGGTTACCTCGAAGTAGAGATGACGTTTGGCATGCCGAGGTAGACGATGGTGGACGGTGCTGGGCACCCGCAAACCCCGAAAAGCAGCCCTCCGACAGGTAAGGAACACCGTGGCTTCCGGATCCGATCGAAACCCGATCATCATTGGCGGCCTTCCGAGTCAGGTTCCTGACTTCGATCCCGAGGAAACCCAGGAGTGGCTCGACTCCCTCGATGCCGCCGTCGACGAGCGCGGCCGGGAGCGGGCCCGCTATCTGATGCTGCGGCTGATCGAGCGGGCCCGTGAGAAGCGCGTGGCCGTGCCCGAGATGCGCAGCACGGACTACGTCAACACGATCGCCACCAAGGACGAGCCGTTCTTTCCAGGCAACGAGGAGATCGAGCGCAAGATCCTCAACGCGACGCGCTGGAACGCCGCGGTGATGGTCTCGCGCGCCCAGCGTCCCGGCATCGGCGTCGGCGGTCACATCGCCACTTTCGCCTCCTCCGCCTCCCTCTACGACGTGGGCTTCAACCACTTCTTCCGCGGCAAGGACGAGGGCGACGGCGGCGACCAGGTCTTCTTCCAGGGGCATGCCTCACCGGGCATCTACGCCCGCGCGTTCCTGCTGGACCGCCTGAGCGAGGAGAACCTGGACGGGTTCCGGCAGGAGCAGTCGAAGGCACCGCACGGGCTGTCCAGCTATCCGCATCCGCGGTCGATGCCGGACTTCTGGGAGTTCCCGACGGTGTCGATGGGCCTCGGCCCGATCGGCGCGATCTACCAGGCGCGGATGAATCGCTACATGGAGGCGCGCGGGATCGCGGACACCTCCAAGTCGCATGTGTGGGCCTTCCTCGGGGACGGCGAGATGGACGAGCCGGAGTCGCTCGGCCAGCTGTCCATCGCGGCCCGTGAGGGCCTCGACAACCTGACCTTCGTCGTCAACTGCAACCTGCAGCGCCTGGACGGCCCGGTACGCGGCAACGGAAAGATCATCCAGGAGCTGGAGTCGGTCTTCCGGGGTGCCGGCTGGAATGTGATCAAGCTGGTCTGGGACCGCACCTGGGACCCGCTGCTGGCCCAGGACCGGGACGGTGTGCTCGTCAACCGGATGAACACGACGCCGGACGGGCAGTTCCAGACGTACGCCACCGAGACCGGTGCCTACATCCGCGACCACTTCTTCGGTGACGACCACCGGCTGCGCGCGATGGTCGAGAACATGACCGACGACCAGATCCTGCACCTGGGCCGCGGCGGCCACGACCACCGGAAGATCTTCGCGGCGTTCTCGGCGGCCAAGGCGCACAAGGGTCAGCCGACGGTGATCCTGGCCAAGACGATCAAGGGCTGGACGCTGGGCCCGAACTTCGAGGGCCGCAACGCCACGCACCAGATGAAGAAGCTGACGGTCGCCGACCTCAAGGGCTTCCGCGACCGGCTGCACCTGCCGATCTCCGACAAGGAGCTGGAGAGCGGGCTCCCGCCGTACTACCACCCGGGGCGGGACTCCGAGGAGATCCAGTACATGCACGACCGCCGCAATGGACTCGGCGGTTACGTCCCGACCCGCGTCGTGCGCTCCGAGCCGCTGACGCTGCCGGAGGACAAGACGTACGCGACCGTGAAGAAAGGCTCCGGCCAGCAGTCGATCGCGACGACCATGGCCTTCGTGCGGCTCCTCAAGGACCTCATGCGGGACAAGGAGATCGGCAAGCGGTTCGTGCTGATCGCGCCGGACGAGTACCGCACGTTCGGCATGGACTCGTTCTTCCCGAGCGCGAAGATCTACAACCCGCTGGGCCAGCAGTACGAGTCCGTCGACCGTGAACTGCTCCTCGCGTACAAGGAGTCGCCGACCGGGCAGATGCTGCATGACGGCATCTCCGAGGCGGGCTGTACGGCGTCGCTGATCGCGGCGGGTTCGTCGTACGCCACGCATGGCGAGCCGCTCATCCCGGTGTACGTCTTCTACTCGATGTTCGGTTTCCAGCGCACCGGCGACCAGTTCTGGCAGATGTCGGACCAGTTGGCGCGCGGCTTTGTGCTGGGCGCGACGGCGGGCCGTACGACTCTGACCGGTGAGGGTCTGCAACACGCCGACGGACACTCGCAGTTGCTGGCCTCGACCAACCCGGGCTGTGTGGCGTACGACCCGGCGTACTCGTACGAGATCGCGCACATCGTGCAGGACGGGCTGCGGCGGATGTACGGCGGCGACGCGGAGCATCCGCACGGCGAGGACGTCTTCTACTACCTCACCGTCTACAACGAGCCGATCCAGCACCCGGCCGAGCCTGCCGACGTCGATGTCGAGGGCATCCTCAAGGGCATCCACCGGATCTCGGCCGGGACGGCGGGGTCGATTCCGGCGCAGATCATGGCGTCCGGTGTGGCGGTGCCGTGGGCGCTGGAGGCGCAGCGGATTCTCGCCGAGGAGTGGAACGTGAAGGCCGACGTGTGGTCGGCGACCTCCTGGAACGAGCTGCGGCGCGAGGCCGTGGCATGCGAGGAGCACAACCTGCTGCATCCCGAGGAGGAGCAGCGGGTGCCGTGGGTGACACGGAAGCTGAGCGGGGCCGAGGGACCGTTCGTGGCGGTTTCCGACTGGATGCGGGCGGTTCCGGACCAGATCTCGCGGTGGGTGCCCGGGACTTACCAGTCACTGGGGGCCGATGGCTTCGGGTTCGCGGACACCCGTGGGGCGGCTCGGCGGTTCTTCCACATCGACGCGCAGTCGATCGTGGTGGGTGTGCTGACCGAGCTGGCGAAGGAGGGGAAGGTGGATCGGTCGGTGCTGAAGCAGGCCGTCGACCGGTACCAGTTGCTGGATGTCTCGGCTGCCGATCCCGGGGTTGCGGGCGGCGACGCGTAGCGCTGCGAAGCGCTGCGCGAGGCTTGGCGGTTGAAGGGCGGTGAGGCCTGCGGCTTCACCGCCCTTTCACGTTCCCTACGATGCGGACATGGATGCGGGCTTGGATTCGGGCATGGGGTCGGGCTTCGAGGCGCAATCGGCGCAGGAGCGTTGGGAACGGCGCACCCAGCGGCCTCTGATGGTGCTTGCCGTGCTGTTCGCCGTCGCCTATGCCGTGCCGATCGTGGACACGTCCGCGGGGCGCTCGCTGACGGTGGCCTGCACGGTGGTCGAGTGGGTGGTGTGGGGGGCGTTCGCCGCCGACTATCTGGTGCGGCTCGTACTGGCGCGGCACCGCGCGGAGTTCGTACGGCGGCACTGGCTGGACCTGTGTGCGGTGATGCTGCCGCTCGTGCAGCCGCTGCGGCTGCTGCGGATCGTGTCCACGGTGTTGCTGGTGGGGCAGCGGGCGCGGATGGCCTCGCAGATCCGGTTGACGACGTATGTCGCCGGGGCGGTGGTGGCGTTGCTGATGTTCGGGTCGCTTGCGGTGCTGTCGGTGGAGCGGGAGTCGCCGGACGGGAACATCAAGACGCTGGGTGATGCGGTGTGGTGGTCCTTCACGACGATGACGACCGTGGGGTATGGCGATCATGCGCCGACCACTGGGCTGGGGCGGATTCTGGCGGTCGGGCTGATGTTGTCCGGGATCGCGCTGCTGGGTGTCGTCACGGCGAATATCGCCGCGTGGTTCATTGCGCGGTTCGAGTCTGATGACGCGCAGGAGCGGCGGCAGACGGAGGCGATCTCCGTGCTGACGGAGGAGGTTCGGGCGTTGCGGGCGGAGGTCGCGGCGTTGTCGGGGGCGGCGGGGGCTGTGGTGCCGGGGGGCAGGGACGGGCGGCGTCCGTAGTCGCGTTGCCCGGGGTGAGGGCTGGGCGGGGTGGGTCGCGCAGCCCGGCGCCGACGGGGTGCCGCCTGCGCCCACCCGTGCCGCCCCAGGCGGCACGAATGCCCGCAGCTTGGCGACCCGCGCCGCCACCCCAGGGCGGGCACCGACCTCGCGGCACGCACACCCGCAGCTTGGCCACCCACGCCGCCACCCCAGGGCGGGCACCGACCGCGCGGCACGCACACCCGCAGCTTGCGGCAAGCGTGCCGACCTAGGGGCGCGGGGAACTGCGCGACCAGCCCCCACCGGCCCGCAGCTTTGTCACGCTGCCTCCAGCGGAGCGCTAGAGCAGGCCCTGGCCTGGGGTTGTTGTGCCTGCTAGCCAGAGGATGGCCAGGAGGGTGTCGATCACGCCGAGGACTAGGGCGATGAGGGCCGGGAGTGGGCGGGCTGTTGACCAGGTTCGGCCCATGGAGAGCCAGCCGCAGGCCATGGCCACGGGGCCGAGGATGATGCCCAGGGTGAAGAAGCCGGCGATGGCGCAGATCGCTCCGATGATGCCGAGGGTCGCGCGATCCGGCCCGGTCCGTGACCACGTCCGGCCACGTGAGCGGGGGTACCTGCGCGTTCCGTGTCCGAAGCCCGCCATGTCAACTCCCGGGGCCCGTCGATCGGTTCGGTCGGCGGGACGAGTACCCCCGGTGCCCTTTCTAACCCTGCGGGACTGCGGCGCGCCGCCCCCCTCCGGCAGCGCGCCGCAGTCCCGGTCGCCCTTCTCGTCGTACGAACTTGCCTCTGGAACATGCCGCACGAAGGACGTGACCACTGTGAACCGTGGCGCGTGCCGGGTGCGAGGAATCTTTAGCGTTGTCACCCTGATGGGCGAAATCGCCGTAGATTCCGCAGTGTTGAGCGCCTAGATGTGGGCCGCCCCCGCTCCCGCCTCCGCGTTCTCGCCGCGCTTCGTGAGAAACGCGACCAGCACGGCCACCGCGGCAACTCCCGCCGCCACCAGGGACGCCAGGCTCATGCCGGAGATGAAGGTGTCGTGGGCCACGTCGGTGATCTTCGCGGCGATCGCCTCCGGCGTGCCCTTGGCGATCGGGGCCATGCCGACCTGGACCGCTTCGGAGGCCTGGGCCTCCTGTGCCGGAGTGAGCTGCGGAAGGCCCGCGTCCGCCCAGTTGCCCGCGAGGTCGCTGTCGACCTTGGAGGCCATCACGGCGCCCAGCACGGCCGTACCGAGGCTGCCGCCGATCTGCATCGCGGCCTGCTGGAGGCCGCCCGCGACGCCGGAGAGCTCCATCGCGGCGTTGCCGACGATGACCTCGGTGGCGCCGACCATGACCGGCGCGAGGCCGAGGCCCAGCAGGGCGAACCAGAGCGACATGAGGCCGCTGCCGGTGTCCGTCTCCAGCGTCGACATGCCGTACATGGCGATGGCGGTGCACGCCATGCCGCCGGCCAGCGGCACGCGCGGGCCGAGCTTGGTGATCATCGCGCCCGCCAGCGGGGAGCCGACGATCATCATCCCGGTGAGCGGGAGCAGGTGCAGACCGGCGTCGATCGGGCCCATACCGTGCACGTTCTGCAAGTAGAACGTCACGAAGAACAGGCCGCCCATGAACGCGATGGCCATCAGGACCATCAGGACCACACCCGCGGACAGCGGGATCGAGCGGAACAGGGCCAGCGGGATCAGCGGTTCCTTGACCCTCTTCTCCCACAGCGCGAACAGCACGAAGCCCACCACCGACACCGCCATGAACAGCCAGGTCTTCCCCGCGCCCCAGCCCCACTCTGGCGCATTGATCAGCGCCCAGACCAGGCAGAACATCGCGCCCGAGAGCAGGCCGATGCCGAGGAGGTCGAAGGAGCGCGGCGCGTTCTCAGCGCGGTGATCGAGGAGGATCCACGCGCCCAGGGCGACGGCCAGGATGCCGACGGGCACGTTGATGAAGAACACCGACTGCCAGTTGACGTGCTCGACCAGGACACCGCCGAGGATCGGGCCGCCGGCGGTGGAGGCGCCGATGACCATGCCCCAGATACCGATGGCCATGTTGAGCTTCTCGGCCGGGAAGGTCGCCCGCAGCAGGCCGAGCGCGGCCGGCATCAGCAAGGCGCCGAACAGTCCCTGCAGGACGCGGAAGGTGACCACGAGCGCGATGCTGCTGGACAGGCCGATGGCGCCGGACGCGGCGGCGAAGCCGACGACGCCGATCAGGAAGGTCTGGCGGTGGCCGAAGCGGTCGCCGAGCTTGCCCGCGGTGATCAGGGAGACCGCGAGGGCGAGGAAGTAGCCGTTGGTGATCCACTGGACCTCGGCGAAGGTGGCGCCGAGGTCCTGCTGGATGGCCGGGTTGGCGATGGCGACGATGGTGCCGTCGAGGGCCACCATCATGACGCCGACAGCGACGGTTATGAGGGTGAACCACGGGTGGCCGCGCAGCCCCTTGGCCGGGCTCGCGTCCGACGGGGCTTGTGATGCTTTGTCCCCCGGCCCCGTCTTGTCGATGGTGGTCTGACTAGTCATGCGTTCGAGGCTAATGACAGCCACTGACAATTGACAAACCAATTCACAAGCCGGTAACTGACACACATGGAAACACTGCGCGAGCGCAAGAAGCAGCGCACCCGGGACGCGCTGCTACGCGCCGCGCTCGAACTGTTCACCACGCGCGGGTACGAGCAGACGACCGTCGACGACATCGCCGAGGCCGTCGAGGTCTCGCAGCGCACCTTCTTCCGCTACTTCGCGAGCAAGGAGGAGGCCGCCTTCTTCGCCGCACGCCTCGCCGAGTCCCGCTTCATCGACGCCGTACGAGCCCGCCCGCCCCACGAGGCTCCGCTGGAGGCGCTGCGCCGGGCCGTCCTGGAGAGCTGGGACACCATCGGCGAGGCCATCGAGGAAGTGGTGCCGCTCGAACTGCACATGCGCGTCTACCGGATGATCGAATCGACACCCTCCCTGCTCGCCGCCCATCTGCGGCGCTCGGCGGAGCTGGAGGAGGAGATCGCCCGCATCATCGCCGAGCGCGAAGGGCTCGACATGGACGCCGATCCGCGACCACGTCTCGTCGTGGCGGTCTTCGGCTCGGTCATGAGGGTCACGGAGCGGATGTGGTCCGAGGGGGACGACTTCAGCCCGACGGCGATGCGCGAGCTGACCGCCACCTACCTGGAACAGCTGGGGCCGACGCTGATGGGGAACTGGCGAACGAACTGAGGTCATCGTCACGTAACCCCCAAACGTGATCCCCGTCACTTGGTTAACGCGAGACCGTCTCGTTCTCCTAGTGTGTCCTCCCAGTGACTTCCTTCGACACCTCTCCCCAATTGAACGTCTGGCGCGCACTGCTCGCGCTGGCCGTGGTGTTCGTGATGCTGGCGACCACGGGCTGGACCGCCCTGCGCCACGAGCGGACGTCCACCCCGCTCCAGGCCTCGGTCACCGCGTGGGAGCACGGCCGTGTCAACGGTCACCGACTCCCCGACCCGGACGCCGGTCCCGCCCTGCTCACCCGCTTCTTCGCCACGCTCACCGCGGCGCAGCGCATCGACCTCGCGCAGCGCTATTCCCTCGCGGTCGGCAATATGAACGGCGCCCCGGTCGAGCTGCGCTATCGCGCCAACCGGATCGCCATCGGCCAGGCACGCAAGGTCGAGCGGAAACGCATGCACGACGAGCGCCTGACGCTCGACGGGCAGCTGGAGGCGGGGCGCCGTATGCACCGCCTCGAGTCGCTGATGCAGACCGACCGCAAGATCCTCGCCTTCGACCCCGCGGGCGGGGGGCGGGTCGCCGAGGTCTTCGGCAACCTGAACACGGCCGCGCGCGTCTCCGTTGTCGTGCCCGGTGTCGACACAGACCTGCTCTCCTTCCAGAAGACGGCCCGCAAGTACACGGCGGCCGCCGGTATGGCCGAATCCCTCTACAACGCCGAACGCGAGGCGAGCCCTTCGACGCGTACGGCCGTGATCGCCTGGGCCGACTACACCGCCCCCGCCGGTCTCGGCATCGACTCGGCCACCGCGACACGCGCCGCGGAGGGAGCTGTACGACTGAACTCACTGGTCAGGGCGCTGCCGGGACGCTCGGCCATCTCGCTGTTCTGCCACAGCTACGGCTCCGTGGTGTGCGGGCTCGCCGCGCACACGCTGCCCGGCCGGGTGGCCGACATAGCCGTGGCCGGCAGCCCCGGCATGCGGGTCGCCAAGGCGTCCCATCTGCGCACCTCCGCTCATGTGTGGGCGATGCGGGACGCCGACGACTGGATCGAGGACGTGCCCTACCTGGAGCTCGGCGGGCTGGGGCACGGTGCCGACCCGATGTCCCGTGCGTTCGGGGCGCGGGTGCTGGGGGCGCGGGACGCGAAGGGACACGGCGGCTACTTCGAGCCCGGTACGGAGAGTCTGCTGAACTTCGCCGAGATCGGAATTGGCGCGTACCACTCGGTGCACTGCGCCGACGATGACGAAGGCTGCCGGACGGGTTTGTCCGACAGCGCCACGGCCGGACGCGCGTAGAGGCGCAAGAAACTGCGGTTTGCGCGGGGAGGGGACGAAGGGGCTCGTGCCGCATACGATGAGCCGCATGGGTGACGTACTGGCCGGATTTCATGCCGCCTGGGAGTTCGAGTCCGACTCCGTGCTCATCCGTTACGAACGGGGGATTCGAACACCCAAGCTGTTCCAGGTGCTCGGCGAGCGGCGCGTGCCGCTCGCAGCTCTGCAGGGGGTGACGCTCACCCACGGCAAGCGCGGCACAGTGATCCTGCGGGCCGAGCCGCGGCCGGGCGCGGATCCGCTGCTGGAGGCGGCCGCCGGCCAGCTGAAGGAGGGCAGCGATCCCTACCGGCTGGTGTTGCCGGCCGACAAGGAGACGCTGGCCGAGTACTACGCCGACGAGCTGCGGGCCGCACTGACCGAGAGCGGGCCGGCGGAACGGTATCTGGTGGCCGCGCCGGATGCTCCGCGGGCCTTCAAGGCGTACGACGCGAAGGCGTCCTTCGATGGGCGTTCGGTGTCGTTCCGGTGGTTCTGGACCGGGGCGTCGTCCGCGAAGTGGAAGGCCGGGGACCAGACGTTCGCCGTCGGCGACCTGAGTGGGGTCGAGTGGCGGTCGCCGGAGGTCTTCGAGGGGTATCTGCGGTTGCTGCGGCGTGATGTCGCTGAGCCGCCTGCGCAGGCTGATCAGGATCCCGGGGCTGTGGTGTTCGGGCTGGGGTACGGGCCTGTGCATGAGTCGTTGCCGTTTGCGGCGGCGGTACTCGCGGCGGTTCGCTCCGCGGGGGTGGCGGCTGTCCCGGCTGCGGCAGCGCCGCGCCGGGATCCTGCGGATATCGCCGAGCGGATCCGTCACCTCGGGGAACTGCATCAGGCTGGGCTGGTGACGGATGAGGAGTTCTCTTCCAAGAAGGCGGAGTTGTTGGCAGAGCTATAGAGCGTCTGCCAAGTACCCCCGGTGGTTGGGCGCGGGTTGTGGTGGGTTGCTCGCGCAGTTCCCCGCGCCCCTACGGGCGTTGCACTACTCCCTGCCCGCAGAAGCGAACGACATGTCCGCGTACCTGTCGCCCGCCACCTTCCCGGCGATCGGTTCCAGCAACGCCATGTCCTCCTCGCCCAGCACGATCCTCGTCGCCGCCGTGTTCTCCTCCACCCGGCTCGGCTTGCGGGTGCCCGGGATCGGGACCGCGGGGAGGCCGTGCAGGGCTGCCTGTTGGTGGACCCAGGCGAGGGCGATCTGGCCGAGGGAGGCGCCGTGGGAGTCGGCGACTGTGCGGATCGGGTTCAGGAGCGTCACGTTGGCGGCAGCGTTGTCGCCGGTGAAGCGGGGCTGCCGGCGGCGGAAGTCGTCGGGCGTCAGGTCCTTGTCGGCGGCGGCGAAGGAGCCCGTGAGGAAGCCCCGGCCGAGCGGGGAGTACGGCACGAGCGCCACGCCCAGGTCGCGGGCCGCGGGAATCACGTTCGCCTCGATGTCGCGGCTGAACAACGACCACTCGGACTGCACGGCCGCGATGGGGTGGACGGCGTGGGCGGTGCGCAGTTCGGCGGCCGTCACCTCGCTCAGGCCCAGGTGCTTGACCTTGCCCTCGCGGACCAGTTCGGCCATGACGCCGACGGTCTCCTCGATGGGGACGCTCACGTCCCGGCGATGCATGTAGTAGAGGTCGATGACGTCGACGTCCAGGCGCTGCAGGCTCGCCTCGACGGCCTGGCGGATGTACGGCGGGTCGTTGCGGATGATGCGCCGCGTCGGGTCGTCCGGCGGGATCGACAGGGCGAACTTGGTGGCGATGACGAGTTCGTCGCGGTGGGCCTTGAAGAAGGGGGACAGGAACTTCTCGTTCTCCCCGGCGCCGTACGCGTCCGCCGTGTCGTAGAGGGTCACGCCCAGTTCCAGCGCCCGCTCCAGGGTGGCCCGGGACTCCTTCTCGTCCGTCGGGCCGTAGGCGAAGCTCATTCCCATGCAGCCGAGGCCCTGGACGCCGACCTCGGGGCCGCCGTGCCCGCCCAGTCGGGTCGTGGGGATCCTGGTGCTGTCGGTCATCGGGGCCTCTCCGACGCCAGGGCACGCCCGGCGTCCGCATAGAAGTTGATCTTCCGGTCGAGTACGGCGAGGGTGTCCTGGAGTTCCGCGATCCGGGCGCGTACGTCCCGTCGGGTCGCTTCGAGGAGTTCGTACCGCTCGCTGTAGGTGTGGTCGCCCTCGCGTACCAGCTCGGCGTACCGCACCATGTCGGCGACCGGCATGCCGGTGAGCCGGAGCTTGCCGACGAGGTCGAGCCAGTCCAGGTCGCGGTTGCTGTAGCGGCGCTGGCCGGTGTGCGAGCGGTCGATGTGCGGCATCAGACCGATGCGCTCGTACCAGCGCAGAGTGTGCGCGGTCAGACCGGTGAACGCGGCGACCTCGCTGATCGTGTAGCTGTCCTGGCCGTCCGGCCGCCGATCGACATGCGGCGGGCCCGCGCAGGTGTCGGCCCTGGTACTCGTGGTGTCCATCACCGTCATGGCCTCAACGCTATGGCCTTGGAGTGCACTCCAGGCAAGCCGGCCGTGAGAAATCGGCAAGACTCCACGGGCTGTTGTGATTAGCGTGCGGGCCATGAGTCTCGTACGCCGTGCCACAACCGAGGACGCGGAGGAAGTGCTCCGTCTGCGTCAGATCATGATCGATTCCGTGTTCTCCACAGGGTCCGGCACGGACTGGCATGCGGAGTCGCTCCCCACCCTCCGGCACCGGCTCGCCGACGCCAACGGGGACTTCGTCGCGTTCGTCGTCGACCATGCGGAGCGGCCGGGGGCGCTGGCGGCCCTGGTGGCCGGGACGGTCGAGTACCGCATCGGAAAGGCCGGGAATCCGCACGGGCGGGTCGGTTTCGTCTTCAGCGTCGCCACGGATCCGGACGCGCGGCGCCGGGGGTACTCACGCGCGTGCATGGCGGAGCTGCTGGAGTGGTTCCGGGAGCGGGGCGTCGGGCAGGTGGATCTCACCGCCTCCGAGGATGCCGAGCCGCTGTACGCCTCGCTGGGCTTCGCGCGTACGAAGGACCCCTTCATGCGGCTCAAGTTCTGAGCGGCTTACGCTCGACGCATGTCCTTCAAGAGCCTCGCGTTGATCGAGAACTGGCCGGTTTCCACCGCCGCGGCGGCCGTCGTACGAGCCGACGGCACCGTCCTCGGGTCCCACGGCCCGACCGGACACCCGTTCCCTCTCGCCTCGGTCACCAAGCCGCTCGCCGCATACGCCGCCCTCGTCGCGTACGAGGAGGGCGGCATCGAACTCGACGAACCGGCCGGCCCGCCCGGCTCGACCGTCCGTCACCTCCTCGCCCACACCTCCGGGCTCGCCTTCGACGAACACCGCGTCACCTCCGCACCCGGCGAGCGGCGGCTGTACTCCAACGCGGGTTTCGAGCAGCTCGGCGACCACATCGCGAAGGCCACGGACATCCCCTTCGCCGAGTATCTGCGACAGGCGGTGCTGGAGCCGCTGGGCATGACGTCGACGACGCTGGAGGGCTCCCCGGCGAAGGACGGCGTCTCGACCGTCGACGACCTCGCGCGCTTCGCCGCCGAGGTCCAGGCCCCCCGCCTCCTCGACCCCCGCACGGTCGCCGCGGCCATGACCGTCCAGTACCCGGGCACCAAGGGCGTCCTGCCGGGATACGGACACCAGAACCCCAACGACTGGGGCCTCGGCTTCGAGATCCGTGACTCCAAGTCCCCCCACTGGACCGGCACTTCCTCCTCGCCGCGCACCTTCGGCCACTTCGGCCAGTCCGGTACGTTCCTCTGGATCGACCCGGACGTCCGGCTGGCCTGCGTCGCCCTCACGGACCGGGCCTTCGGCCCCTGGGCGGTCGAGGTGTGGCCGGCGTTCACGGACGCGGTGCTGACCGAAGCCCGCTGAACTCCGCCTACTTATCAGGAAGTTCCCACACCAGCACCTCGGCCGGCGCGGACACGGCAAGAAGTTCGAGATCCTTCTCGCCGGCGGCCCGCACCGCGTCCCCCGGCCCCAGCTCATGCGGACCGAGCCGGACGGTCCCGCGCACCACATGCACGTACGTCAAAGGCGCATCCGGCACCGCCGTACGCTCCCCCGCCGACAGCCGGCGCACATGCAGCATCGCCCCCGCCTCGGGAACGGCATACGGCGTGGAGTCCGCGATGCCGCGCACGGTCTCGTAGGCGGGATCACCGCCCGGCTCCAGAGGTGCCAGCCACATCTGCACGAACGTGAGCGGCTCGGTACCGTCGTTCCGCTCGACATGACGCACCCCGGCCGCCGAACTGAGCCGCTGAACATCGCCGGGCCGGATCACCGTCTCGTGCCCCTGCGAGTCACGGTGCGTCAGCTCCCCCTCGACAACCCAGGTCACCAGCTCGGTATGGCTGTGCGGGTGCTCGTCGAAACCGGCGCCGGGGGCCAGGTGCTCCTCATTACAGGCGATCACCGGCCCGAAGCGAAGATTGTCGGGGTCGTAATGCGGCCCGAAGGAGAAGGCGTGCCAAGACTCGATCCCGGCCGCGGCCTCGCCTCCCCGGTAGCGGTCCGTCGCACGCCGTACGTCCATCACGCCCCCACCGTAGCCACATCCAGCAAGCGGCAAGGGCCCACCAACCTCCACTGGTCCCATGCGCCGGCCGCGAGGACACCGGCATTAAGCGCCCCCGTAGGCGACCGAGCCATCCGATAAGGCAGTCTTGTCCCGTGCCCGAACCCGAATCCAGCAAGCCACCCGCCACCAGCCCCGGCTCCCACCCCCACCCCGCAACCCTCAAGCGGCTGGAGAAGTCGTCGGGAAGTCTCGCCGCGCAAGCCATCGCGCGCATGGACGAGACGCTGCCGTGGTACCGGGCCATGCCCCCGGAGAACCGTTCCTGGATCGGTCTGGTGGCCCAGGCGGGCATCGCCGCGTTCACCGAGTGGTTCCGGCACCCCGACGCCCCCCAGGCGATCTCCACCGACGTGTTCGGAACCGCGCCGCGCGAGCTGACCCGGGCCATCACCCTCCGCCAGACCGTCGAGATGGTGCGCACCACCATCGAGGTCATGGAGTCCGCGATCGACGAGGTGGCCGCTCCCGGCGACGAGAACGTGCTGCGAGAAGCCCTGCTCGTCTACGCCCGCGAGATCGCCTTCGCCACCGCCCAGGTCTACGCCCAGGCCGCCGAGGCACGCGGTGCCTGGGACGCACGCCTGGAGTCGCTGGTCGTGAACGCCGTCCTCAGCGGGGAGGCCGACGAGGGTGCGGTATCCCGCGCCGCCGCCCTCGGCTGGAACGCTCCCGAGCATGTGTGCGTGGTGTTGGGTACGGCGCCGGACGGTGACAGTGAGTTGACCGTGGAGGCGATCCGGCGGGCGGCCCGGCACGCCAAGTTGCAGGTGCTCACCGGGGTGCTCGGGGACCGGCTGGTGGTGATCGCGGGCGGCAGCGACAACCCCCTCGCGGTGGCCAAGTCGCTGATCGGGCCGTATGCCGCCGGGCCGGTGGTGGCGGGTCCCGTCGTACCGGATCTGCTGGCCGCGACCCGGTCCGCGCAGGCCGCCGCGGCCGGGCTGAAGGCGTGTTCTGCCTGGCAGGACGCCCCGCGGCCGGTGCTGGCCGACGATCTGCTGCCGGAGCGCGCGATGGCCGGGGACCCGAGCGCTCGCGAGCAGCTGGTGGAGGAGATCTACAGACCGCTGGAGGAAGCCGGTTCCGCGCTCCTGGAGACGCTCTCCGTCTATCTCGAGCAGGCGAGCAGCCTCGAAGGCGCCGCGCGCATGCTGTTCGTCCATCCCAACACCGTGCGCTACCGGCTCCGACGTGTGACTGACGTCACCGGCTGGTCGCCATCAGATGTACGGTCGGCGTTCACGTTGCGGATCGCGCTGATCCTGGGGCGTCTGGCCGATGGAGATCCGCAGTCCTAGCCTTTTGTCGGGGGCCTACAAAACCCCTTCGCGTTCTTCGTCCCTGTCCCCACGGGCGGCCGTGGCCGTCCCCAAGAGAGAGTGTGAGAGTGCTCGTACTCGTCGCTCCCGGCCAAGGCGCCCAGACGCCCGGCTTCCTGACCCCCTGGCTCGAACTGCCCGGTGCCGCGGACCGCGTCGCCGCGTGGTCGGACGCCATCGGACTGGACCTCGCCCACTACGGCACACAGGCCGACGCGGACGCGATCCGTGACACCGCCGTGGCCCAGCCGCTGCTGGTCGCGGCCGGAATCCTCTCCGCCGCAGCACTGGGTGACATCGCGCCCGGCGCGGTCGCCGGTCACAGCGTCGGCGAGATCACCGCCGCCTCCTTCGCCGGCATCCTCGACGACACCGCCGCGCTGGCCCTCGTACGCAAGCGGGGTCTGGCCATGGCCGACGCCGCCGCGGTCACCGAGACGGGTATGTCGGCGCTGCTCGGCGGCGACCCCGAGGTGTCGGTGGCGCATCTGGAGAAGCTGGGCCTGACCCCGGCGAACGTCAACGGCGCCGGTCAGATCGTCGCCGCGGGCACGCTGGAGCAGCTCGCCGCGCTCGCCGAGGACAAGCCCGAGGGCGTACGCAAGGTCGTCGCGCTGAAGGTGGCCGGCGCCTTCCACACGCATCACATGGCTCCGGCGGTCGACGTGCTGGCCAAGGCCGCCGCGGACCTGACGCCCGGCGACCCCGGGATCACCTACGTTTCGAACAAGGACGGCCAGGCCGTCGCGACCGGCGCCGAGGTGCTCGAACGCCTCGTCGGCCAGGTCGCGAACCCCGTCCGCTGGGACCTGTGCATGGAGACCTTCAAGGAGCTGGGCGTCACCGCGCTCCTGGAGGTCTGCCCCGGCGGCACGCTCACCGGCCTCGCCAAGCGCGCGCTCCCCGGCGTCAAGACGCTGGCCCTGAAGACCCCCGACGACCTCGACGCGGCCCGCGAGCTCATCGCCGAGCACGCCGACGCCTGACGCCTAAGGAGCCGTAACGAACATGTCGAAGATCAAGCCCAGCAAGGGCGCCCCGTACGCGTGCATTCTCGGCGTGGGCGGTTACCGTCCCACCCGGGTCGTGCCGAACGAGGTGATCCTCGAGAAGATCGACTCGTCCGACGAGTGGATCCGTTCGCGCTCCGGCATCGAGACCCGGCACTGGGCCTCCGACGAGGAGACAGTGGCCGCGATGTCGATCGAGGCGTCCGGCAAGGCGATCGCCGACGCCGGGATCTCCGCCGAGCAGATCGGCGCCGTGGTCGTCTCGACCGTCTCGCACTTCAGCCAGACCCCGGCCGTCGCCACCGAGATCGCCGACAAGCTCGGCACCGACAAGGCCGCCGCGTTCGACATCTCGGCGGGCTGCGCGGGCTTCGGCTACGGCCTCACGCTCGCCAAGGGCATGATCGTCGAGGGTTCCGCGGAGTACGTCCTCGTCATCGGCGTCGAGCGGCTGTCGGACCTGACCGACCTGGAGGACCGGGCCACCGCGTTCCTCTTCGGTGACGGTGCGGGCGCGGTCGTGGTCGGCCCCGCCCAGGAACCGGCGATCGGCCCGACGGTCTGGGGCTCGGAGGGCGACAAGTCCGAGACGATCAAGCAGACGGTGCCGTGGACGGACTTCCGCAACGGCGAGGTCGCCAAGTTCCCTGCGATCACGCAGGAGGGCCAGGCGGTGTTCCGCTGGGCCGTGTTCGAGATGGCGAAGGTCGCCCAGCAGGCGCTGGACGCGGCCGGAATCACCCCGGACGACCTGGACGTCTTCATTCCGCACCAGGCCAACGAGCGGATCATCGACTCGATGGTGAAGACGCTGAAACTGCCGGAGCACGTCACGGTCGCCCGTGATGTTCGCACCACCGGCAACACCTCGGCCGCCTCGATTCCGCTCGCGATGGAGCGGCTTCTGGCGACCGGCGAGGCGAAGAGCGGCGACACCGCGCTCGTCATCGGATTCGGGGCGGGTCTCGTCTACGCCGCCACGGTCGTTACCCTCCCCTAGGCACTCCGTGCCGGATCACCCGGTCCGGCACGGAAACCAACGCCACACCCTCTGGATACATAGAAGGAGCGCCTGACATGGCCGCCACTCAGGAAGAGATCGTCGCCGGTCTCGCCGACATCGTGAACGAGATCGCCGGCATCCCGGTTGAGGACGTCCAGCTGGACAAGTCCTTCACCGACGACCTGGACGTCGACTCGCTGTCCATGGTCGAGGTCGTCGTCGCCGCCGAAGAGCGCTTCGACGTCAAGATCCCGGACGAGGACGTCAAGAACCTCAAGACGGTCGGCGACGCGACCGACTACATCCTCAAGCACCAGGGCTGACTCACCCCGTAGCCCTGACTGCAAGGCCCCGCCACCCGGCGGTGGCGCCGTTGTCCCCGCGATGAGCGGGGGTTGTCCTCCTCGGATCCGTTGGAGAAAGAATTCCCGTGAGCCCGACCAATCGCACCGTGGTCGTCACCGGTATCGGCGCAACCACACCGCTGGGTGGCGACGCAGCCTCTACCTGGGAGGGCCTGATCGCCGGCAAGTCCGGCGTCAAGCCCCTGGAGCAGGACTGGGCGGCCGAGCAGGCCGTCCGTATCGCGGCCCCGGTCGCCGTGGAGCCTTCCGAGGTCATTCCACGGCCGCAGGCCCGCCGCCTGGACCGGTCGGCGCAGTTCGCGCTGATCGCCGCCCAGGAGGCCTGGGCGGACGCCGGTTTCACCGCCAAGGCCGGTGAGACTGCGACATCAGCCGCTACCGCGGCGGGCACCGTCGACCCCGACCGGCTCGGCGCGGTCATCGCCTCCGGCATCGGCGGCGTGACGACCCTGCTCGACCAGTACGACGTGCTCAAGGAGAAGGGCGTCCGCCGCGTCTCCCCGCACACCGTCCCCATGCTGATGCCGAACGGCCCCTCCGCCAACGTGGGTCTGGCCGTGGGCGCCCGCGCGGGCGTGCACACGCCGGTCTCCGCGTGTGCCTCCGGCGCCGAGGCCATCGGCTACGCCATCGAGATGATCCGCTCCGGCCGCGCCGACGTCGTCGTCGCGGGTGGTACGGAGGCGGCGATCCATCCGCTGCCCATCGCCGCGTTCGGCAACATGATGGCGATGTCCAAGAACAACGACGATCCCGAGGGCGCGTCCCGTCCGTACGACGTGGCCCGTGACGGCTTCGTCCTCGGCGAGGGCGCCGGCGTGATCGTCCTGGAGTCCGCCGAGCACGCCGCGAAGCGCGGTGCGCGGGTGTACGCCGAGGCGGTCGGGCAGGGTATCTCCGCCGACAGCCACGACATCGTGCAGCCCGAGCCGGAAGGGCGCGGTATCTCGCACGCGCTGCAGAACCTGCTCGACAACACCGACCTGAACCCGGCCGAGATCATGCACGTCAACGCGCACGCGACGTCCACGCCGGCCGGTGACGTGGCCGAGCTGAAGGCGCTGCGGAAGGTGTTCGGCGACGACACGGACCACATGGCGGTCTCCGCGACCAAGTCGATGACCGGGCATCTGCTGGGCGGCGCGGGCGGCGTGGAGTCGGTCGCGACGGTGCTGGCCCTGTACCACCGGCTGGCTCCGCCGACCATCAACGTCGAGAACCTCGACCCCGAGGCCGAGGCCAACGCGGACGTGGTGCGCGGCGAGGCCCGGAAGCTGCCGGTCGAGGGCCGGATCGCCGCGCTGAACGACTCGTTCGGCTTCGGCGGGCACAACGTGGTGCTGGCGTTCCGTACGGTGTGAAGTCGCCGTTAGCTGAAAGTGGCCCGGTCTCCAGGCGGAGGTCGGGCCATTCGCCGTTGCTGGATCTGTTGTCGGCCGACTGCCGGTCGGTGGGAGCTGGTCGCGCCCACGCGGCGGAGCCGCATATCGATACAGCCCCGCGCCCCTTCAGGGCGTTGCCGCCCAAGTCCCTCTAGACGACCTGGTGCAGCCACCTCACCGGGGCTCCCTCGCCCGCGTACCTGAACGGCTCCAGTTCGTCGTCCCACGGCTTGCCCAGGAGCTTGGACAGTTCGGCCTCCAAGTCCGTCTCCCCCCGCTGGGAGCGGACGAGGGCTGCCCTGAGGCGGTCTTCGGGGATGAGGATGTCGCCGTGGATGCCGGTGACGGCGTGGAAGATGCCGAGGTCGGGGGTGCAGCTGTAGCGCTCGCCCTCGGCGGTGGGGCAGGGCTCGGCGGTGACTTCGAACCGCAGGAGGTGCCAGCCGCGCAGGGCGGACGCCAGTTTGGAGGCGGTGCCGGCCTCGGCCTGCCAGGAGAACTCGGAGCGCCAGGTGCCGGGGGCCGCGGGCTGCCGGATCCAGTCGAGGCTGACGCGTGTGCCGAGCACCCCGGCCACGGCCCACTCGACATGCGGGCACAGCGCGCGCGGCGCGGAGTGCACGTACAGAACTCCACGTGTCGTCACCGGGACCTCCGGGCAGAGCGGACCATCTTTGCGAACTGGCGGAACGGCAGTGGCTCCAGCCACGTTTGATGGCGAGGCTACCGTGCGGCGGCGCAAGGAGTGTGACGTACCGTCGGTCCCGGTGCCGTGAAACGCCCGCCATTCACCCGGCAGGACGCTTGTACGGGTGCGCGGCGTTGCTTCTCGCGCGGTCGGGAACTCCCGCGCGTTGTTATGGGGGAGGAGCATTGCATGTCGAGCGAGGGGATCACCAGGGGATGCGGAAGCGCAGCGGCCGTTCGACGGCTGTTCTCGCCGTTCTGGTGACGGCCGTCCTGGGTGTCGCGGGGTGCGACGCCGCCGGTGGCGACTCGCCGGCTCCGGGAGGCACCGAGGCCAAGCAGGGGAAGCCGTCCCCGAGGCCGACCCCGACGTGGGACCGCAGCCCGAGCTCGGTCGCCGCGGTGGGCGACTCCATCACCCGGGGTTTCGACGCGTGCTCGGTCCTGTCGGACTGCCCCGAGGCCTCCTGGGCGACCGGCAGCAGAGAGGACGTGGACAGCCTCGCCGTACGGCTGCTGGGCCGGACGCAGGCCGCAAAGCGCAGCTGGAACTACGCCCGGACCGGGGCGCTGATGGCGGACGTGGCCGGGCAGATGGCGCAGGCGGTGACGCGGAAGCCGCAGTTGGTGGCGGTGATGGCGGGGGCGAACGACGCCTGTCGCGCGACCACGTCGGCGATGACCTCGGTGGCCGACTTCCGCACCCAGTTCAAGGACGCGATGAGCACGCTGCGCACTTCTCTGCCCAAGGCCCAGGTGTATGTGGCGAGCGTGCCGGACCTGAAGCGGCTGTGGTCCGAGGGGCGGAGCAACCCGCTGGGCAAGCAGGTGTGGAAGCTCGGGATCTGCCCCTCGATGCTGGACGACGCGGACGCTCTGGACGCGGCGGCGACCCTGCGGCGGGACACGGTGCAGGACCGGGTGGAGGCGTACAACGAGGTGCTGGAGGAGGTGTGTGAGAAGGACCGGTACTGCCGCTTCGACGGCGGCGCGGTGTACGAGTACCGGTTCGGTACGGAGCAGCTGAGCCACTGGGACTGGTTCCACCCGAGTGTGAACGGACAGGCGCGGCTGGCGGAGATTGCCTATCGCACGGTCACCGCGAAGAAGGCATGAGCAGGGGGCTCGAAGGCGTGAGCCGGGGTTTCCGAATTAGAGTTCCGATCATGAACGAACTCTTCGGCACACTTTCCGACGGCACCCCTGTCCACCGCTGGACCCTGGAGCGTGCGAACGTACGCGTGCGGATTCTGTCGTACGGCGGGATCGTGCAGTCGGTGGAGGTGCCGGACCGGGAGGGGCGACCGGGGAACGTGGTGCTGGGGTTCGCGGACCTCGACGGATATACGGCGCACCCGGGGCCGTATTTCGGCGCGCTCATCGGGCGGTACGCGAACCGGATCGCGGGCGGCGGCTTCCCGCTGGACGGCGTGACATACGCGCTGGAGCCGAACAACGGGCCCAACTCGCTGCACGGCGGCGGGCGCGGCTTCGACAAGCGGGTGTGGGACGTGACGCCGGTCGAGCACGGGGTGCGGCTCGCACGCGTCAGCCCGCACGGCGAGGAGGGCTTCCCGGGACGGCTCGACGTCTCGGCGACGTACACGCTGGATGGCGCTGGCTCGCTGTCGATCGCGTACGAGGCCGTCACCGACGCGCCGACCATCGTGAACCTGACGAACCACTCGTACTGGAACCTGAGCGGTGCGGGGAACGCGGGCGGGCATGAGCTGCGGATCGCCGCCTCGCGGTTCACACCGGTCGACGCGGATCTGATCCCGACCGGTGTCGCCCCCGTCGAGGACACCCGCTTCGACTTCCGTACGGAGCGCAAGGTCGGCGCCGGCTACGACCACAACTTCGTGCTCGACAAGGGAGTGACATCGGCCCCCGAGCGCGTGGCCGAGCTGTACGACCCCGCGTCCG
Organism: Streptomyces sp. DG2A-72; assembly: GCF_030499575.1. Taxonomy (NCBI): domain Bacteria; kingdom Bacillati; phylum Actinomycetota; class Actinomycetes; order Kitasatosporales; family Streptomycetaceae; genus Streptomyces; species Streptomyces sp. DG2A-72. The sequence goes on from NZ_JASTLC010000001.1 coordinate 2,970,853, forward strand.
GGCGGACGCTGACGGTCGCGACCACCGAGCCCGGCCTCCAGCTCTACACCGCCGACCATCTGAGCGAGCCCTTCTCCCCCGGCGACGGCATCGCCCTGGAGACCCAGCACTTCCCGGACTCCCCCAACCGACCGGAGTTCCCGAGCACGGTGCTGCGGCCGGGTGAGGTGTTCCGGTCGCAAACGGTGTACGGCTTCTCGGTGAGCTAGTCCCTGGGAACGCACGAGCCCCGGCCCGGGTGTCAGGTCCCGGACCGGGGCTGCTCGTGGGAAGACTCGTCCCGAAGTCCCGTCCCGCCTCAGACGTTAATCGTCGCGGTGAGACGACGGTCCGTGATCGAGCGGCCGACCTGGATCTCGTACGAACCCTTCACAAACGACCACGACATGGTCATCTCGTCCCAGATCTCGAACATGCGGCGCGGGAGTTCCACGGTCACCTCGGCGCTCTCACCGGGCGCGGCCTCGACGCCCGCGAAGCCGGCCAGCCAGCGCGCCGGGCGCTCGGCGTCGGGCTCGCTGGGCGCGAGGTAGACCTGGACGACCTCGCGGCCCGGGCGCTCGCCGCAGTTGCGCACCCGGACCCGGACCGTCGTGCCCGTGACCTCGACGGACTCGTACGTCCAGTCGGTGTAGCCGAGGCCGTGGCCGAAGGCGTACGACGGGCTGCGGCCCTCCTTCTCCCAGGCGCGGTAGCCGATGAACACGCCCTCGGTGTAAGGGAGTTCACCGTCGGACGGGACGACCTGGGTGACCGGGGCGTCGGTGAGCGAACCCCAGGTGGTGGGCAGGCGGCCGCCGGGCTCGTGGGCGCCGGTGAGCACGTCCGCCAGGGCCGCGCCGCCCTCCTGGCCGGGGAACCAGCTGAGCAGGACCGCGGCCACGTCGTCGCGCCACGGCAGCTCCACCGGGGAGCCGGAGTTCACCACCACGACCGTGTTCGGGTTGGCGGCGGCGACCGCGCGCACCAGGTCGTCCTGGCGGCCGGGCAGGCGCAGGTCCGCCCGGTCGAAGCCCTCGGACTCGACGCGCTCGGTCGTGGCGACCACGACGACCGCCGTGTCGGCGTCGCGTGCCGCTGCCACGGCCTCGGCGATCAGCTCGTCGGGGTCGCGCTGCGGGTCCTGGTGGGCAAGGGCGAAGATGATCGCCCGCATCGGGAGGCCCTCGGGCCGTTCGGTGACGTAGGTGAGGGAGACGTCGACCGGTTCACCGGCGGTGAGTTCTGCCTGGGCGCGGGGTGTGGGCCCGCCGAAGAAGGTGATGAAGGGGTCGTCCTTGGCGGGGTTCTGGACGTCGTCGAAGTACGTCGTGCCGCCGATGGTGAGCGTGAAGGTGCCGATGCCCTGGATGCCGAAGGTGTGGAGCCCGCTCTCGCGCGGCGTGAAGGTGCCGGTGAGCTCGACGGTGTGCAGCTGCTCGTAGGTGACGCCCTCGGGCAGGGCCGACGGGCCCATCCACTTGAGCTGGCCGCCCGGGGCGGAGTCGGAGCCGATGACGTTTCCGTCGGCGTCGCGGCAGATCGCACGCAGTTCGAAGCCCGTGTCGAAGACGGAGAGTTCGGTGTCCAGGGCGGCGCCGACGGTGTAGGTCAGGGTGCCCTCGGGAAGCGCGGCGGTGAGGCCGTCGAGCGGGGAGACGATCCGGGACGGGAAGACGGTGGCGGAGCCGCCGCCGAGGACACGGGCGTCGCGGGCGGCGGCGCCGATGAGTGCCACTGTGCCCTTGGGCCGCAGGGGCAGGGCTCCCTGGTTGCGTACGAGGACGAAGGCGCGGCGGGCGATCTCGCGGGCCAGCTCGATGCCGTCGACGGTCTCCGGGAGTTCGGTGACGACCGGCTCGGCGCCTTCCAGGATGCCTACGCGGGCCGCGAGGCGCAGGACATTGCGTACGGCGGCGTCGACCGTGGCCTCGTCGACCTTGCCGTCCCTCACGGCCGCCGCGAGGGCCTCGCCGTACACCGTGTCCGGGCCGGGCATGGCGACGTCGAGGCCGCCTTCGATGGCACCGACGGTCGACCGGGCGGCCATCCAGTCGGAGACGTTGCAGCCGTCGAAGCCCCATTCGCCGCGCAGGATCTCGTTCACCAGGTAGCGGTGCTCGGTCATCGTCGTGCCGTTGACCGTGTTGTACGCGGTCATGATGCTCCAGGGGTGGGCGTTGTCGACGATGGTCTCGAAGGGCGCCAAGTACAGCTCGCGCAGAGCGCGTTCGGAGACCAGGTTGTTCACCGTGAAGCGATCGGTCTCGGCGTCGTTGGCGACGAAGTGCTTGGCGGTGGTACCGACGCCGCCGGACTGGACGCCGTTCACATAGCCAGCGCCGATCAGGCCGGTGAGGTACGGGTCCTCGCTGTAGGCCTCGAAGTGCCGGCCGCCGAGCGGGGAGCGATGCAGGTTGACCGTGGGGGCGAGCAGGAGGTGAACGCCCTTGCGGCGGGCCTCCTGGGCGAGCAACACCCCTGCCCTGCGGGCGAGTTCCGGATCCCAGGCGGCGGCGAGGGCGGTCGGGGACGGCAGGGCGATGGAGGGGTCGTCGGCGGTCCAGCGCACACCACGAACGCCGATCGGGCCGTCCGACATCACCAGGGACTTCAACCCGATCTCGGGGAGTCCGGGCAGGGTCCACATGTCCTGACCGGCGAGCAGCCGTGCCTTCGCGTCGAGGCCGAGCCTGGCAAGCGCGGCCTCGACGACCTCCTCGCGCGACTGATCGGCCGGGGTTCCCACCATCGCGGTGCCTCCTCATTGAAGTCCGTGCCCGTCTCCATCCTTCCTCGGCGACCTGCGAAGGACACAAAACCGCAACCATCAATTGAGCAACCCCCACGGCGAGCAACCACGTCCGCGAGAGCGGCGGCGGTTCAGCCGCAAAGAAGAGCCATGCTGGTGGGCGCCGTGCCGGTGAGGAACTCGCGGCGGACCGCGCCGTATTCGTGCGGTTTGCCGATGTCGGTCAGGTAGGTGCGGATGTTGATGATGTCGGCGAGCGTGGCTCCGTGGGCCCTGAGCAGCGCCTCGATGGCCTCGAAGACGCCGCGGCTCTGAGCGGCGAGGTCGGCTCCGTCGGCGACCTGTCCGGAGAGCTGCGGCGCGGACGGCGGGTTGTCGAGAGTGACCTTCATGTCCCCGACGCCAGGCTCGGGGCCGCGATGCGACGAGCGAATGTCCAGCATGGCTGCCATGCCGAACCAGCATCATTCCAGCGAGCCCGCCGACCTCTCGACCGTGTGGCTGCGCGTGTTCCTGGAGGTTGCCCGGAACGGCTCGTTCACCGTGGCCGCGCGCACGCTCGGCTGGACGCAGTCCGCGGTGTCCCGGCAGGTCTCCTCGCTGGAGGCGGCGCTGGGCGGGGCGCCGCTGTTCGACCGGCTGCCGAGGGGTGTACGGCTGACGGAGGCGGGCCGGGTCCTGGTGCCGCACGCGGAGGCGGTCGTAGCGGCGCTGCACGGTGCCGCGCGTGAGCCGGCGGCGCTGCGGGAGGTGGCGGGCGGGCGGCTGCGGTTCGGGGCGTTCGCGACGGCCGACGCGGCGCTGGTGCCCCGGGCGCCGGCCGGGTTCCGCGCCCGCCACCCCGGCGTCCTGGTCACCCGCGAGGAGGGCTTCACACCGGTCCTCCTGGACCGCCTCACCGCCGGCCACCTCGATCTGGCGGTCGTCTCGACGACGGGCGGCGCGCCACTCGACGCCTACGAACTCCACCACCTCCTCGACGAGTCCCTGTACGTCGCCGTCCCCGCCGACCACCCCCTGGTGAACCATCGGGCCCCGTCCGCCTCGACCGACTCGCCGACGCCGACTGGATCTCCGGCGGCTCCCGCCCCGAGGGCACGCTCCTCGACGCGGCCCTGCGCCAGGGCTTCCGCCCCCGCGTCGCCCATGTCGTCGGCGAGTGGACCGCCAAGCTGGGCCACGTCGCCGCGGGCCTCGGCGTGACCCTGGTCCCGGCGCTGGCCGCCGAGTCCGTGCGCCCGGACGTGGCACTGCTGCCGGTGCTCGACGAGGGGGCTCCGGCGCGGGCGGTGTATGCGGCGACGGTGCGGGGGCGTTCGCTGTCACCGGCGGCGGAGGGGTTCATCGGGGTGCTGCGGGAAGTGGCGGCCGAGTTGGCCGCCTCCCCTCAATGATCTACCCATGCTCCTCCCGTCACGCCATACTGCCGAGCACGCTTCCCCACGGCGACGGAAGGACCTGACTCCCTTGAATTCCATACGTGTTCGGATCGGCGTACTCGGACTCGCCCTGCTGGCGGGGCTCGCCGCCCCGACGACGGCGACGGCGGACACAGCCCCGGCCCCGACTGTCGAGGAGCTGCGGCTGGACAAGGCGCAACCGCAGGAGATCCTCAGGCGTTCCGGATTCGACACGGTGGCGCCGGAGTTCGCGCGAGCGCTCGCGGCGACGGAGACGTATGCCCAGGCCCGCCGGACCGTCGTACGGGAGGGTTCGGCGCTGTGGCGGCGGGCCGTGGCTCGGGCACAGGGTCGGGCGCCGGCCGGCGGGGATCTGAGCCGGGACGACGACCGGCCGCTGTACTGGGCGCGGCTGGGGATGACCCGGGAAGTGCGCACCTGGGAGCCGGAGTTCGGGCTCAGTGGCGCCCAACGGGCCCGGCTGATCGAGGAGTTGGAGCGGAGTTCTCGCGGGCAGACCGCCATCCGGTATCCGCAGGGCAAGGGAATCAAGCGGGTTCTGGTCACCGGGTTCGACCCGTTCACGCTGGACCGGGACATCCGGATCTCCAACCCGTCCGGGGCGACCGCGCTGGCCCTCGACGGCACGGTGATCGAGACGGCGGACGGTCCGGCACGGATCGAGACCGCCGTGTTCCCGGTGCGCTGGCGGGACTTCGCGGCAGGGACGGTCGAGCGGACGCTACGGCCCTATCTGCCGAAGGTGGACCTGTTCACGACCGTGAGTCAGGGCCGGGTCGGGCGGTTCGACATCGAGCGGACCAACGGGGCCTGGCGGGGCGGCTCGCTGGACAACGAGAACACCGGTACGGCCGAGACGATCCCGGTCACCGACCCGGCCTCGCAGCCGCAGTGGACGTCGACCAGCCTGCCGTATGCCGCGATCGTGGCCGCGAGCACCGGGCGGTTCCCCGTCTACGACAACACGAGCGTGACCGAGATCCCGGCGGTGGCACCGAGCCCGTCGTGCGGCCGGACGGACCGACGCCCGGGTCGACGGCGCGTGCCGGGGGCGGCGGCAACTACCTGTCCAACGAGATCGCCTACCGGGCCACGCTGTTGCGGGACCGGCTGGGGCTGCACGACTCGCTGCCGGGCGGGCATGTGCACACGCCGGTGCTGCAGTTCGGCACGGGCAACACCGACCCGGCGACGGGGGCGGTCACCGACCCCGAGTTCGTGCGGAACCGGCTGGACATCATCGGTCAGGTGCGGGCGATCCTGACGGTGGCCGTCAACGAGTGATCACTGACTGATCACTGGGCGATCACTGGGCGATCACTGGGTGACTTCCTCCTCCTCGGAATCTGCGGCGCCGTCCTCGACGGTCTCCTCGCCGGCCAGGTCGCGGGCCATCAGCGTGGCGCCCGCGACCGCGCCCGGCATCAGGAACACCGCGACGAACGGGACCACGAAGGCCAGCGCGAGGGGGGTGCCGAAGCCCCAGACCAGGGTCTTGCGGGAGCGGAGCAGGGTGAGGCGGTCGCGCAGGTCGACGCAGCGGCGCTGGAGGGCGACGGAGGTGAGTTCCTCGGTGAGGAAGAAGCCGGTGACGAAGAAGCCGATCACCGGGACGACCGTCTGGCCGACCACCGGGATGAAGCCGCAGGCGAAGAGCAGGATGCCCCAGAGCGCGGCCCGTATGAGGACTCTCAGGCTGTCGCGGCCCGAGATCCACAGCTCGCGCCAGAGCGGCAGGCCGGACTCCGGTGCGGTGCCGTCCGGGGAGACGTCCCGGTCGACCTTCTCGGAGAGGTTCTCGTAGAAGGGCTGGCCGATCAGGAGGGTGACCGCGGTGAAGGTGAGGACGGCGAGGAGCAGGCCGAGGGCGAACAGGACGGCGGTGAGGAAGCCGCGGAACAGGCCGAGCCAAGGGCTGGACCAGTCGTCGGCGAAGGGCGTCGCCCACGCCACGAAGTCCTCGCCCCACAGCGCCAGCGAGACCAGCGCCGCCGCATAGAGGACGAGCGTTATCAGGCCCGGGACCAGCCCGAAGCCGTACTGCTTGCCATGCCGGGCCACCCAGCGTTGGCCCTTCAGCAGGTAGTTGAAGCCCACCCCAAGATCGCGCATGGAGAAAACTCTAGCGGCACGCACTGACAGTGACGGGGTGGGCCGTGGGGAGTGGGCGGGGTCAGAAGGGGCGGTCGCCGGCGATGGCGACGCGTTCGGCGACCCGGCGGTGCGAGCCGTAGTCGTTCACCGCGTAGTGCTGTGTGGCGCGGTTGTCCCAGAAGGCGACGTCTCCGGGCTGCCAGCGGAACCGCACCTGGTACTCCGGAACGTGCGCCTGCTGGAAGAGGATGCGCAGCAGCCGGTCGCTCTCCTCGCGCTCCATGCCCGTGATCCGGGTGGTGAACGAGGTGTTGACGAACAGCAGCCGGCGGCCGGTTTCCGGATGGGTGCGCACCACCGGGTGCTCCACGGGCGGGAACTCGTCCTGATGGGGGGCGAGGCGCTCGGGGCCGTAGAAGCGGGCGAATCCGGGGATGAAGTCGTGCACGGCGGTGGCGCCGTCGATGCGGTCCTTCACGTCCTGCGGCAGGTTGTCGTACGCGGCGGCCATGTCCGCCCACATGGTGTCCCCGCCGAACGGCGGGACCTCGCGCAGCTGCAGCACGGCACCGAGCGCGGGCCGCTCACGGAAGGTGACGTTGGCGTGCCAGACGTTCTCGAAGGTGGGCGTGGCTTCGCCACCCTTGTCGAAGCGCACCACGTCCTCGCTGGATCCGCGGGCGAGCAGCGGGTTGGTCTCCAACTCCCCCCAGTTACGGGCGAAGTCACGCTGCTGCGCGGAGGTGAGGTGCTGAGCACGGAAGAAGAGGACCTTCCACTCCAGCAGGGCGCGGTTCAGCTCCTCGCGCAGGGCGGGGTCGAGCGGACGCGACAGGTCGGCGCCTGTCACCTCGGCCCCGATGGTGCAGCCCTGCGGCACAAGCTCAAGGTGCTGATACGGCCGTTCCTGCCACCCTTCGGGCAGCCGCCGCAGCGTGCGCGCACCCTCGTACATCCCGCCCTCGGGCACGCGTGCTTCGCGCAGCACCGTCGGCGGTACGGCGGATGGGACGGTCACGGTCATGGAGTGTCTCTCCTCGTTCGCGTTGTCCATGGCAGAAGTCGTCCATGGCTGAAGTTGTCCATGGCAGAAGACGGCCGCAGACGACGGCCGACGCGAGACGTGTGCCTTGGAGCGTCGCGAACGAAGGGCGTTGCGCGCGGCGAGCACACGGCTCGGCGGCAACTCGACTAGCGACCGGAGCGTTCGCACCCGGTCCGATCAGGGGCACGCAGAGGCCCCGTCGTCGTGTCGAACCGGTACTCGATCATGTCGACGATTGTGTGGGCCCCCCTTTGCCCTGTCAATGGCGCGCCGCCCCGGTGACCGGTCACCGGGGCGGGCGGACGCTCCCGGCTATCCGAACTGGCCGGGCTGGTAGTCGCCGGCGGGCATCTGGAGCATGACGTTCGCCCGGTTGAAGGTGTTGATGAGGGCGATCCCGCACACCAGGGCGGCCAGCTCCTCCTCGTCGTAGTGCTTGGCGGCATTCTCCCAGGCCTCGTCCGTGACACCGCCGGCCGCGTCCGCGATGCGGGTGCCCTGCTCCGCCAGTTCCAGCGCGGCCCGCTCGGCCTCGGTGAAGACCGTGGCCTCCCGCCAGGCCGCGACCAGATTGAGACGCTCGGGGGTCTCACCGGCGGCGACGGCGTCCTTGAAGTGCATGTCGGTGCAGAAGCCGCATCCGTTGATCTGGCTGGCACGGAGCTTCACGAGCTCCTGTGTCGCGGCCGGCAGCGTCGAGTCCTTGAGCACCGTGGTCGCCGCGGTGATGTGCTTGAAGGTCTTCATGATGGTCGGGCTCTTGAAGGCGTCCAGTCGGGCAGTCATGGTGATCTCCTCCGCCGTTGTTGTTGGCTACACAGCTATGACGGAACGACCCCGGCACGGTGTGACATCGCCGGATGTGACCTGCGTCTCCTTGCCTCAACCCGCCACGGACACGGCCACCACAACCCCGCGATCCGCCGCCGGAGACACCGCCGCCGTCACCCGCACCGCCGCAGCCCGCGCCACCCGCCCCGCTCGCGAGGCCGTGGCCAGCATCAGGGGCTGAACCGACTCCAGTGCGGACACCACCAGTTCCTCCCCGGCGATGAGCACCGGCCGCGCCGCCTTCGTCGTCGCCGCGGCGGCTTCCGTGAGGTCGGCGAGAGGCGGCAGGGCAGCGCGTACGACACCCGCGCCCGCGGCGGCCGCACGCTCGGCCAGGGCCACCTGGAGCGGCATCAGCGGGGCCAGCGCGGACGTCAACGCGTCGGCAACACGGCGGAGTTCGGGGGTCGACTCGTTGAGGACGTCGGTCGCCGCCCGGATCAGCGGAGTGAGAGCGAGCAGCACACCCGCGGCCAGGCCCGCCGCCGCGGGCAGCAGCGGTGACGTCGCCTCGACGAAGTCGCCGAGGGCGGTGGCGAATTCCTCCACCGCGGGCTCCACCGCGTCCAGCACCGGCAGCAGGCTGTCGCTCAGCGCCGCCAGCAGCGCCTGGGCGGGCTCGCTGACCGGGTGCACGGCGAGCGGGGCGCCGCTGGTGCCGAGCCGGGTGAGGGTGTCGACGATGCGGTAGAACGCCTCCTGGGCCTGCGGGGAGGCGCTGGCCTCGGCGAGTTCGGCGGTGGTCTCGCGCAGGACGCGCAGCACCTCCGCGCCCGAACCGTCCCGTGGGTCGAAGGTGTTGATGGCGATTCTGGTGATGTTCCCGGCCGTGTCCAGGAGTTGGCCGGTGATGTCGGTCGTGCTGCGGGCCATGCGCAGCATCTCGTCCCTGCTGGGGAGCGAAGGGATCGTCGCCATGAACACTCCTCGCGTAAGCGCTCCGCTGGAAGGCGGTGACTCGGCTGCGGGTCCGTCGGGGCTGGTCGCGCAGTTCCCCGCGCCCCTTTGGGCGCTGCGGAACCGCCAGACCCTCCCAGGGCACACCGCCGGGCCCCCTCAGCATGCCCCGTTCACCGGGCCGGGGATGCGCCATCCGGGGCATCGGCGACACGGACTCCCTCTTGTTGCCGTTGAGTCGAACAGGTACATCTCGCCGTACCGATCTCAGGAAGCCCGGAGGAGGTACGCGTGCGCACCACGAGAACCGCCCCTGCGAGACCCGTCCTGATCACCGCCCTGGCACTCACCACGGCGGGCTCACTTCTGCTCACCCCCGGCAGCGCCGGGGCCGACACCGAGCCCGTCACCCGGGAAGGCCCCGCCCTCGACCGACAGGCCGCCCTGACCCCGGTGAGCGCGGCCGAACGGGCCCTCGCCACCAACGTCGGCAGAACCGATTCCGCAAGCGGCTATCCCCGCGAGCAGGTCCTCACCCCCGGCCCCGAGAACCCCGCCGACAAGTCCATCGAGCTCGGCCTCACCCCGTACCACGCGATCGCCCCGAAGCTGAACGCCCTGCAGGCCCTGGGCGATCGGGTGAGCGTCGAGGTCGTGGGCCGCTCGGCAGGCGGGCACCGCCTGTACCTCGTCACGGTCACCGCCCCGGAGTCCGCCCGCCAGACCCGCGCCCAGGAGCGGATGCGCGAGCTGATCGAGAAGGCGGCCGCAGTCGCGGCCAAGTCCCCTGAGATCAAGGCGCGTTACAAGATCCCGCTGTTCGTGAACAACAACATCCACGGCAACGAGTGGGAAGGCACAGACGCCTCGCTCGGCCTCATCAAGCAGCTGGCGACGGCGAACGACACGAAGACCAAGGACCTCCTCTCCCGCTCCCGCCTCTACTTCAACATCACCGCCAACCCGGACGGCCGTATCGCCGGCACCCGCACGAACGCCAACGGCTTCGACATGAACCGGGACTTCGTGACCGCCTCGCAGCCCGAGGTGCGCGCGATGCGCCAGATCCAGATCGACAAGCAACCCGCCGTCATGCTCGACCTGCACGGCTACGTCAACGGCACCCTCATCGAACCCACCACTCCCCCGCACGGCGAGAACTACGAGTACGACCTCTTCCTCAAGAACACCTACGCCAACGCCCTGGGCATGGAGTCGGCAGTCAACGGCCTCGGCTACACACCTGCCAAGGACGGCGTAGAGCCCGCCCAAATCCCCTTCCGTGATCAGCAGGAGGGCTGGGACGACTGGCCGCCCATCTTCACCCCGCAGTACGCGGCCTTCCAGGGCACGGTCGCCGCGCACACCGTAGAGATCCCCCTCGCGGTGAACAACGAGGAGTACGACACCCTCCCGACGGCGGAACTGCGCCGTAGGTCCGCGATCAACGTCGACGTAGCGGGCGCCGCCATCCGCGCCACCCTCGACTTCACGCGCACCCACCGCGGTTCACTGATCGCCGACCAGATCGAGGTCTTCCGGCGCGGCGCGGCAGGCGAGGCGCAGATCCCGGTATCGCAGGAGACGGTCCCCGGCGTCCCCGGCATCGGCCCCGAGGACGTCTACACCACGAACTTCCCCCGCGCATACGTCATCCCCGCAGGGCCGCCCCAGCGCTCGGCGACCGCCGCCGCCCGCCTCGTGGACCACCTCCTCGCCAACGACGTCACCGTCACCCGCGCGACCCGCCCCTTCCGGCTCGCAGGACGGACGTACGCACAGGGCTCCTACGTCATCGACATGCACCAGCCCAAGCGCGGCCTCGCGAACGCCCTCCTCGCCGACGGCACCGACATCAGCTCCAAGGTATCGGTCATGTACGACATCTCGGGCTGGAGCCTGGGCCGCCTCTGGGGCGCCACGGTGAAGCCCGCACAGAGCGGCAGTCTGCCGTACGACGCACTGCGCACCATCGAGAGGGCCACGCCCGTCGCCCACGTCGCCCCCTACGGCCGCTTGCGCCTCCGCCTGGACACCCCCCAGGAGATCGCGGCCCTCAACGACCTCCTCCAGCAGGGCATTTCCCTACGCCAGGCCCCGGACGGCAGCGCAATCCTCCAGCCCTCGGCACGCAAGGCGGCAGTCACCGCAGCCCGCACCCACGACGTGGCCTTCGAGGCAACGCACACGCGCGGCACCACGGAACTGCGCCGACTCCGCCTGGCAGCCGCCGTCACAGCGGGCGAGCTGTTCGCGCTCCGGGAGATGAACTTCGAGGTCACGCCCGTCTCCACGGCCGTACTGAACGCGGGCTTCGACTGGTCGAGGACAGACGCTCTGTTCGTCTCGGCCGGACTGTCCTACGACGCCCTGAATCCGGCTGCCCGCAAGGCGCTGGACACCTTCCTCACCCACCACGGCGGGCTGGTCGGCCGAGGCACCACCGGCGCGGACCTCACCTCCGCGACCGGACGGCTGGCCGCCAAGCCGGTGGAGGGCAACGGTGACGCCAACGGCGTGGTGCAAGTCGTCAATACGGGCGGGCGGATCACGGGCGGCGCTCCGGACCACAGCTTCGTGTACGCGCCCGTCTGGTTCACCGACCTCGGACCCGAAGCGCGGGTGGAGCAGTCGTACACGACCGGTAACCCCCTGCTCTCCGGGCACTGGCGGCCATTGGAGGACGGCAGTGGCGGTCCGGAGGCAGCGGCCGGGCAGGCCTCGGTCGTCAGTGGTCCAGGTGCCGTGCTGTTCGGCACCGAGCCCCTCTTCCGGGATCATCCGAAGGGGGAATTCGCGCAGGTGGCCCGGGCATTGTTCACCGTGGCACAGGCGAGTCAGGAGAGTGGTGGATGACGACGAAGGAGATCCACGGCACCGTAGCGGACGGTTTCGACGCAGTGCGCGACGAATTCGCCGCGTTCGTGGCGAGCGAACGGGACGACTACGAGGGCCAGTTGTGCGCATACGTCCACGGCCGCAGAGTCGTCGACCTGTGGACCGGCGACGGCGCCGACGCCGCATCCCTCTACGGCGTGTACTCGTCCACCAAGGGCGCCGCCCACCTCGTGGTCGCGCTGCTCGTGCAGGACGGCACGCTGGAACTCGACCGCAAAGTGACCTACTACTGGCCGGAGTTCGGCGCCGAGGGCAAGGCCGCCCTCACCCTGCGCGACCTGGTAACCCACCGGGCAGGCTTGATCGGCCTGGACACCGGCTTCTCCCCCGACGAGCTGGCCGACGACCGCATGATCGCCGAACGGCTCGCGGACCAACGCCCGTTCTGGCGCCCCGGCACCGCCTTCGGCTACCACGCCCTGGTCATCGGCGCACTCACGGGCGAGGTGGCACGCCGCGCGACGGGACGCACCCTCCAGGAACTGTTCGAGGAACGCGTACGCGCCCCGTACGCCCTCGACTTCCACCTCGGCCTGCCGCAGCCACTCGACCCCCGCTTCCGCTCGGCGCAACCCATGCTGCCGACCCCGAAACAGCAGGCCGTACTGGACGCGGCCCCGACCGGCCCGCACACCCTCGCGTCGATCGCGTTCAACGCCCATGTGCCGAACCCGGGCGAATTCACCGACTTCGCCAACTCCCGCACCGTACGTGCCAAGGGCCAGGCCTCAGCGGGCGGCGTGGCATCCGCGCGCGGCCTGGCCGGCATGTACGCGGCGGCCATCAGCGAGATGAACGACCGCCCACCCCTACTCAAGCCGGACACCGCAGCCGAGGTGGGCCAGATCCACTCCATCGGCTACGACCTGGTCACCCGCACCCACCGCTCCTACGGCCTCGGCTTCCAGGCCACCGCCGACACCTGGTACCCCTTCCTGGGCGCCGGCGCCTTCGGCCACAGCGGCGCCCCCGGCTCCCAGGCCTTCGCCGACCCCCGCAGCGGCCTGGCCTACGGCTACACCCGACGCCGGTTCGCCTACCCAGGCGGAGCAGCACCGGAGAACGAGCGGTTCGTAAGGGCCACTCACAGGGCAACGCTGGCGACCTGACCGCAAACAACAACAAACGGCAAGAGCCCACCAACAACAACTGGTCCGACGCGCCGGCCGCGAGGGAGCCGTAGGGGGCGCGCCGGTGTCGAGACGGCGAACGCGCGGAGGCGCGAAGCGCTGAGCACGATCGCCGTCTCGACACCGGCATCAAGCGCCCCCGGAGGCGCCCGAGCAATCAGATCAGCACGGTGATGTTGCCGCGTGTGGCCTTCGAGTACGGACACACGAGGTGGGCCTTCTCAACCAGAGACCTGGCCGTTTCCGCATCGACATTCGGAATGTCCGCAGAGATCTCCACGATGATCCCGAACCCGTCCGCGTTCTTCCCGATCCCCACCTTCGCGGTGACCGTAGAGCCGGAAATATCAGCATTCTCCCGCCGAGCAACAACACCCAGCGCCCCCTGAAAACAAGCGCTGTACCCAGCGGCGAACAACTGCTCCGGATTGGTGCCGGAGCCGCTGCCGCCCATCTCCTTGGGCGGGTTGACGACGACGTCGAGCTTGCCGTCGTCGGTGGCGACGCGGCCGTCACGGCCGTTCTCGGCGGTGGCGACGGCGGTGTACAGGACCTCGGACTGCTGAATGGGCATGCGGTTGTCTTCCTCCTCGTCCGCCGCGACTCGCGCCCACGATCGACGGCGGTTTCGGAAAGAAGTTATCGCATGCCGAAAACTAGGGGTAGGCCTCAGGGGTACCCCGTAGATCCTGAGGACTACGGTGGATCACCACGCAGAGTGACGCGGTCTACACTCCTGGCCTCCTAGCCTCATCAGCATGAATCGTCTGCCTCGCGGCGCCACGGCCGCGTTACTCGGCCTGTCCTTGGCCCTCCTCGGCACAGGCACGGCCTTGGCCGCACCCACACATACGCCCGCCCCTGCCCCCACCCAGAGCAACCAAGTACGCCTGGAACTCCCCCGCCCCACAGGCCAGTCGGCCATAGGCCGCGACACCCTGCACCTGGTCGACAAGACCCGCCCCGACCCGTGGGTGCCGGAGGCAGGCGCCCGAGAGCTGATGGTGTCGCTGTACTACCCCGCCCGCCCCGGACACGGCAGGACAGCCCCGTACATGACCACCGGCGAGGCGCGAGCCTTTCTGGAGGACCGCGATCTGGCCGACACCGTGCCCGCCGAGACACTCAGCGGCACCCGCACCCACGCCCGCCCCGGCGCCCGCCCTGCCCAGGGGAAGTTCCCGCTGGTCGTGCTGTCGCCCGGGTTCAGCGTCAACCGCTCGACCCTGACCCTGCTCGCCGAGGAGCTGGCGAGCCGTGGGTATGTGGTGGCCTCCGTCGACCATGCCTATGAGTCGGTGGGTACGGCGTTCCCCGGCAATCGCCTGCTGACCTGCGTCGCCTGCGAGAAGGCGGCCGGAGCCGGGGAGAACGTCGCCGAAGGCCGTGCCCAGGACGTCTCCTTCCTGCTCGACCGGCTGACCTCCCGCCATCCGGCCTGGCGCCACGCCGAGCTGATCGACCGCACCAGGATCGGCATGGCCGGTCACTCCATAGGCGGCGCTTCCACCGCGTCCACCATGGCCAGCGATCAACGGGTCCGGGCCGGGGTCAATCTGGACGGCACACTGTTCGACCCCGTGCCCGCGAGCGGCCTGGACGGGCGGCCGTTCATGCTGCTGGGCACCGAAGGGGACGACACATCCTGGGTGCGTGACTGGCCGCACCTCGACGGCTGGAAGCGCTGGCTGGCCGTGAAGGGCTCCGGACACTTCACCTTCACCGACACACCGGTGCTCGCCGGCCAGTTGGGGCTCCTGCCCCCGGAGGAGCCCCTGTCGGGCGAGCAGTCGCAGCGAATAACGCGCCGCTACGTGACGGCCTTCTTCGACCTCCACCTCAAGGGCGTCAGCCAGCCCTTGCTGGACGGCCCGTCATCGCAGTTCCCGGAAGTGCTCTTCTACAAATGACCTGCGGCTACGGGTGACCGTCGACAAATGACCTACGGGTGATCGTCGACTCAGAGCTTGACGATCATCTTCCCGGTGTTGTCGCCGCGCAGGACGCCGAGGAAGGCCTCCAGGTTGTTCCCGATGCCCTCGACGACCGTCTCGCGGTACTTGAGCGCACCCGAGGCGACCCAGGGGCCGACCTCCTCGACAAACTGCGGCTGGAGGTCGTAGTGGTCGCCGACCAGGAAGCCCTCGATGCGGCCGCGGGTCTGGATGAGTCGGGCGAGGTTGCGCGGGCCGGGGGCAGGCTCGGTGTTGTTGTAGACCGAGATCATTCCGCAGACGGCGATACGGCCGTCCCGATTCAGCCGGCCGATCGCCGCCTCCAGGTGATCGCCGCCGACGTTGTCGAAATAGACGTCGACCCCGTCCGGGGCGGCATCCCGGAGCTGGTCGCTGACCTTGCCGTTCTTGTAGTTGAACGCGGCGTCGAAGCCGTACTCCTCGACCAGCAGCTTGACCTTCTCGTCCGAGCCCGCGGACCCGACGACCCGGGAGGCACCCTTGAGCTTCGCGATCTGCCCGACCTGGCTGCCGACAGCACCGGCCGCACCCGACACGAACACGACGTCGCCCTCCTTGAAGGAGGCGGTGCGCAGCAGACCGGCGTACGCAGTGAGGCCGGTCATGCCGAGCACACCGAGGTACGTGGACAGCGGCGCGGCGCCCGGGTCGACCTTGACGGCGTTCTTCGCGTCCACGGCGGCGTACTCGCGCCAGCCGAAGAAGTGCAGGACGTGGTCGCCGACGGCGATGCCCTCGGCGTTGGAGGCGACGACCTCGCCGACGGCTCCACCCTGCATGACCTTGCCGAGCTCGAAGGGGGCGACGTAGGACTTGGCCGCCGACATGCGTCCGCGCATGTACGGGTCGACGGAGAGGTACTTGTTCCGGACGAGGACCTGGCCTTCGCCCGGCGTCGGGACCTCACTCTCGACCAGGGCGAAGTCCTCGGGCTTGGGCCAGCCGACAGGGCGGGAGACGAGGTGCCATTCGCGGTTGATCATGGGGGGCGCCTTTCCGAGCGAGCGAGAAATACTTCGATGCCAATAGTTCAGCACCTGAAACAACCATGCTCCTGAATATTTCATGATGTCAAGTAACGGGGTACGCTGAGCCGCATGGCCACTGACCGGAAGACCCGCCGCCCCGACGCCCTCACCATGGAAGTGGTCGAGCTGATCGGTGACGTCGTGGCCCGCTACCACGAGGACTTCGACGTCGCCGCCGCCGACCACGCCCTGACCGGCGCGCAGGCGCGGCTGCTCAGTCTGCTGTCCCTGGAGCCGCTGCCGATGCGCAAGCTGGCCCAGAAGCTGAAGTGCGAGCCGTCGAATGTGACCGGGATAGTGGACCGGCTGGAGTCCCGGGGGCTGGTGGAGCGCCGCCCGGACCCGAACGACCGGCGGGTGAAGCTCGCGGCCACGACCGACGAGGGCCGGCGTGTGGCGCGCGGCCTGCGGGAGTCGCTGCGGTTCGCGCGGGAGCCACTGGCGGGACTCTCCGAGGACGAGCGACTGGCGTTGCGGAATTTGCTACGGCGGATGTTGGAAGCGAGCTGAGCGCTTCGCTGGAGGGTGCCGCGATGTGCCGGGATGTGGCCGTCGTTCGACTGCGGCGCCGTCGTGGTTGGTCGCGCAGTTCCCCGCGCCCCTTTGGGGCGCTGCCGAAACCCCACTCTGCTGGCTAGGCGCACCACCACAGGAACCGCTCGCACGTTTCCGAAGGCGAGGGATCCGGTGTCGGGTCCGAGGTGGTCGGGTCCGCGCTGGGGGCAGGGGTCTCGGCGGGGGCCGATGGGGCGGGATCCGGGGTGGTCGGGTCCGGCGCCGGGGCCGCTGTCGCGGACTGGGAGTCCTGCTCGGTCTCTTCCTTTGTCGGCTTGTCGTCCTTCGCGGACTTGGACGCCGAGGGGGAGGTGGAGCCGGACGGGCTCGCGGAATCCGTCGATCCGGCGGTGCCCTCCGCGTCGCCTATCGGCTCGGCCGTCTCGCCCGCCTCCTTCGACGTGCCGCCGTCGGCGGACGCGTCGCCGCCCGCGGCCGCCGGTTTCGAAGGCGAACCCGGGGCGTCTATGCCGAGTTCCGCAAGGCTCAGGCCGGCGGCAGCGAGGATGAAGCCCGCGGATATCAGCACGGTCCGGCGACGGCGGCGCCGGTGGGCCGCGGCCTTGCGGTCGCGACGGCTCGCGCCCCCGGCGGGGTCCTCGTCGTCGGCACCCTCGGGGTCGGGCTCGTCGTCCGACTCGTCGTGGACACCGACCGCACCCACGGCGACCGTGACATCCCGCGCACGACCCCGGCCCCGACGACGACCACGACGCCGGGCGGCACGTCCGCGGGGCTCGTCCTCGTCGCCGTAGTCGTCGTCGCCACCGTCGCCGTACTCGTCGCCGCGACCCGTGCCGTACTCGTCATCGCGTCCGGCGCCATGCGCCGCGTCGCGATCATCACTGTGGGCCTCACCCTCACCGGCGCGTGGAGCCTCGTACGACCCGGCGGGCGCCTCGTAGGACCCCCCGGAAGCCCTGGGAGCGTCATAGCCCCCCGATCCCCCGTACGCCCCCTGCGGAGCGCCGTACGCCCCGCCCGGAGCCTCGTACGCCCCCGCGTACGCCGTTCCTGCGCCGAGTGAGCCGGGCGGTGCGCCGCACCCCGGGCAGGCCAGGGCGCCGTTCAGGTGCCTTTGGCACGGGTGGCAGTAGTCCATGACGCGAGGAGACTAAGTTCCTCACAGGCAACGTTCATAGTCACAGCTGTGAAAGTTATGTGGGGAACTTCCGCTTCCGGTATGGCACGTTGACGGCGGGGCACC
Source organism: Streptomyces sp. DG2A-72 (assembly GCF_030499575.1). NCBI lineage: Bacteria > Bacillati > Actinomycetota > Actinomycetes > Kitasatosporales > Streptomycetaceae > Streptomyces > Streptomyces sp. DG2A-72. The sequence continues at coordinate 2,988,666 of NZ_JASTLC010000001.1, forward strand.
GAAAGCTCTTCTCGAAAGTGTCGAAACTGTTATGTGTTCGACCCATTGACACCCCGACCGCCCCGTCCTTACTGTCACGCCAGCATTTCGAACGAGTGACGAAATATCGAACAACAACCGAGCCGACGACGCAACAAGGGGCAACTGCAGTGCGCATCACCGGAATCAGCACATACGTGGTCGGAACGCCGTGGCGCAATCTGACGTATGTCCAGGTGCACACCGACGAGGGGATCACGGGTGTCGGCGAGACCCGGATGCTGGGCCACACCGACGCGCTGATCGGCTACCTGCGGGAGGCCGAGAACAACCACATTCTCGGCTCCGACCCGTTCGCCACGGAAGACCTCGTACGGCGGATGAAGTACGGGGACTACGGGCGGGCCGGCGAGATCGTCATGTCCGGGATCGCCGTCATCGAGATGGCCTGCTGGGACATCAAGGGCAAGGCGCTCGGCGTACCCGTGTGGCAGCTGCTCGGCGGCAAGGTCACCGACAAGGTCAAGGCCTACGCCAATGGCTGGTACACGACGGAGCGGACGCCGGAGGCCTACCACAAGGCGGCCCAGGAGGTCATGGCCCGCGGGTACAAGGCGCTCAAGATCGACCCCTTCGGGACCGGGCACTACGAGCTGGACCACCAGCAGACCCTGTACGCCGTGTCGCTGATCGAGGCCGTGCGCGACGCCATCGGGCCGGATTCCGAGCTGATGCTGGAGATGCACGGCCGGTTCTCACCCTCCACCGCCGTCCGTCTCGCGCACGAGCTCGCGCCCTTCAAGCCCGCCTGGCTGGAAGAGCCCGTGCCGCCGGAGAACCTGAAGGCGCTCGAAAAGGTTTCGGCGAAGGTCGACATGCCCGTCGCCACCGGTGAGCGCATTCACGATCGCATCGAGTTCCGCGAGCTGTTCGAGAGCCAGGCCGTCGACATCCTGCAGCCCGATGTCGGCCACATCGGCGGCATCTGGGAGACCCGTAAGCTCGCCGCCACCGCCGAGACCCACTACATGCTGGTCGCGCCGCACAACGTCGGCGGCTCCGTGCTGACCGCCGCCTCCCTCCAAGTCGGCTTCTCCACGCCGAACTTCAAGATCCTGGAGCACTTCAACGACTTCGCCGACGCGGAGATCAAGAAGGTCGTCAAGGGGGCGCCCCAGGTCGTGGACGGGTACTTCGAGATCTCCGACGCGCCCGGTCTCGGCGTCGAGCTCGACACCGACGCGGCGGCCGAATTCCCGCAGCAGCAGGCCCGGTTCGACCTGTGGGCCGAGGGCTGGGAGCAGCGCAAGCCGAAGGGCAGCGGGAAGTGAGCACCGCCGTCGTCATCGAGGCGCCCGGCGAGCACCGGCTCACCGAGCACACGCCGCGTGAGCCCGGTCCCGGCGAGGCGCTCGTCGGCGTGCACGCCGTGGGGATCTGCGGCAGCGACCGCGAGGTCTATCAGGGCAACCGGCCCGAGGGGTACGTCCGTTACCCGCTCACCCCGGGTCACGAGTGGTCGGGGACCGTGCACACCGTCGGCGCCGGTGTGCCGGAGTCCCTCATCGGCCGCAAGGTCGTCGGCGAGGGCTTCCGCAACTGCCAGGTCTGCGACCGCTGCCACGCGGGCGAGACGACCCTGTGCACGGCCGGCTACGAGGAGACCGGGTTCACGCAGCCGGGCGCCATGGCCGACACGCTCACCCTCCCGGCCCGGCTCCTGCACGTCCTGCCGGACGCGGCCGACCTCACGGCGGCGGCCCTGCTCGAGCCCGCCGCCTGTATCGCGGCCGCCGCGCTCAAGGCCAATGCCCGGCCCGGGGAGCGCGTGGCCGTCGTAGGCACCGGCACGCTCGGCATGTTCGCCGTGCAGTTCCTGAAGGCGGGCTCCCCGGCCGAGCTGCTGGTCGTCGGCACGCGGGGCGACCGCGAGGCGCTGTCGCGCCAGTACGGCGCCACCGACTTCCGTACGAAGGACCAGCCGCTTCCCGACGACTTCGACGTGGTGATCGAGACCGCCGGGTCCGCGTCCGCCGCGCGCACCGCCGCCTCCCTGCTCAGGCGCGGCGGACGCCTGGTCCTGACGGGCATCCCGGCGCCGGGCGCCGAGGGTCTCGACCCGACCGATCTGGTCGTACGGCAGCTGGAGGTGCACACCGTCTTCGGGGCGCCGCCGGACGCCTGGGCGCACACGGTGCGGGTGTTCGCCGCCGGGCTCCTCGACCCGTTGCCGCTCGTCTCGCACGAGCTGCCGCTGGCCGAGTTCGCGCAGGCCATCGAGCTGGTGGGATCCGGTGATCCGAAGGTCGGCAAAGTGCTCCTGCGCCCCTAGCCGTACGCCGGTACGGGGGCAACCTGACGGCTTCCGTACCGGCGTACACCCAAGCCCCCCGCACCCTGAGCCGCGAACTTCGTCCGACATATCGAACAAGAAGGACAGCTTGTGACCGACGCCTCCGATACGGCAGCCCGTCGACCCGGTGAGCAGGCCCTCACCACGCTCGGCCTGGGTGCGCCCACCCTCGACCCCGCCGACGCCTCGCCGCACTCCTTCCCCGGTGGCGGCGGCTGGCGCACCGAGGTCCCCTCGTGCGAGGGACCCGAAGCGCTGGCCGTGATCCTGAAGGAGTCCTCGCGGCTCGATGTGCCGATCCACCGGATCAGCCAGGGCAGCGGTGTGTGGATGCTGACCGACGCCGAGATCACCGAGATGGTCGACGCGACGAATGCTCGTGACATCGAGCTCTGCCTGTTCACCGGCCCGCGCGGGACCTGGGACATCGGCGGATCCACCCGGACCGACTCGCGCGGCGGCGGTCTGCGCGCCCGTGGCCATGACGCCGTCGCCGGCTGCGTCGAGGACGCCGTCCGGGCGACGGAGCTGGGTGTCAAGTGCCTGCTGGTCGCCGACGAGGGCGTGCTGTGGACCCTGCACCGGGCCCGTACGGCGGGCATCATCCCCGCCGACACCACCCTCAAGGTCTCGGCGCTGATCGGACCGGTCAATCCGGCCGCGTACGCGGTCTACGAGAATCTGGGCGCCGACTCGATCAATGTGCCCAGCGATCTGACGCTCGACCATCTCACCGAGATCCGGCGGGTGTCCGCCGCTCCCATGGACATGTACATCGAGGCCCCCGACGATCTCGGCGGCTACGTGCGCATGTACGAGGTCGCCGAGCTGATCCGGCGCGGTGCACCGCTCTACCTCAAGTTCGGCCTCTCGAAGGCGCCCGGTATCTACCCGTACGGGCACCATCTGCGCGATCTGACGCTGACCACGGCCCGGGAACGGGTGCGGCGCGGCCGGCTCGCCCTGGACCTGCTCGCGCGGCACGGAGCGGACGGCGAGATGGCGCCGCTCGGCTCCCGGCTGCCGGGCGCGCTCCGTCGTTTCGAAACACCCTCATAACGTTCCGGCCGTCACCTCTTCACAAAAGAAGACGCAGCCGAACACAATCCCACACACCCTCTCTTCGGTCGTACCGCACCACCGACGGGTTTCACCGCACCGCCAGACCGAGCCAGTCACAGACATCAAGGATGATGATCATGCGTACTCGCCGAGCCGCACTCGCCGCGATAGCCACGGCCGCCTCCCTCTCCCTCACCCTCACTGCCTGCGGTCAGAGCGGCGAGGGCGGCAGCGAGGAGGGCTCCGGTAGCTCCGAGGGAGCCACCATCGGCATCGCGATGCCCACCAAGTCGTCGGAGCGCTGGATCGCCGACGGCAACAACGTCAAGAGGGAACTGGAGTCCAAGGGGTACAAGACCAAGCTGGTCTACGGCGAGGACGACCCGGACCAGCAGGTTTCCCAGGTCGAGAACCTGATCACGCAGAACGTGAAGGCGCTGATCATCGCGGCCATCGACAACAAGTCGATGAACAACGTGCTCCAGCAGGCCAAGGACGCGAACATCCCGGTCATCTCCTACGACCGCCTGATCCTCGGCACCCAGAACGTCGACTACTACGCCTCGTTCGACAACGAGAAGGTCGGCGAGCTCCAGGGCAACTACATCGTCGAGAAGCTCGGCCTGAAGGACGGCTCCAAGAAGGGCCCGTTCAACATCGAGCTGTTCGCCGGCTCCAACGACGACAACAACACCCGCTACTTCTTCGGCGGCGCGATGAAGGTCCTGCAGCCCTACATCGACAAGAAGCAGCTCGTCGTCCGCTCCGGCCAGACCAAGCTGACCCAGGTCACCACCCTGCGCTGGGACGGCGGCACCGCCCAGAAGCGCATGGACGACATCCTGACCGGCTCCTACAAGTCCGAGCGGGTCGACGCGGTCCTCTCGCCGTACGACGGCATCTCCATCGGCATCCTGTCGGCCCTGAAGTCCGACGACTACGGCTCCACGAGCAAGCCGCTGCCGATCGTCACGGGCCAGGACGCCGAGCTGGCCTCGGTGAAGTCGATCATCGCGAACCAGCAGTCGATGACCGTCTTCAAGGACCTCCGCGAACTCGCCAAGGTGGCCTCGAACATGGTCGACGCGGCGCTCAACGACAAGGAGCCCGAGGTCAACGACACCAAGACGTACGACAACGGCTCGAAGGTCGTCCCCGCCTACCTGCTGGAGCCGGTGGCCGTCGACAAGTCCAACTACAAGAAGGAACTCATCGACTCCGGCTTCCTCAAGGAAAGCGACCTCTAAGACAACCGCCGCACCTAGGGATTGGAAGGCACGACCATGGCGGGACCCGTCCTGGAAATGCGCTCGATCGTCAAGACCTTTCCCGGCGTCAAGGCGCTGTCGGACGTCACTCTGACCGTCCAGCAGGGCGAGGTCCACGCCATCTGCGGGGAGAACGGCGCCGGCAAGTCGACCCTGATGAAGGTCCTCTCCGGCCTTCATCCGCACGGGACGTACGACGGTGAAGTCCTCTTCGAGGGAGAGGTCTGCAAGTTCAAGGACATCAAGGCCAGTGAGCATCACGGCATCGTGATCATCCATCAGGAGCTGGCCCTGATCCCCTACCTCTCCATCGCGGAGAACATCTTCCTCGGCAACGAGCACGCCACCCGCGGGATCATCAGCTGGACCGAGACGCTCAGGCACGGCACCGAGCTGCTGCGGCGGGTCGGTCTCAGCGATCACCCGGACACCCGCGTCGCCGACATCGGCGTGGGCAAGCAGCAGCTCGTCGAGATCGCGAAGGCGCTGTCGAAGAAGGTGAAGCTGCTCATCCTGGATGAGCCGACGGCCGCCCTGAACGACGAGGACAGCGGCAAACTCCTCGATCTCATCCTGGAGTTGAAGAAGCAGGGCATCACCTCGATCATCATCTCCCACAAGCTCAACGAGATCCGCAAGGTCGCCGACTCGGTGACGATCCTGCGCGACGGCCGCACGATCGAGACGCTGAACGTGAAGGCCGCGGAGACCACCGAGGACCGGATCATCAGCGGCATGGTCGGCCGGGATCTGGAGCACCGCTTCCCGGAGCGGTCGAAGCACGACACCGAGGTGGGCGCCTCGGCAGCCCTGGAGGTCCGCAACTGGACCGTGTTCCACCCGATCGACCAGCAGCGCAAGGTGGTCGACGATGTGTCGCTGTCCGTGCGGCGCGGGGAGATCGTCGGCATCGCGGGCCTGATGGGCGCCGGCCGCACCGAACTGGCGATGAGCGTCTTCGGGCGCACCTACGGCCGGTACGCGGGCGGTTCGGTCTTCAAGGACGGTCGGGAGATCCGTACGAAGACGGTGGCGGAGGCCGTGAAGCACGGCATCGCGTATGTCACCGAGGACCGCAAGCACTACGGCCTCAACCTCATCGACACCATCGGCCGGAACATCTCGCTCAGCGCCCTGGGCAAGGTCTCCAAGCGCGGGGTGGTCGACGAGCACGAGGAGCGGCAGGTCGCCGAGGGCTTCCGCAAGTCCATGAACATCAAGGCGCCGACCGTCTTCGAGCCGGTGGGCAAGCTCTCCGGCGGCAACCAGCAGAAGGTCGTCCTCAGCAAGTGGATCTTCGCGGGTCCGGATGTGCTGATCCTGGACGAGCCGACGCGCGGTATCGACGTCGGCGCCAAGTACGAGATCTACACCGTCATCGACCAACTCGCCGCGCAGGGCAAGGCGGTGGTCTTCATCTCCTCCGAGCTGCCGGAGCTGCTCGGCATGTGCGACCGCATCTACACGATGGCCGCGGGCCGGCTGACCGGTGAGTTCTCGCGGGCCGAGGCCTCGCAGGAAACGCTGATGCGTCAGATGACCAAGGACAAAGAGGTAACCCGATGAGCACGGATGTGACCGCCAAGACGCCGGCCCCCGCGCCGGCCGGGAAGGGCGGTTCGAGCACAGGCGACGGCCTGTTGCAGCTGATGTTGGACGGTATGCGCCGCAATATGCGGCAGTACGGCATGCTGTTCGCACTCGGCCTGATCGTGGCGCTGTTCGCCGTGTGGACCGACGGCGACCTGCTGCTGCCGCGCAATGTCTCCAACCTGGTGCTGCAGAACAGCTACATCCTGATCCTCGCGATCGGCATGATGCTCGTCATCATCGCGGGCCATATCGACCTGTCGGTCGGCTCGTTGACGGCGTTCATCGGCTCGATGGCAGCCGTGTTCATGGTCAAGAACGACCTGCCATGGCCGGTCGCGGTGATCCTCTGCCTGGCCATGGGCGCGGTCGCGGGCGCGGCACAAGGGTTCTTCATCGCGTACGGCGGCATACCGAGCTTCATCGTCACCCTCGCGGGCATGCTGATCTTCCGCGGTCTCACCGAGATCTTCCTCGAGGGCCAGACGCTGGGCCCGTTCCCGGAGGGGCTGCAGAAGGTCTCCAACGGCTTCATGCCGGAGGTCGGGCCGGATACCAACTATCACAACATCACGTTGTTGTTGGGCATCGGGCTGATCGCGTTCGTGGTCTTCCAGGAGTTCCGCGACCGCCGCCGGCAGCAGGAGTTCGACCTCGACGTCCTGCCCACCAAGCTGTTCCTGCTGAAGCTGGTCGCGCTGGGCGCCGCCATCCTCACGGTGACGCTGATGCTCGCCAGCTACAAGGGCGCCCCGATCGTGCTGCTCGTCCTCGGTGTGCTGCTGGTCGGCTTCGGCTATGTCATGCGCAACGTGATCATCGGCCGCCACATCTACGCGATCGGCGGCAACCTCCCGGCGGCCAAGCTGTCGGGTGTGAAGGACAAGAAGGTCACCTTCCTGGTCTTCCTGAACATGGGCATGCTCGCTGCCCTGGCGGGTCTGGTCTTCGCCGCCCGCTTCAACGCGGCCTCGCCCAAGGCCGGTCTGAACTTCGAGCTGGAGGCGATCGCGGCCTCGTTCATCGGCGGCGCGTCGATGAGCGGCGGCGTCGGCACCGTCCTCGGAGCGATCATCGGCGGTCTGGTCCTGGGCGTGCTGAACAACGGTATGAACCTCGTCGGTATCGGCACCGACTGGCAGCAGGTCATCAAGGGCCTGGTCCTGCTGGCGGCGGTCGGCTTCGACGTGTGGAACAAGCGCAAGGTCGGTTCGTAAGTCGTCCCGGGCCCCGCTCACAGAGCGGGGCCCCTCCATTTGCAGGAGCCGCACATGGACATGAACAGACGTACGGTCATAGCCGGAGCCGCGGCGGCGGGGATCACCGCCGCGACCATGGGCACCGCGCACGCCACGGGAGGCAAGAAGCCGGTGAAGTCGCTCTTCGGCAAGCTCGCCGACGGCACGAAGGTCCACAGCTGGTCGCTGGAGAACGGGGGGACGCGGCTGAAGGTCCTCTCCTACGGCGGCATCGTCCAGTCCCTGGAGATCCCCGACCGGCGCGGGCGCTACACCAACGTGTCGCTGGGCTTCGACAACATCGAGGACTACGTCGCCAACAGCCCGTACTTCGGCGCGCTGATCGGCCGTTACGGCAACCGCATCGCCAAGGGCAAGTTCACCCTGGACGGCAAGAGCTACCAGCTCTCCGTCAACGACGGCGAGAACAGCCTGCACGGCGGGACCAAGGGCTTCGACAAGGTCGTCTGGAACGTCGAGCCGTTCACCAAGGGCTCGGACGTCGGCCTGTACCTGTACTACACGAGCGTCGACGGCGAGATGGGCTACCCCGGAACGCTGAAGACCAAGGTGACGTACACCCTCACCCGGCACGGCGACTGGCGCATCGACTACGAGGCCACCACCGACAAGGCCACCGTCGTCAACCTCACCAGCCACGTCTACTGGAACCTCGCGGGCGAGAGCAGCGGCACCATCTACGACCACGAGCTGTCCATCGCCGCGTCCCGCTACACGCCGGTCGACTCGGGGCTGATCCCCACGGGCGAGCTGGCGAAGGTCGCGGGCACCCCCTTCGACTTCCGCTCCACCAAGACCGTCGGCGAGGACATCCGCGTCGCCCACCAGCAGCTGCTGTACGGCAAGGGCATCGACCACAACTGGGCGCTCGACAAGGGCATCACGGCCAGGCCGCAGCACGTCGCCACGCTCCGCGACCCGTCCTCCGGCCGCACGATGAAGATCGCCACGACCGAGCCGGGCCTGCAGTTCTACTCGGGCAACTTCCTCGACGGCAGCTTCGCCGGCACCGGCGGCAGCATCTACCGGCAGGGCGATGCGCTGTGCCTGGAGACACAGCACTTCCCGGACTCGCCGAACCAGCCGTCGTTCCCGTCGACAACGCTGCGACCTGGGCAGACGTACCGTTCGACGACGGTTCATTCCTTCGGGAAGTGACCCTGCTTCACAGTAGCTTCACAACTTTCCATCGAATTCTCAGCGGTTGAACAGCGCCTCATAGGCATCCGTATCTAAGGGCGGCCCGCGCTCCCCCGCGCGGGCCGCCCAAAGACGACGGACCCGGTCGTCCCCACCGGGTCCGCCCCATACGGAGGTTCCATGGCTGAGAACGTCACCTCGCTGTTCCGCAGCACGGCGGCGCACAGCCCGTCGATGGCGGCGCTGACCCGCGAGGGCGGCGACGGAGCCGGTCCGATCGACTTCTGTATCCCGTGCAACCCGTACTTCCCCACGCCCGCCATGTTCGACGACATGGCAGGCCGGTTGCGCGACATCATCACGTACTACCCCAGCAGCGCCGACACCATCACGGCCGAGCTGTGCAACCTCCTCCAACTCCCGCCGCAGGCCGTCGCGATGGGCAACGGCTCGACCGAGCTGATCACCTGGATCGACCACCTGATGGTGCGTGAGTCCCTCGCCATCCCCGTCCCCACCTTCGGCCGCTGGACCGACCAGCCGATGGAGACCGGCAAGCGGGTCGACATGTTCCCGCTCCAGGAGTCCAGCGGCTTCGCCCTCGACCTCGCGCAGTACGCCGAGTTCATCCGGGCCCGCGGCACCCGCGTCGCCGTCATCTGCAACCCGAACAACCCCGACGGCGGTTATCTGCACAAGCACGCGCTGGTGCAGTTCATGGACGCGATGGCCGACCGGGATCTGGTCGTCATCGACGAGTCCTTCCTGGAGTTCGCGGACGCCGAGCAGGAGCCGTCGGTCGTCCACGAGGCGATGCTCCGCCCGAACGTCATCGTCCTGCGCAGCCTCGGCAAGAACTTCGGACTGCACGGCATACGGTTCGGCTATCTGGTCGCCAACCCGGCGCTCGCGGGCCGGGTCCGCTCGATGCTGCCGAAGTGGAACCTCAACGCCTTCGCCGAGCACGTGGTGTTCATGCTGAAGAACCACGGCCAGGAGTACGCGCAGAGCCTGCACCAGGTGCGCCGCGACCGCCTGGACATGGCCAGCCAGCTCTCCGCCCTGCCCGGCCTCACGGTCTACCCCTCCCAGGGCAACTTCCTCTTCGTGCGCCTCCCCGTGGGCGCCGAAGGCACCGTGGTCCGGGACCGGCTGCTCACCGAGCACCGGATCCTGGTCCGCGAGTGCGGCAACAAGATCGGTTCGTCCAGCCGCTTCCTGCGACTCGTGGTGCGCCCTCAGGTCGACGTGCGTCGCCTGGTGTCCGGCCTGGAACAGGTGCTCTACGGGACCAGGAGGGGAGCCGCCGTGCCCGAGCTGGATACAGGGACCAACTACAGCTCGGGTACGGCGGCGGTGGACCGGCTGGTGGGGCAGACCAACGGGGCGGGTGTGCAGGGTCTTGCGGCGATGGCCTCCGGCGGCATGGCGGCTCCGGGGCAAGCCGGAATGCCGACGCCGATGCCTATGCCGATGCCGGCGGCGGCTTCGGCGCAGTCCTACCCGCAGCCGGTTGCCGCGCAGGCGTATCCTCAGCCGGTGCCTCCGGCGGCGCCAGTGCCTCCGCCTGCGCCGACGCCGATCCCGGCGCCCCAACCCATCCCCGCGCCCCAGCCCGTCCCCGCGCAGTTCCCGGCCGCTGCCGCGTCGGCGGCCCAGCCGACGGGCCCCACCCCGCCGGGAGTTCCGGCCCGGGGTGGGCTCACCGCCGCCCAGGTGCGGGGAACCAATGGGCTGACCCCGGCGCCGGCCACTGGGTGGCCCAATGCCGGGAGTTGGCCGAGTGCGGCGGGGCAGGCCGGGTAGCGCCCTTTCGCCGTAGGGGTGCGGGTGCTTGGGCGACTGACGGTTCGTTGTGGCTTGTCGCGCCCGCGCGGCGGAGCCGCAAATTGATACAGCCCCGCGCCCCTTACGGGGCGATGCACTACCCGGAGTTCAGACGCCACTGTTGGCAGTTGTTGCCCAGCCAGCTCCACTGGCGTACGTCCGTCCCGTCCGCCGTTCCGCAGTTCGTCGCTTCGGCCACCTTGCCCGTTGCCTGGTTGACGATCCTGACGTAGCCGCCGTCTGTCGCCACGAAGCGGAACCGTTGGCAGGTGTTGTTCAGCCACGACCACTGGCGTAGGTCGGCGCCGTCGGCGGAGGAGCAGTTCTCGGTGTCGAGGGCCTTGCCGGTGGCGACGTTGACCAGGCGGTGGGTGTCGTCGCCCAGGTCTTCGAGCCGCCACTTCTGGTTGTTGCCGCCGCTGCACGTCCACTGCTGGACATTGGCCCCGTCGGCCGTCGAACCCCCGGCCACCTCAAGGCACTTACCACTGTTGCGGTTCGAGAGGGTGTACGTCGTGGAGGCGGAGGCCGGCTCTCCCGACGGGCCGGTCATGCTCGCGCCGAGGCGTGCCGGTGTGCCGAAGTTCGGGGTGCCGTCGGAGTTCCAGGTGAATTTCTGGGCGCGGGCTGTGCGCCCGTTGTCGCAGCCATCGCTCGCGGCGTCGTTGGCGTGGTAGACGATCCAGTTCTCGGTGCCGTCGGGGGACGTGAAGAAGCCGTTGTGTCCGGGGCCGTAGACGCCTGCCGCGTCATTGCGCTGGAAGACGGGCGTGGACTTCTTGGTCCAGGAGGACGCGGAGAGCGGGTTGGAGCCGGTGAGGGTGAGCTGGCCTAGTTTGTAGTCGGGGGTCCAGCAGCCGCTCGCCGAGTAGATGAGGTAGGTCCGGCCGTTGCGCTGCAGGATCTCCGGGCCCTCGTTCACCGTACCGCCGGACCTCTCCCAGGAGTTGGTGGGAGTGGAGATGGTGGAGAAGCCGGTGGCGAGGGTGTAGGGGTTGGACATGCGGGCGGCCACCAGGTTCTGGGTGCCTCCTCCGCTCGCGCTGCCGAACAAGTACAGGCTGCCGTTGATCGTGGCGACCGTCGCGTCCAGCATCCAGGCCGAGTTGAGCTGGTTGCGGTAGGTGTACGGGCCCATGGGGTCGGACCCTGCGCTCTCCAGGACGTGAGTGCGTTGGGTCGGGTTGTAGTCGGAGACGTTCTGGCCGGCGACGTAGTACAGATACCAGCGGCCGTTGATGAAGTGGATCTCCGGCGCCCAGATGTTGCAGCAGCGGTTCGGCGCGTCGCCCTTCCACACCTCCACGCTGGGCGCGGAAGCGAGCCCCGCCAGGGTCGTGGACTTGCGCATGGTGATGACGTCGGTCCAACTCGTCGCCACCATGTAGTAGTTGCCGTTGTGGTACGAGATCCAGGGGTCGGCGCCCTTCTGCGCCTTGACCGGATTGGTGAAGGAGGCCGCGCTCGCGGAGGACTGTCCCAGCCCCAGCAGGATGACCAGCGCGGCCAGCAGGGTCAGTAGGCGACGGGCCATCCGCTGCTCCAGTTCAGTAGGTTGATGCCGAGTTTGGGCCTGCCGTTGTCCTGGCCGTCGTAGTAGTGGTAGACGATCAGGTCCCCGTCGGCATCGTTCATGATCGACTGCCCGCCGGGTCCGATGTACCGGCCGTGCGACTCCAGCACGGGCGTCCCACCGTTGTTCATCATCGCCACGCCGTTCTTGTCGTAGTACGGCCCGGTGACGCTGGTGGCACGGCCGACCTTGACCTTGTACGTCGAACTGGTGCCGGCGCAGCAGGTGTCGTACGAGGCGAAGAGGTAGTAGTAGCTCCCCCGCTTGACGATGTAGGGCGCTTCGACGGCCTTGGTCCCGGTGGGGCGGGAGGCGAGCGAGTACCGAGTGGTGTTGCTCGACAGCTGCTTACCGGTGGACGGATTGACCTGGATCATCTTGATCCCCGTCCACCAACTGCCGAAGGACAGCCACCACTTGCCGTCGCTGTCGACGAAGAGGTTCGGGTCGATGGCGTTGTAGTCGCTGGACGAGCCGGAGGTGTAGACGGTCCCCTGGTCGCTCCAGCTGCCCGGCCGGCCGGTGCTGGAGGTGGCGAGCCCGATGGCCGAGGTGTTCGAGCCGAACTTCGAGACGGAGTAGTACAGCAGGTACTTGCCACCGTGGTACGAGATGTCCGGCGCCCAGGCCTCCGGCACGGAGGAGTACGACGACCACCAACTCGGCCGCGACGAGAACGCGTCCGCGCCCGCACTGAAGGCGGTGCGGTTGCCGGACGTCTTGCTGGCGATGCCGCCGCCGGTGGCGTACAGCAGGTACTGGCCGGACGACGTGCGGATCATCGTCGGGTCGTGGGTGACGATGGAGCCGGTGACGGTACCGGGGTTGGGGTAGGCCGACGCGCTGGACGGGATGAGGGCCAGCAGGGCGGCGGCGGGGAGGGCGAGAAGGGCGGTTTTGGTGCGGCTCACGTGAACGCTCCTGTTCTGCATCTCGAACAACGATCGTCACTTCGGACGGACCGTAGAATCGAATCACTTGCGCGTCAATGACCCGCGCACGTCGCAGAAGTCGACGACCCACGCCCACCGAAACGGGCCAGCCATCCCGGCAGGTCCACCTCCGCAAGGACGGTCTTGCCGGGAGGGTCCCGGTCCAGCACCTCCCACCGGTCGGCCAGCGCCTCGACGAGGACGAGTCCGCGGCCGTGTTCACCGAGGAGACACGGAGGCGGTACGTCGCCCGGCTTCGGGAGGCCGGGTTCGGTACGGGTGTCACTGACCTCGACCCGGATGCTCCCCGTCGGCAGCGACAGCCGCAGCTCGAAGTCCCGCCCGGGGACCCGGCCGTGGGTCACCGCGTTGGCCGCCAGTTCGGCGACGATCACAGCGACCGCCTCCGAGGCGTCACTGCCGTACGGGATGCCCCAGGTGTGGAGCTGGTTCAGGGCGAGGTGCCGGGCGAGACGGGCGCCGCGTGGGGTGGCACTGAGGCGCAGGGTGAACGTACGTACGGTAACCGGGGGTTGGGGGGTGAGCGGTGCGTGCATGCTCAATCTGGCGGTCCTGCGGGGCAGTTCACCAGGCCGGCGGCGCGTACGGTGCGGGAGCGTACGCGGTTACGGGCTGGACAGTACGCGTGACCGACCGTGACCATGTGCGCGGGAGGTGACCGACAGTGGTCGATGCGGTGGGTGGCGGTGAGCCGGAGGCGTCGGACAGTCTGCGGACGTTCGGGGCGGTGGTGCAGGCGTTGCGGGAGCATGCGGGGCTGAGCCGGGAGGAGTTCGGGGAGCGGGTGGGGCTGTCCAAACACACCGTGGCTTCGGTGGAGTTGGGGCGGCGGATGCCGGATCCGGAGTTCGCGGAGCGGTCGGAGCCGGTGCTCGGCAATACGGGGGCCGTGCGGAACGCGGCCAAGCATTTGGCTCCGCAGCCGGGGTTGGCGGCGTGGTTTCGGCGGTGGGCGCGACTGGAGACGACCGCGATCACACTGTGCACGTACGAATCCCGGATGGTTCCCGGTCTACTGCAGACGAAGGACTACGTGCAGGCATTGGCCGCCGACCAGTTGCCGCCGCTGGACGACTCGCAGATTGAGGAACGGTGGGCAGCACGGGCGGAGCGACAGCGACTGTTGCGGGAGCGGCCGAACACGGCGTTCAGCTTCATCCTCGAAGAGCACCTGTTCCTTCGACGCACCGGCGGGGTGGACGTGACGCGCGCGCTCATCGATCACGTACAGGAGATCGCCCAGCTGCGGAACGTCGAGATCCAGATCATGCCCCTCGTGCAGGAGTCGCACGCCGGGCTTCAGGGCCCCATGCGGCTTCTGGAAACCCCGGACAACCAGTGGTTCGCCTACTGCGAGGGGCAGGAGAGCGGGCAGTTGATCTCCGACCGGAAACTGGTCAGCGTGCTCCAGAGCCGGTATGCCAGGATGCGTTCACAGGCTCTCACCCCGAAGGACTCCATGAGCCTGTTGCAGCGGATGCGAGGAGACCTATGAGCACGTCCGAGATGACCTGGTTCAAGAGCAGTTACAGCAGCGCATCCGGCGACGATTGCCTCGAAGTAGCCCTCTCCTGGCACAAGTCCAGCTACAGCAGCGGCGGCGACGGCGACTGCGTCGAGGTCGCCCTCACCCCCGCCACCATCCACGTACGCGACTCGAAGAACAATCGCGGCCCGCAACTCACCCTCTCCCCCACCACCTGGACGGAGTTCATCGCGCACGTGGCTGGCCGTGGCCGGTGAGATCCCCGCGTCGTGGGCGAGTTCGGTCGTCGTCACGCCATGGTCCGCGACCGAGTCGAAGCGGGTGAGGACGCGTCCCCACCAAGGGGCCAGCGCGGTGGCTAAGTACTGCCGTAACACACGCGCGAGGTGGGCGACCGTCTCCTGGTCACCGTCGGCCAGCGGCCTCACCCAGCGCAGTCGGCGGCCGGCGGCCGGCGCGGGACAGTTTCATGAGGGTCTTCCTTCCCCGTTGGGTGCGTACGCGACGTCGTACCGCGTACACGGACCAGCCTGTGCCCCATGAGCCCGCAGCCGCACACCGCTTAGACCTGGATCGAATCGAAACGGCATGTCCGGCAAGCAACTTGACGAACACTCACCCCATGGACCCCACAGATCGCTCCCGAGTCAATGGTCCGCGCAGCACCGGTGGTCTGCGCACGTCTCCCGAGCCGGGACTTGACGGGTACCGGAGGTACCCCGTTCGTGCACCGCACTGTGCCCTCAAGCTTCTTGCCCTGCTCGATCGGGCCGCGTAGGAACGGTCCAGAGGGATGTCTCGGCCGAGTTGCCGGGACTCAGCGGGAGCCAGGAGGGATGCGCAACCATGCAGGCCCACGATCACGACGTGACGAGGGGCGCGGAGCGAGCCCGTACGGCAGCTCCACCCGCCAAGAGCCCGCTCCCGCAGAGCCAGAACTCGCCCGCCGTCGGCGGAATGCCCCCGGCTCCACTGCTCGCCCTGCAGCGCACGGTCGGCAACGCCGCCGTCTCCCGCATGGTGGAGCAGGAGCGGCACGAGCACGGTCCTGACTGCGGGCACGAGCAGGCGGAGCCGGTGCAGCGCCGCCACCGGCCGGCGGAGCCGGTGCAGGGCCGTTCCGCGGTGCACGATGTGCTCGGCGTTGGGGGCCGGCCGTTCGGCGGGCCGCTCAAGCAGGAGATGGAGGCGCGGCTGGGCGCCGACTTCTCCGACGTCCGGCTCCACACCGACGCCGCGGCCAAGGCCTCGGCCGCCGAGATCGGCGCTCGTGCCTACACCTCGGGCAACCACGTGGTGCTCGGCGCGGGCGGCGCCGACAAGCACACGCTGGCCCATGAGCTGACCCACGTCATCCAGCAACGCAGCGGCCCCGTCGCCGGGTCCGACAACGGTGCGGG
The DNA here is from genome assembly GCF_030499575.1 of Streptomyces sp. DG2A-72. NCBI lineage: Bacteria > Bacillati > Actinomycetota > Actinomycetes > Kitasatosporales > Streptomycetaceae > Streptomyces > Streptomyces sp. DG2A-72. Next base: position 3,004,556 of record NZ_JASTLC010000001.1, read on the forward strand.
GCTCAAGGTCTCCGATCCGCACGACCGGTTCGAGCGTGCCGCCGAGGCCAACGCCCACGCCGTGCTGAACCGGCCGATGCCCACGGCGTCCTCCGACGCCGGAGCCCACGAGGGTGACCGCTCGGTGCAGCGCGCCGAGAAGGCCGGGACCGTTCAGCGCACGCCGGACGGAACGACGCCGCCCACGAGCCAGAACCCCGGTAACCCCGCCCCGCCCGCAATCAGCCAGGAGCAGTTCCTCGCCGTTATGGCGGGTGTGAAGGACCACATCGCGAACAGGTACATCGAGGACCACGTTCCGGACCTCAGGGACTGGGCCACCGGCGCGAACGACGCGGAGGCCTATCGCACGATGACCGACAAGGGCTCCTTCTGGACGCGTTCGCGGAACCACGAACCCACCACCACAGGGGGCCGGGCCTTCGTCGCCTCGAGGTCACAGACGAACACGGACGACATGGCCATCGAGCGCGGCCCGAACAGCGCGGACTGGCAAACGGAGGTGGAGCAGAAGTTGGTGGCGGCACTCAACGAGAGGGTCCTCCACCACTACACCTCCGAGGGGCGCATCAACACGATCTTCGAGAACGGCGAGCCCGGCGAGATGAAGTCGAAGCAGAAGCTCGTCAAGGACGACCCGTCGAAGGCGAACGCCCACAACACCGGGGAGTTCGACGAGCAGGAGCTGGCGAACGACGGATTCGTGTTCTTCTTCATCGGCAAGAAGAACGCGGCGTTTCGCAACACCCGATTCTCCGAGGGTTCCGGCCGTCCGGCGCGCATCGAAGTGCCGATCGACGGCCTGGTCAAGAGCGGCTGGATCATGATGAACGACTTCCTGGATCAGGAGTACCCGACGCTGCGCTCCGACGCGGAGGGGAACCTCCTGTCGTACAAGCGGGACGACCTCCATCCCCAGGACCCGAAGTTCAACTCCCCCGAGGGAAAGATGATGGAGGCCATGGCGTCGATCCGGGGGATCTGGACGCAGGTCCCCCACCTCGACGTGCTCGCGAAGAACATCGCAACGTTCCTCTCGCAGTCGTTCGCAAACGGCGCGGGGTCGGTCGGGCCCCAGCAGACCCAGGCGATCATGGATCTCGCCAAGGTGCGCAAGTGGGTCGACGACGCGTTCAAAAACAGGGGGCTCGACGGCGAGTACCGCGGACTCGTGAACGAACTCGAGAGCCAGTTCGCGAAAAGCGTCAAGTTCGACACCCAGGTCCGGCGCTTCGATCCGGACAGCGAGCTCATCGGCGGTCAGATGCGCTACATGGAGGGCACCCCGGGCGCGAAGAGCCCGGAGGCGAAGCTCACGCCGGGTGCCGTCGCCCGGTACAAGGAGCATCTGCGCGGCAACATCCTGGCCGGACCGCACATCATTCCCGGCCTCGCCTCCCGCGGCGTCCTCGAGATCACCCGTATCGAAGGACAGGGCGGCCACGATGCGCTGGTCAGGAAGATGAAGGCGATGTTGGGTGACGATCTGGTCGACATGCTCCTCAAGGACTTCATCCGGCCGCAGGCCATGATGCCCTGGTCGGTGGCCATCACCAGGGGCGATGTCACGTACAAGAGCTGAGAGCCCCACCGGGCGGGCGGCCCCAGCGGTCACTTGGGGCCGCCCGCAAGGTCACTTACCCGGGCACTCCTTCCAGGCCAAGTGGTAGGTCGTGCTGATGTCGCCGTCGGTCGAGTCCATCGTCATGAAGCTGGAGCTGCCCGGTGTCGACGTCCCCGCGCTCACGCGCAGCTCCGTGTTGATGTTGAAGTTGCGCTCGACACCGCAGGGCGACCAGACGATCTGGGCGTACTCCGTCTCGTCCGTGGCCTGCCAGTTGTCGTTGTACAGGCCGCTGAAGGTGTGGGTCTTGGACGTCGTGTTCGACGAGCCCTGGAAGTAGTACGAGGCCTTCTGCATGCCGGTCGCGCCGCGCTGGAGCGAGGCGAAGCCCCGGTAGTCCGCGCTGGCGATGCCGTAGGTGAAGCCGCCGGGGACGTGGACGATCAGGTTGAGCTGGCAGTTCTTGCGGAATGCCGTGGGGTCGGCGTTGCCGCCGACCTTGGCGAGGTAGTCGCTGTAGGTGACGGTGAAGGCGGTGTTGTCCGCGGAGACGGCCACCGCGGCCGTGCCCAGCGGGCAGCCCGAGCCGTTCACGGTGGCGACCTTGATGACGACCTTGTCCGTGGGCGGGTCGTCGAAGGAGGCGGACTGGGTCGCGTGCGCGGGGAGTGTGGCCGTGAGGAGAGCGGCCAGCGCGCCGCCGCTCAGCAGGAGTCCACGAGACATGGTCTCTCCAAAGAGTTGGGGGGTGGCTGTGTGCCTCCAGCCTTCGTTGATTCTTGAAGAAACTGTGAGGTTTCTGTGAAGGCGAGAGGCGTTCGCATCGTACGCGCCGCATGCACGGCCGTCAGGGGCGAACTCCGGCCATTTACAACCCAGTTGAGCGAGCAGTCTAGGGACTGACCGGCTGCGGCTGCGACTCCGCCTCGGCCTGCTCGGTCTCCGCCGCCTTCTCCTGGCGGTACGCGCGGATCGAGTAGGCCAGGGCCGCGGCCCACACCGCGTACAGGGCGACGTACAGAGAAGTGCTCAGTCCGCGCGACGCGCCGATCCAGTCGCTCTTCAGCAGCGTACGGACGTTGGTCACGATGATCACGCCGCCCACCGCCGAGCCCAGGATCCGCGGCGGGACCAGGCGCACGAGCCACGCGGCGATCGGCGCGGCGACCAGGCCGCCGATCAGGAAGGCCGCCACCCACACGAAGTCGATGCCCTGTGAGCCGAGCGAGAAGAGGAAGCCGAGGCTCGCGGCTACCGCGACCAGGAACTCGCTGGTGTCGATCGAGCCGATGACCTTGCGGGGTTCCATTCGGCCGCTCGCCAGCAGGGCGGGCGTACCGACCGGGCCCCAGCCACCTCCGCCGGTCGCGTCCAGGAACCCGGCGACCAGGCCGAGCGGGGTGAGGAAACGCCTGCGCAGTGGCTTGCCCAGCTGGCCCTTCGGCACGCCGCGGAAGGTGAACCGGGACATGACGTACAGGCCGAGCCCGAGCAGGATCAGGGACATCACCGGCTCGGCGACCTCGGTCGAGAGCTTCGACAACACCGTCGCGCCCAGGAAGGCACCAACTGCCCCCGGCACACCGATCTTCGCGACGACCTTCCAGTCCACGTTCCCGAACCGCCAGTGCGAGGCGCCCGACATCAGCGTCGTACCGATCTCGGCGAGGTGGACGGTGGCGGAGGCCGCGGCCGGGTTGGTGCCCATGGCGAGCAGCAGGGTGGTGGAGGTGACGCCGTAGGCCATGCCGAGGCTGCCGTCCACGAGTTGGGCTCCGAGGCCCGCGAGGGCGAGCAATATCAGCGTGCGCATGCGGTCGCTCCGTCCCGTCTTCCCGAGGATTCCTACCGGGTTGGTAGGGATAGACAGGAGGGGATGCTAGGGCATCAAGCTGAGGAGAAGCTGAGAGCCTCTGGGCTTGTTCCCGTGCCGCACTGCGCCCAAGGAAAACGCCCGGCTGGGAAAGCCCAGCCGGGCGCCGGTGCCTGGCCCGCCCAGGAGCGGGTTCAGCGAGTCGAACGCTGGATCAGCTCGTACTGGGCGGACGTGGACTCTCCGGTGATGAGCCCGTAGCCGCCGGCGGACCAGAACTGTCCGGTGCGGCCGGTGGGCGCGAGGGCCTCGATGTCGTACGCCTGGGTTTCGCCACCGGGGACGGCGTCGCCCTCGACGGAGGTCCAGACGCCGTCGCGCAGGCGCCAGTAGAGGGCGGTGCCCTCGTAGCCGTAGCGGTCGCCCGAGACCCAGACGGTGCCCTTGCCGTCGCCGGTGATGGCATTGGCCCACAGCCCGTCGACCGGCCCGGTGACGTCGTGCCAGGTGCGGCCGTTCCAGTGCAGCACCTTGGTCTGCTGCGGTTCGTCTTCGACGTACGGGGTGAGAGCGGTGACCCAGACGCTGCGGGCGGACTCCTGGTACACGGACGTGATCGTGAGATCGCTGCCGGCCGGCGCGGTGTCGGTCCACGAACGGCCGTCCCAGTGCAGGAGCACGGATCGGCCCGGCTGGCCGGCGTACGCGAACTGCCCGACCGCCCAGGCATCGTGGGCGGTCCGCGCTTCGATGGCGCTGATGTGGACGCCCGTGGGGAGGGGCGTGCTCTGCCAGACGCCGTGGGCGTAGGAGTTGATCGCGGTGTCGCTCACCAGCCAGACCTTGCCGGGGACGGCGGCGAGCTTCGCGAAGCCGTAGCCCTTCTCCGCAGGCAGCGGCATCTGCGTCCACCGCTTGCCGTCGTAGTGGGCCAGGGTCTCGCCGTCCTGGCCCCAGCCGTACGCCCAGACGTCGTGCGCCGACACCGCGTCCACGGCGTACCACACGCCGGTCCCCGGCACACCGGGGGTGGACTGCTGCTGCCAGGTCCTGCCGTTCCAGCGCAGGATGACGCCCTGGCTGCCGATGCCGTCGACATACTGGGATCCCACCGCCCAGGCGGCGTTCGGACCGGCCGACGCGATGTCGGAAAGCGCGGAGTTGTCCGAGAGCGTCCCCGCCAGGGAGGTGCGCCAGGCCGGAGCCGAGGCCTGGCCCGGGGCCGACGCGGCGGGAGCCGCACCGTCCGCCGCTGAGACCGCGGCCGGGGCGACGGCCACGGTAGCCGCCGTTAAGGCCGTGACGATCGCGATCTTGAGATACGTGCCTGTCTTCATGACTGCTCCCCGTTGTCTGCCGGCTACGGGGGTGCCGCGTGGATCCTGCAACTTCGCCCCCGTGGTCACTTGCTCACTCATGAGACCGCTCGCCCCGCCGGACGGTTGTGCCAAACAGAGGGCGATCGCATATCGGGCTGTCGGTCCGATGTCGGCCGCTGTCAGCGTCTTGTCGGCAGGGCCTGGAACCTTTCCAGGCCCTGCCGGGTGCGCCTCCGGCAGACATGCGACAGGCAGGGAATCCCCATGACCACTGACGTCACCATCATCGGCGCCGGGCTCGGCGGCCTCACGCTTGCCCGTGTCCTGGCGGGCTGCTCGCCATCCACGCCTACAACGGCCGCTGGCCCTGCAGGCGGCGGATCTGATGGACGAGTTCCAACGCCACAGCCCAGGACATGAGCACTACGGGTTCTCCCAAGCCGCCGGTTCGGCCGCCAGCTCCTTCACCGCCACCGGCAGGGCGTCCGCCGCGATGTCCGCGATCGTGACGCCCTCCAGGATCCGGCGGACGTTGGCGCGCAGCGCGATCCACAGCGGCAGCAGCGGCTCGGCCGACCCGGCGTAGGACAGGCCGGTCGGGCGGACCCCGCGTACGGACACGATGGGACCGTCGACGGCCCGGATCACATCGGCGACGGTGATCGCCGCCGCGTCCCGGGCCAGCCGGTAGCCGCCGTTGCCGCCGCGCCGGCTGTCGACCAGTCCGGCGCGGCGGAGGTCGCCGAGGATGCCCTCCAGGAATTTGTGCGGGATGTCCTGGACCGTGGCGATGGTCTCCGCCTTCACCGGACCGTCGCCGTGGCGCACGGCCAGCTCCAGTGCCGCCCGTACCGCGTAGTCCGCCCGTGCCGAGATCCTCATACGACCATTGTCACCGGTCCCGCCGGCCTCAGCGCAGCCGGATCACGTTCCAGGACAGCGGTTCCAGTACGGCGGTGAGGGTGCCGTCCGTGAGTGCCGTGCCCTCGACGGGGTGCGGGGTGACGCGCTCGGGGTCGTCGAGGGTGTTGCGGGCGTCCGGGTCGGCGTCCGCGAGTGCGCTGTGCTCGACGACCGACGTCAAGTCCAGGCCGTTCAGGGCGACTTCGAGCGGCAGTGCTTCGGTGCGGCTGCGGTTCACCGCGAACACGGTGACCGTGCCGTCGTCGGCGCGTACGGCGGTGGCGTGCAGCAGGTCCGCCTCACCGTACTTGTCCGTCTCGTACGTCGGTGAGTCCACCCGTACGTCCAGGACCTGCCCGCGTCCGTACTTCGAGGCCTGCGCGAACGGGAAGAACGTCGTCTGCCGCCAGGCCGGGCCGCCCGGCTCCGTCATGATCGGCGCGATGACGTTGACGAGTTGGGCGAGGCAGGCGACGGTGACGCGGTCCGCGTGGCGGAGCAGGGCGATGAGGAGCGAGCCGAAGACCACGGCGTCGGTGACGCTGTAGTTGTCCTCCAGGAGGCGGGGCGCCTCGGGCCAGTCGTCCTGCTCGAACGTCTTGGCGTGCGCCTCCCACTCGGGCAGATACCAGACGTTCCATTCGTCGAAGGAAAGGTTGATCCGCTTCTTCGACTTGAGCTGTGCCCCCACGTGGTCGGCGGTCGCGACGACGTTGTCGATGAAGGACTCCATGTCGACGGCGGAGGCGAGGAAGGAGTCGATGTCGCCGTTCTCGGGCCAGTAATAGGCGTGCAGCGAGACGTAGTCGACCAGGTCGTACGTCTCCTTGAGGACCGTCGCCTCCCACTCCGCGAAGGTCGGCATGGACTGGCTGGAGGAACCGCAGGCGACGAGTTCCACGGTGGGGTCCATCTGACGCATGGCACGGGCCGTTTCGGCGGCGACGCGACCGTATTCCTCGGCCGTCTTGTGGCCCGTCTGCCAGGGGCCGTCCATCTCGTTGCCGAGGCACCAGAGCTTGATGCCGAAGGGGTCCTTGTCGCCGTGGGAGACGCGGAGCTCTGCGAGGGCGGTACCGGAGGCGTGGTTGGCGTATTCCTGGAGCTCCAGGGCTTCTGCCACGCCTCGGGTGCCGAGGTTGACCGCCATCATGGGTTCGGACTGGGGGCCGATCTTGCGGAGGAAGTCGATGTATTCGGAGAGGCCGAAGCGGTTTGACTCCGTCGAGTGCCAGGCCAGGTCGAGGCGGCGGGGGCGGTCTTCGGCGGGGCCTACCGAGTCCTCCCACTTGTAGCCCGAGACGAAGTTTCCTCCGGGGTAGCGGATCGCTGTTACGCCGAGTTCCCTGACCAGGTTGAGGACGTCTTGGCGGAGGCCCGCATCATCGGCGGTGGGGTGATCCGGTTCGAAGATGCCTGTGTAGACGCAGCGGCCGAGGTGTTCTACGAAGGAGCCGAAGAGGCGGGGGTCTACCTGGCCGATGGTGAATGCGGGGTCCAGGGTGAAGCGGGCGGTTCGCATGGATTCCTTTCGTCTGCGGGTTTGTGGGGGCTGGTCGCGCCCACGCGGCGGAGCCGCAAATTGATACAGCCCCGCGCCCCTAAACGGCCTCGGGCCAGCCGTTCTTTTTCCAGTTCAGCTTGTTCAGGCCCAGCTTGGGCGTGCCCTCGTCCTCCGCGTCGTAGTAGTGGTACGCCAGCCAGTCCTCGCCCCTGTCCCGGAACACCGACTGGCCCCCCGTGCCGACATAGCGACCATGCCCCTCCAGCAGCAGGTCGCCACCGCCCTCCAGCATCGGCTTGCCTGTGCTGTCGACGTACGGCCCCGTGATCTTCGTGGCGCGGCCGACCCTGATCTTGTACGTCGAGTTCACGCCCGCGCAGCAGGTGTCGTAGGAGGCGAAGAGGTAGTAGTGGCGGCCGTGTTTGACGATGTACGGGCCTTCTACCGCGTAGGGCGCGTCCGGGCGGGTGGCCAGGTGGTGGACCGGGGTGCCTGCCACCGCCTTGCCTGTCCGCTCGTCCAGCTCGATCATGCGGATGCCTGTCCAGTACGAGCCGAAGGACATCCAGAGTTTACCGTCCGCCCTGATCAGGGCGGGGTCGATGGCGTTCCAGTGGTCGGTTGTCTCGGAGGTGAAGGCCTTGCCGTGGTCGGTCCAGGTGCCGGGGAGGCCGGAGGGGGAGGTGGCGACGCCGATCGCGGAGTGGTTGGTTCCCCAGCTGGATACGGCGTAGTAGAGCCAGTAGCGGCCGGCGCGGTAGGAGATGTCGGGGGCCCAGGGGTCGCCGGTGTCGTTGTACTCGTACCACCAACTCGGCGGCTCGGCGAAGGCGTTGCCCGCGTCCGTCCAGTGGGTGCGGTCCTTGGACACACGGGCGCCGATCACGCCGCCGGTCGAATAGGCGACGTAGCCGGCCGACTTGAGGCGGATGACGGTCGGGTCGTGGATGATCTGCTGGCCGGTGATCGGCTGGGGGTCGGGGTAACTCTCCGCCGCCTGTGCCGTGTGGGGGAGGAAGGCCAGGAGGACCGCCGCCAGTACGGCCGTCATCGCTCTGTGCGCTCTCACTGTCCCGCCAATCCCGTGTGGGCGACGCCCGCGACGATCTGTCGCTGGAAGAAGATGAAGACGACGATCAGGGGCAGGCCCGCCATGAGGCCGCCGGCCATGAGCTGGGCCCACTGGATGCCGTAGGAGTTCATGACGGTCGCGATGCCGTTGGGCATGGTCATCAGGTCGGGGTTGTTGGTCACCATGTAGGGCCACAGGAAGTTGTTCCATGAGGCGATGAAGGTGAAGATGCCGACCGCCGCGAGGGAGGGGCGGGCGAGGGGGACGACGATGGTGAAGAAGACGCGCCAGCGGCCCGCGCCGTCGATGAAGGCGGCTTCCTCCAGCTCGCGCGGGATGCCCTGGAAGAACTTGTAGAGGATGTAGACCATCGCGGCGGGCGCGCACTGCGGCAGGATCATGCCCCAGTACGTGTCGACCATCCCCATCTGCTGGACCGTGGTGAAGAGGGGAACGCCGAGGACCGCGGGGGAGATCATCAGGCCCGCCATGACGACGGCCATGAGAACGCCCTTGCCGCGGAACTCGGTGCGGGCGAAGCCGTATCCGGCGAGCGCGCTCACGAGCAGGACGACCGAGGTCACGCAGACCGAGACGACCAGGGAGTTCACGAACCAGTTGGTGATGTTGCCGGTCTCGAAGAGGGCCGTCCATGCCTGGCCCGTCCAGTCCTTCGGCAGCCAGTGCGGGGGCACCTCGACCGCCTCGGTCTCCGACTTGAGGGAGGTGAACAGGCCCCAGGCCAAAGGCGCGAGGAAGACGATGGAGACGGCCGTGCCGAGGAGGGTGAGGATGATCTGGCTGGGGGTCCACGCCTTGCGCGGCTTCATCGGTACGGCGGTCGTCATCGGGCTGCGCCCTCCTCACGGTTGCGCAGCAGCCACATCCGGGCGAGGGCGACGGCCGCGATGATCACAAAGAAGATGATGGAGATGGCGGAGGCGTAGCCCACGCGGTAGCTGGTGAAGCCCTGTTCGAGGGTGTACTGGACGAAGGTGCGGGTCGCGCCCTCGGGGCCGGGGAGGAAGTCCATCATCACGACGGCCTGGTCGAAGACCTGGAGCGAGGCGAGGATCTGCAGGGCGATGACGAGCCCGGTGATGTTGCGCAGCAGCGGCAGGGTGATGTGGACCATGCGGTGCCAGGCGTTCGCGCCGTCGAGTTTCGCGGCCTCGTAGAGGTGGTCGGGGATCGACTGGAGCGCGGCCAGGTAGAGCAGGAAGCTGAAGCCGACGGTCCACCACAGGGTGGTGATGACGATGGCGAGCATGGCGTACGACTTGTCGGTCAGCCAGGGTGTCTCGGTGCCGAAGATGTAGTTGATCATTCCGGTGCCGGGGTTGAACAACCACTGCCACAGGTTGGCGGCGACGGTCGACGGCAGCAGGAACGGGGCGAAGAAGCACAGCCGCCACAGCCACTTGCCGCGCTCGATGTGGTGGGCGAGCATCGCGAGGAGGAAGGCGAGGACCGTGATGCAGGGGACGACCAGGAGCGTGAAGTACGCGCTGTGGCCGAGGGTGTCCCACATCAGGGGGTCCTGGAGGGCCTCGCGGTAGTTGTCGAGGCCGACGAAGTTCGTGCTGTCGCCGGAGATGTTGGCGTCGGTGAAGCTGAGGTAGAGGCCTCGGAGAAGTGGCCAGATGACGAAGAGGGCGAAGAGGACCAGGAACGGGGCCACGAACCAGCCGCCGTGCTGAAAGCCCTGTTTGCGGCGGAGGGTGGCGCTGTCGGCGGCGGTCTTCGCCCGCGCCGGTGCGATGACGGTCTGAGCGCTCGTGGTCATGCGACCGCACCTCCCTGCGCGGCGGTCTTGCCGTCCATGGGGTTCTTCGTCGCGAGCAGCCTGGTGAGCTCGCTCTTCATCCGGCGGGCGGCGGTCTCCGGCTTGGCGGAGCCCATCGTCGAGGAGACGACGATGGGGCCGACGCGCTGGGCGAGGATGCCGGTGGACCCGGCGAACCACACCTTGGGCTCGGTGGCCTGGTGGTCCATGGCCGAGACGTACTCGTTCTGCGGGCTCATCTTCTTGTACGCGGCCGTGGACAGGACCGGCCGGTAGGCGGGGATGTGGCCGCCGAGCGCCCACTGCTGGGCGTGCCTGATGACGTAGGCGGCGAGTTGGTGGGCGCCTTCGTTGGTGGCACCGCCGCGGTCGGACTGGTGCGGCAGGACGAAGGCGTGCGACTCGGCGTGGGTGGCGGGCTTGCCGAAGACGGGCGGCAGCGGGGTCGCGCCGTAGTCGACCTTCGCGGTGCCGTAGACCGGCACCGACCAGTTGCCCTCCCAGACGAAGGGGGAGCCGTTGACGAACTGTTCGGCGCTCGCGAGGCCCCCGAAGCTCGGGTTGGAGTACCCGTCGGTGATGTGCCGGCGCAGGAACTCCAGTACCTGCGTGGCCTTGTCGGTGTCGAAGGTGACCTCGGTGTCGGCGTCGTTGAACCAGGTGCCGCCGAGCTGGGTGTAGAAGGCGACGAAGAACCACCACTGGAAGTTCTGGTCGCTGTTCCAGAGTCCGATGGTCTGCAGGCCCCTCTTGGTGGCCTTCTTGGCCTCCTTGAGCACGTCGAACCATTCGTCGGTCGACGTCACGGGCACGATCCGGCCGTCGTCGCCGAGCAGGCCCGCCTTCTTCAGCACGTCCTTGCGGTAGAAGCAGAGCTGGACGTGGATGTCGAGCGGGACGGCGTAGAGCTTGCCGTCGATGACGCCGCGGTTCCACAGCTGGGGGTTGAAGTCCTGCTGCCGTACGCCGTACTTGGCGAGCAGGCCGACGTCCCAGGCGTCCAGGAGGCGGCCGGGCGAGAACCCGGTGACCCGGCCCATGTGCATGACGCCGAGATCGGGTGCGCGGTTGCCCGCGGCCGCCATGGCGAGCTTGGTGTAGAAGGGGCTGCCCCACTGGAGGGTGGAGTCCTTCACCGCGATGTCCGGGTTGTCCTTACGGAAGGCGTCCAGCATCGCGATCATGTTGTAGCCGTCGCCGCCGCTGAAGAGGTTCCAGTAGCGCACCCGGGTGTCCGCGCCGGACGCGAGCGCGTCGGCGCCCGTGCCGAGTGCGGCGAAGCCGAAGCTGCCCGCGACCGCCAATCCGCCTGCTGTGGCCAGAAGTTGCCTGCGATTCAGGCCGGGTTGTCCCATGCGCCCGCCCTCACTGTTCGACATTTCGAATTACGCTCGTAACTTCGAACGGACCGTAAAATCGAAGCGCTTGCACGTCAATGGGTTGCACAGGACTTTCGGTCGGCGCCGGTCGTTTCCCGTTGAACAACGGTCGGCCGATCGCATGACGTGGACAGTTCCGGGCGCGTAACCTCGGACCGGCTGCCGAACGGCGGTGAGAAGGGGGTCCGATGGGCATCGCGGGCGCGCGCAACAGTGCGGGGCGGGTCGCCGCGGCGCTGCGGCGCGCGAGAACCAGCTCCGTGATGCGCGAACTCGCCGGCGACCTCGGTGCCGCCGTACGGGCCAGGCCCGATCCACCGGCCGGGGTGCACGAGGTGTGCCGGGCGTTGTGCGAGGAGATGAGCGTCCGCCGCGGCGGACGGCCCGTCGAGCTGCGCTTCGAGCGGTTCCCCGAAGAGATCGAAGTCACCGGTCTGTGGGTGGAGTTCCAGGACTTCGACCTGGTCATCGTGGAGGAGCGGGCCGAGGCGGTGCAGCAACTGGTCATCCTGGGCCACGAGTTGTGGCACCTGCACGCCGGTCACCGCCACCACCACGGCATCGGCACGGCCGCCGCCCATGCCCTGGCCGGGCCCCGGGGCTGGGACGACGTCGCCCTCACGGTCGCGGCCCGCAACGGCTCCCGGCAGACGGACGAGGCGGAGGCGGACGACTTCGGGCACCGGCTGGCGGCGGCGTTCCGGCCGTATCTGTCGGGCCAGGGCGGCAGGCCGTCCCTCGACCCGCTGGAGCGGTCCATGGGCTACCGCGGGCGCAGAGGCACGAAGCGGTGACGTACGTCTCCGCACCGGTGGGCGACAGCCTGGCGGCGGGAAACGTCCTCAGCGGGCTGCACATCTCCTACTGGCTCCCGACCGCCGTGCTGACCGCCGCCCTGGTGATCAAACTGCCCAGCATCCTCAAGCTGTGGCGGGACCCGCTGCTGCGCGCCGTCGGCGGACTACTCCTGTTCGCCTGCGCGGTGTTCGTCTTCGCGGCCCCCGGCACCATCGCCTGGACCAACCGGGTCACCGGCGTCCCGAACATCGCGGCCCCCTGGGTGTACTCCCTGATCACCGCGCTCTCCGCGTCCTGGCTGCTGCTGGTCGTCCACTGGCGCAACGGCCGTACCGTGCGCCATGCGCAGACCCGGCGCGCGACCCGGTGGGTGGTCTCCGTCTACGCGGGTGTGGTCGTCGCGCTCTGGGTGCTGTTCGCGCTCGCGGACGTACCCGTGGAACAGATCCGGGACCTGGACACCTACTACGCCAACACGCCCTTCATGCGCGAGGAGATCCTCCTCTACCTCATCGCGCACACCGTGGCCTGCTCGATCACGGCCCGGCTCGTCTGGAACTGGATCCGCACGGACGGCCTGGACGGCTGGCTGCGCTGGGGACTCAGGTTCCTCGGGGTCGGCTATGCGACGAACCTGCTCTTCAGCGCCGCCAAGCTCACGGCCGTCGTCGCCCGGTGGACCGGCCACGACCTGGACTGGCTGAACACCAACGTCGCGCCGTCGGCCGCCTGCATCGCCGCCACCCTGGTGGCGACCGGCTTCATCGTCCCGCATGCCGGCCAGTACCTGCACGAACACTGGCTGGTGCGCCGCCGCCACCGCAGCCTGAGACCCCTGGCCCGCCTGATGCGGACGGTCTCGGGCAGCCGCGAGCCCTACACCCTGCGCGCGACCCCCGAGATGCGCCTGATCCGCCGCGAGACGTTCATCCGCGACGCGCTTCTCCAGCTCTCCCGGCACCTCGACGAGGACCTGCGCGGACGGTCCTACGACGCGGCTCTCGCCCTCGGTTCCGAACCCGGCCGGGCCCAGGCCCAGGCCGCCGCCGTGACGATCCTGGACGCCATGGAGGCCGAGCGGCGCTCCCCGGACAGCGACGGCACGACCACCCCCGACACCACGTACCTGCTGCAGGAGATCCAGGCCGTGTCCGAGGCCCTGCGCAAACCCGAGGAGATCAAGGCGGTGCGCGCCCGCGCGGCCGTCCCGGCAGAGAGCACGTCCGCGCATGAGTACTGCGTCTTCCCGGGGGACAACCCCCGGACACCCGGCAGCAAAGCAGGTCGGCAAGGATGACCGGCGTGGACATCGCGAGGCAAGCTTGAGTGCACGTCCCTCCCCCGCCAGAGTCGCCGTCGTCCTCGGGGGATCTCACACCGGCATGCTCGCGGCAAGCGCCCTGGCCGGGCTCACCGACCGGGTCGTCGTCGTGGAACGCGACGAGCTGCCCGAGGAGTCCGCGCCCCGCAAGGGGCTGCCGCAGGCACGCCATGCCCACATGCTGTGGTCGGGCGGCGTCCGGGCGCTGGAAGAGCTGGTGCCGGGCGTCACCGGTGCGCTCCGGGAAGCCGGGGCGCGGAGGGCGCCGGTCACCACGGACATGGTCGCCTACTCGGCGCACGGCTGGTTCCGCCGCTGGCCGGAGTCCCACCACGTCATCCTGGCCGGGCGGGACCTCCTCGACGCCACGATCCGGGCCCAGGTCCGCACGGACGAGCGGATCGAGGTGCTCGGCGGCACGGAAGTGCTGGGGCTCCTGGGCGGCCCGGCGGCCGTCACCGGGGTCCGGGTGCGCGGGCGCGACGGCCGGGAACGCGCCGTCGAGGCCGGCCTGGTCGTCGACGCCACTGGCCGGGGCTCCGGGGCGCCCCGCTGGCTGACGGCCCTCGGGCTGCCCGCACCGCAGCGGCGCGAGGTCGACTCCGGCCTGGCGTACGCCAGCCGGCTCTACCTCGCTCCCGAGCAGGCCCGCGGCGGCTTCCCCGTCATCAACGTGCAGCCCGACGCACGGGACGGCGGCCCCGGCCGGGCGGGCTTCCTCCTGCCCATCGAGAACGGCCGCTGGATCGTCACCCTGAACGGCACTCGCGGCGGCGAGCCCTCTCCCGCGAACGAGGACTTCGTCCGCTTCGCCCGCGAGGAGCTGCGGCATCCGCTGATCGGCGACCTGCTCGCGCGGGCCGATCCGCTGTCCGACGTGGCGTTCACCCGCACCACCGTCAACCGGCGCTACTTCTACGAGCGGATGCCGGCCTGGCCCGAGAACTTCCTGGTCCTCGGCGACGCACTCGCCGCGTACAACCCGGTCTACGGCCACGGCCTCGCCGTCGGTGCCCAAAGCGCCCTGATCCTGCGCGACATGACACGCCGTCACGGATGGGCGGCACCCGGGCTGTCCCGTCGTATCCAGAAGGCGGTGGCCCGGCCGGTCGGGGCGGCGTGGGATCTGGCGACAGGGCAGGACGTGTTCTACCCGGGGGCGACGGAGAACGGGCCGACGCTGCGGGACCGCGTGCTGACCGCGTATGTCGACCGGCTCCTGTACACGGCCACGGGCAACGGACGGATCGCCCGCCGCGTGACCGACGTGACGTCGCTGGAGCGGCGGGCGGAGGTGTTGCTCACTCCGTCGGTTCTGCTGGCGGCGGCGGTGGGGCCGTTGAAGCCGCCACTGAGCGGACCGCCGTTGACCGGGGACGAGTTGAAGCGGGCGGGCCTGCGGTGAACCCGCGCGCGAGGGGCGTCAGCCGGCGAACGCCGGCTGCGCCAGCCCCTTTCCGGCCCCCGGCACCACCAGCAGCGAACCCGCCACCGGGTGCGGGGACTCAAGGCCCACCCGCGCCGTCGTGATGTACAGGTCGGTCAGGTCCGCACCCCCGAACGCGCATGCCGTGACCCGCGGGGTCGGAAGGGTGATCGCCCGGTCCAGCTCGCCGTCCGGCGTGTAGCGGCGTACCGCTGCGCCGTCCCACAGTGCCACCCACACACAGCCGTCGGCGTCGACGGTGAGGCCGTCGGGGAAGCCCGCGCCCTCCTCGATCGCGACGAACGGGCGGCGCCCGGAGACCCGCCCCGCCTCGTGGTCGAAGACGTCGACACGGCGGGTCGGCGAGTCGATGTAGTACATCCGGCGTCCGTCGGGGCTCCACCCGGTGCCGTTGCTGACGGCCACGTCGTCGAGGACGGCCTCGACGGATCCGTCACCGGAGACACGGGACAGGGTGCCGCCGCCCGGCGCTTCGTCGTACCGCATGGTGCCCGCCCAGAGCGATCCGTCGGGTGCGACGGCGGCGTCGTTGGCGCGGCGGCCGGGGACGCGTTCGCGGTGCAGCCAGCGGAAGCCTCCGTCCGCGTCCAGCAGTCCCACACCGTCCACGAGGTTGAGGACGAGCCCTCCGCCGACGCGCGGCTTGGCGGCGCCCACGTGCTGGTCGACGATCCGCAGCGTTCGCCGGCCGGTCGCGGGATCGTACGTGTGCACCCGCCCCCCGAGGATGTCGACCCAGATCAGCCGCCCGGCCGCCGCGTCCCAGGTCGGGCCCTCGCCGAGGGTCGCCTCGGCCCGTACCGCCACTTCGTACTTGTGCGTCATCCCACGCTCCGGTGACCGAGCCGCTCGGACAGTTCGGCCGCGCCCTTGGCGGCGAGCTGCTCCAGCTCACCGCGCCGCTCGTCGCTCCAGCGGATCATCGGCACGGAGATGGACAGCGCGGCGACGACCTGCCCGGTACGGTCCCGGACGGGCGCGGCGACGCAGGAGACGTCGGGGTTGGACTCCCGGCGCTCGACCGCGAGCCCTCGCTCCCGGATCTCGTTGAGGGTCTCGCGCAGGGCTGCCGGGTCGGTGATGCTGTTCGGGGTCATCGCGACCAGCTGGGCGTCGTCCGGGATGCGCGCGGTGAGTTCCTTGTCGGGAAGGGAGGCCAGCAGCATCTTGCCGACGGAGGTGCAGTGCGCGGGCAGCCGGCGTCCGGCGGCGGAGACCATCCGCACGGCGTGCGTCGAGTCGACCTTGGCGATGTAGATGACGTCGGTGCCCTCGAGGATCGCCACATGCACGGTCTCGTCGCAGGTCTCGGCGACCGAGCGGGCGACCTGCTGTCCCTCGGCGGCGAGGTCCAGCTGCTCGGCGTACCGGCTGCCGAGCTGGTACGGCCGTACGCCGAGCCGGTACCGTCCCGGCTGGCCCGGTACCTGGACGATGTAGGACCGGGCGGCGAGCGTGGTGACCAGCTCGTGCACGGTGGTGCGCGGCAGTTGCAGCTTGCGCACGATGTCGGGGGCGGAGAGCGTGCCGTCTCCGTCGAGGAAGAGCTCGAGAATATCGAGAGCCCGGGTCACGGCAGGTACAAGACGTCCCACGTCCGGCCCCCTCCCTTGTGTTCGAGATTTCAACAGGCGATCGGAATAACGAACACAGGCTACTCAAGGTGTGTTTGCCTGGGCAATGGGGAGGCACCCATCACCCCTGTACCTCCCCCAGCCTCCCCCGCAACCGCTGCGCCCTCAGCACCAGCTCCAGCTCGAAGCGGCGGTCCGGGTCGTCGATCTCGTCGCCCCACAGTTCGCGGATCTGGCGCAGGCGGTAGCGGACGGTCTGAGGGTGAACGCCCAGGCGGGCCGCCACCTCGGGGGCTCCGCCGCGGGTCTCCAGCCAGGCCAGCAGAGTCTGGGCGAGACGGCGGCCGTGGGTGGGGCCGCAGTGGGCGAGGGGGGCGAGGCAGCGCAGGGCGAGGTCGTCGAGGAGTTCCTCGGGCTGGAGCAGGACCAGCGCCTCGGTGTGCTCGGTGCAGTACAGGACGTCACCGGCAGGCAGCAGACGGCGTTCCATCAGGCGTACGGCCGCCTCCGCCCAGCGCAGTGACTTCGCCGCGTCCGCCAGGGGTACCGGAGGGCCGATGGCGCCGGACCAGCCGGTCAGGGCGCGGTGCAGGAGTTCGGGGCGGCCGGCGGCGTCCGGTTCGGGGACGACCATGCGGGGCTGCTCGTACTCCATGTCGAGGAGGACGCCCTGGCCCACGGCGGGGGCGACGGCCTCCCGGGCCGGGCGCAGCAGGACGCCCACCGCGACCTTCTCCGGCAGCGGCCAGCCGATCCGGGCGGCCCGTTCGGTGAGCGCGTCGGCCGGGTCGCCGCGGTGGTGCTCGGCGAGCAGGAGTTCCATCAGCCGGCGTTGCAGCCTCAGCCGTTCTCCGGCCTGCCGCGCCGCCGCCTCCGCATAGCCTCGTACCGACTGGTCGACCAGGCCGTCGAGGTACTCGTAGCCCGCGTCGACCAGCTCGTACATCGCCGGGGGCGGGATATTCACGCGCTGGCCGATCTCGGCGAAACGGCGCCAGGCCAGTCGTACACCCATTCGGTAGATCGCCTGCAGCGAGTCCAGACTGCGACCGTTGAGGCCCTCGCCTCGGCCGAACTCCTGGAAGACGCCCGGCGGCACGGTCGGGCGGCCCTCCGCGGTCTCCAGGTGCTGGACGAAGACCTCGATGGCGCGGCGGATGCCGACCAGGGCCATCGGCTCGCCGGACTCGTCGAGGACGACCGGCAGATGGGGGTACTCGCGGCGGATCTCGCGCAGGATCTCCTCGGCCAGGTCGGGCGCCTCGGACATGGCGATCGCGGCGAAGCGGCGGACCTGGAGGCGAGGCACATCGAGCCACGCCGAGCGGGTGGACACTGCCGGGGAGCGGGCAGGCTGTGTCATTGGCTTCGCCTCCGGGGCGCTACAGCCGGTGTCGAGAGGGCGACCGTGCTCAGCCCCTCCTTCGTCGGGCCTCCGCGCTCCCCCACGCTCGGCTTCGCTCGCGCGGGGGGACCCCCACGCCCTCCCGACACCGGCGCGCCCCTGCGGCTCCGCACCGGTCAGCTCCCCTGGCCGGCTTGCTCGTAGGTGATCAGGGGGGTGTTCGGTTGGTCGGGGGTCGCCTCCAGGAGCGCGACGATGCCGAGGGCGGCTCCTACGGCCAGTGCGGCGGCGGCCGCCACCGTGAGCGCTGCGGCGAGCAGTCTGGACATCTCGGGTCAGCCTTTCCGGACATTTCTAGACGCATCTGGACACATCTAGAGGTACTCGAAAGGTCGCCCTCACCCTTGCACCGGCCCCGTCCGGCAAAGGTTCAGTCTTGACTTTCCATTGACACTCCGTCAAGGGTGCGCCTACGGTTCCCGGCGCAGACGGGTTCGCGCGCACTGTTCCCCCAGCACACCCCAAGCCTTTGGAGTGCCAGGATGCGCCGTACTGCCTCACCTCTCTCGCTGATCCTGCTCGGCCTCGGCACGTTCCTGCTGGTGCTGGCGCCCCTGCTGGCCTGGTACGTGGAGCCGCGTGCCGCCGTGAATCCGATCGACATCGACCAGACCGCCGTTTACAAGGGCACGGGTTCCGTCTTCGACGTGGAGCAGGTCGAGACCGTCCCCGATCAGGCCATCACCATCACCCAGCGCGTCCGCGGCGACGTCGCCGCGAGCGAGCGCAGCGGACGGGCCGCGGTCTGGGACGTGACGACCACCGTCGACACGGACAAGTCACTGCCGGCGGCCGATCCGCACGACGCGCTTGACTTCGTACCGCACCGCTGGGTCAGCGACCGCCGGACCAACCGGCCGGTGCACTGCTGCGGCGAGACGCCGTACATCGAGGGCGAGGCGTATCTGAAGTTCCCCTTCGACGTGCAGAAACGCGACTACCAGTGGTGGGACAACACCGGCGGGCGCACGGTCACGCTGCGGTACCGGGACGAGAAGAAGATCCAGGGGTACGAGGGCTATCGGTTCACCGCAACCGTTCCGGCCACCAAGACCGGAACGCGACTCGTGCCCGGCGCCATCATCGACCAGCCCGAGCGGTCCCAGGTCTTCGCCGAGGAGTGGTACGCCAACCACGGCATCGAGCTGGTCGTCGACCAGGCCACCGGCCGGGTGCTCTACGCCCAGACCGGCCCCCGCCGGACGCTGCGCGCGCCGGGCGGGGACAAGGACGCGGCGGTGCTCCTGGACAGCCCGAAGATCGCGTTCACGGACGAGACACAGGAGTTCGCTGTGGAGCGGGCCAAGGAGGACAGCGGGCAGCTGCGCCTGGTGGGGCGGACCCTGCCGGTGGGGGCGGCCGTGGCCGGATTCGTCCTCGCGGCGGTGGGTGGCGTTCTGGTGATACGTGGGCGGAAACATCCGGAAAACACCGAGGAATCCGAACAATACCCACCGACCCTCACGATGTGATGTGGCGTCAGCTCCACAAAGCCCGGAAATTGTCACGCCGGTGAGTAGCAGCTTCGAACCGCTGGGCGAAAACTGTCCACCCCCACAACTGAACACAGTGCGCCCACACCCTGCTCACAGGAAAGTCCGCTCCGTTCACAGGAGGAGTCCACGCCTTCCCAGGCGAAATCCACCCCACCCCCACAAGCACCACCCCCACCCCATGTGCCACTCCCCCCACTGAGTTCCGCACCCTGAGACGAGTTGGAGCACCGATGCCCCAGCACGTGCCTTCCCGGCTGCGCGCCGCACTCCCCCGGGCGCCGCAGCACCCCCCGGCGCTCCCCCCACCTCCGCGCCGAATCGTTTTCCTCGCCCATCGGGACCTGGGCAATCCTGCCGCCGGCGGTTCCGAGCTGCTTGTCGACCGGCTCGCCGACGGACTGACCCGCCTGGGCCACCAGGTGACCCTGCTGTGCGGCGGCCCGGCCGCCTTCCGTGACTACCGGGTCGTGTCGGCGGGCGGTGAGTACGGCCATTTCCTGCGCGCCCGTTCCGCCTTCGCCCGGCAGGTCGGCGACTGCGATCTGCTGGTCGAGGTGTGCAACGGCATGCCGTACTTCGCGCCGATGTGGCATCGCGGGCCGACGATGTGCCTGGTCAACCATGTCCACACAGATCTCTGGAAGATGCGGTTCGGCGGCGGGCCGCTGGCGCCGGCCGCCCGGATCGGGCGAAGACTCGAACACTGGGCGCTGACCGGTGCGCAGCACCGGAGTCTGATGGTCGCCGTCTCCCCCTCGACAGCGCATGCCCTGCGCGCCATCGGCGTCGAACGGGACCGGATCCGTGTCGTCCACAACGGGGTCGAGGACCCCGGTCCGCGCGCCGACCGCTCGCCCGATCCGCTGTTCGTGGCGGTGGGGCGGCTCGTCGAATACAAGCGGATCGATCTGCTGCTGCGGCTGTGGGAGCGGGTGCGGCCGGTGACGGGCGGGCGGCTGGTGATCGTCGGCGACGGGCCCGAGCGCGGGCGGCTGGAACAACTCGCCGGTGCGGGCGTGGAGTTCACCGGGCATGTCAGCGAGGCCGAGAAACACCGGCTGCTGTGTGCGGCGTGGCTGCTCGTGCATCCCTCCGCGGTGGAGGGGTGGGGGCTGGTCGTCACGGAGGCCGCGGCGCGGGAGACACCGGCGATCGCCTTCGATGTGCCGGGGCTTCGTGACTCCGTCGTGGACGGGGAGACGGGGGTTCTTGCGCATGGGGAGTCCTCGTTCGCGGCGGCGTGGTGCACGCTTGCGCTCTCGGAGCATCGCCGGGAGCTGATGGGGAAGGCGGCGCGGGACCGGGCGGCACGCTATCGCTGGGATCGGACGGTTCGGCAGTTCCGTGCGGTTGCCTCTGAGGCGGTGCGGAGTGGGGCGCCGTGACGCCTATTCGCCGTGGCGGTCAGGCCGGGTTGCGACTGCGGGTCCGTGGTGGCTGGTCGCGCAGTTCCCCGCGCCCCTATCGGGGCGCCCCAGCACGTCGGCAAATGAAGGATCCCTCGCTTCGGCGGTCCCTCACTCTCTTCCGTGCGTTTCTGCATGAGCAGGACGACCCCGACGCCTGCTACTCGCTCCTCGCCCGGGATGCTGTCGATCAGGTCGAGGCTTACGGCGGTCCCGTCGTCGGGCGTACCGTCGTCGATGTCGGTGGCGGCAGCGGGTACTTCACCGAGGAGTTCCGCAGACGTGGCGCCCGCGCGCACCTCTTCGAGCCCGACGTACGTGAGCTGGGTGAGAAGCCGCCTGACGGGGCCGTGGTCGCGGACGGTTATCTGCTGCCGTTGTACGACTCAGTCGCGGACGTGGCTTTCTCGTCCAATGTGCTCGAGCATGTGGCCGATCCGCAGACGTTCCTGAGTGAGCTGGTGCGGGTGACCCGGCCCGGTGGGCTGATCTATGTGTCGTTCACCAACTGGCTGTCCCCGTGGGGCGGTCATGAGTGGGCGCCCTGGCACTACTTCGGTGCGGAGTGGGCCCGGGCCCGCCATCGGCGCCGTACCGGGAAGCCCGCGAAGCACACCCTCGGCGAGAACCTGTTCGCCGTGCACATCGGCCCCACCCTGCGGCAGGTGCGTGCCCGGGACGACGTCACGGTCGTCTCGGCGCGTTCCCGCTACTGGCCGTTCCTCGCGGAGACCGTCGTCAAGGCGCCGGGCATCCGTGAGGTGGCCACCTGGAATCTCCTCCTCGTCCTCCGGCGGTGTCCTCCATGACGACCACGGTCCAGGCTCCTCCTCCGGCAGCCGTCCCCACCACCACGACCGCGTCGGGCCCGCCGCACGGCCCCCGGTCGCGGCGCTGGCTGCTGGGGTTCTGGGCCGTGGTCTTCGTGCTGCTGCTCGCGGTGCACCCGGGGCGGCAGACCTTCGACACGAAGCTGGGCGTGACCGTCGACCCCGGTCAATTCCTCGCCGATCTGGGCCAGTTGTGGCAAGACCGGGGTTCCTTCGGCGGGATCTCGGACCAGTACGTCGGCTATCTGTGGCCGATGCTGCCGTACTACTGGCTGTGCGATCTGGTGCGGTTGCCGGTGTGGCTGGCGGAACGGCTGTGGCTGTCGCTGATCGTGTCCGTCGCGTTCTGGGGTGCGCTGCGGCTGGCCGAGCGGCTGGGGATCGGCAGCGGTGGGTCCCGGCTGGTCGGGGCGGTGGCGTATGCGCTGTGGCCGACCTTCACGATCGTCGTCGGGTCCACGTCGGCGGCGGCGCTGCCCGGTGCGTTCCTGCCGTGGGTGCTGCTGCCGCTGACGAACGAGCGGTACGCCGCACGCGTCGCCGCCCTCCGCTCCGCGCTGATCGTGCCGTTCATGGGCGGGGTCAACGCGGCGGCGACGCTGGCGTCCCTGCTGCCGGTCGGCCTGTATCTGCTGTCCCGACCGCCCGGGCCACGGCAGCGCAAGCTGATCGCCTGGTGGGTGCCCGGGATGATCCTGGCGACCGCATGGTGGTGGATCCCGCTGCTGCTGCTCGGCTTCTACGGCGAGAACTTCCTTCCGTACGTGGAGACTTCGCAGACCACGACGGACACGATGGCGGCGACGGAGGCACTGCGCGGCGCCGGGAACTGGGTCGCCTATCTGCACTTCGGTGAGGCCTGGCTGCCCGCCGGGTGGACCGTCGTGTCGTCGGTGGTCGTGATCGTCTGCTCGACGCTGGCCGCCGGACTCGGCCTCGCGGGACTGGCCCGGCGTGATCTGCCGGAGCGGCGCTGGCTGGTGCTGACCGTGCTGACGGTGGCGGTGATCGTGCTCGCCGGGTACGGCGGGGCGTTCGGGGCGCCCTTCCACGGGGTGGTACAGGACTGGCTGAACGGCGGGCTGGCTCCCTTCCGCAACATCTACAAGTTCCTGCCGGGCCTCGCCCTCGCGCTCGTCCTGGGCCTGGCCCATCTGGTGGGCGTGGCCGCCGAGCAGCGCGGCACCCGCCCGGTCCGTGGCCGTCGTCTCGCACCTCTGATCGCGGCGGTGCTGGTGCTGCCGGGGCTGATGTGGCCGTATCTCAACGGGTCGATCCTGAACCCGGGTTCCTTCCAGGAGATCCCCAAGTACTGGACGGCGACGGCGGACTGGCTGGAGGAGTATTCGCCGGATTCGCGTGCCCTGGTGGTCCCGGCGACCGCGCACGGCATCTACACCTGGGGCTCGACCATCGACCAGCCGTTGGACGTGGTGGCCGAGTCGCGCTGGGCGCAACGGGATTACGTCCCCATGGGCACCCCCGGCAACCGGCGCGCGATGGACGCCGTGGAGCAGGCGCTGATGTCGGGAGGTGAAGTCCCGGGTCTGGCCGACTACTTGAGCCGGGCCGGCCTCCACTACGTCGTCGTCCGCAACGACCTCGACCCCGACCAGATCGGCTACGTACCGACCACGACGGTCAAGCGCACCCTGGAACAGTCCGGGTATGAGCGGGTGAAGGGCCTGGGTCCGGTCATGACGGGCGGCCGGATCGCCGAGGGCACCCCGCTGGAGATCGAGGGCATCTATCCGAGGCAGCGGGCGGTGGAGATCTACCAGCCGCCGGGGGACGAGGGTGTGCCACGTCCCGGGCAGGCTTCTCTGCTGCCGGTGTCCGACACGGCTGTGGTCTCCGGCGGCCCGGAGGCGCTGCTGCCGCTGGCGACCGAACTCCGGGGCCGGGCCACGGTGTTGACCGGGGACAACCATCCCGGGCTCGGCACGCCACCCGTGCAGGTGGTCGGGGACGGACTGCGTCGCGCGGACACACGGTTCGGGCTGGTCAACGCCAACACGTCGTACACGTACACCCGCGACGAACGCAACGCGCCGGACGCCGCCCAGGACGCCGGCGAGAAGCCCCACCAGATCCTGCCGACCGAGGGCCTCGGCCATCAGACGGTCGCCGAACTGCGCGGCGCCCGCTCGGTCACGGCCTCCTCGTACGGCAACTGGCTGTTCCATCTCCCGCAGTACGACCCGGTGAACGCCTTCGACGGCAACCCGGACACCGCCTGGGCGGAGGGCTCGGCGGGCTCGGCGGACGGTCAGTGGCTGCGGATCGGGTTCAGTGAGGCGTACGACATGCCGTCGTCGTTCAGGGTTTCGCCGTTGCCGCAGGAGAGCGTGCGGTCGGCTGCGACGCGGGTGCGGGTGGAGACGGAGAAGGGGGTGCGGACCAGCGTCCTGCGCCCGGACGGGACGGCGCAGAGCATCAAGGCGCCCGCGGGTGAGACGAGTTGGATGCGGCTGACGATCGTCGACTCGGTGGCGCGGCACACAGGTCTGACGGGTGCGGGCTTCTCCGAGATCTCGCTGCCTGACGTGCAGGTCACGCGCATGCTGCGGCTGCCGACGGACGCGCAGGATGCCGGTGCCGCCGCGGAGATCGTCTCGCTGCACCGCACGGCCGACCCGACCGGTCTCTCGGCGACGGGCACGGAGGCGGGCCTGCACCGCCGCTTCTCCACGGGCACGGCAGGGGCGTACGAGGTGACGGCGAGCGCGGTGCCGGTGCCGGGCGCGGAACTCGACCGGCTGCTGTACGACGTCGCGCCCGACCAGCAGAACCGCATCGTCGCCACCGCCGACTCCACGGCACGGCTCGGCGCGGGCCTGGCGGCGCGCAACCTCACCGACGGTGACCTGACCACGGCGTGGATCGCGGGCGACCGCCCCACCATCCACCTCCGCTGGGACGGCGAACAGCCCGTCGGCGAACTGGTCCTGGCCCCCGCGGGCGGCCTCTCCACCCGCCCCACCGAGGTACAGATCAGCTCCCCGGACGGCGCGGCCCTCGCCGGCGTCGACGAGAACGGCTGGGTCCGCTTCCCGCCGATCACCACGGACCGCCTCGACATCACCGTCACGGCGACGGCTCCGCTGACGCTGCACAACCCGGTCGTGGATGAAGATCTCCGCCTTCCGGTGGGCCTGACGGAGGCGTACATCCCGGCGCTCGACCGCTACCGCACGCCCCAGCCGGCCGCCACGCGGGCCTTCTCGCTGCCGTGCGGGCAGGGGCCGGTGATGGCGGTGGACGGGGAGTTGTACGAGACGAGTGTGCGGGGGACGGTACGGGACCTGACGGAACGGCGCCCTGTTCAGGTGACGCTCTGCCAGGAGGGGCGAGCGGACGCCGAGTTGGACCTGACCTCCGGCCCGCATCGGGTCGAGGGCGGGGACGCCGGGCCGCTCGCGCTCACCGATGTCACCCTGACGCGCGGCGGCGCGCTCACGGAGCCCACGTCCGCGGACCGCGACCTCCGGATACGTGACTGGCTGGGCGACCAGCGCCAGGTGACGGTCGGGTCGGGCGCGGCCACGTACCTGACGACGTACGAGAACTACAACGACGGCTGGAAAACCACCCTGAACGGGGACGAGTTGTCCCCGGTCCGCCTCGACGGCTGGCAGCAGGGCTGGCGGATCCCGGCCGGGGCGGGCGGCACGGTCAAGCTGTCGTACGAACCCGCGACGACGTACGACGCCACGCTGATCGGCGGGGGTGCAGCGGTGGCGGCCCTGGTGGGACTTGTCCTCTGGCGCCGGCGCGCCCCGAACCCCGACGATCCGCAGCCGGTGCCCCCGCCGCCGGGCCTGTGGCTCGGGACTGTGGCGCTGACGCTGGTGGGCGCGGTGATCGCCGGGTGGTTCGCGCTGCTGGTACCGGCGTTGGCGCTACTCGCTCACCGGCGGCACACACTGCTCGTACCGATCGCGTTCGTCGCGCTCGCGGGGGCGGGGATCGCGGCGGCGGTGAGGGCCGGGGAGCCGGTGGGCGCGGAGGAGGGGGCCTTCGGACCGGCGGCTCAACTCCTCGCGCTGATCGGGTTGTTCGCGGGGTTGGTGAGCGTGCGGGAGCGGGACTCGACGGCGGTGCCGCCACCGGTCGGGGGTCCGCCCGCCTCGGAAGAACCGACGCAGCAGTTGCCGCAACGGCAGCGGGGCGCGAGCCCTCTCGGAGCCGAGCCCCCGCCGCCTGCCCGCCCGGACTCCGGCCCGACCGTCTCGGCGCGGGGCCCCGGCGGCCCGGCGCCCGATCCGCCCACCGTGCGCTTCTCGTTCCGCAAGCCGAAGTTCAGGGTGACACCCCAGGCCGACCTGAGGGGAGACCGCGCATGACGACGCTGGAGCACCGCGCCGAAGGCCCCGTACGGCCTCCCGAGCGCATCCCGTTCCCGGTGGTGGACGAGATCTCCCGCCACTGCCTCCAGGAGGAGGAACCGGAAACGGTCCACATCGAGGTCCACCTCCCGGGCCACCTGGACCGCGACCGCCTACGGGCCGCCTTCAACGAGGCCCTCCGCCGCCACCCCCGCATCCTCATGCGGGAGGCGGCGGGGCGGTGGTACCGGCGGCGGTACGAGTGGGAACTGACGGCGGATCCGGATATGGAGGTCGTGACCTTCCTCCCGCCGAGCCGGGATGCGCTACGGGACGCGCGGACCCGCGCGCTGGCGGAGGCCCCACCGTTGACGGCTTCCCCGCCGATACGGCTGGAGGTGGTGGAGGGGGCGGGGGCGGGGGCGGGGCCGGTGGAGGGGAGCGAGGCGACGGACGCGGTGGGCGAACCGGCCGCGGCTGCGGGTAGCGGTGCGGGCAGTGGTGCGGGCCGGGGCAACGCCCACGCGAGCGCCGTAGCTGCGGGCAGCGGCACCCATCATCCCGCCGCCGCGGACAGTCGTGCGGGCCGGGACGACGCCCACCCCAGCAGCGGCGTCGACGCAACCGCCGCCACTGCTGTACCCACCGCCGCTGCATCCGCCGCATCCGCCGCCGCTGCGGGCAGTCGTGCCGCTGGGGCGGCACGGGTGGGCGCAGCGGCACCCGGCCAGCGCCGGCCAGCGCCCCAACCCCCCAGCAGCAACGCCGGTCACAGCAAAGGCACCGTCCTCTTCCTCACCATCAACCACACCGCCCTCGACGGCCCCGCCTGCCTCCGCGTCCTCGCCACCGCCGCCGAGCTGTACAGCGGCCGGGACAACTCCCCCGCAGCCTCACCCATCCGCGCGACCCAACCCCCACCCCACCCCGAAGAGACCCCCTCCAACTGGTCACCCCCCGCCCGAGTAGCCCCCGGCACCCCCGAACCCTCCCCCGGCAACGGCATGCTCGTCACCGAACTCCCCCTCCCCCACCGCCCCAAAGGCTCCCCCTACACGGTGAACGACCAGCTCATGGTCGCCACAGCCCTGATGATCAGCCACTGGAACAGAGAACACGGCGAACACCCCCGCCCCCTCCGCATCACGATGCCCGTGGACGACCGCCCCAGAGACACGACGATGCCGATAGGCAACGGCACCCGCCTGGTCGAAGTCCCCTTCACCCCGGACGAGTTGAACCCGACGGACATGCCCGCACTCCTCAGCCGTACGGCGACAAGAACCCGCGCCCTCAAGTCCCTCCCCCGCCCCCAACTCGGCCACGGAGCCACCCTCCTCACCGCCCCGGTCACCCCCGTGTCCTGGCGCGCCGCCCTCACGAGAACCCTCCGCCGGGCAGCCGCCCCCTGGACTTCGACCACCCTCCTCAGCAACATCGGCCGCATCCCGTACCCCCTGGACTTCGGCGAGGAGGCAGGCCGCGCGCACGCCGTCTGGTTCTCGGCGCCCGCCAGAATGCCCCGCGGCCTCACCGTCACCACCGCCTCCACCGCCGGCCGCCTGCACCTGGCCCTGCGCTGGTCCCACGCCCTGCTCAGCCACGGCGACGGCGCGCACCTGCGTGACCTGTTCGAGCACTATCTGCACACCACGGAGGTGGCCCCATGACGACCACGTCCACGACCACCACCCCACCCCGCACGGAACTCCGCGACTTCTACGAGAACCCGGCGGTCCCCGTAGCCTCCGGCACCCCCCGCACCCTCCGCCAGGCCCGCCTCCTGGCCACCGCCCTCGGCCCGTCGACCGGCCCGTCCGGCCGCACCCGCACGATCCTCGACATCGGCTGCGGCGACGGCACGGCAGCCGCCACCACCGCACCTCTCCTCCCCGGCCACCGCATCATCGGCGTCGACTGGTCCCAGGACGCCCTGAAACGCGCGCACACCAGAATCCCGTACACCCTCCGCGCAGAACTCAACTCCCTCCCCTTCAGGGACAGTTCGGCGGACGCCGTGCTGTTCAGCGAGGTGATCGAGCACCTCGTGGACCCGGACGCCGCCCTGGACGAGATCCGCCGCGTGCTGCGCCCGGGCGGCCATCTGATGCTGTCCACCCCGAACCTGGCCGCCTGGTACAACCGCGCCCTCCTCCTCGCGGGCGTGCAGCCCGTCTTCTCGGAGGTCAGCCTGCGCGCGATCCACGGCCGGCCGGGACGGGAGGTCGTAGGACATCTGCGGCTCTACACGGCCCGCGCCCTCCGCGAGTACGTCACCACGGCCGGCTTCGAGGTCGTACGACTCAAAGGGGCCCCCTTCCACGGCGTACCGCGTCCCCTGCGCCCGCTCGACCGCCTCGCCTGCTCCAGAGCACCGCTCGCCTCGATCCTCCTCCTGCACGCGCGAAGGACGTAGCCGATGTGGTGGGGAGTGGCCGCGGCCCTGTTGGCGAACGTCCTGTACAGCACCGGTTTCGTCCTGGAGAAACGGGCGCTCGCGGCCCTGCCCCAGGTCACCGTGCGCGAACCGGCGAAGCTGCTGCGGCTGGTCCTCGGCAGCCCGCTGTGGATAGGCGGATCGCTGTCGTTGGCCGCCGGTTTCGCCGCACAGCTGGTCGTCTACCGCACGCTCCCGATCGCCGCCGCGCAGGGCATCTTCGTCTCCGGCCTGGTACTGCTGGTGCTGCTGTCGGCGCGGCTGCTCGGCGAGGAGACCACCGGCCGCGAGCGGTACGCGCTCGGCGCGATCCTCGCCGCGCTGCTGATGGTCGTGCTGTCGCTGCGGGAGGACACGGACACCGTGGGCAGCGAGGCACCGTACCCCCTGATCCTCCTCGTCTGCGTACCCTCGCTCGCCGCCGGCGTCTGGCTGTACGGCTCCGCCGAGCGCCGCGCCCGCCACCGGCACCGGCTGCCGACGACCGGCGTCGAATACGGCGTGGCCGTGGGCGTGCTGTACGGCGTCAGCTCGCTGGCCATCAAGGGCGTCTCCAACTACCTCACGGCAAGCGGAATCGGCGAGGCGCTGCTCAATCTCCTCCGCTCCCCGTATCCGTATCTCCTGCTGTTCACCGGCGCGTTCGGGCTGGTCATGTCGCAGGCGGCGCTGCAACGCTGCCGGGCCTCGCTGATCGTGCCGGTGTGTACGACGGTGACCTGCCTCTATACGGCCGTGCTCGGCACGCTGTCGTTCGGCGAGGCGCTGCCACAGGAGCCGTTGCGGCTGGCGTTGCGGCTCGCGGGCACGGCGCTGGCGATCACCGTACTGCTGACCATGCCCAAGCACGACCGGCAGGCAGCCGCCCAACCCTCCCTCGGTGCCAAGGAGTTGACACCACCGTGAAACCCGACGACCCCCTGCTCCAGATCCTGGCGTGTCCGCTGGACAAGGGCCCGCTGCACCTCGTCACGGATGAGACGGACGAGACCGACAAGGAGGAACTGCTGTACAACCCGCGCCTGCGCCGCCGTTACCCGATAGTCGACGGCATCCCGCAGCTGCTGCCCTCGTCCGGGGAGCAGGTCACGGACGACGAACACGAGGAACTACTCAAACTCGTCAAGCGGATGGCCCCATGACGACCACGGACCCCAAAACCCTTGCCGCCCGTGTGGCGCCTCTGCTCCCGACCCGCCTGGTCGCGGCAGCCGCCCGGGCCGTCTACCCCCGCTTCGAACCGGAGCTGGCCCGGCTCGGCGAGCTGTGCCCACCGGACTGCGGCACGGCGGTGGACATCGGCGGCTGGTACGGCCCCTGGACGCGCCGCCTGGCAAGGCGTGCCCGCGAGGTCGTAACCGTGGAACCGGTCCCCCACCTGGCACGCCTCCTCGCCGGCACGGCCCCACCGAACGTCCGCGTGATCCGCGCCGCCGCCTCCGACCGCCCCGGCATGGCCCGCCTCTGGCTCCCGGCGGACGACCCGGGCGACAGGGGCGTGTCGTCCCTGGTCCGCCGAGACATCCACAGCCGTGCGCTGGACGTCGGATGCGTAGCCCTGGACGACTTGGGGCTCCGAAATGTCGACTTCATCAAGATCGACGTGGACGGCGGCGAACTGGCGGTGCTGCGCGGCGCGACGGGCATCCTCTCCCGCGACCGCCCGGCCTTGTTCGTCGAGCTGGAGTCCCGCATCCAGCCGATAGCCCGCGTAGTCACCTACCTCTCCCTGCTCCGCTACGACGGCTGGGTCCTGCCCGGCGACACCTGGGTCCCGCTCGCCTCCTTCCCCCTGGAGGCCCACCAGGCGGAGGCCGCCCACGTCGTCTCCCAGGGCCTGCTCCCCCGCGTCCTCCCCTTCCGCCACCGCCCCCGCTACATCAACTCCGTCCTCTTCCTCCCGGACGGCCGCCGTCCGGGCGGTCGCGTGGTGAGCGACGAGGTGAGCGACGATGGGGGGCATGCCGTCCGCAACGCGCCCCCCAGGCCCCTTCACCCCCCTCGACTTCCAACTGGTCCTGCTGCGCCGCATGGCCGACCACAATCCGGACCTGGTGGCGGACGCACGAGCTGAACTGGGCGCCTCCATCGCGGACATGCGCGAGGCGAACAAGCGCTGGCAGGCAATGCTCCACTCACCGCGGGCGCGAGCGGCGGCGTCCCGCTACCGCTCGATCCTGGGCGCCCCGGAGTCGACGATCCCGCGCACGATCGGCGACCTGAAGTGCGAGGCCTGGCAGTGGCCGCTTCCCCTCTGGCCGGACCTGCGCTTCGAGGTACTCGTCGCCCCGAACGGCGCGGTGTGGAACGAGTGGCTGGTCCGCGCGCCGGGTGCGGAGAGCCCGACCCTCCGCACCCTGGACGACCTCACCCCCTGGTCCTGCACGGTCGACGAGGCAGCCCAAGCCTTCGCCCCGGCCCGCCCACTGGAGGGTTCGGCCCCGACTCGGTGGGGGCTGGCGTTCACGGCGCCGGATGGGGAGGGGAGGCGTCGAGAGGTGGTCGCGGAGTTCACGTGGGGGTTGCTGCAGCGGACGGCGGTCGGCGACGTGGTGGTGTAGCCCGTGGCGTTGCCGTCACCACTGCCGTCACACCGGTCCCGGCGGCGCCATGGATTCTTCAAACTACGGCCGGTCGAAGGTCTCGACCTTAGTGCGGTACTTCAGCCCTCCCTGGACTTCGGGGAAGATCTCAACAATGAAGTCCGGAAGAGCCCCCGCTGAGGGCTTTCCATCAGCTCCACGACTACCGGGCTCCGCTTGCCAATCCACCAGGTGGACGACTGCAGCATACCTACCATTGTCGAGCCGAATCTCCACTTTCTCCGCGTCGACATAATTTCCTACGGCTTCGAGTCCGCCGAGTTCCAGTACCCCGTCCGAGACGAGGAGATATGGATCAGACGAGACGAGGAGATAGGATCGCTCTCGTTCGCTCAGATTTCCCGGATCCTCCACGCCGCGCACGGCAACCTGGAATGCCCCGTTACCTCCAATGTTGATCGGCACAAAGGCGCCGACCGAGATCTGGCGTTCGAGGGCAGAGTCCTCCGCTACCTCATCCTCCCACTGATCCAGCTCGTTGACGTGGTCGAAAGCGCTCGCACGCCAGACGCCAAACAGGCCGGCACTGGTCGCCACAGCGTGAGAGACGTCCAAGTCACGCAACTGCATGGCTCTGCCCCACCTAACATGTTCTGACTGTGATCGAGATGCTGCACACCAAGTCGCCTGGTTGCAGTCCTTGCTTCTTAAGCTGTGCTGATATTTGAGACCCGAGGCTTCGGTTCACCGAACTATCGAGTGGCCACATATTACTGACGTCATCAAGCCCGCCGAGCTAAAGGTCGATCTTGTGGTCGATGTCAGTTCCAGGAACTGACTGATTTCCGGCTCGACGCCAGACATCAGCAGCACTTCCCGAACGCTGAACCTTTGTCACAATGAGCTGCGGAGCGGAATTCAGAGCAGCAACCTTTTCGTCAGCCGCCGCAATCTGTTCCGGCGACCGGTCGGGCTTGTAAGTCAGCTCAAGTTTCGCCCCCTTGCAATTGTGGACCAGGACCGGCGTGTCGCCTGCCAGCACATAGTACGTGTGCAGGCCAGCCCGCTCCTACCTGCAAGTTTGCTGGTCAGCGGGCGATTTGGCAGTCGCCGGATGTTCGTGCCCGTGCGCTGGAGTCTGCTGGTGTTGCCGTCACTACTGCCGTCAGTGGTCTACACTGCCTGGGGAATTCCAGGAATTCCGAATGCGTGTCAAGCGGCTTTGTCGTGCGGGGTGAGGCTGATGGTCAGGTCGGCGCCGAGAGCCTGAGCCAGGCGGCGCAGGAGGGGAAGCGTGGGCACGG
This sequence comes from Streptomyces sp. DG2A-72, assembly GCF_030499575.1. Taxonomy (NCBI): domain Bacteria; kingdom Bacillati; phylum Actinomycetota; class Actinomycetes; order Kitasatosporales; family Streptomycetaceae; genus Streptomyces; species Streptomyces sp. DG2A-72. The sequence continues at coordinate 3,036,785 of NZ_JASTLC010000001.1, forward strand.
TCCCGCCGCCTTCGAAGCGGGAGATCTGCGGCTGCTTCATCCCGCACCGCTCGGCCAGCTCGGCCTGGGACAGCCCGAGCTCGATGCGCCGGTCGTGGACGAGTTGCCCGAGCTCACGGGCGAGCACGGAAGGCGGGTCCTGCATGGTTCCTCCCCGCCTCAGGCCGCTGGGGCGACGATGGTGACGGTGGGCTCGTCTCCGCCGGCGAGGTGCACGTCCACCGTGAGGTCCAGTGCGCGGGCCAGGCGCATGATGACCGCGATGGGCGGCAGCTCGGTGGCCGTCTCGATGCCTTCGATGTCATCGACGTCGACGTGCATGCGCTCGGCGAGATCGGCCTCGCTCAGACCCAGCTGCTTACGCCGGTCGTAGACGGCCTTGCCCAACGTCATGGCGAGGCCGGCCTCTTCGTAGACCCGGTCGTACTCGGGGTCAGCGTCCAGGTGTTCGCCCAGCAGCTGGCGGTGGCGACGGGTCCTCCATTCGCTGTGGTTCATCGGTTCTCCTTGAGGTTGCGGCTGTAGAGGTCGTGCTCGGAGGCGGCTTCATGCTCTGCCTCGCACAATCGCTGTGCGGCGTGGGCGCGGTCCACTTCGGCCTGCTCGCGCATCTTGGTCTTGCGGAACACGGTGAGCAGCACGACACGTCGGCCGGGCGCCAGCCAGTAGGTGATCCGCTGATGGGCATCGCCCAGGCGGAAGCGCAGCTCGCGGAGCTTGCCGCCCAGGTGGCGGGAGTGCGGTTCGTCGAGCGTGGTGGGCTGCTCGGCGAGCAGGTCGGCGACGCGTTCGGCCTGCTTGTAGTGATGGGCGGGAATGTTCTCCAGCCACAGCCGCACCTCCGGCTCGATCTCGATCGAGTACCGCCCACTGTCCATAGCGCCGATGATATATGGCACGGGGTGCGGGAACGCGACTTCGTAGTTCAGGTCGTGTGCCGTCGCCGCGACCGCAGCCACTCCAGCGTCGCACTCCCCCGTATTCCCCCTTTCGTCCTGATGCCACGGCGCCGCCCGCAAACCAGCGGCAACCTGCCGAGGCGGCGCAGGGTCGGCTTCTTTCGGCAGGATCGGGCCCGAGCGGGAGAGGCAGCGTACGGCCGGGCTGGTGCGTCGCCCAGTCTTGCGGCGCGGGGCCGGGGCGGGAGGGAGCGGCCTCCGACGGGTGGCCGGGAGCTTCGCTCCCCGCCGGAGGCGACGCAGGCCACCGCCCTCGGCGAGTCCGGCGGCGGGCGTGAGGGTCGGCCCCCTGGTCGGCCATGTGCCTGCGATCCGGCCGTAGGACGGTCGTGGGCGACAACTTGCTCCGCCAGGAGCCCGGTTCCGATCATCCCGGCAATCTGGCCGGTTGCCGCTCTCGCAGTCCTGGACCGTTCCCTTGCCTGGGCGGCTGGCCTCCCGAGCGAACGGCGGGCTTGTCAGCGACGGCGGTCAGCCAATGCGGGTGGGGCCCGCCTTGAACCTCGTAGAGAAAATCTGAACGCACCGCCCTGACAGCCCTGACCAGCGTCCCGGCACGGCGGGTCAGTGGCCCCGCTTGCCGCTGCCCGTCTCCAGGGCCTCGACGCGGCCACGGAGGTCGGCAATCTGCTGAGCGGCCTCGGCCAGCGCACGTTCCAGTGCCTCGACGCGGGCAGTCGTCCCACCAACGGGTGCGGTCGCCTCCGGGCCGTCGAGGTCATCAGCGTTGTCGGCGACGTGGTCGTGGTGGGCGACGAAGGCTCCCTTGCCGGGACGGGAGATGGCCCACCCGTCCTGCTTCAACAGGGCCATGGCCTTCTGCACGGTCAGGCTCGCCGCCCCGAACTCCCGCATCAGCACGGCCTGCGTCGGCAACGCGTCCCCCGGCCGCAACCCGCCCGAGCGGATCCGCTCGCGCAGGGTCTCGGCGATCACCTCGAACGTCAGCGGCACCCCGCTGCCCGCCGGCCTGCGCCCGCGCCTCGCCACCACCAGGCCGGTCACCCCCGCTTTCCACGCCCTCTACCAGCGAAATCCAGCCCGTCCAAACCGGGAAACCGGCCCCACACTACCCGCGTCCCACCACCCACAAGAAAGGAATCAGGAGGGATGCGCTTGAATGCGCCGGTGAGGCGATGTTAACGTCACGCACCCGCCGGTGATCACCACCCGCGCCCCGCCGACCAGGCCCGCCCGGCCCCGGCCCCGCGCCCAACTTCGAGGCGCCCCGTTCCCCTGTGAGCCGACAACTTCGGCCTGCCCACGCCGCCCCGCGCCGTACCGCTTCCGCGCTCCCGCCGAAAGGCCCCTTCCCGCATGGGAACCGTGGCGACGGCCAGTTGGGCGGCGAGGACGGCGCACAACGCGAATTGACGGTCGTCGGGGATGACGCCAACCACTGGCGCAATGCGGACCAGATCGTCGCCGTCGGCAGCTTCGATGACGACGACCCGGACGGCAAGATCACTGGCTCGGACGCTCCCGATCTCCTGGTGAAGTCCGCAGGGGAACTGTGGCTGTACTTCGGGAGCAGAGATCCGAACGGGTTCCTGGACGACGTGCCACCGGTCTCTCTCGGCGACGCCGACTGGCAGAACATGACCCTGATGGCGCCCGGCGACCTCAACAAGGACGGCCTGCCGGAGCTCTGGGCCCGGGACATCAGGAGCGGCAAGATCCATCAGTACACCAGCCGTCCCAACCCGGTCGCAGGTGACACCACCGCCGCCGACCTCACCGTCTACGGCGAGCCCGGCCCTCGCGAGACATCGATCGGGACCGGCTTCACCGCCGCCGCGTACCCGCACCTGTCGACCAACGGTGACTTCGAGGGCGACGGCTTCGCCGACCTATGGGCACGGGACGGCCAGGGCAGTTCCGTCGAGTTCCCGGGCAGGGCGATCGCCGGCGGTTCCGCCTTCGGCGGGGCCCGTCCCCTCGTCACCGGCGGCACCCCTTGGGCCGAGTGCGAGAACTTCAAGTCCTCGGCCACCGGCGAGCACGCGCTCTGCGGCCCGATTCTCGCGAAGTACAAGGCGCTTGGAGGGCCGTCGGACTTCGGTTACCCCGACACCGACATCAAGACCGCACCCGACAAGATCGGACGGTACGCCCACTTCCGCAGCCCCGGGAGCACGGCCATCAACCGGTCCATCTACTGGAGCCCGGACACCGGTGCGTGGTCGGTGAGCGGCGCCATCTGGACCAAGTGGGGTGAGCTGGAGCGCGAGGCGGGCTACCTGGGCTATCCGACCTCGGACGTGCGTCGCGTCGGCAATGGTTCCGGTCGTGTCACCACCTTCCGCAAAGCGGGCAAGGCCGGAGCCGTCAACTGGGAGCCCGACATCGGAGCCTTCGCGATGACTGGCCGTATCTACGCCAAGTACCGGGAGCTCGGCGGACCGGTATTCATGGGCTTCCCCATGACGGACCAGAAGTCGACATCCCCGAAGGCCGGTGCCTACCAGCGGTTCCGCGAACCCGGCGAGGACGGCTACACGGCGTCCATGTTCTACAGCGGCGCCACCGGCGCCTGGCCGGTATTCGGCTCCGTTCAGAAGAAGTGGGAGGAACTCAGAGCGGAGGACGGCTGGCTGGGCTTCCCCACCTCGGTCGAGTACGAGGTGGCCGGTGGGGTCCGCACGGACTTCGAAGGCGGCTACATCCGGTGGAACCGCACAAGCGGAGTCGCAGGCGGGCACAAGGAGGACGACAGGACCGCGCACCTGCGCACCGACCTGTCCGGTGATGTCAACGGCGACGGCCGCACCGACCTCATCACGGTCTACAACTACGAGAACGCGTCCACCGGGATACACGTCCTGCCCGGCACCGCCGCCGGCGGATTCAAGGCTCCGGACGAGGAACCGGCGTGGGCGAAGCACCCGGGCCGGATACGACTACACCCGCAGCAAGTGGGCCGCGGGTGACTTCAACGGTGACGGCCGCGCGGATGTGGCGGGCTTCTACGGGAACGCCGACGGGAGCATCACCGTGTGGTCCTTCCTCGCCACGGCCGAAGGCACCTTCGAGGAGACCAAGGCGCTGACGATCCCCAAGGGAAGCTGGGACTGGGACAAGTCGACCCTGCTCGCCGGCGACATCAACGGCGACAAGCGGGCCGACCTCGTCGCCTTCTACGACGAAGGAAGCGGTACGACGAGCGCGCACAGGTTCCTTTCCAAGGCCGATGGCACGTTCAACGCTCCTGCGAATGTGTGGACGAGCAACGCCGGTTCCTGGCACTACGGGAGCGCCAAGTACGCGATCGGTGACACCGACGGAGACGGCAAGGACGATCTGATCGGCATCTACGGCTACAGCACCGGAGCCGTCGCCCTCATGACGTTCCCCGCGACGACGGGCGGTGCGATCGGCAAACCGCTCAAGTCGTGGAATGTCGAGCCGGGCAACTGGGAGTTCGAGTGTGTGGAGCTGACCAGCGGTGACTACAACGGCGACGGTCGCGCCGACGCCGCCGCGATGTACGGCGAGGACGAGGGCGTCACCGGCCTGCGCACGTTCCCGGCCAAGGCGGACGGCCGGTTCGGAGACCCGCTGAGCAGTTGGCGTAGCAATGCGGGCAGTTGGCACGTCGGCAATTCCGGCACGCCGTTGTCCGGGGACACCGATGGCGACGGGCGGGAGGATATCGCCGTCATGTACAACTACGCGAACGGCTCAACGAGGGCGATCGCCTTCCGCAGCCGGGAGGACGGCGGATTCAACGGTCCGCGAGGTTCCTGGTACGCGGAACCCGGCACCTGGTAGGGCTGCGGGCGACTGACGCTCACGTGTGGCACGAGCTTCAGTCGCCCGCGAACCCGGAAGGGCCGCTTCTAGCGGCCGCAGCCAGAACCGCCTCGACCACCCCCGCCAACGACCCCGGATGCAGAAACAGGAACAGATTCGGCTCGACCAGTTCCAGTTCCATCACGCGTGGTGCGCCGTCGGGGCCGTCCACGAGGTCCACGCGGGCGTAGAGCACGTCCGGGGCGTCCGGTATGGCGGTCAACGCGCGTTCGGCGACGGCGGGTTCGGGCGGGGTCGGGGTCCAGGGGGTGAGGTCCGGGTGGGCCACCTGGGTGCGTCGTATGCCGTGCCGGGTGTCAGTACCGCCCGCTTGTGGCTGGCGTGCAGCAACCCTCAGCCGAAGAACTGCAGCGCCCGCTCGCCGCTGACGTCGATGCCGCGCATGTACGGCTGGATCATCGCGGTGAGCCCTTCGTCGTGCATCCGCGCAAGATGCCGTACGGCGGTGTCGTGGTCGTCGGGGGTGTAGCGGGCGGCGTAGCGGGAGCCGGCCCCGACTCGGTGGGGGCTTGCGTTCACGGCGCCGGATGGGGAGGGGAGGCGTCGGGAGGTTGCCGCGGAGTTCACGTGGGGGTTGCTCCAGCGGACGGCGGTCGGTGACTAGGGACCTTGAACAAGTGCAGGTTGGTCACGGCGAGGGTTTGCTCCGCGTCGTACGCCTCGAACGTGCTCATCCGCTGGAAGCCGAGGCGGGTGGCGAGCTTGAGCGAACGCTCGTTGGCTGTCTGCGTCACGACCAGGACCGGCTGGTCGGGCAGCTCGTCGGCAGCGGCGCGCAACGCAGCCGTGGCGGCCTCGAACGCCAGGCCCGCGCCCCAGGCGTTGTGCCGCAGCAGGTAGCCCAGTTCCAGCTCCCCACCGTCCTCGGTGACATGCCCGGGAAGGTCGGCGGAGCGTCGGTCGAGCACGAGCGTTCCGATGAGCCGGTCGGTCGTCTTGTCGGCGATGACGAACGTGCCAGGCTTGTTGGCCACGTTGGCGATACCGGCCGCATCGAGATACTGCTCGACAGCACTCCGGGGCCTCGGTCCGCCGAGGTACATCCGGACCCGTGGATCGGTCTGAAGCTCGATGATTCCGTCGCGGTCGGCGTCGTGGGCCTTGCGCAGCCGGAGTCGGTCGGAGGTGATCACCGTGGCGGACAGCATGGAGGAGGCATTCATGGGAGCCATCCTGTACGAACCCCCTGCCATGGATCCTCGTCCTGTCAAGCCAGGCAGAGGAAAGACAGCCAATCCCCAGAAACACCCCATATCGCAGCCGGTGATCCGCCACGATGCCCCCATGAACGAACACGGATTCCTGGAGAGCACCAAGCAGTTCGCGCTCTACCTGTCCGAGCTCCAGAACGGCCTCGATCCCGAGTCGTACGACCTGCTGCTGCGCATCCTCAAGGGCACCAACGACGCGATGGTCCACCGCAACACCGACATCGACATCGCCCTCTCCCCACGCGAACAGGAGCTGTTCACCCCCGAGTTCGGCAAGCAGCTCCAACAACTCCTGACCCTCCTGGGCCCACTCGGCACGCAGACCTTCGTCGACGTCGGAACCTCTACGGGCACGGATCCCGATCAGAGCGACAGTGAGCGGGAACGACTCCGCCGCGAGGTAGAGGCGATCGCCAAGGCCAGCGGCCTCGAACCGTAGCCACGCGGTTGCTGTCCCGGCCCGAAGTGCCGGGACAGAGCTTCGGAATCAGCTCAAGGCCTTACCCACCTCATAGATCGTGGGCCTGTCCTCAGGAACAGGGCTGAGCATGGCGTCAACCAGTTCGCCCAGCTCGCCAGGCACCCTCACAGGCCGACGCCTGCCGCTCGCCACAGCCTCTCTCTGCACCGGGCGCGGGGCATCGTCCGGGTACTCGACCGCCCGCCAGCCTGTGGCGGAGATGAGCAGGGAGGCGCCGAGTGCGTAGATGTCGGCTTCCTGCGTCAGCTCGGCTTCGCCGGTTGCGAGCACGCTGCGCGCGATCTCCGGCGCCTCGTAGTGGACGAGGCAGCCGCGGAACGGGAAGTCGTACCCCTCGGGCACGTGCCCGCCTCGGGCAAGGGCGAGGTCGATGAGGTGGGTCCGATCCGCGCCGATGATGAAGTGGGCGGGCTGTACGTCACCGTGTGCCCAGCCCCTGACGTGGAGTTCGGCCAGTGCTTCGACGCATCCCAGCGCCACGCTGGTGTGCGGTGCAATGGACGAGTCAGGCTGGCGGCACGGCTCCCATAGCTGGTACAGGTCCGGCCTTCGTGCCACGGCTGAAAGTTCCAGGTTCCCTGCTCCCACTCGCCGTACGCGAAGTCGACGAAGCCGAGGCGATGGAGCACGGCTCCTTCGCGTGCGGGTGCGAGGGCGGTCCAGGGCTGGGCGGACCAGTCGGCAGTGGCCTCGATCGGATAGCCGACCTTCACGGCATAGTGACCGCGATGGCTCTCGACCTCCCAAACCATTGAGCCTCGGCGATCGAGAACCAGGCGTTGGGCCATGGGCATGAGCGCGTCGAGCACCACGATCGGCAGTTCAGGAGGTGACCCTGACAACGTCTGTTCTCCTTCCGGGCGAACGCGGCCAACCACGAACGGAGGCTGGCCGCGTCGCCGATGCGGTGGGCGCTATGCCTGACCGTACGGTCGGCCGCAGTCCGAGTCGCACTGCGCGAGGTTCGTGCCGTCCACGGTCCACAGGTCGTCGAAGACCATGAACCCGGCCCGCGACACCGGTAACTGAAGGGTGACCATGGCACGGACCGAGTACTACGACGACCCGGCGGCACCTGAGCCGAACAGCTTGGTGGTCGCCGCTTCCGCCGTGGTTACCGACGACGAAGGGCGCATTCTCCTTCAGCGCCGACGGGACAACGATCTCTGGGCGCTACCCGGTGGCGGCATGGAGATGACCGACTCACTCCCGGGAACGGCCGTCCGCGAGGTGAAGGAGGAAACGGGTCTGGACGTGGAGATCACCGGGCTCGTGGGCACGTACACCGACCCTCGCCACGTCATCGCCTACTCGGACGGTGAGGTGCGCCGACAGTTCAACGTCTGCTTCACCGCCCACGCGGTCGGCGGCCGACTCGCGATCTCGGACGAGTCCACGGAGCTGCGGTTCGTCCAGCCGGAAGAGATCGACCAACTGCCGATGCATCACACGCAGCGGCTGCGGATCCGTCACTTCCTGGAGCACCGTGAGCGGCCCTATCTCGGCTGACTTCGTGGTTTGCGGGTGACGGCAAATCTGACGGCGACGACGACACACAGAAGCCGTTGATCACGACGTCCTTCGTTGTAACTCAGTCAGGTGCGGCTGCGTTGTGCCCGCAGAGTGCGGCCGTAATGGCTGCGCCGAGTTACGAGCACTCGGCTGCGGCCACGATCGCCTCAACCACACCCGCCACCGACCCCGGATGCAGGAACAGGAACAGGTTCGGCTCCACCAGCTCCAGTTCCATCACCCGCGGTTCACCATCGGCACCGTCCACCAGGTCCACGCGCGCGTACAGCAACTCCGCCCCGTCCGGTACGGCGGCCAACGCCCGTTCAGCGACGGCGCGTTCGGACGGAGTCGGGGTCCAGGGTTCGAGGTTCGGGTGGGCCACCTTGGGTGCGTCGTACGCCGTGCCGGGGGTGAGCACCGCCCGCTTGCGGCTGGCGTGCAGCAACCCTCCGCCGAAGAACTGCAGCGCGCGCTCGCCGGAGACGTCGATGCCGCGCATGTACGGCTGCACCATCGCGGTCAGCCCTTCCTCGTGCATCCGCGCAAGATGCCGTACGGCCGTGTCGTGGTCGTCGGGTGTGTAGCGGGCGGCGTAGCGGGAGCCGGCACCGGAGGTGGGCTTGACGACATACTCGTGGTCGTGGGGGAGGTGGGCCGTATCCCCGGGCGCTATATAGCTAGTCGAGACGACCGGCACTCCCGCCCCCGCAAGATCCCCGAGGTACCGCTTGTCGGCGTTCCACCGCACGACCTCGGCCGGATTCGCCAGCCGTGTCAGGGTCGCGCACTTCTGCGTCCACGCCAGGAATTCGTCCGCCCGCCAGCTGTAGTCCCAGGTGGAGCGGATGACGGCCAGGTCGTACGCGGCCCAGTCGGCGTCGGTGTCGTCCCAATACACCGCCTCCGTCTCGGCTCCGGCCTCGCGCAGCGCCCGCAGGAGCACGGGGAGGTCGGCGTCCTTGCTGGGCTCCGGTCGGGGGTCGTAGGTCACCAGGGCGACTCGGGGCACGGCAGGGCTCCATTCTCGTACGGGTCCCCGCAGGCTAACCGGGGCGCCCGCAGCCGGGACAACCCATTTGGACGCCGGCGGCCCGGACGACGTCAGCCACGACACAGCTGACGTCGTCCGGGCCGGGGAGCGGGCGTCGGGTCAGGGCGAGGACGAGTAGAAGTCCCGGGGGCACCCGCGCCGGTCCCTCGCCCGGGCGAGCAGGCTGCCCGGGTACTCCACCGCCCAGTAGCTCACCGTCGCGGCGAGAACCGCCGTTGCCGTGACGATCGCGACGGCCAGGGCGAAGCCCGGCTGGGATCCCTCGGAGGGGAGCAGGCCGGTGTCGTACAGGAGGAGCATGACCGGCTCGTGCCAGATGTAGAGGCTGTAGCTGATCAGGCCTACGGCGGTGAGCCAGCGGGCCCGCAGGGCGCCCTGCCAGCGCGGTTGCACGCTGTTGTGGAGGATCGCGTACAGCAAGGCGAACCAGAGCACGGCCGCCAGCGGGTGGTAGTACGTGCGCCAGAAGCCCTCGGGGCCGGTGGCGCGGGCGGTGTACGACAGTGCGTACAGGGCCGTCGCCGCGGTCGCCGCCAGTGCTGTCGCCGTCCGTACGCCCAGACGGCCACGGTCCTCCAACGCGACCAGCAGCACCGCCAGGCCCATCCCTGCCGCGAAACCGCCGAAGCGGGCCTGCGGGCCGAAGTAGACGGGCCAGTCGGTGTGCGGGATGCCGAGGGTGTAGTGGGCGATGGTGATCCACACCAACGGGAAGGCGTAGAGGGTCGCGCAGCCCGCCGTGCACGCCGTGATGCGGGCGCGGCGGGTGGGCAGGCGGCGGCAGGCGCGGATCGTTAGCGGGCCTACGGCGATCAGTACCAGGTAGAAGCTGATCTCCAGGGACAGGGACCAGGTGGGGCCCAGGGTGTAGAAGATCCGCTCGCGGTCGAAGATGTGCGTGAACGTGAGGTGTTCGAGCAGGTCGCGCCAGTCGCCGGGCAGGGTCGGGTTGCGGCTCGCCCAGACGACCAGGACCGCTGTCACGTACACCGGCAGGATCCGGATCGCCCGCCGGAACAGGAAGTCCTGGCCTGTGCGGACCGTGCCCTCGCCGTCGATCGCGGTGCGTGCGTACGGGAGTGTGAGCAGGTACGCGGACATCACGAAGAACAGGTCGATGACCTCAAGGGACAGCAGGGCGGCCAGGTGGGGGTTGTCGACCGGCGGGTGGCTGCCTGTCGCGTCGTACACGTAGTACTGCTGCCACACGTGGAAGGCGACCGTGCTGAGGGCGGCGAGGCCGCGGACGCCCTGGAGTTCCTGGGTGTGGGTCCGGGTGCGTTTGCGCGTGGGGCGCGCCTCAGCAGTTGGTGCGGTCGTCAGCGTCATCGAGCCACCGCCTTCGCCACCGAGCGCGGCGTGACCCGCCAACGACGGTCGCCCAGCAGTTCCTTGAGGTGCGACTGACGGGCCACCATGTTCTTGAAGTGGGTGTAGAAGACGGTCGAGATCAGCAGGTAGCGCCAGAACCAGCCGCGCCGGGCCCGCAGTTCAGGAACCGCCAGCCGCCACGCGAACGCCGCCTGCACCGCGCCTGCCGACACCGTGAACGCGGCGGCGAGCAGGCAGGTCGGCACCGCCCAGTCGATGCGGTCCACGCCGCCCGCGCGCCACACCGAGTGCAGCAGGATCGCGGGGATCTGGAGGGTCAGCCAGGGCTGTACCTCGCGCCAGCCGAGCAGCACGAACACGCCTGCTTTCTGGCGGGCGGTGAAGGCGTCCGAGCGCAGGGACCGCCACAGGTGCCGGTGTGACACCTGGAGCCAGCCCTGCGCCCACCGCGAGCGCTGGTTCCACAGTGGCCGCAGGGTCGTCGGCGCCAACTCACGGGAAATCAGGGTCCGGTCCACGGCGATCCGCGCGCCCTGCGTCAACGCGCGTAGCGTCGAGTCGATGTCCTCCGTCAGCATCGAGCCGTGCATCCGGGTGCGGGCGAGGATGTCCGTGCGCCAGAAGCCGTTGGAACCGCCGAAGATGCCGAAGCCGTACATCCGGGCCCGGCCGGGATGGCTGACCGCGTAGATGGCCTCGAACTCGGCGGCCACCTGCCGGGCCACCCAGGAGCCGTCGCCGTTGCGGATCACGCAGTGGCCCTGGACGACGTCGTGGCCGTTGGAAAGCCAGTCCCAGGCATGGCGGAAGGCATCCGGCGCCGGGTGGTGGTCCGCGTCGAAGATCCCGACGAACTCGCCGCGCACCTGTGTCACGGCCGCGTTGATGTTCTGCGCCTTGGAGGTGCTGCCCGGTACCTGGAGCAGGACCAGGCGCGGGTCGCGGGCGGCGACGGCGCGCAGGGTGTCCTCGACGGGGAGCGGGTGCGGGGTGTTGTACGCGAGGACGATCTCCAGGTCGTTCGGGTAATCGAGGCTCAGGAACGACTCGACGGTGTCGACGATCGTCGCCGCCTCGTTCGGCAGATACGCGGCGATGACGGCGCTCGCGGGCGGGTACGGCTGCGCGGGCGCGGCGGGCCGCGCGGGTGCGTCGAGCGAGAAGAGGCACTCCAGGATGATCAGCGCGGCCGACAGCAGCAGCCCGGCGACCACCACCCAGTACACGGTTCCGGCGAGGTCCCAGCCGAGCGCGTCGTACGTCTGCTCGTAGAGCAGGAAGGGGGCGCCGATGCCGAGCAGCAGGGCCAGCAGGGGGGACGTCGCCAGCAGTAACGGACGTATACGAGGACGGCGTGCGCGGCGGTGCGGGGTGCTGGCCCGCATCCACGGTTCGTAGCGGACGGGCCGCAGGTCCCGGTGGCGCAGTGCCTCGGCGACGGCGGCGACGGCCTGGGCCGTGACGTGGGCGGCTTCGCCTGTCTGGTCCGCGAGTTGGACCCAGCCGACGGCCGGGGTCAGCCGTACGTTCTCGTCGGCGACGACGAACCGGGTGCCCGCCGCGGTGGTCGCGAACTGGTGCAGCCGGCGCCGGGCCGTCTCCTCGTCGAGGCCCGGCATCAGCACGAGCAGCCGCCCCTCCTCGTCCCGGCCCAGCCGGTCGCAGCCACCGCCGAGCCGCTCGACGACCTGCGCGAGCCGCTCGGCGACCTCCTGCCGGACCCGCGGCCCGAACCGCTCCTCCAGCGTGGCCATTTCGGCGACCTGGACGACGGCGAGCACGCCGCTCCGGCGGCCGGTGACCGGGCGGCGCAGTTCCCGGTCGAGCTCGGCGCGGAAGTGGGGCGCGGAGTACAGGCCCGTACGCGGGTCCAGGGCCAGCCGCTCGACGGGGACCGGGACGCGGTTGAGCTTGGCGGCGATGCGCGCGGAGAGTTCCACGGGGTCGGATGCGTCCGGTACGCAGTCGTCGGCGCCGTGGGTCAACAGGTCGGCGACGGCGGCCGGTTCGCGGTCGTCGGTGACCATGAGCAGCGGGACGGTCTGCCCTTCGGGGGCGGTGCGGATCTCTCGGACGACGTCGACGCCGCGCGCATGTTCGTCGAGCGCGACGATCGCGTCCGGCGGGGCCTGGCGGACCTGCCGGTTCACCTCACCGGGGAGGGCGTGGACGACTTCGTAGCCGGTCGACTCTAGCGTCCGGGTGAGCCGTTCGCGCCTCGGGCCCGGGGTGCCGACGGTGAGGACACGTCCGGCGGTCTCCGGAGGAGGGCAGGCCAGAGCGTCCCGGGGCGCGGGTGTGCGCCTCAGTTGGGTGTGCATGTATGGGGTCCCATCCTGTTCGGATTGTGGGGGGAGGACCTTGATGTGGTGTGCGGTTGGTGGTGCGCGGTTGGTGGTGCGCGAGTGATGCTGTGCGTTTGTTGTGCGACGCACCAGCTTCGACGACCGCTGTGACACCGCCCCTTCAGTGGCGTAACACTTCTATGTCGTGTTCATGCCCAAATTGCGGAGGCGGGACGGTGGGACGGTTCCCTCAGCCGGTCTCGCTCACGCGGACACCGTTGGCGGCGGTGTCGAAGACCTGCCGGTACTTGTGCCATTGCGCGTTCGGCGCGGAGAGGTAGACCACGTACTGGGTGCCGTCGGTGCTGGAGAACGCCAGCTCCGCCGCTCGGTACTGCCGTGCCCTGCCGTCGAAGGTGAACTCCCAGTACCCGGCGGGTCGTCCGCGGAAGGTCGTCTTGGCCATCCGCACGCGTTCATAGCCGGGGTTGTCGCGGGCGGTCTGTTCCTCTTCCGTCTCGCGCCAGTGCCGTAGCGGATCGGTGCCCGCGAACTCGATGGCGTTGACCCTGAGCCCGACCAGGCCCGACGGGTCGATATAGGCGACTTCACCGCCGTCCAGCGTCTTACGGGTCCAGCCGTCCGGTACGGGTACGGAGAACCCGCTGCCCGCCTTCTTGAGCTGATATCCGTCGGGCACCGGCGGCAGGGTGGCGCCGGCACTGGGAGAGGCGGAGGCACCGGACCCGGACGCGTGGGAACCCGGCTCATCGGCGGTGCCCTTGAGCCACCACAGTGCGCCGCCCGCCACAGCGGCGGCGAGGGCCACTGCCACGACCGACCGCACCACCGTACGGCGGCGGTTGCCGCTGCCCTTCCCTGCGGGAGGCGAGGGGGTGGCGGCCCGGTCCGACCGGGTGGGCGGATCGAGGCGAGCGGTCCGTGTGGCGGTCACATCGCCCAGGCGGCGTTCGACCTCGTGCACGTCCATGCGCTGCCCGGGTTCCTTGACGAGCAGACCCTCGATGACCGGGGCCAGGTCCCCGGCGTTGCGCGGGGGGTCGTACGGATCCGTTGCGATGGCGTACGCGGTCTCGATCGGGGTGTCGCGGCCGAACGGGTGCTGCCCCTCGACCGCCTGGTACAGCGTCGCCCCCAGGGCCCACAGGTCACTGGCGGGACCGGGCTCGGCTCCCCGGAGGCGTTCGGGCGCCAGATAGCGGATGGAGCCGATCAGCTCACCGGGCTTGGTCAGGGAGGACGTTCCCGACTCCATGGCGATCCCGAAGTCGGTGAGGACGATCCGCCCGCCGTCACCGAGCAGAACGTTGGCGGGTTTGACGTCCCGGTGCAGGACCCCGGCGTCGTGGGCGGCGCGCAGGGCGGCGGCCATGGCCAGCCCGATCCGGGCCGCTTCCTCGGGAGGCAGCGCACCCCGCTCCTTCAGCACGTCACTCAGCGTGGCCGAAGGTATGTACTCCATGACGATGCACGGCAGGCCCTCGTCATCGACGACGTCATGCACCACGATCACATTGGGGTGCGCGATCCGGGCGGCGCTACGGGCTTCGCGGCGGGTGCGCTCGTGGAGCGTGCGGACCTCGTCGTCGTGCAGGTGCGGCGGGATGCGCAGCTTCTTCACGGCGACGTGGCGGCCGAGCAGCTTGTCCTCGGCGCGCCACACGGTGCCCATGCCGCCACTGCCCACCCGCTCCACCAACTGGTAACGGCCGGCGACGAGTCGCCCAAGATCGGACACCGAGATCGTCACCTTCTCCGCTTCCCGTTCGTGAACAGTCGAGGTCGACGAGGCACGATAACCCATACGGACGTACGGGCACGCCAACGGTTCGATCACATGGACGGGTGGGGCAAGGGTGGGGCACAGGTGGGGCACAGGTGGGGCTACCCCCACCTTCGAGGTTCCGGGCTGCCGGATGGGCCCGCGGTGGGCCGGTCCGTAGCGTCTGATCCGTGTTGACGACGATGCGAAAGCAGTGGGGCCGGCTCGTCCGGCCGAGGGTGGCGCTGGTCGCGGCCGGAGTCGGTGCGGCGGTCGTGGGGGCCACCGTGCTCGGCTCGGGAGCGTGGGCGCAGGGCGACGACAGCGGCTCGGCGGGCGGTACGCGGTTGCAGCGGGATGCGGATGCGGTGGTGGGCACCGGCGCCTCCGGTCTGGTCGTGCAGGCGCGCGACGCCGGCGGGCGTGACCGCGAGGCAAGGGCGGGCGTCCGGGATCTGGACCGGGGTGGGAGGGTCCCCTTCGACGCGTACTACCGGATCGGCAGCGACACCAAGACCTTCGTGGCCGTGGCCGCTCTTCAGCTGGTGGCCGAGGGCGAGTTGGCCCTCGACGACACCGTCGACACATGGCTGCCAGGGGTGGTGACCGGCAACGGCAACGACGGAAGCCGGGTCACCATCCGCAACCTGCTCCAGCACACCAGCGGCCTGCCCAACTACACGGACATCCTGTTCAGCGATCCCAAGGAACTGACGCCCGAGAACTATCGCGCGAAGCGCTTCACGGCGCGCACCCCCGAACAGCAGGTCGCGTTGGCCATGACACGCGCTCCGGGCTGGCTGCCGGACGCCGACGACCCCGGCTCCGAGACCCGGTGGGCCTACTCCAACACCAACTACGTCCTGATCGGCATGATCATCGAACGGGCCACCGGACATCCCTGGGAGCAGGAGATCCACGAGCGGATCATCGAGCCGCTCGGCCTGCGCCACACCCTGACAACGGGTACCTCCGCCTACGTCCCCCAGCCCACCGCCACCGCCTACCTCCAGTTCCCCGGCCGGGACGACCTCACCGACACCACGCTCCACGTCGACGGCGGCGCGGACGGCGGCATCGTCAGCACGACCACCGACATGAACACGTTCCTCCGTGCCCTGATGGACGGCACGTTGCTGCCGCCGAAGCAACTGGCGCAGATGCGCACCACGGTGCCGACACCCGACTTCGCCGGCGGCGACAAGGCCCGCTACGGGCTCGGCATCGCCTGGCGCCCCGTCGACGGCTGCGACACCGGCGTCTGGTACCACGGCGGCACGTCCTTCGGCACGGTCTCCGAGGCCGCCGTCACTCCGGACGGCGAGGTCTCGGCCGCGGCGGCCGTGTTCACCACGCGCTTCGGTGACGAGCAGCGGTCGGCGGCGCAGGAGAAGGCGACGCACGGGATGGTCGAGCGCGCGGTGTGCGGAAAGCGCCGATAGGGCGTGTTTCGAAAACGCTTGGTGGCAATGGTGGAGTGCTCGGGGCTGGTCCAGAATGCTCGGATGCTCATGCTCGAGACTCCCCGTCTGCTCCTTCTGTCGATCGCCACGCCGCCGGGCTCCGCCACGTGCTGATGAGCCCGGCACACCGTGGAATCGACGTTCAGGTCCCACGTGATCGCCCCCTCCATATCGGCCTGGCGCTGGAGCCGGGAGAGGATCCGATCCCAGGTGCCATCCCGCTGGCACCGGCGGAACAAGTCGTAGATCCGACCCCACGGCCTGAAGTAGATCTTGGATCTGATCAAGGCGTGGCGCAACGTGCGCAAGGCCATCAAGGGCGGCGGCCGTCGCGATCGCGCCGAACACCGGGCGGGATCTGATGATGATCTGTTGCAGGCTCGCTCCTCATCTCCCGCACGTGCACTGCGGTTCAGCTACGTTCGCGGCCGTTCGGACAAGACCCGATCTCGCGGCCCGCCCACGAGCCAGCCGCCCATGAATGCAGGTGAAAGTCCCGGTACGCAGCCCAAGACCCGACCAATACAGTTGGAAAGCGCGTTGGGGGCGGGCAGCCGCAGGCGGTGTTCAACCTGCTTGACATGGTTGAGGTGTCGTGAGGTGATCCACACACCGTGATCCTGTGGGGGGAGATGTTGTGTCGTACATGGCCGTGACGCTCGCTGGTGCTGACTCGCCGGGTGAGCATCTCCAACTCGCGGCCTTCACGGCCGCGGCTGCGGTCTGTTTCACCTGGGTGGGGCGCAGGCAGCGCGGAACCGGGCGTAGCCTGATCGCTCCGAACGAGACGATGAGAACCGCCGATCGGCTGGTTTCACCGCCGCCGTCAACTCGCGGCCACCGAGCCGCCGGGTGCGTGTGGATCGGCGTGGGAGGCATCTTCGTCTTGCCGGCAGTGTTCAACATCGTGGCCGCGATCCGGGGACTCATCGGCTAGACCCGGGTAGGGCCTGCCCCACGACGTGGACATACCGCCGCGCCGCAACCGCACCAGATCGAGCGGGGAACAACGGGGAATCGCGGTGAAAGTATCCGAGCTCGAAAAGCTGATGTGCTCTGGTGTGCTCCCGGCCCAGAACAGGTCAGACGCGGCTCGAGGACACTCCGCAGGTTGAGGCCCCCGCCGACCGGTTCTGCCTCGGGCGGAATACGGGGCAGGGTCGGCTCTCTTGGGCAGTCTTGCAGGAACGACCGCCCAGTTCCACGGTCGATGAGGCGTGAACGCATGGTGCGGAGCGTGGCCGCCTTGAGCTCGGACGAGGTCTCTGGATGGTCGGGGACGCGGGCAGGAGGGGTAATTGATGGCACCGACGGCGTCATACGACGAGATCGCTGACTGGTACGAGACCGAGTTCCTCAACCGCCCGCGTGCCGGAACGGGAGATGGGCACCCTCTGAGCCTGGACGTTCTCCTCAACGATCTTCTGGGTGAAGGCAGCGGCACCTGCCTGGAGATCGGCTGTGGCACCGGCATCCACGCAGACCGCCTCCGTGCGCTGGGCTGGACCCCGATCGGCGTCGACCTTTCCGGCGGGATGCTGCGCTATGCGTGTGAGCGGCTGCCGGTCGCGCAAGCCGACGCCGGGCGATTGCCGGTCCGTGACGGTTTCCTGCCTGCGGCTGTCGCGGTGATGGTGCACACGGATATGCCCCGTTATCCGGAGGTGCTGCGTGAGGCCGTTCGAGTTCTGCGTCCGGGTGGCGTGTTCGTGCACATCGGTGTCCATCCCTGCTTCTCCGGTGGATTCGCAGATCGCGGCGACCTTGAGGCAGTTGTCATCCGCCCTGGCTATCTCGACGGCCGCTGGACCAAGGCGTCCTGGACGGACAAGGGAGTGCGCGACAAGGTCGGCGCCACCCATTGGCCCCTCCCTGAACTGCTGCACGCGTTCCTCGCCGCCGGCCTGACACTCGACCGGTTCGCCGAAAGCGGAGCCCCCACACCGGCCGTGCTGGCAATCAAGGGCACCAAGCCTCGGTGATCCAGCTAGACGACAAGCCAACCTCGATGCTGGTGCGGGCAGGCGGGTAGCCCGGCTGTCGCGACGGGTGGGCGCCGGCTTCCACGGTTCCAGAGGACTTCGAGTGCTCGTCGGGACGGGATCGCTGCTGGTTAGCCGGGGTTCGGGAGCGCGTCGAGGCGTTCGATCGCGGCGGTGATGACATCGGTCCAGGGCCAGTGCTGCGCGAAGCGCAGGTAGCGGCGGCGGCCGGTGGTGATCAGGTGGGCGGCTGCGGAGAAGAGCCGCAGCCGTATCCGGCGGGGTTCCCAGAGGCGGGCTTTGCCGGTCAGGGCGAGCAGGGGCAACCAGGCCAGAACCGCAAGGGCGAGCTGGACTGTCTCCAGCCAGATCCGGTTCTGCGCGGTGTCATGCAGGGGCAGGTTGGTCAGCCCGGTGGTGCGGGCGGCGCGGATGCGGTCCTCGGCCCGCGCCCGCAGCCGGTGGCGCAGCTCCAGCTTCGCGATCGGGGCGTCGGCTGTGTTGGTGGCGAAGCAGGTCAGCCGATGGCCGTCGGCGTCGGTGAAGCGCAACTGGGCCCCGGGGTGCGGACGTTCCTTGCGAACGATGAGCCGCATCCCCTTCGGCCGGCCGTGAAGCACGACGCCGGCCGGCTCTGCGACCCAGGCGCCGTCGCGGATCTGGCCGTCGGACTCGATCGCCGGGGTCCAGGCGGAGGCCGGCACCTTGAGCACGGCGGCATAGATGGCGTCGGTGATGGTCATGCCGACGGAGTACGAGAGCCATCGGCCGCGCTGGGCGAGCCAGGCCACGAACTCGTGCGTACCGCCGCCGGAATCGCAGCGGATCAGGGTCTGCCGCCCGCGTCGATACGGCTTGGGCAGCTGGGCCAGGGCCATTCGCGTGGCCTCGATGTGATCGGCGGCGGTGTTGCTCCCGGCATTCCCCGGCCGCAGCAGCGCAGCCACCGGCTCCCCGCTCCCACCCGGACCGTGGTCGACGAACGCCATCAGCGGGTGATGGCCATACGTCTTCCTCCAGGTCGCGGCGGCGTCCTGCTTGTCCGAGTGCGCGATGACCAGCACTCCGTCGACGTCCACGATCACCTGCCCGCCCGCGTCCGGTGCCGCCCCGCCCGCCAGCTGCCACACCCGCTCAGCGGGTGACGGCCATACGTCTTCCTCCAGATCGCGGCGGCGTCCTGCCTGTCCGAATGCGCGATGACCAGCACTCCGTCGACGTCCACGATCACCTGCCCGCCCGCGTCCGGTGCCGCCTCGCCCGCCAGCTGCCACACCCGCTCGCGAACTTCGGCCCGCGCGGCCCGGATCGCGGACAGGGGTCGCTGCCCAGCCGCGGCCAGGACATCGACCAGCCGGGACTCCGTCGGATCCGAGGCCACCGGACCAAACACCCCAGGCTCCGCGCGGAGCATGCCGACATCGGCCAAGCAGTCGCCGCTCAGTGCGGTCGCGAGCGCCACATCCATAAGGATCTTGCCCGGGTCGTGCACAGCCCGCGGCTTGCGCCATGTCTCCAGCGCCGAAGAGATCGCGCGATACAGTCCGGTCTTGCTGGCAGTCTCGACGAGCGACACCGCGCCGGCTTGGCCGACGACGCCGCGACCGCCGCCCTCAAGGCGGACACGGGGTAGGACCCGAAACGCTGCTTCACCTGGAAAGTGCCTCCGAACCACGCGCGGACAAGGACCTCGACAATCCTCATTCTCGCTGGTCAGAGGCATTCTCCGTGTTCGTGATCACGATCCGGACAGCCCGCCACGCGAAAGGCCGAAGCTGGAGCCCGGTGTCGGAATCGGTCAGTCGCTGCGGGATTTGCCGAACTCTTCTATCAGCACGGGATACTGCTCCCCACCGTGTCCGGCGGCGATCGCGCGGTCGGCCATCGCCTTGATCAACTTCGGCAGTTCGGCGTTGACACCCACCGCCTCGCTCTCCTCGATCAAGTGAGCCATCGCCCGCGCGTCGGTCTCCAGGGCCGACACCTCGGCCGGGAAGGAGCCGCTGTCGATCTGCTTGGCATACCCAGGCAGCCATTCGGCCACACCGGTAGCGATCTGCTGCGCAAACGGCGCATACGTGGCGGCGTCAACACCGGCCGTCCTGAGCAGGGCAGTGCCCTGCAGCCAGGCGTTCAGGACGCTCCACATCATGGCCAGGCCGGCCACGTCGTACAGGGATGCCAGCCCATGGTCCGCGCCAAGGTAGGTGGCGGTGCCGAGCGCGTCGAGTGTTGACTTGTGTGCCTCGAAGTCCGACTGCGGCCCGCTGTGCAGGATCACTGCCTCGGCGCTGCCGATCGTCGGTGGGATGGCCATGATGGCGCCGTCCAGGTAATGGGCGCCGCGCTGCTCGGCCCATTGGGCGGCTTCCCGAGCCTGGGTCGAGTCGCCCGAGGTCAGGTTGATCAACATCGTGCCGTGCAGCTCGATATCGCTCGCGCCGAGCAGCTCGTGCATGGCCTGGTAGTCGGTGACGCAGATGATCGTCAGGGAACCTGCCTTGAGCGCGTCGCCAACTGTTGGCGCCAGCCGTGCACCCTGGGCCACCAGTTGGTCGGCCTTGGAGGTCGTACGGTTCCACACGGTTGTGGGATGCCCGGCTTTCAGGAACGCGCCGGCGAGTGCCTGGCCCATCAGCCCAAGTCCGATGACTGTCACGGGTGTTTCGGGTTTGCTGTTCATGGCAGCATCGTCAACGTTGATACCGGTGTGAAGGTCAAGTGAGGTTTCGATGCGGATCGGGGAACTGAGTCGTCGGGCGGGCGTCAATGCCCATCAGTTGCGCTACTACGAGGCCCAGGGCCTGCTGGAGGCAGACCGCGGTGCGAACGGATACCGCGAGTACGGCGAGAGCGCCGTGCTGCGGGTGAAGCAGATCCGGCACCTGCTTGGTGCTGGTTTGTCCTCCGAGGACATCGCGTACTTGCTGCCCTGCGCGGTCGGGGAGGCCCCGGAGCTGCTCGGGTGTCCCGAGTTGCTGGCCGCGATGCGGTCACGGCTGCGGCGACTGGACGATCAGATGGACAGGCTCGCTCAATCCCGCGACGCTCTTGCCGACTACATCGACGCGGCCGAGCGAATGGGCAACGAGACCTATCCACCATTTGACGATGCCGACCTGGAGCCCGTGCCCGCCTGAGCAGCCAGAGTGCCCCGTATTGCGAGCCGTCTCGACCAGCAGCACCCCGCTGGCCTGCGAGACCACCGCCGACGCCCCGGCCTGGAGACGATCACGTGGAGACAGAGCAGCACGCTTCACCTGAAGAGTGACTTCTCTCCCGCGGTGGACGGAGCCTTCGACCAGCCCCTCGATCAGCATCCGGGGCGCCGCGCCCAACATCGTGAAAGCCCCAGGCTAAGGCCTTGAGCTGGTTCCGAAGCTCTGTCCCGGCACTTCGGGCCGGGACAGAAGCCGCGTGGCTACGGTTCGAGGCCGCTGGCCTTGGCGATCGCCTCTACCTCGCGGCGGAGTCGTTCCCGCTCGCTGTCGCTCTGATCGGGATCCGTGCCCGTAGAGGTTCCGACGTCGACGAAGGTCTGCGCGCCGAGTGGGCCCAGGAGGGTCAGGAGTTGTTGGAGCTGCTTGCCGAACTCCGGGGTGAACAGCTCCTGCTCGCGTGGGGAGAGGGCGATGTCGATGTCGGTGTTGCGGTGGACCAGGGCCTCGTTGGTGCCCTTGAGGATGCGCAGCAGCAGGTCGTACGACTCGGGATCAAGGCCGTTCTGGAGCTCGGACAGGTAGAGCGCGAACTGCTTGGTGCTCTCCAGGAATCCGTGTTCGTTCATGGGGGCATCGTGGCGGATCACCGGCTGCGATATGGGGTGTTTCTGGGGATTGGCTGTCTTTCCTCTGCCTGGCTTGACAAGTCAAGAACGCAGGGCAGGGAGTTCGGACAGCATGGATCCCATGGCCCACGACACCGACCGCGACGGAATCATCGAGCTTCAGACCGCCGACAAGACGACCGGCCGGCTCATCGGAACGCTTGTGCCGCAAACCCTCGCCGCAGCCAACCTCCACTCGTTCAAAGCCTGACCGGCACCCCTTTGCCGGTGCGGTTTTCCGCAGGGTGGGTCATGCGGAAAACCGCACCGCACCGGACGGCAACCCTCATACTGGCGTTGAGCTGCGGTTTCTAGGTTGGATGGCGGTCGGGGCCGTTGCCCCGGCGAACCTGTCCCTCCGCTGGGAGACCCGTATGCAGCTCACGTCCTTGGCTCTGACCGATCAGCCGACCGGCGGCGTCGCCGGCTGGGCTGCCGATCTTGTGGAGACCTTGGGTGGTCCGGGAGCCGGTCTGGCCATCGCGTTGGAGAATCTTTTCCCGCCGCTGCCGAGTGAGGTGATTCTGCCGCTGACCGGGTTCGCGGCGGGGCAGGGGTCGCTGAGTCTGGTCTCGGCGCTGTTCTGGACCACGCTCGGGTCGGTTGTGGGGGCCGTGGTGCTGTATTGGATCGGCATGGTTTTCGGGCGTGAACGCATGCACGCCATCTGGGCGAAGCTGCCGCTGGTGAAGGCCTCCGATCTGGAGCGTACGGAGCGCTGGTTCGTGAAGCACGGCACCAAGGCGGTGTTCCTCGGCCGTATGGTTCCGATCTTCCGGAGTCTTGTCTCCGTGCCCGCCGGGGTGGAGCGTATGCCGCTGCCCGTGTTCGTCATGCTGACGACGCTGGGCAGCTTGATCTGGAACTCCGTTCTGGTGCTGGCCGGTTACTGGCTGGGCGACCAGTGGTCGTCCGTGGAGAGGTATGTCGGGGTCCTCTCCAAGGGTGTGCTGGTCCTGGTGTTCGTGGCCCTTGCGGCATACGTCGGCGTACGGCTGCGCGGCCGCAACCGGGCCCAGCACCGCCGTACTTCATGAACTAGGCTCGGCGCTCGTGCAGGGGGATTCCGCAGGCATCATCGGCCAGGACTCCGCAGGCGTCACCGGCCAAGCCCTGTCGGCCTCCTGGCCGCGTCGAAGTGCCGGTACGCTCCTCGGCTGCGTCACGGGACTGTTCGACTTCCTTCACTTCCTCGTCGTCGGCACCGCCCTCGGCCCCTTCCTGCTGTGGCCGCTCACCCGCGCCGGCGCCCTCGGCATCCTCATGACCGGGGCTCGTCGGCTGATGGTCCTGGAGCGGAGGCGGCGGGCCGTCTTCTTCGGCGATGTCTTTCCCGGTCGCTACCGGGCGTCCGACCAGAAGGTCCTGCGCTATCTGGCGGTGCGCAGTTACGCCGGTCTGCTGTGCGGTGTCGTGATCGCACTGCTGGGTTTCGGCATCGTCCTGGCGGGGCTGCTCGTGGCGGGAGTGGTGCAGGGGAGCGTCCGCTGGGACGAGTTGCTGACGCAGGTGCTGTTGGGTGGTGTGCTGCTCTTCCTCAATCTCCAGGGGCTCCACTCGCTCGCCGCCCTGGACGCGCGTCTCGCCCGCGAGCACTTCGGCCCCTCAGAGCGGGAACTGCTGCAGCGGCGCATCCACGAACTGGCCGCCAGCCGGGCAGCGGTCGTGCAGGCGGTCGACGCCGAACGCCGGCGTATCGAGCGGGACCTGCACGACGGAATCCAGCAGCGCATGGTGGCACTGGCCATGCTGCTGGGCCGGGCACGTCGGGGGCGCAGTCCCGAGCAGGCGGACGCCATGCTGCGCCAGGCGCACCAGGAGTCCCAGGACATGCTGGCGGAGCTGCGCGAAGTGACCTGGCGGGTCTATCCCTCGGCGCTGGACAGCCTGGGGCTCGAAGAGGCGCTGGGCGGGGTGTCCGAGCGGTGCGGCATTCCCGTACGGACGGAGTTCGACGTCGGTGGGCCGCTGCCTCAACCCGTGGCGACCGCCGCGTACTTCGTGGTGTCGGAGTCCGTGACCAACGCGGCCAAGCACTCCCGTGCCACGGCCGTCTCCGTGCGGGTGGTGCTCCGCGGCAGAATGCTCGCCGTGCAGGTCCAGGACAACGGCAAGGGCGGCGCGGATCCGACGGGCGGCGGGCTGAGCGGACTGCGCAGCCGGGTGGCCGCGCTCGACGGCGTCCTGCGTGTCGACAGCCCCGAAGGGGGACCCACCACCATCACCGCGGAGCTGCCATGCGCCTGATGATCGCCGAGGACTCGACCCTGCTGCGCGAGGGGCTGGTCCGGCTCCTCGTGGAGGAGGGGCACGAGGTCCTGGGCGCGTACGGCGACGCCGGGCCGCTGCTGGAGGAGATCGCCGTACGGCGGCCCGACGTCGTCGTACTCGACATCCGGATGCCGCCTACGCACACCGACGAGGGGCTGCGTGCCGCGCTGGAGATCCGTGAGAGGTGGCCGGAGACCGGCGTACTGGTGCTGTCCCAGCACATCGAACGCAACTACGCCGCCCAGCTGCTGGCCTCCAACGTGGAAGGAGTCGGATACCTCCTCAAGGACCGCGTCGCACAAGTCGAGGAGTTCCTGGACGCATTGGAGCGCATTCAGGCCGGGGGCGCCGCCATCGACCCGGAGGTGGTACGGCAGTTGGTGGTCCGGACGACGCACGCCGACCCCCTGACCCGCCTCACCCCTCGCGAGCGCAGCGTTCTCGAGACCCTGGCCCAGGGGCACACCAACACGGCGATCGCTCAGCAGCTGCACATCTCGCTGAGCGCGGTGGAGAAGAACCTCAACGCGATCTTCGACAAGCTGGAGCTGTCGCACACCACCGGTTACAGCCGGCGGATCCTGGCGGTGCTGAGGTATCTGGAGGCGTAGCGAACGCCGGTCACGCGCCTGGCGGCTACGCCCCCTCCCCCGGATCCCAGTCCAGCAGCCGTACCTTCGCGACCGTCCGGACGTGCCGCCGCATCGCCGCCGCGGCTGCTGCGGGGCGGCGGTCGGTGATCGCGTCGAGGATGGCCTCGTGCTGGGCGTAGGAACGGGTGGGGCGGCCGGGCTGGCGGAGGGATTCGGTGCGGCTCTCGGCGATCTGGTCGGAGATGGAGCGCATGAACTCGGCGAGGATGCTGCTGTGCGCGGCCGCCGTGACCGCCGCGTGGAAGAGGCGGTCGCCGTCGACGCCGGGCCGGCCGTGCTCGATCTCCTCGGCCATGTGCGCGAGCGCCTGGCGCATCGCGGTCAGGTCGTCCTCCGTACGGCGCTCCGCGGCCAGTTCGGCGAGTTTCGTCTCCAGGGCCTCACGGGCGTCGAGGACGTCGGGGAGGCGCCGGCGGCGCTCGACCAGCTTCTCCACGGGCTCCACGTCGAGGCTGTCCCGGACGAGGTACGTCCCGCCGCCGTGCCGCGCCTCCACCAGGCCCTGGACCTCCAGCACCACGATGGCCTGCTTCACCGAGGCCCGGCTGACGCCCAGGCGCTGGGCGAGGTCGCGCTCGGGCGGGAGACGGTCGCCGGCCTTGAGGCCGCCCTCGGCGACGTACTGGCGCAGCCGGTCCAGCACCTGCTCGTAGAGGCGCTGCTTGCTCATGGGGCGCAGGGCGTCGGTCACGGGTCCCCCTCTCGTGGGGAGGGTAACACTGGGTGGTCGAGTGGTTCATTGGCTCACTGGCTCACTGGACTATTGGCTCAGCCAATTCTCGCGCGGCCCCTTGACGCGCCGGACAGCCGGGCCCACGCTAACCAGCCAGTCGGGCGAAGTGGTTCAGCCACTCGTCCACTCACCCTTCGCGATCGGTCCGTCCACTCACCGCTCCGGGACCCAAAGGCGGGAGCCCGTATGTCCTCCGAACTCATCTCGATCCTCGTCCTCGTCGTGGTGTTCGTCATCGCCACCACGCGTTCCATCAACATGGGCGCGCTCGCCTTCGCCGCCGCCTTCGCGGTGGGCGAGCTCGTCGCCGACCTCGACGCGGACGGCATCTTCGCCGGCTTCCCCGGGGACCTGTTCGTCGTCCTCGTCGGCGTCACGTATCTGTTCGCGATCGCGCGGGCCAACGGCACCACCGACTGGCTGGTCCACGCGGCCATCCGGCTCGTACGGGGGCGGGTGGCGCTGATCCCGTGGGTGATGTTCGCGATCACCGGGGCGCTCACGGCGATCGGCGCGGTCAGTCCGGCCGCGGTCGCGATCGTCGCGCCCATCGCGCTGAGCTTCGCCTCCCGTTACGGGATCAGCCCGCTGCTGATGGGCGCGATGGTGGTGCACGGCGCCCAGGCCGGCGGGTTCTCGCCGATCAGCATCTACGGTTCGATCGTCAACGGGATCGTGGAGCGCGAGAAGCTCCCCGGCAACGAACTCGCCCTCTTCCTCGCCTCGCTCCTCGTCAACCTGGTCATCGCGGGCGTGGTGTTCGTCCTCTTCGGCGGGCTGAAGCTGTGGACGCAGGGCGCGGTGGCGACAGGGACGGGGACGGGGACGGAAGCTGGTGACTCCGGCAACAGCGGCGGTACGGAGAAGCAGCGCCCGGAGCCGAACGGCACCGGCACCTCCCCCGCTCCCACCTCCCCCTCCCCCACAGCCATCACCACCACCGCCACCACCACCCCCCGCCCCGACGCGCCCCCCGACATCCGCCTCACCCCCGCCCGTGTCACCACCCTCGTCGCCCTGGTCGCCCTCGTCGTCGCCGTGCTCGCCTTCGATCTCGACGCCGGGCTCACCGCGATCACGCTCGCCGTGGTCCTCAGCGCCGCCTGGCCGGAGGACAGCAAGAAGGCGGTCGGGCAGATCGCATGGCCGACAGTGCTGGTGATCTGCGGTGTGCTCACGTACGTCGGTGTGCTGGAGGAGATGGGCACGATCACCTGGGCGGGCGAGGGCGTCAGCGACATCGGTGTGCCGCTGCTGTCCGCCGTGCTGCTGTGCTACATCGGGGCGATCGTCTCGGCGTTCGCGTCGTCCGTGGGCATCATGGGCGCGCTGATTCCGCTGGCGGTGCCGTTCCTCGCGGAGGGGGATGTGGGCGCGGTCGCCATGGTGGCGGCGTTCGCGGTGTCGGCGACGGTCGTGGACGTCAGCCCGTTCTCGACGAACGGCGCACTGGTCCTGGCCGCCGCGCCGGACGTCGACCGCGAGCGATTCTTCAGGCAGCTGATGGTGTACGGAGGGATCGTGGTGGCGGCGGTACCCGCGGTGGTGTGGCTGGTGCTGGTGGTGCCCGGCTGGGGGTAGATCCCCGGTCGCCTTCGCGGCAACGAGACAACAGTCGCAGCAGCGAGACAACAATTAAGGAGTACGACGCGTGTCCTCTCTCTTCCCCACCCTGACCCATGGCCCGACCGCCGACCGGCCCGCGCTGCGGTTCGGCGACCGCTCCCTGACCTACGGGCAGCTCGCCGCCGCGGCCGGCGCGACGGCCGGGAGAATCCGGGGCGCGGGGCGGGTGGCCGTCTGGGCGACCCCGGCGCTGGAGACGGCCGTCGCCGTGGTGGCGGCGCTGGAGGCCGGGGTGGCCGTCGTACCGCTGAACCCGAAGTCGGGCGAGAAGGAGCTGGGGCACATCCTGGCCGACAGCGCCCCGTCGGCCGTACTGACCGCACCCGGCACTGAACTCCCATCCCTCGTAAGCGACTTGCAGCGGATCGACGTAGACCCGCAAGCCACCGGCGCCTCCGCCCCCGAAGCCCCCGAAGCCCCCGTGTCCCCCGAAGATCCCGCCCTCGTCGTCTACACCTCCGGCACCACCGGCCCACCCAAGGGCGCCGTCCTCCCGCGCCGCGCGCTCGCCACCACCCTCGACGCGCTCGCCGACGCCTGGCAGTGGACCGGCGACGACATCCTCGTCCACGGCCTCCCCCTGTTCCATGTGCACGGTCTCGTCCTGGGCGTCCTCGGCCCGCTGCGGCGCGGTGGGTCCGTCCGCCACCTCGGCCGGTTCAGCACGGAGGGCGTGACACGCGAGCTGAACGACGGCGCGACCATGCTCTTCGGCGTACCGACGATGTACCACCGCATCGCCCAAGCCCTGCCCGGCGAACCGGAGTTGGCGAAGGCTCTCGCCCATGCCCGGCTGCTCGTCTCCGGGTCGGCCGCGCTGCCCGTGCACGACCACGAGCGGATCGCGGCGGCGACCGGCCGCCGGGTGATCGAGCGGTACGGCATGACGGAGACGCTGATGAACACCAGCGTGCGGGCCGACGGGGAGCCGCGGGCGGGGACGGTGGGCGTACCGCTGCCGGGCGTGGAGCTGCGGCTCGTCGAGGAGGACGGGGCGGCCATCACGTCGTACGACGGCGAGACCGTGGGGGAGATCCAGGTGCGCGGGCCGAACCTGTTCACCGAGTACCTCAACCGGCCGGACGCGACGGCCGCCGCGTTCACCGCCGACGGCTGGTTCCGTACCGGTGACATGGCGGTGCGGGACCCCGACGGCTATGTCCGGATCGTCGGGCGCAAGGCCACCGACCTGATCAAGAGCGGGGGGTACAAGATCGGGGCGGGCGAGATCGAGAACGCGCTGCTGGAGCACCCGGGGGTGCGGGAGGCCGCGGTCACCGGTGAGCCCGACGCCGACCTGGGTGAGCGGATCGTCGCCTGGATCGTCCCCGCGGATCCCCAATCCCCGCCCGCCGACGACGAGTTGGCCGATCACGTGGCCCGTCGCCTCGCCCCGCACAAGCGACCGCGCGTCGTGCGTCACCTCGACGCCCTGCCCCGCAACGACATGGGGAAGATCATGAAGCGGGAGCTGAGCACCGATGGCTGACCGTCTCACCGCCCGCGAGATGATCGCCCTCGTCGCCGACGGCTTCTCCGAACTCCCGCCCCCGCCGGATCAGTCCGCCCCGGACGGCCCCCTCGCCTGGCAGGGTTACGACGCCTCGCGCGCCCGCGCCGCCGAACGCACGGGCGAGCAGGAGTCCGTCGTCTGCGGCACGGCACACATCGAGGGCACGCACGCGCTGCTGATCGCCTTCGAATTCGGTTTCCTGGGCGGCTCGTTGGGCGAACGGACCGGCGACCGCATAGAGGCCGCCCACGCTCACGCCCGCGCCCACCGTCTCCCCGTCGTCCCGCTTCTCGCCACCGGCGGCAGCCGTATGCAGGAGGGGATGCTCGCGCTCACCCAACTCCAGCGCGTGGCCCGGCAGTCCGCCCTCACCCGCGAGGCGGGCCTGCCCCAGATCGCCGTGCTCCGCGACCCGACGACCGGCGGCGGCTGGGCCACGCTCGGCGCGGGCGCGGATGTCGTCCTCGCCCTACCCGGGGCCCAGGTCGGCTTCGCGGGCTCCCGGGTGCGGCCCCCCGACGCGGATCCTGCCGCGTATACGGCGGAGGCGCAGGTGGCGGCCGGTGCGGCGGACGCGGCCGTACGGCCGGAGGAACTGCGGGAGACGCTGGGGCTGTGGCTGAGGCTTCTGACGGGATCGTCGGCACAGGAGGCGCCGGTCCCCCGGGCGCTGGGCGCCGCGGCGGAGCCCCCCGCAGCCGGAGCCGGCAGCACGACGGAGCCCGCCATCACGAGCGACGCGGCCGAGGCCGGGACCGGCCGCACACCGTCACCCTCCGTCCACGGCGGCACCCCGAACCTCCCGCCAACAGGCTGGGCCGCCGTCCAGCGCGCCCGCTCGCCTCAACGCCCGCGTGCCCAGGCCTACTTGGACGCCTACTTCACCCACCGCGCCGCCCTCAGCGGTGACCGCTGCGGCGGCACCGACGCGGGGATGCTCTGCGGGTTCGGCGAGCACGGCGGTCGTACGGTCGCGTACGCGGCGCAGGCCGGGACGGCGACCCGGCCCGCCGGTTACCGTACGGCCGCCCGTCTGATCAGGCTGGCCGACCGGCTCGGCATCCCCGTGCTGACGCTGGTGGACACCCCGGGTGCGGCCAATGACGCCGAGGCGGAGCGGCAGGGGGTGGGCGCGGCGATCGCGGACGTGTTCGCCGCGGTGGCCGCCGCCCGTACGCCGATCACCACCCTCCTCATCGGCGAGGGCGGCTCGGGTGGAGCGCTGGCGCTGGCCGCGCCCGGCAACACCTGGGCCACACCGGACAGTTACTTCTCGGTGATCGCACCGGGGCCGGCCGCGGCGATCCTGAAGCGTCCGCCGGAGGAGGTCGAGGCGACGGCGGACCAGCTCCGTATCCGGCCGCAGGACCTGGCGGAGCTGGGGGTGATCCGGGGCGTGGCCGACTGACTCCCGGCGGAACCCGGTGACATCACCATGCACCGTCCGTAACAATGGAGTTCGTACAGGTCACATACATCACGGGGGATCGGGCGGCGCCATGGACGGGTTGATGGAGTTCCAGACCGAGGGCGGCGCCATGGTGGTCGTGGAGGGTGTCGAGGACGAGTCGGGCGCCCGGCTGGTCTCGCGCGGCGACGGGCCGGCGCGGGCGGCGGGCACGTTCGAGGGCGCGCTGGACGGGGTCCGGGCGGCGGCCGAGTCCGCGTTGCGGGTCTTCCGGGACGGCTCGCTGCGGCCGGAGTCGGTGGAGCTGGAGTTCGGGGTGAAGCTGACCGCCGAGTCCGGAGCGGTCATCGCCAAGGGGTCGGCGGAGGGTCATTTGGTGGTGAAGCTCAGCTGGTCCCCGGGGCAGACCCCGGCCGCACCGGAGGCCGCCGGCCGGTCATGAGCAGCGCTGCCTGGCACGCCCGGATCTCCTGCGGGAACGAGGTCGGCGCGGGCTTCCTGGTCTCCCCCCGCCGTGTCCTCACCTGCGCCCACGTCGTGCGCTGGAGCGGCGCGTCGGCGGTGACGGTGACCTTCCCCAACAGCAGAGGGCTCGATCCGCTGCCCGCCACCGTGACCGCCCACGGCGGCTGGTCGGGCGGCGCGGCCGACCCCGGTGATCTGGCCGTCCTCGAACTGGGCCGCGAAGTCCCGCTGGCGCCCGCCGAGTTCGCGCCGCCGGGCGCCGAACTGGGCGACCCCGCACCGACGCTCGTCGCCTACGGCTTCCCCAAGGGGTACGACGAGGGCATGCTCGCCCGGTACCAGGCCGTGCCCGGCGCACTGGTCTCGGACGAATGGCGTCAGCTGGAGGCCGTGACGGCCCACGGGCAGCCCCTGGCGGCCGGCTTCAGCGGCGCGGCGGTGACCCTCCCGGACGGCAGGGTCGTCGGCATGGTGGCGTCGGTCGCGGGTGCGCGGGACGTCCGGGTCGGGCGGATGCTGCCCACCCAGGTCATGGCCCGCTACTGGCCCGAGCTGGGCGAGCGGGTCCCCACTCCCGACCATCACCCCGATGCCGTAAGGCGGTTGTACACGCTGGTGCGAAGGGCGGTGGCGCACGACGTGGACTGCGATCCGAACCGGCTGTACGTCGATGCCGTGGGCCCGTTCGGGCCGCAGTTGCCGGAGGGCGGGTTCGCCTCGCTGGGGGCGGCTGCCGGGTATGTGCAGTGGGAGGTGCCGGGCGCGGAGGCGGTGGGCCGGTTCGCCGACCGGCTGCAGGAGCTGCTGGACGCGCCGCCCGCCCGGCCCGCCGCCGCGCACGCATGGTCGCCGATCCTGGTCGAGATCGAGCACAGCGGTGCCGGCATCGACCAGGTCACCGTCGAGGTGTCCGCCTACCGCGACGGGCACCGGCGGCGCGTCGGGTCGCGCAGGTTGCCGCGCACCGCCGTACGGGCGTACGTCCAGGAGCGCATCGACGAGGCGTTCACCCAGCTCGCTCCGGACGCGGACGAGCTGATCACGTTCGTACTGCCCCGCGAGTGGCTGAACGAACCGGTGGCGCACTGGGAGTGCGGTGAGGACGACTCCACCCCTCTGGGCTGTGCCTATCCGCTGGTCGTGGTGGACCGGTCCCGGCACCGCAGCGGGCGGCTGCGGCACCGGCTGGCCAAGCGGTGGCAGCAGCTGGACGCCTGTCCCGGCGCGCGGCTGCACCGCGTGGAGTGCGGTGCCCCGGAGCGGCCCCCGAGCCTGCGCAAGCGGCTGCGCGACCACTCCGCCGACCTGGCGGGATTCGCCTTCCCGCCGTCCACCGCACAGCCGCACTTCGAGGTCGGCCTCAACACCCCGGTGCCGGTGCTGCTGTGGTCGCGCACGGGCTGTGCCGACCTGCGGCACGACGGTCCCTGTTCCGGAGCCGCGTTCCTCGACGAGCTGTCCGCCTCCGTCGCCGATGTCCCGCCCATCGAACTCCCGCGTCACGTCATGGAGTTGAGGGAGGCGGCGGACGCGGACGACGATCCGGAGAGCCACTGGGCGAAGGACGTCCAGCTGCTCTGGGACGACCCGCGCTGCTTCCCCGAGCCCGCCACCTCCCTGCACTCACCCGTCGCCTGAGCCGCCCGCCGACCACCACCACGACACGAACCACCCACGGAGAGAAGATCCATGCCCCTGTGGCCCGTCTACACCGGCACGACCGAGCCGCATGACGGCATCGACCGGCTGCCGCCGCCCCCGCCCTGGCGGGCCTTCGACGGTGGCCCGGTGCTCGACGCCCCGGACGGGGCCGCCGACGCGTCGGCCGTCTCCCCGGACCGCACCCATCGCGCCGCGACGTACCGGGCCACCCCGCAGACCGTCCAACTGGTCAACGCGGCCCTGTACTTGCGCCGCCCGCTGCTGGTGACGGGGCCGCCCGGCACCGGCAAGTCCTCCCTGGTGTACGCGGTCGCGCGCGAGCTGAGCCTCGGCCCGGTCCTGCGCTGGAACATCACCAGCCGCAGCACCCTGCACGACGGCCTCTACCAGTACGACCCGCTGTCCCGCCTGTACGCGGCCCGGCACACCCCGGCGGCGGAGACCGGCGGCGCGGGCGGCATCGAGGACCACCTCCGGCTGGGCCCGCTGGGCACCGCCCTCCTCCCCTACGCCCGGCCGCGCGCCCTGCTCATCGACGAGATCGACAAGAGCGACCTCGACCTGCCCAACGACCTGCTGAACGTGCTGGAGGAGGGCCAGTACGAGATCCCCGAACTGATCCGGGGCGCCCGCACGGCCCAGGTGATGATCGACGGCACCGACCAGCGGGCGCCGGTGCGGCGCGGCCGGGTCCGCTGCCGGGCCTTCCCCTTCGTCGTCCTCACCAGCAACGGCGAGCGTGAGTTCCCGCCCGCCTTTCTGCGCCGCTGTGTGACCTTGCACCTGCGGCAGCCCGACGACGGCCAGCTCGCCGACATCGTCCGCGCCCACTTCGACGAGGAGCCCGACGCCTACGCGCAGACCCTGATCGACCGTTTCCTGTCCCGGGTGGGCGGCGGCGACCTCGCCACCGACCAGCTGCTGAACGCCATCTACCTGGCCCGCTCCTCCGACCTGGCCGCCGAGTCCCTCGACGAGCTGGCCGAGCAGCTGATGCCGTATCTGAGCGAGGCACCGCAGACCGATGCCTTCTGAGCGCCCCGGACCGCGCACGCCGCTGCGCCGCCTGGCCGACATGCTGGCCGAGGCGTCCGGCGGCCCGCAGCCGACCCCGCTCGAACTGGCCGAACTCCTGTGGCTGGCCCGCCATATGGAGCCCCCGGCCGAATCCCCGGCCGCCCCTGCCGCGCGGGCCCCCGCCGATGTCGTACGCCCTCCCGCAGCCGCGACCAAGGCACCGCCGCCATTCCCGTCCGGGCAACAGAACATCGGCGAGCCGTCCGCGCCGCCGCCATCCCCTCGCGCCCCGCTGCACCTGCCCGCGCCTGAGCCCGCGCCGGCCACGAAACCCCAGGTGACGGCCGAACCCCACACCACCCTCCTGGCCCCCGCGCCCCCGATGCTGCGCCACCCCCTGGCCCTGCAACGCTCCCTGCGCCCGCTCAAGCGCCGTACCGACGCCCCCGACCGGCTCGAACTGGACGAGCGGGCCACGGCCGACCGCATCGCCCGCCTCGGGGCCGCCCCCGAGTGGTGGCTGCCGGTGCTGCGGCCCGCGCGGGAGCGCTGGCTGCGGCTGAACCTGGTGTACGACACGGGCCCGACCATGCCGGTCTGGCGCCCCCTGATCCGCGAACTGCACACCGCGCTCGTCCAGTCCGGGATCTTCCGCACGGTCACCCTGCACCGCGCCCACCCGGACGGCACCGTGCGCTCCCTCCCCGGCGACGGCCGCACGGTCACCCTCCTGGTCAGCGACTGCATGGGCCCGCAGTGGCGGCAGGGCCCGGCCGGCACCCGCTGGTTCGGCACGCTGGCCCGCTGGGCGCACCGGATGCCGCTGGCCGTCGTACAGCCCCTCCCGGAACACCTGTGGCGGGACACGGCCCTGCCGTCGACGCCGGGCCGCCTGTCGGCACCGCATCCGGCGGCACCGGCGGCCTCGCTCGCGTTCACGCCGTACGACGGCGCTCTCGACGAGCCGGACGGCACCGGCACCGTCCCGCTGCCCGTGCTGGAGCCGGGGGCGCGCTGGCTGGCGAACTGGGCGGCGCTGGTCGCGGCGCCGGGAGGGCAGGAATTTCCCGGTTCGGCGGCCCGGCTGGGCGGACCGCTGCCGGCTGCCTCCGACAACCGTACGGACATCACCGGCCTGTCCGCCGAGGACCTGGTCCTCCGCTTCCGCGCGACGGCCTCGCCTCAGGCGTTCCGGCTGGCCGGCCATCTCGCGCTCGGTCGCCCGGACCTGCCGGTCATGCGCCTCGTCCAGGCCGCCGTCGAGCCACATCCGCGCCCCCAGCATCTCGCCGAGGTGATCCTCAGCGGCATGCTCACCGCGGTCCCCGGCCCGCCCGGGTCGTATGCCTTCCGGCCCGGCGTGGGCGAACTGCTGCTGCGCGGCCTGCCGCGTACCGCGCGGGGGCGTACGGCCGAACTGCTCGCCCGGGTGGGCGGGTTGATCGACGAGCGGGCGGGAGTGGCGCCGGGTGAGTTCCGGGCGTCCACACCGGCGGCGGGCGGTACGCCGACCGTCGTGGACGGGGAGGCGTTCGCGACGGTCACCACGGAGAGCGTGCGGCAGCTGACGGGCGGGGGCGCGGGGACGTCGGGGTCCGTGCCGCCGGTTCTCGCGGGCCGCTACCGGATGCTGGGCTTGTTCAGGCCGGACGGCACATTGTGGCGGGCCCACGACACCGAGGCGGACCGGACCGTCGTGATCCGGCGGCAGCGCCCGGTCACCGACCCCGAGCGGCGGGAGGCCTTCCTGCGGGAGGCACGGATCCTGAAGGGCATCGACCACCCGGGTGTGGTGACCGTCCACGACTTCGGCATCGAGGACGGCACCCCCTACGTGGTGATGGAGCATCTGGACGGCATCCCGCTCAACGCGATGGCCGCGGTGGGCGGTTACGAGCTTCCGTATCCGCTGCTGGTGTCGATCGGGACGCAGCTCGCGCGGGCCCTTCTGACCTGCCACATGTCCGGCATCACCCACGGAGGGCTCGAAATGGGGCGGGTCGTCCTCCTGCCCGACGGCACGGTCAAGCTCAGCCACTTCACACCGGGCCGGACCGCCGGCCCTCAGGTGCGCGCGGAGGATCTGCGGGCCCTGGCCGAGCTGCTGCTCGAACTGGCGGCGGCGACCGCGTGGCTGACGCGGCCGGTGCACCCGGACCAACTGATCCATCTGCCGAGCAGCTTGCGTCCGCAGTTCGCGGACGCCATCGACCGGCTGCTGTCCCAGGTCCTGAACACCCAGATGGAGGGCCTGGAACAGCTCATCTCCCCGGACTTGGCGCCGGCGGCCCGTGAGGCCTACGAACAGCGCTTCCACTACGTCCTGGGTCCACTGCACGTGGAAGGCCCGACCGGCGACATCCCCATCCCCCCGGACCTCCGGCCCATGCTCGCCATGCTGCTGCTCAGACACGGCCGCAAGGTGACCCACGACGAACTGGCCGCCGGCGTGTGGGGCCCGGGCGAGGCGCCGCAGGACACCGTGGCCGAACTGGGCCGGCAGGCGTCCGAGCTGCGCGCCCTGCTGGGCCCCGGCACCCTCGCCGTCCAGCCCGACGGCTACGCCCTGCACACGAGCGCCGACTTCGTGGACCTGATCGAGTGCGAACGGCTCGTGGAACGGCTCGTGGCCCGCACGCCCCGCAACCGCGCGGACTACGACCGGGCCCTGAAGCTCTGGCGCAGCGGCGAACCCCTCGCCGGCGTCCCCGGTCCCGCCGCGCACACCGCCCGCGCCCAGCTCCAGCAGCTCCGCCTCGGCCTCTACCGCTCCCGTGCCGAACTCGACCTGGAGCGCGGTGAGTTCGAGCGCGTCGAGACCGACCTCGCCGAGCTGCTCCGCGCCCATCCCGCCCGTGAGGACTTCCGCCGCCTGTACATCATCGCGCTCCGCCGCCAGGGCCGTACCGAGGAGGCTCTGGAGGCGTACGAGGAGTACGAGGTGTCCGGCGGCCTGAATCCGGAACTGCGGACCCTGGGGCACGAACTGCGCGAAGAGCTGGAGAGGTTCGACGACGCTCCGGAGGGCGGGTACGAGGAGCCCGCCGCCGACAGCACCGTCACCGACTACCTGCTCGGCTACGCCGCGGCGGCCGAGGAGCAGCCGCCGGAGGAGCCGTCGGAGGAGCCGCTTCCTCAGGAGGACGTGCCGGTCGACCCGCGCGACGAACTCCCGCCGGAGGCCTTCGGCAATGAGGGCGACGAACCGGACGTCGACCCACGCGACTGCGCCGCCTTCGAGTTCGTGGACGGCCCGCCGTCCGACGAGGCGCTGGAGGACCTCCGCCGGCTGGTCACGATCCTGCTCACAGTGAGTGGTCTCGACTCCTACCAGTACGAACTACGGGAATTCCGCACGGGGTTCACGGTGCTGACTGCGCCGTACCTGGACACTGCTCCCCTCTTCCGGGCGACCGTGGCCGGGCTGCCGGAGCTGCTGGAGCGCCTGGACGGCCGCCGCCTCCGGGTGGAGTTCTGGCAGGCGTGGTTCCGGCGGGAGGGCAGCGAGGGGGGCAGTGACCGGCCGGCCGCCGAGGCGGTGACGGCCGCGCTGGACGCGTCCGGTGCGCGGGCGGTCCTCGCCTTCTCGGACTTCTGGCACCAGGTGGAGGTCGACGAGAATCCCGACGCGGACCCGGGGCTGTTCGAGCCGTTGGGCGACGGGACGGGGTGGTACCGCGCGGTCCGGCCCGACGAGGTGCGCGAAGCGCCCGCGGCGGACGCCGTGGTAGACGTCTCCGGCACGGCCTACGACATGGTCACGGCGTCGACCGCCCCCGTGGTGCGCGGCCCCTTCCCCATGCCGGCTGACTGGGGACTCGTACGTGCGGAGAGGGCGTCCGAGGCCGTCGTCCTCTCCCTCCCCGGCGGCGAACTCGTCCCGCTGGACTCGTCTTTGGCCCGCTTCGCACCCGATCACGTCCGTGCGACCTGGAGCTACTTCACGGTCGACCTGGCGGAGCGCGGCCTCACGCCCGATGCCGTGCCCGGCGTCGAGGTGAGATGGTCCGTCAACGACCCGGTGAAGGCCGCGAGCAACCCCGGTCTCGACCTGCCCGGCCTGCTGACCGAAACGCTGCTCGGCGCGCGGGGCCTGTACGGCGACGGACTGCGCGAGGCACTGGCCCGGACGAAGGTGCCCGGCTATGGCATCCGCTGGATCCTGCCCGCCGAGGTCCAGAGCGCGCCGCTCGGTACCCGGCCCGACCGGTCCCGCCCCGCCAATACCTCCTCGGCGCTCATCGCCGGCGCCGACGCGGTCATCCTCGCCTTCGACGACGTGCTGGCCCGTATGTTCCCGGCGGGCGCCGAGCGGGAGGTGCTGCGGGACGTGGCGCGGCTCATCTCGGAGGAACGTGATCCCGAGGACGCGCTGACCGGGCAGCCGCTGCTGCCGGGTGGCGGGCCGGTTCCGCCGCTGGAGGGGCACGCCAACTCCCTCGATCTGCTCAGGGCGTTCGCCGGACACGGCCTGGCGCAGGAGGTGCGCCGCCGGATCGACCGGCACGAGGCGCGGGCGGCGGCGACCGCGCGGCCCACCCCGCTGGCCGACCAGTTGGTGAGCGCCCTGCGCGCGGGGGACGTCCCGCTGGCCGTGGTGACCGACCGGGCGCCCGAGCCGGTCAGGAAACACCTGAACCGACGGGGCCTGACGCGGCACTTGGCGGGTGGCGTGCACGGCCGCGGCACCGACCTCGCTCTCCTCATGCCGCACCCGCACGTCCTCCAGCAGGCCCTCGACCGGCTGGGCGTGCCGGCCGCCCGCTGCGTGATGATCGGCTCCACCGTCGCCGAGCGGGCCGCCGCCCGCGCCGTCGGCCTGCCGTTCATCGGCTTCTGCCCGGACGACCAGACCCGGCGGCGACTGCGCGCGGCGGACGCCGAGACACCCCTCGTCACAAGCCTCCGTACGCTCATGACCGCCGCCCGATACCGCTGAGCCCACAGGACAAGGCAGCGACGCGCCGCGCGAAGATCAGGAATCACCCGTCCAGTCGCACCCCACCCGGCCCCCCACAACAGGCGCGCCCCGTCACGCCCCCGCACGATGCGAGGGAGAGGCCCGCCGCCCGGCGGCCCGCGAATCGAGGCCGGCCGGCGCATCCGGCGGCCCGCCACGCTCTGCACACTCGGGAGGATCTGCCGTGACCGACAGTCTGAACCAGTTGCGCCGTTGCCACTTCGCCGTCGACCTGGGGGCGGCACGGACCCGGGTCTATCTGAAGGGGACCGGGCTCGTCGTCGACCAACCGTCGGCGGCGGCCGTGAACACCAGGACCGGTGCGCTGATCGCGGTCGGGGAGTCCGCGGAGCGGATGACGGGCCGTACGCCGCCATACATCCGGGTCGTCAGGCCCGTATCGGGTGGCAGCGTCGTCGACATCGAGATGGCGCAGCGGATGCTGCGGCATCTGCTCGGCGACAAGATCCGCCGCTCGCTGCGCCGCAAGCCGTTCCTGCGGGCCGCCGCCTGCACACCGCACGACGCGGACCCGCTGGCCCAGCGGGCGACGATCGAGACGCTCGTCGGGCTCGGTGCGCGCCGGGTCGAGCTCGTCGACACGCTGATCGCCGCCGCCGTCGGCTGCGGGCTGCCCGTCGAGCAGCCGGAGGCCACGATGGTGCTGGTGTGCGGGGCCGCCGCCACGCAGATCGCCGTGCTGTCGCTGGGCGCGATCGTGACCGCCGAGCGTATCTCCGTGGGCGGCGAGGCCGTCGACCGCGCGATCGTGCAGCACCTGCGGCACCAGCACGAACTGATGCTGCCGAGCCAGTCCGTACGGCCCCTGCAGCTCGCCCTCTCCGGCAACGGACTCACGCCCCACGGGCCCGCCTCCACCGAGATCCACGGCCGGGACGTCGCCACCGGTCTCGCCCGTTCCGTGCACGTAGACACCGCCGCCGTACGCGACGTCATCCAGACTCCGCTCACCGCCGTCCTCGACGGTATCGGCAAGGTGCTGCGGGACTGCCCGCCCGACCTGGTGGCCGACCTGTCCGACCGGGGGGTCATGATGGTCGGCGGGAGCGCCCTGATTCCGGGGCTCGACCAGATGGTGCGGCAGGCGACCGGTATGCCGGTGCACATCGCGGAACGGCCCGACGTGTGTGCCGTACAGGGTCTCGGCTGCATGCTGGAGGGCGAGATCGAGCCGATCGCGCTCGACACGAGCACGACGAACTGACGACTCACTGACTACTGACTGACGACTGACTGACGACTGACTGACGACGGCCGTGCCCGAGGACTCCCTCCCGGCACTCCTCGAAGCTTCCACAGCGTCGGCACCGACCCCGAACTGCGCACCACGCTCCAGCACATCGTGGACAGCGCCGCCGAACTCACCGGCGCCCGGTACACGGCGCTCGGCACGGCCGACGCCGTCCGTCGGCTCGCCCGCTCACATCCAGGGGTCGGCCCCGGGGTCGCCGCCCGCCGCCACGGTCGCGAGGCGGTCCATGTAGTGCGCCCAGCCCTCCTCGTGCGCTGCGGAGGCCTCCGGGGAGGGGAGGCCACGGTGGGTCAGGCGGAGGAGGGTGCCGTCGGGGACGGGTTCGAGGGTGATCTCGATCGTGGTCGAGCCGGGCGGGACGGGCATGTCGCCCTCTGCCCAGCCCCAGGTGAAGACCAGGCGCTTGGGCGGGTCGATCTCGATGAAGCGGCCCTCGGCGATGTTCTCGCCGTTGACGTTCGTGCGGTAGGCGCCGCCGGGTTCGAAGGTGAACTCGCCGGAACGGCCCATCCAGGACAGCCACTTGTCCCGGTCGGTGAAGAAGGAGAACACCGTCTCGGGGCGGGCGGCGATGTGCCGCTCGACGGTGACCGCGCCTGCGTTCACGAGGTGGCTCCCTTTGATTGCGCGTCGCGTTCGGCCGCTTCCGCCAGCTCGGCCAGGGTGTCGAGCTTGGCGGCCCACATGGACTGAAGGTAGTCGGCGAGCGGGCCCATGTTCTCCCGGTCGGCCCGGTAGAAGCGTTTCTTGCCGTCCTGGCGCAGCGTAACCAGGCCGGAGTCCCTGAGCACCTTGAGGTGCTGGGAGACCGCCCCGAAGGTGACGTCGAACCGCTCGGCGATCTCGCCCGCGGACAGCTCGGCGTCCCAGACGAGCCGCAGAATCTCACGCCGTCTGGGCTCGGCGACTGCCCGTACCGCATCCATGGCTCTCATTTTAGCCGCCGCTACAGTTTGCGCTTCTGGGCACTTCATTTTAGTCTCGACTAAAGCACACTGTCGGCATGGACGACCATGAACACCCTGACCCCCGCCATCGAGGAATGCGCCGCCGCCGTCGCGGCCACCGCCTCCGCCATCCGTGCCGAGCAGCTCGGCGAGCGCACACCCTGCGAGAAGTTCACCGTCGCCGAGCTCCTCGACCACCTCGGCGGCACGCTGGCATCCTCCGCGCGGGCGGCCCGTAAGGAGCCGCAGTCCGAGGCGGACGCGGGGATGTCCCCGGCGATCGTCGCGCGGACCGCCACGGAGGCCGCCGCCGCGTGGGCCGGCCCCGCGGCCTACGAAGGCACCACCGTGTTCGGCCCCGGCGAGATGCCCGCCGCCCTGGCCGCCACGGTCACCCTCGAAGAACTCGCCCTGCACGGCTGGGACTTGGCCTGCGCCACGGGTCAGTCCTTCACCCTCGGCGACGAGACCGCGCAGGCCGTCCTCACCGCCGTCGAGCAGATAGCCGACCAGGCCAGGGGCAACGGCGGCTACGGTCCTCCCGTACAGGTCGCACCCGACGCCCCCGCCTTCCACCAGGCACTGGGCACCAGCGGACGCGACCCTGAGTGGAAGGGCTGAAGACCTGGAACTCCACCTGAAACCATGACCGGCATGGACATCGACGAGGAAGTCATCCCGATCCTGCACGTCAAGGACGCCGCCGCGGCGGTCGCCTGGTACGGGCGGCTGGGCTTCACCCAGGAGTGGGAGCACCGCTTCGCCCCCGCCCTCCCGGCGTTCGTCGGGATCGCCCGGGGGCGGATGCGGCTGTTCCTCTCAGAGCACGAGGGCGACGCCCGCCCCGACACCCTGGTGTATCTGCGGGTGAGCGATGTCGACGCGGTCGCCGCGGAGTTCGGGGTGCGGGTGGAGGAGGCCCCGTGGGGTGCACGGGAGGCCGAACTACGTGACCCGAGCGCCCCGAAGGGGCGCGGGGAACTGCGCGACCAGCCACAACGGACCCGCAGACGACCGACGGCCCACCACGGCACGGCACCGCACCGCACCGCACCGCACAACCAGCGGAGCGCTCACGTACGGGTGACCGTCCCGCACTCCTCCTCGCGGTTCGGATCCGGAGTGCGACTGCGGTCATACGGGTCGACGGCCGAACCGGAGGGCGAGGGGCCGGTGGGGATGTCCGAGTCGAAACCGGGGTGGAGGAAGCCGTCGTAGACGTCGCAGGCGGAGTTGCCGATCTCCTGGTCGTACCGCTGCACGCCGAGCTTTCCCGGGGTGACCTGGTAGCGGGAGGGGTCGTCGAGGCGGAGGTCGAGCAGGCGGCGTACGACGGTCCGGGCCACCTCGGTCGCATCGTCGCGCGCCTTCACCAGCGGGTAGACGAAGGTGTAGTTGGCGTGCACGGCGAGCGAGCCGTCCTCGCCGGCCTCGAAGGTCATCCGCCCGCGCGTCTTGACGACGTCACCGGCGAGGCGGACTTCATCGGGGTCGAAGCGGCTGAACATGGTCAGGGGGTCGTGGTCCTTGTCGGGCTTGCGCAGCGACGTGTTGAGCAGTTGCACAAGCTCCGTCTGCTTCGGCTCGATCACGTCGAACGCGGTCTCGGGCCGGCCGCCGCGCAGAGTGGCCGGGTCGAGGTTGGCGTCGACCAGCAACTCCCGGGTCTGCCGCAGGGCTTGGTCCACCTGCGCCG
This sequence comes from Streptomyces sp. DG2A-72, assembly GCF_030499575.1. Taxonomy (NCBI): domain Bacteria; kingdom Bacillati; phylum Actinomycetota; class Actinomycetes; order Kitasatosporales; family Streptomycetaceae; genus Streptomyces; species Streptomyces sp. DG2A-72. The sequence continues at coordinate 3,078,710 of NZ_JASTLC010000001.1, forward strand.
CGGAGAACGTGCCGACCGCGGTCGCCCTCGGCAGTACGATCCCGGCCGCGCCGTCGGCGTAGTCCTTGGCCGGTGACCCGGCGAACGGGTCGGCGAGGGTGGCGGTGTCCGGGGCCACCGAGGACGGCGGTGCGGTGGGGCGGGCGGTTTCGGCAGGCAGCGGGGAGGTGGCGCGGGCGTCGTCCGAGGCGCCGGATCCGAAAGGGTCCCCGGGGAGCAGCGACGGCTTCACCGCCACCAGCGCGACGACGATCGCGACGGGAACGCCGAGGATCGCCCACAGCCGCCGACGCCGTGCCCCTCGCCGCTCCGGCACCCGTCGGTCGGGCCCGGCGCGCCACGCTTCGGGCGCCTGCCCCCGCGCGTCCTGCTCCCGCAACCGCGCGGTGACCATACGGGCCCGCGCGGACGGTTCCTTCGGCGCCGAGGCCGGGATCTCCCGCTCCGCGTCCTTGAGGAACCGCTCCCACTCCTCGTCGGAAATGGGCGTCTCGTCGGACGGCTGTCCGGCCATGCTGCTGCTCCCCCTCGTCCACGTCCACGTCCACCGTCACCACCGGACCCATCGAGCCTTCCGCCCGCCGGTCCCCCCAGGGCGACGTCGCCCCCGCTGGGCCGGGGCTGACGCGTCGGCGCAAGTGTAAATGTGCCGCGATATGCCGTCGGCCGTCTGCGGCGCCGTCGGGGCTGTGTCACCACGCGGCGGAGCCGCGTGGTGACACAGCCCCGCGCCCTTTCGGGGCGCTTCCGAACCGTCGGCCGACTTCAGCCGACCCGCTTAAGGTGGCTGTATGGGTGGCGGCGTGGTGACGCTGTTCCTGTGTGGCGACGTGATGCTCGGACGGGGCGTCGACCAGATCCTCCCGCGCCCGGGCGATCCGGCCCTGCGGGAGACATGGGTCGCGGACGCCCGTTCCTACGTCGACCTGGCCGAGGCGGCGAACGGTCCCGTTCCCGCCCCCGTACCCCCGTCCTGGCCGTGGGGCGAGGCGCTGCGCGTGCTGGACGAGGCCGCGCCGGACGTGCGGATCCTGAACCTGGAGACGTCCGTCACGCGCAGCGACACGTTCGCGCCCGGCAAGGAGGTCCACTACCGGATGCACCCGGCCAACCTGCCCGCCCTGACCGTGGCCCGCCCCGACGTGTGTGTCCTGGCCAACAACCACGTCCTCGACTTCGGCCGCCCCGGACTCGACGAGACCCTCGGCTCAGTCGCCGGCGCGGGCCTGCGGACGGCGGGAGCGGGACGGAACGCCGCCGAGGCGTACGCGCCGGCGGTCGTCCCGCTCGGGCACGGCCACAGGGTGCTGGTGTTCGCCCTGGGGGCGTGGTCCAGCGGCATCCCGCCCGACTGGGCCGCGACGACGGACCGGTCCGGAGTCGCCTACGTGCCCGAACTCTCCGCCGCCGAGGCCGCCGCGACAGTCGTACGCATACGACAGACCAGACGCGCGGGCGACCTCGTCGTCGTCTCCGTGCACTGGGGTTCCAACTGGGGTTACCACGTCCCCCACGACCAGACCGCCTTCGCACACGCCCTGGTCGACGGCGGCGCCGACGTCGTCCACGGGCATTCCTCCCACCACCCACGCCCGCTGGAGGTGTACCGCGACCGGCTGATCCTGCACGGCTGCGGCGACTTCATCGACGACTACGAAGGCATCTCCGGCTACGAGCAGTACCGCGACGACCTGCGCCTCGCCCACCTCGTCTCGCTGGACGCGGAGACGGGACGGCTGACCGGGCTGCGCCTGGTGCCGTTGCGGGCGCGGCGGATGCGGCTGGAGCCCGCGCCGCCGGACGACCGCGCGTGGCTCGCCGAGACGCTCGGCCGGATCAGCGGCGGACTGCGGATCGCCGTGGAGCGCGACGGCACGCTTCGGCTGTCGCTTGCCGGTATGCCGGGGTGAGCATCAGCCGTCGGCTTCGGCCCCGATGAGCGGGACGGTCGCTCCGGTTGTGCCAGGCGTGGCGGGTGCCGTTCTGGATCACGGATCTTCGGTGTAGGTCAGGCGGGAATGGTCGTCCAGGGCGGTGTGCAGGTAGGCGTAGCCGGTGCCGGTCCGGTTGCGTCGGCCTTCGGCGCGTCCTTGGGCGCGGTGGCCGCCGCCGTCGGGGATGCGGCCGAGTTTCTTGACGTCGATGTGGATCAGTTCGCCGGGCCGGGAGCGTTCGTAGCGGCGGGCCGGCTCGCCGGTGGCCCGGTCCAGCGCGGCCAGGGCGGGCATGCCGTGACGCTGGAGGATGCGGTGGGCGGTGGACGCGGCGATCCGGGTGCGGGCGGCCAGCCGAAGTGGACCGATGCGGTGCTCGCGCCGTATCCGCACCACCTGTGCTTCCACCGTGGCGGGCGTCTGCCGGGGTGAGTGGTGGGGGCGGCTGGAGCGGTCGTGCATGCCCTCGGCGCCGTGGTGGCGGTAGCGGCCGGCCCATCGGGCGGCGGTGGTGTGACTGACCTGGAATCGTTCCGCGGCCCGTCGCACAGCCCAGCCGTCGTCGACGACACACCGGGCCAGACGCAGCCTGCCGGTCGGAGTCAGCGGGGCATTACGGTGGGACAACGAGAGCCTCCTGGGCGGCGGTTGTAGATGTCCAGTCCACACTGACTGTGTCACTTTCCGTGGACGTCATTTCGACGTGAGTTCGGGAGCACCTGCGGCTCCTCTGCGTGATCAATGCCGGTGAGAATTGATGTCACTGTGCCGCTGTGTCAGCCCTTCAGGCCTGACACAGCGGGCTGATCGTTGGCGGTAGGCGTGTCCGCCATGAGTGCGCTGAGATTGATCACGGCCCTAGTCGGCGATCTCTGCGTTCGAATGGGGCTGGGCGAGCCGGCGGCAGAGGCGATCTCTTTACCTTGTGACGGTATGCCGCGAATGCGTGTATAGGTGGTGCTCAGCCGGATACTCGGGCGGAATGGTACGGACGTTGAAACGGCATGGAAGGCACGGCGGGCACAGCGCGACCGACCAGAAGGCCGAGACCGCGCGGGCAGCCGAGGCCGGGCCGGATGAGCAGGTGGAGCAGCAGGCGCCGGACACCCCGACGGACCTGCCCAAACGATCCTGGGGAGCAGTGCTCAAAGGCACCTTGAAGGAGTTCAAGAAGGACGAGCTGACCGACCGGGCCGCGGCGCTGACCTACTTCAGCATCCTGGCGCTGTTCCCAGCACTGCTGGCGCTGATCTCGCTGCTCGGGGTCGTCGGGCGGTCGGCGTCGCAGCAGGTGCTGGACAACATCCAGAACCTGGCCCCGGGCGCGGCGCGGGATGTCCTGAGCAGCGCGGTGCAGCAGATGCAGGGCAACGCCGGCCTCGGCTCGGTCATGGCGATCGTGGGTCTGCTGCTGGCGGTGTGGTCGGCCTCCGGCTATGTCGCCGCGTTCATCAGGACCGCCAACGCGGTCTACGACGTCCCGGAGGGCCGCCCGGTGTGGAAGGTGCTGCCCGTGCGCGTCGGCGTGACGGTGGTCCTGATGGTCCTGGCCGTGGTCAGCGCGGTGATCGTCGTGTTCACCGGCGGCCTGGCCCAGGAAATCGGCAACGCGCTGGGCGTCGGCGACACGGCACTGACGGTGTGGTCGATCGCCAAGTGGCCGGTACTGGCGGTCCTGGTCACGACCATGATCGCGATCCTGTACTGGGCGACACCGAACGCGAAGGTTCGCGGCTTCCGCTGGATCACACCGGGCAGTTTCCTGGCCTTGCTGATCTGGATGATCGCCTCGGCCGGGTTCGCGCTGTACGTGGCGAACTTCGCCTCGTACAACAAGACCTACGGCACCTTCGCCGGCGTGATCATCTTCCTGGTGTGGCTGTGGATCACGAATCTGGCGATCCTGCTGGGCCTGGAGTTCGACGCGGAGATGGCCCGGCAACGCGCAGTGGCGGGCGGTCAGCCGGCCGAGGAGGAGCCGTACGTCGAGCCGCGCGACACCCGGAAGTGGGACGAGGAGGATCGCCGCCGTCTTGAATCGTGACTGAAAGAAGGAGCCCCGCCGGGGCCTGGTCCAGGGCGCTTCGTAGGTCCCGGCGGCGGGGGCCGGATCGATCACAGCATCGGTGTGATGGGGCCTGGGACGGGAAGTCAGCTGGTCATGGGGACGATGGCGGATCTGCACGACGGGGATCGCCTGCTGGCCAGGCGGGCGATCGGGTGGGGGCCGCCCTGGGTGCGGCGGGTTGCGCCGACAGTGGAGGAGGCGGCGGAGCACACCAAGCTGTGGTGGGCGACGGCCGCAGCGATGGTCGCGTTCGGTGGGTGGCGCGGTCGTGCGGCCGCCGCTGCGGGGGTGGCGGCCATGGCGACGGCCCAGGTGCTGTCGAACGCGGTCGTCAAGCCGCTGTACCGGCGGCGCCGCCCACCACAGGAATGGGTCCCGCCGGAGGAACTCCAGGAGCGCCCGGACAGTTCCTCCTTCCCCTCCGGGCACACTGCCGCGGCCTTCGCTTTCGCGGGTGCCGTCGCGCCGGTGTGGCCGGCCGCCGGTGCCGCCTGTGGGGTGTCGGCGGTGCTGGTGGCCGTGGAGCGGGTGCACAGCGGTGCCCACTTCCCCTCCGACGTGGCCGCTGGCGGCGTGATCGGGCTGGCCACAGCCGCCCTGATACGGGGCGCAACGCATCTGCTGCGGCGACGTGCGTTCTGACCGGAGGTGAGGCGCTGATGCGGGGTACCCGGACAGCCGACCGGATCAAGTTGACGAAGGGCAGGTGAGCAGCCATGACAGCGGACAGCTCCCACCGCACCGATGCCGGAGCGCAGGAACCGGTGGGCGACCTGGTCCAGCGCGCCTCGCAGCAGTTGTCGCAGCTGGTCCGCGACGAGATGCGGCTGGCGCAGGCGGAGATGACCGAAAAGGGCAAGCGGTTCGGCAAGGGTGGTGGCCTGTTCGGCGGCGCCGGCCTGGTGGGCGTGCTCACCCTGCAGGCACTGGTGGCCACCGTGATCGCCGCGATGTCGCTCGCCATGGACGTGTGGGTGGCGGCTCTGATCGTCACCGGCGTCCTGGCCGCCATCACCGCACTGATGGCGGCTCTCGGCAAGCAGCAGATCAGCAAGGCATCCCCACCGACACCCGAGCAGACCATGGACAGCGTCAAGGCCGATGTGAGCGAGATCAAGGAGAGGGCGCAGCGATGACGCACGACAAGCCGCACACGGGCGATGAGGCAGCAGCCCCTTCCCCTGAGGAACTGCGGGAGCAGGTCGAGGCGACGCGCGAGGAACTTGGCGAGACCGTCGAGGCACTCGCGGCGAAGACCGACGTCAAGACCCGCGCCCAGGAGAAGACAGCGGCCGTCAAGCAGCAGGTCGCCGAGAAGACCACCCAGGCCAAAGCCCAACTCAAGGACAAGGCGACGCACGCCGCCCACGCCGTGCAGGACAGGGCTCCGGAACCGGTGCGCGCCAAGGCCGCCGCGGCTACCGAGCAGGTCCGCGACAAGGCCGTGCACGTCGCCGAGCTGGCCCGGGAGAAGGCACCGGAACCGGTCCGCGAGAAGGCCGGCCAGGGCATGGAGGCGGCGCGGGCCAACCGTACCCCGCTGGTCGCCGCCGCCGGCGGCGCGCTCATCGCGCTGCTGCTCATCCGACGTGCCAGGAGGCGCCGATGAAAGCCTCGAAGATCGCTTACAAGCCGGTCGGCCTGGCCATGGGCGCTGTCAGCGGCGTTGTGGCAGGTGCATTGTTCAAGCAGGTCTGGAAACAGCTCGGACAGGAGAAGGATGCCCCCGATGCCACCGACGAGCACCGCACCTGGCGTGAGGTGGTGTCGGCAGCCGTCCTGCAGGGCGCGATCTTCGCTGGCGTCAAAGCCGCCGTCGACCGCGGCGGCGCCACCGCCACCCGCCGCCTGACTGGCACCTGGCCCGGCTGACCGACTGCGGGTGGCCGCACAACCCCGGCCTGGCGAATGCCAACGGTGGCCGGTCAGGACGGGCAAGCGTGCGGCAAGAAGGGCGCTGAACCGCCCCAGGCGTGCGCCACCTCCTGTCGGCCTGCTCCCAGGCCGTACGTTCACTCAGCCCGGCGAGCACGCCAATGCGCCACCGCTGCCGCCAGTTGTTCCTGAAGTTGTGCAGGCATCGGCTCCTGCTGTGTCGTAGCGACCACGGCCTCCGCTACATCGTGAACCTTGATGTTGGAGTGCTGAGACACCCGGACCAGGATCTGCCACGCCTCCTCGTCGGTGCAGGAAAAGGTGGCCATCAGCGCGCCGCGCGCCATGTCAATGACGGGCCGTCGCTCCAACGCCTCCTTGAGCTGCTCCGTCTCCTGCAACAGCTGTTCGGCGTGCTCACCGGTAGGCAGCCCGCCATCATCACGGAAGTTATCTCGGGCCCCGTTCTTGTGCGGCGTACGGTGCAAGGGGCGTTCGCTGCCGTCACGCCGAGGGTCGGGGCTCTGGGGAGGTCGCATGGTGAGCGCCTTCTCCCCGGCACCCCGCCGACACACCTGCCCGCACCCCTTTACCGGCCCGCCGTCACTGCTACTTCGCTCCGCGTTGCGGGTGTTTGACACCGTCGCCGACGCAGAAGCGCACCCCACCGTCCCACCACAAGCCTTTGGGCGACGTCAAAACAGACCGACATCGCACACTCGGCCAGAAGGTGACTCCCGCAGTCACCTCGAAACGACTCCCACCCTCGGTTACAAAGCCACCACACCGAACCCAGAGGCCCTCACCCCTTTCAAGGACCGCTCAAGGCGTGTCGCCTGTCACCAACGTCCCGGGACAACACAACTAGAGCCGCTGGTGCGGGGTATCCCGCCGCTCCCCTCCCGCCGCGGCCCGGGCAGGCGACGGCCCGCCAAGCTCCACGCGGACAAGGGTTACGACTACGACCACCTGCGCCGATGGCTGCGCAAGCGCGGCATCCGGCACCGCATCGCCTGCAGCCTCATCTGCTGCCGCAGACTCATCAAATGAGGCGACGTCTTAGGTCATGGGCCTTGGCGGCGTCGGCGAGGGGGAGGGGTCACGCAGGTCACAGCGATGCTGTGCGCGATTCCTCCTGCGGGCTCGGTCCTCAGCGTGTGGGCTGTGGGTGCGGTTGGCTGTAGCGGGTGGCGGGGGTGGGGACGTTGCCGCCCGCGAGCAGGGAGGCCTCGGCGGCGAGGAAGGCGTCGAGTGCGGCGGTCTGGTCCTCCAGGCCCGGTACGCAGATCGTCTCGCCCAGGCGCAGGCCGGCGAGGCTGGCTCGGGCCACGCCGTCCGCGGTCATCGCGAAGGGGAGGTGTCCGTATCCGCCGGCGAACTCCGTCGCCACCACGCCCGGGCAGACCACCTGGGTGCGGATGGGGGTGTCGGCGAGTTCCTGGGTGAGGGTGCGGGTAAAGGCGACGGTGGCGGCCTTGGCGGCGGCATAGATGGTGCGAGGCGGCATGTGCGGGTTGCTCTGCCCGGCGCTGAAGGCCAGCAGTGAGGCGACCGTGACGATGGTTCCTTCGCCCGCGGTCAGCATGCCGGGCAGGGCGGCGCGCGCGAGCTGGATGGACGCCACGCCGTTGAGTGTGAGCAGGCGGTCGATCTCCTCCGGGGCGACGTCGGCGAGGGGAGCGTAGCCGCCGTCTCCCGCGTTGCTGATCAGCAGCCGGACATCGCCGACGGCCAGACGCTTGGTCACCGTGGTGAGGCCGTCGTGGTTCCCGAGGTCCGCGGGCAGGACCTCCACGGCGGCGCCTGCCGCGCGGAGTTCGTCCGCGAGCTCGGAAAGGCGGTCGGCCCTCCGGGCCACCAGGACGAAGTCGCAGTCGGCAGCGAGGAGGCGGGCGTAGGCGGCGCCTATTCCGGAGGAAGCGCCGGTGATGAGAGCAAGAGTACGAGGCATGAGGACAGCTTGATTCAAGCGCCTGCATCATGTCAAGCGTTTGATGACTGACCAGTGTCGTATTCTCGCCTTATGACGCTGCATGACGAGGAGCCGGTCGGCGCCGACGCACTGGACCGGGTGACCTGGGCACTGCGGCGGGCGGAGTTGGCCGTGACAACCCTGAAGGAGCAGCGGTTGCGCTCGCTGGGCTTGGCGGCGGCACACTATTCCCTGCTCATCGCCGTCCACGTCGATCCCGGCCTGGCCGGAGCGGAACTGGCCCGCCGTCTGAACGTCACCCCGCAGGCGGTGGCCTCCCTGGTGGCCCGCCTGGAGGGCCGGGGCCTCCTGGAACGCCGGCCGCACCCGCGCCACCGTCACGTGCAGGAACTCCACCTCACCGACACCGGCCGCGACGCCCTGCGCAAGGCCGACTCCGTGATCGCGGAGATCGAACAGCAGATCACCGAGAAGCTCGGCGCCAAGGACACCACCCAACTGCAGGCGCTCCTCGGCCAGGTGACCGACGCGATACAGCAGGTGCAACCGGCAGGCCCCCTCAGCCGACCGGTCACCTTGCGCAAAGACGGCACACCAGGGTGACCGTGCGAGCAGCCGGCACGTCATGGCCTCACCACCTTGGACGAGGAAGCCCCGCGTCATCACCGAACCAGCCTGAACCTGTCGCGGCATTCGCACACGGCCTCGGCTCTTGCCAGAGGTGCTGGTCACCTGCGCACGACGGGTGAGCGATGCGTGAGCGGACGACGTGAGACGAGACGCCACACGTCAGCCCCTCTCCCTCTGCCGTGATGGACCGCGTCGTACATCGCGCCGTGCCTGCGCCGGTGTTGGGCCGTGAGAGTCAGCTCGACCATTCCTCATCTGTTGCTGTCTTGATCAGAGGTTCAGCAGGTGTGCCGCGTTGCGGTGTGCGATGCGTTTGAGGTCGGCGCGGGAGAACGGCGCTGTGCGGAGGAACTCGACTGCCTCTGCCGTTGATTCGTAGGGGTAGTCGACGGCGAACAGCAGCCGGTCGGCGCCGATGGCCTGGACGGCTCCGAGGAGGGCCGCGTGGGAGAAGACGCCGCTGGTGGTCGCGTAGAGGTTGTGCCGCAGGTAGTGGGAGGGCAGGTGTCGTGGCCTGCCCTTGGGGTCGGCCTGGTGGTAGCGGCTGTCGAGCCGGGCCAGCTGGAAGGGCAGCAGTTCTCCCATGTGCCCCAGCGTCACGGAGGCCCCGGGGAACTCGTCGAACACTCCGCCGTAGATCAGGCGAAGTGCGTGGGCGCCGACCTGCGCTGTCCATCCCCAGGACGGCCCGCTCAGCACGGGATGCCCCTGGAACACCCGCCACTGATCGGCGGGGAAGAGCGCGGGATGGAGGTAGAGCGTCACGCCGAGCCGTTCGAGTTCGGCCCACACCGGCCGGAACCGCGGCTCGTCGAGGTAGTGGCCCTGAACGTGGTCGTTGTGCAGGACCCCCTTGAGGCCCAGTTGCTCCACCGCCCGGCGCAGCTCGACCACGGCGGCCTGCGGGTCCTGCAACGGCAGGGCGGCGAATCCGGCGAACCGTGTCGGGTGGGCGGCGACCACTTCGGCCAGGCGGTCGTTGACCCGGCGGGCCGTGGCCACGGCCTCGGAGGGGTCCTCGATGGCCTCCACACCGGGTGAGGTGAGCGACAGGACCTGCATGTCCACCCCATGCTGGTCCATGTCCGCCAGCCGCAACTCCGTGAAGTCGGCGAGCCGGCGCCCCCACTCCTCTCCCCAGCCGGGAGGCATCCGGGCCTCGCCCGGCCACGGGATCAGCTCCGGAACGGAGAACGCCTCTTCGACCGCGATCACCTTCATGCCACGCCCCGGGCCGCCGGCGGCGGTCCCGGCCGACGTGGAGGTAGCGGCCTGGGCGGCGGCGGGCGGGACCGCGAGGGCTGCCGTGCCGGCGGTGGCACCGGCCGCGGCGGCCAGCAGACGCCGCCGCGAGGCGCCCGCGGTGAGGGGGGATACAGACGATCCTGTCGTCATCGTCCTGCCTTTCCATCGGTCTACGGGAATCAGGGAGGTGAGGTCGGGGGTGGGGCTCGACCGAGCTCCACCATTAGGTAACCTAATCATAGGCTACCTAATGGAAGGTGATCTGGGAAGCTCCGGTGACGCTGGACACCTGACCTGACCGGCTTACGATCGGCAGACCGCGCCGAACCGCCCGCCTCACCGCGAAAGCAGAGCCACATGCCCTCCTCCCCCTCTGAATCCGAGCCGCTCATCCGGCTGCTGTGGCGCGCACACAACTGGTTCCGAGCCGCCCTCACCACCGCGTTCGAGAACCAGGAAGACGGGACGGCCGTCAGTGCGGCACACGTGACCCTGCTCAGTCAGCTCCCGTCAGAGGGAGCGAGCATCGCCGAGCTGGCCCGGCGTCTGGGCGTCAGCGCCCCGACCGCACACCAGTGGGTCCATGAACTTGTCGCCCTGGGCGTGGTGACCGTGGAGAGCGATCCGCACTCCGCCCGGTCGAAGCTCGTACTCCTCACGGCGGCCGGTGCTCGGCGCCGCGCGGAGACGATGCAGATCCTGGCCGGGCTCGAAGCCGCGCTCGCCGAACGCGTCGGCGCGGATACCGTCACCGCACTACGGGCCGCACTGGAGGAATCGTGGGGATCTCCGGAATCGGTGGCGGCGAACCTCCCCGGCCTTTCCACCCCGTGACGCTGATGACTCCCGGGCGCAGTGGCCAGTCCCTACCCGCTCCCGCCACGGTCAGCGCCGACGCCGGCCGGCCAAGTTCCACGCCGCCAAGGGGTACGACTACGACCACCCGCGTCGTTGGCCTCCGCAACGCGGCGTCACCGCAAGGTCATGGAGTTCTTGAGCCGCCTGGGCCGCCACCACTGGACAATCGAACGCACCGCCTCTGGCCGGCCGGATGCCGCCGCCCGCACCCTCGTCTGCTTCCATTGGCTCACCAAATGAGATGACTTCTAATATCAAGGCGATGAAGAGCCGGGCGCAGGACGCGACCCGCGGCACGCGGTGGACCGCGCGGATCGCGGCGCTCTGCCCTGCCTTCGCCGTACTGCTCTCCGCACTGGTGCTCTGCCTGGGCCTCGTGACGCACGGTCAGAGCGCCCCGGCCGACGCCTCGATGACGACGGTGTCCACCGCCGCGACGGGCTCCCCTGCCGAGCAACACCTCGCGGCGCCCGCCGAGCACGCCTCCGACTGCCCCTACGACGACATGCGCTGCCACCGGGCCGTCGACGCCGTACGAGCCGTGCTCGCCGCTCCCGCCCACCCCCTCCCGGCGATCCTCCCCCGCTCGCCGGACCTGCCCCGACCGCCGGACACCGCCCGGCGCATCGCCGGGCCCACGCCGGCCTGTCGCGCTCCTGATCTCCACGTCCTCCAGGTGCAGCGGACGTAGACGAACACCCAGGGCCCGGTACGCACGTGTACACACCGGCCCAGCGGCGTACGTCCATCCACCCCTGCACTCACCGCCGTTCGGCGGGGACGAGGAACACACAGCCATGAGCAGAACCAGCAAGAAGGCCGCCACCCAGGCACGGCGGGCCCGAATAGAGGAGATGCGCCGCGCCGACCAGGCTCGCGAGCGCCGCAACAAGATCATCACCATCACGCTCAGCACGGTCATCGTCGCCGGACTGATCGGCTGGGGCGGATACGCCCTCAACAAGGCCGACGAGAAGGACGAGCAGCAGGCCGCCGCGGCGAAGAAGCCCGTACGCGGCGAGCGGACCTGGGCGAAGAAGGAGCTCACCCAGAACCACGTCGAAGGCACCGTCGACTACCCGATGGACCCACCCGTCGGCGGCGACCACCACCAGGCCTGGATGACCTGCGACGGCACGGTCTACACCAAGCCCGTCCCGAACGAGAACGCCGTGCACTCCCTGGAGCACGGCGCGGTCTGGGTGACGTACAACGACAAGGCCGCCGACGCCGACATCAAGACCCTCGGCGACAAGGTCTCCCGGACCCCCTACACCCTGATGAGCCCGAACGACGACCAGTCCGGGCCCATCATGCTGTCGGCCTGGGGCCGCCAGCTCAGCGTGGACAAGGCGTCCGACCCGAGGGTGGAGCAGTTCTTCACCAAGTACGTCCAGGGTGCGCAGACCCCCGAGCCGGGCGCCGCCTGCAGCGGGGGCCTGACCGGGGCGTAAGGGGCGGATTGATGAGCGACCGTGCCGCGTGATCACGTGACCGGGCGTGCCGGGACGGGCCGGCCCAGTCGCACGGGGACGTGCGCGCGGGCCGGCCTGTTCGCCGTGCTCGGCACCCTGCTCGCGGTGAAGCGCCGTGCCTCGTCACCGGAGAGCTGACACGCACACGCCACGCCGGTCGGCCCGATTCCGTACGCGCCCCCGCCTACGAACCGGTAGTCGGTCCCGTGCCCCGCAGTTCCCGAACGGTTCCGCCGATCTTGTCCCGGACCCCCTCCAGCATCTCCGGCTTCGCACTGACGACCCAGCGCTGGCCGACCAGGTACTTGCCGCCGTAGACCGCGGCGGAGTCCAGCCAGGCCTGGGTGTACTTCTCCTCGGGGAAGGTGGTGATGAGGTAGTCGACCTCCTTCGTGTGGCACACACCCTGGCGCAGCTCCTCCGCCTCGATGCGGATCTTGGGCTTGCACCCGGTCAGGGAGGCGATCACCTCGACCTTCGCCGGCGCCTCGACACCGGCCTCCGGAGCGGCCGACATCTCCGACGGCTTCATGTCCGCCGACGCGTCCCCCTCACCGCCACTGCACGCCGCGACCAGGAAAAGAACGGCAAGGCTCGCGACCGGCGCGGCGGCGCGCAACAGGCGGGCGGCGGGCGGTCCGTGCCCGGTACTTCCTCGCGCGGGCCCCCGTGACTCCTCGGGTAGGTGTGGCACGAACCTCTCCGTCTCCGTACTGCTCCTGCCGCGGCAGCGGCCAGGCCTACGACGAGAGGTACGGGTGTCCGCCGGCGGCTGTTCACCGGGCACACCGCATGTGCGGCCGCCCTTCCGGATCGGTGACCGGCACGGCCTGCGTGTCGGTACGGTTCATGCGGTCCAGCAGCGGACCGAGTCGCTGGTCGGCACGGACGGTCGTGGGTCCCGGCCGCATGGCCTCCCCCGCGGTGCCGTCGGTCCGGACGGCCACGTCCTTGTGCGGGAGGAGGCCGAGGACGAACGACCTCTTCGGCGTCGACCACCACGCACCAGCGCCGGTCCGTCTCGTCCAGCATCGCCAGTACCTCGTCCAGCGGCTGGTCGGCGGTGCAGGTCAGGACGTTGCGGACAGGTCAGGACGTTGCGGTCGGCCGGCTCGCCGGCCAGTGGCACCTCGGACAGCCGCCCCTCGTAGGACAGGCCCGCGGCGAGTCAGTCGGCCTTGCCGAGGACGTGGTCGTAGACCTGCTCAAAGCCCAGTTGCTCCAGCCGGGTGGCGGCCCGTGGGCTCAGGTCGCACAGCTGGTCGGCGCAGTAGACGATCACCGGCCGGGAGGTGTCCAGCTGTTTCGGGGCCTGCTCGTACGACTTGCGGGGCAGCACCTCGACGAGCTGGGCCATCTCCTGTCCGGTGAGGCGGAACACTTCCCGGCGGTCGAAGAGCCGGGCCGGCACGAGTCTCACCTCCTCCTTCATCGCCGCGGCCGTCAGCCGGACCGCAGGTGCGCGTCGATCCATTCCTGGGTCACCTCGGCGGCCCGGTCCAGGGCGTCCGAGTCGTCGAACCGGTGAGAAGCGGTTCGCACCTCACGCACGGAGTGGGGAGCCGGTACTCGATCGGCCAGTTCCCGTGTCGCCTCCAGCCGGTCGGCCGCCTGCCGGATCGCCGGCACCGCCTCAGGGGTGTGTCCGCCGGTGACGAACAGCACCGGCGTGCGGACCCGGTCCAGGACCTCGTCCGCCAGTTCCGGCTGCCCGGCCCAGGAGATCACCGTCAGCACCCGGTCCGGCAGATCCGCCGCCGCCCGCAACGCCACAGCCGCCTCCGCGCCCGCGGCGAACAGGACCACCGGCAGCGCCCGGGTGTCACTTTGGGCCTTGAGCCAGTCCACCGCGGCCACCAGGCGGCGACCCAGCCTCTCCAAGTCGACGGGCTGCCCCTGCACCAGCTCAGCGCGGCGGGCCTCCGTCTCGCTGAACATGTCCATCGAGAGCGTGCCGAATCCAGCCCGCTGCAGTTCGCCGGCGAGTGCCTGGATACGAGGGTGGCTCCGAGGCGTGTGGACGCCGTGCGCGAACAGCACCACGGCGCGCGCCCCTTCGGGCACCACGAAGTCGCCGGGGAGCGTGAGCCGGTCGGCGGGCACCGCCACCACGTCGGAGATCACGGACATCACCTGCTTCCAAGCTGTCGGGGCGTTGGGCCGACTGCCCTCCCGGTCCCCCAGACCGTGTACCCAGCCCCGGAAGACCCATTTGTGCTCGCGCGTACCCGCGCGGCCACGCGGCCCCGCCCCATGTCCGCCGCGTCGACGCGCCGCGCCACACCGACGCTCCCGGTTGCGGGACCGATCAGCTCCTGCTTGCCGAGGCACCGTGCTCGCGCAGTCTTTGCATGGCCTCATCGTCGCTGACCTGGTCGAAGTCGTCGTACAACTGTCCGACTGCGTGGAAGTCCGACGGGTGGTGCAGACAGACGACGTCGTCGGCTTCCGAGCGCATCGCCACGGCGGTGTCGGGAGCGCAGACGGGGACAGCGAGGACCAGCCGTGCCGGGTCCTGGCGGGCCAGGTGGCGCAGGGCGGCGCGTGCGGTGGCGCCGGTGGCGAGCCCGTCATCGATGAGGATCACAGCCCGGTCCTCGAGTTCGGGCCTGGGGCGGTCACCTCGGTACCGCTGTTCCCGACGGTGCGGTTCGGTGCGCTCGCGGGCTACGTCCGGGGCGAGCCGGTCCTCGGTCAGGCCGAGCATGTCCAGTGAGCGCCGGTCGAACAGCGGGGGATCGTCAGCCACGATCGCGCCGATGCCTGTCTCCGGGTGACCCGGGACGCCGATCTTCCGCGCGACCAGCACATCCAGCGGTGCCTTGAGGGCTCGGGCCACCTCGGCCGCCACCGGAACGCCGCCTCGCGGCAGCGCCAGTACAACGGGGTCGACCAGGTCACCGCCGGCTGCCCACTCCATCAGCCGGCCCGCGAGTTCCTGGCCGGCGTCGCGGCGGTCACGGAATCGCATGATCACGGCCCGGTCAGGACTTGGTGTCCGGCTCGTTCCGGCGCGTCTCGTACTGCTTGTGCCCGTTGGGGCAGGAGGGGATCTTGTCGCCCTGCTTCACCTGGACCTTCTCGCTGCAACTGGCGCAGTAGCGGTCCGGCTGCCAGTGGGCCCACCTCCCGCGTCTACTGGGCGATGACCCACGTTATGGTCGCCACCGACCTCGAGCACCTCGCGACCACCCGGAAGACCGTCACCGCCCTCGTCGACCGAATCCTCTGCCGCCCAAAACGTCGAAGGCACCCGCGCCAAGCTGAAACGCCTGGCCAAACCGTGGCCTCACGACCAGCAGTCCCGCCCCAACCTCAGAACTCAGTCTCCCGGCCACTTCCCGGTACCGGCGGTCTTGTCAGCTCCGCGTCTGCGGATTCAGTCCGCTGAGGCGAAGTTGACGTTCCAACACCCTAAAAGGAACGTTTCTGCACGTCAGGGCAAGTCTATGGTGGGGCGGGTGGGACTCGAACCCACGGCCGACGGATTATGAGTCCTTTTGGGGATCTTGGCGGCCCTTGTCCATCTACGCTCATGATGGCCGTCTTCCCAGGTCAGATAGGGTTTGGTGCCTCGTCCCGGATCGGACAAGTCCGCTGCCGTAGCCAACATTCTTCAGCAGGCGGAGTTGATCAGGTCCCGCAAGCCCTGGCACGACCTGGCCGACGTCGAACTCGTCACCCGGAATGGATGGACTGGTTCAACAACCAGCGCCTCCACACAGCGATCGGTGACACCTCGCCGCAAGAGCACGAGACCAAACTGGGAGCCGAAGATCATGCTCGAATACGCCGCTGCGAACCGCCGCCCTGCCCACAGCCACGCCGATCGGCGTTCCCACCCGTTGACCCGCATCTCTCGAGCATGTCCGACCGCCACCCTGTGAGGCGCTGTCCCGCCGAGTCTTCCCGTCGGCGGGGACGCCGTTGACTGCCAGGGGAGCGGGAGGTGGCGGACTGGCGGAGACCGAATGATCGAGCGAACCCCGGACAGGTGGTCCGGGGCTCGTCGTGTGCGGTGGCGGTGCGGCGCGAGGTCTCACATCTCGGGTTCTCCCGCGGGGTCCAAGGCGTAGGTGACCCTTTCCCCGACCCGCACCGCGGCCTCGATCATTCTCTGCCGCTCGCCCCCCGTGTAAAGGTCGGCGCAGGCACTGATCGCCGGATACAGCTCCGAGAGGATGAGGGCGGCCGATTTCGGAATGACCTCGGCCGTGCGCCAGTGCTGCCCGAGCCGGTCGATCTGCCTGCACAGCTCGTCCAGCGCGAGCCGATCGAACCCGTCGTTCAGGCGCAGGGGAACGATGAATCCGTCAGCCGCTTCGCTCAGCTGCGACACAAGTTCCTCGTCCACTGGATCATTCCTCATCTTCGACCATTCCGATGATGGCGCTTGGGTTTATGTATCTCTCGACCAGAGCCTCTTGCGATGATTGCGCGTTTGTGTTCGCAGACCATCCCCGCAGGTACCTTGCCCTGTTTTCCGCCGAGGTGAGATCGACCAGCCGCGCCTCGACTTTGTCGCCGTCGATGATAGCGACCCGCTGACCGGGCTGGCGCCACTTCTTGATCACATCCCAGCTCTTCGTCACCGAAATCCACTGGGTCCGTACCCGACTCCCCTGACCTATCTGCACGTTGATGGTGTAGTCACCGTCGACGTTCTTGGCGAACAATCCCTCTGCCGGATCCTCGTCGGGGCGCAGATTTCTGTACCAGATTCCGGCAGCTGCTGCCGAGGGTCCTCCACGCAGAACGTCTTTGAGTGACTCTCCCGACGAGTCCGACGAAGCCATCGGGAAATACCCGAAGTCGGTGGAGTTGTGAGCATCGGGCCGGCTCTTGGGGCAGGCTCCGGGGGCCTCGTCGCAGAAGACCTCCCAGAACGTCTCACTCGCCAGGTGGATTCCGTTGCGGGCGTCCCACATGTCGTTGGAGTCCGTCATCCGGTTCTGCTTGTCGACCATGTGGAGTGCGTCGAGCCATGCGCGTTTCGCCTCCTCGCCGAACTGGCGCGGCGGGATCGGCGCGATCGTTACCGGATCGCTCGCCGGGGCCCTGCCGGTGCCACCGCCGCCGCCGCATTTGTGCGTGTCGCAGTAGTAGCTGGAGCCCTTGTACTTCTTCGACCCTGGGTCTTGTTCAGGGTGATAGGTGCCGTACGTGCCGTTGTTTCCGGAGCAGAAGTGAACGGGCCCACAGCTTTCCAGGCCCGTGGGATCGCTCTGGGTCACCGGGCTGTTGTCGGCGTAGGTGTAGCCATTGAGGGATTGGGTGTCGCTCGTGTCGAGTTCCGGGTCGACGCTGAGGAAACGCCCGGTGGCCGCGTCGTATTCGCGGGCGCCGACGTAGGTGAGGCTGGTGGAAGAGTCGGCGGACTTACCGAGAAAGGCTTTGTCGTCGGGCCAGTTGCCGGTGCCGCCGGTGCGAGAGGCGCCGAAGGGGGTGCTGTATCGCTTCGTGACCGCCTGACTGGTGGCGTCGAGGGCAAGGCTGCTGGTGCCGTGCTGGTCGGACGAGAGCCAGGAGAGGGTCTCGGTGCCGGTCTTGTCGGTGCGCAGAGCGATGACCTGGCCGCCGGCGTTGTAGTACCGCTGGGCCCAGTACTTGGCGGTCGAGGTGGAAGTGTCGAGGTGTACCTCTGTGCCGTCGTCGAGGTAGAGGACGCTCTCTCCGCCGGTGTTGCGGCGGATCAGGAGAGTGCCGTCGGCGTCGTAGACGTGGCTGGTGGTGCTCTTCGTGGTGCCGGAACCGGACTTCTCGGTGAGGGTGCCGAGTTGGCCTTCGGGGCTCCAGGTAAGGC
This sequence comes from Streptomyces sp. DG2A-72, assembly GCF_030499575.1. NCBI lineage: Bacteria > Bacillati > Actinomycetota > Actinomycetes > Kitasatosporales > Streptomycetaceae > Streptomyces > Streptomyces sp. DG2A-72. The sequence goes on from NZ_JASTLC010000001.1 coordinate 3,096,531, forward strand.
TCTGGGTGTCGGTGCCGTTCGGGCGGCCGGTGGTGTTGCCGGTCGCGTCGTAGGCGTACGTCGCGGTCACACCTGTGCATGAAGTGGCCGTGGTGATGGCAGTCAGGCCGTGGGGGTGAGCGTTGTCGCCGTAGCAGTACGTCCTGGTGGTGTCACCGGTGGAGGTGTGGCTGGTCTCCGTGGAGCGCAGGCCGCCGTCGGTGTAGCGGTACGAGGTCCAGTACGGGGCGGCGCCCCCGAGGTTCGCGGTGGTACGGCCGGAGGCGGAGCAGTCGGCGGTGGACGGGGTCCAGGCCTCGGTCAGGCGTTGGTGGCCGTCGTAGGCGAAGCACTGGTTGTCGGCCTTGCCGGTGCCGCCGAGGGTGGTGGGGTCGGTGATGGAGGTGACGCTGCCGGCGTCGTCGTAACCGTAGTTCAGTTCCTGCAGCTCGTAGTTGTGGGTCTGGTCAGTGACCGCCGACTGTTTGAGCCGGTCGGTGCCTTCCTCCCAGGTGTTGGTGATGTAGGCCTTCTTGGTGCCCGCGGCCGTGGAGGTGCCCAGGGTGAACTGCTGAGGCTGGCCGATTTCGGAGTAGGCGGCGCCGAGCAGGTAGCCGCTGAGGCCGGCCATGTCCGTGGGCAGACCGGCACTGTCGTAATGGGTGACGACCTTCTCCGCGGCCAGACCCCCGGCGGCCGGTTCGGAGATGTACTGCTGGGTGCCGTCGAGGTTGTAGTACGTCGAGAGGGTCAGCGTGGAGGTGACGGCGCCGGAGGTGACCAGGGCGTCGGTCGAGGGCAGGAGCAACTGGGTGGTGGTCGGCCGGTACAGGCTGTCGTAGGCGGTGACCTTGCGGGTGTAGGCGGTGCCGGTCACCCCTCCGACGTAACTGGTGGACGAGTCCAGCTGCCCCTTGGCCAGGGTGTCGTAGGCCCAGTGGACGAGCTTGTCGGCGTCCGTCTTGGCCGTCTGCCACTGGTCGGTCCTGCGGCCGAGTTCGTCGTAGCCGTACAGGAGGGTGGTCTTGCGGGAGTCGGTGGTGGTGGCGACCTGGTCCAGGTCGGTGTAAGACGTCGTGCTCGTGCCCTTGTCCGGGTCTGTCGCCGAGGTCTGACGGCCGAACAGGTCGTACGTGTAGGACCACTGTGTGCCGTCGGGGCCGGTGACGACGTCCGGCTTGGAGTCACGGGTGTAGGTGTACTTCGTGGAGGTGTAGGCAGCGCCGACGCCCGCACCGTAGGCGGTGTCGGCCGGGTCGGTACCGGAGTACTCGCGCTGCTCGGTGGTGCGGCCGAAGACGTCGGTGATGGTGCGGGCCGCGGAGCCTCCGGCCAGGGCGGTGGTGGCGGTGGAGTCTCCGGTGTACGTCGTCGATGTGGCCCGCTTCTTGACGCCGTAGACGTAGAAACTGCTGCTGGTCGGGCGTTCGGCGCCGTCGAAGACCGTGTTGGTCTGCTTCGGCGCGCCGCCGTATTCGGCGCGGGCGTAGCTGCCGGACGGGGTGGCGGTGGAGTCGAAGACGTCGGCGTAGGTCTCGTAGGCCAGGCCGCGGCTGTTGTAGCGGACGTCTGTCAGCAGCCGGCCGCCGTTCGCGGTCGGGGACTGGGTCTGCAGCGGCCGCAGCAGCGAATCGTAGATCGAGTAGCTGGTGTTGTAGACGCCTTCCGCGAGGATGCTGGAGGACGAGACCCAGGACGGGGCCTTGTTGGTGACGGAGTAGGCGTACGTGTAGTTGGCGCCGTATCCGGCGGCGCGCAGATGGTTGGGCAGCCAGACGGCGGTCACCCGGCCCAGCGCGTCGTACGTCGACTCGGTCAGCTTTGTGTTGACGTCGTAGACCTTGACGGGAGTGCCGCGGGCGTAGTCGAAGTAGGTGTAGGACTTCTGGGTCTTCGCGTTGGTGACCGTTGTCTTGGTGAGCGGTCCCGTCGTGGTCGGGGTATAGACGGTGGTCGTCGGGTTGCCCAGCGCGTCGGTCACGTTCAAGGGCCGGCCCAGGGTGTCGTACGTGGTCTTGTCGACGGTCTGCCAGGAGGTCGGGGACCGCTCACCGTTGGTGGCCGTGGCGGGGTAGGCGGCGGCACGTCCGGTCCAGTTCGCATCCCCCAGGGTCGGAGTCTGGGACGCGGTCCAGGCGGTGGCGGTGGTGGAGTCGTAGACCGTGGCCGCATCGGACAGTACGTCCCCGCGAGTGCTCGTCGAGGTCGGCAGGCTCAGGTCGGTCTCGGCGGTGGAGCAGGCGCGGCCGACGACGCGGGTGCGGGAGACCAGGGAGTTGATGCCCAGAGTGTCGTTGCGGGCGTACCAGGTGCGTGTGCAGGTCTCGTCGCCAGTGACGGCCGTGTCGCCGGCGTCGTAGGCGGTGGCGGGCATGCCGTAGCTGTCGAAGCTGGTGGTCACGCTGCGGGTGCGCCACTTGGCGGCAGCGGTGAGGTAGGTCGAGGTCTGCGTCTTGTAGGTGCGGACGAAGTAGGCCTCGATGTCAGCGTACGACTTCTGCTGACTGGCCGTGCGGCTGGACCAGGGGTCGTTGGCCGTGACGGTGACCGGGGTGGACCCGTTGTAGGTGATCTGCTCGCGGGTAAAGCCGGCGAAGCGGTCGCTGTCGGTCTGATCGGCCACGCTCAGGCCGGTGAAGCCGATGCCCGGGACGGAGACCGAGCGTGTCGTGCCGTCCTTCTGCTTGTCACCGTCCATGCCCTGCAGATACAGCGACACGGTCTTGGACTGGGTTTCGCTGGAGGCGCCCTTCAGCGTGGTGACGGTGCGGTAGCCGCGCCAGTCGGACCAGGTGCGCTCCTTGGCCGGGGTGAACGGGTCGCTGTTGTAGTGCCAGGCCGGCCCGGAGTAGCTGTAGTGGTTCTCCATCGTCTCGCCCAGACCGGTGGGGTCGGAGGTGATGACGTCGGTGACCCGGTACTTGTTGAACCAGTCCAGCGACGCCTCGGTGGCGCCGTTGACGTGCCAGTAGACCGGGTAGCAGCTCATCGTGTCGTTGTCCTCGGACGACGGCATGTTCGAGCCGCGTATGCATTCCGGGTCGGACAACGTCACCGTGGTGATGGCGCCGGCTTCGGAGGTGATGGTCTGGATGCGGGGCCGGTTCAGCGGTAGGACATTGTCCGTGGAGGAGTCGACCCGGTTTTCCCGCATCTGGTAGGTGAACGTGACCGGGTTCAGGGAGATCGCGGTCCCGTTCTTTCCGGTGTGCTGGATGCTCTTGAGGACGAGGGTCTGGTCTGTGCTGTTGCCGATGTCGCCCGGGTCGAGGAACTGTTGGGTCAGCGCCCAGGAGTCGACATCCGTGTAGGTGCTGGAGGCGGCCGACCATGCGTGGGTGTCGATGCTCGTCAGGCGCTTGCGGGTGAAGAACGCCGGGCCGGTGGCCTTGCAGTCCGCGCCGGAGGCGCAGATGGAGTCGTACGGGACGTCGGGCCAGCTGGAGGCGGTGGAGGACGTCAGCGAGGAGCAGTCGGAGGCGGTGCACCGCTCGTCATAGCTGAAGGTGACCTCGTCCGAGGCGGTGCCGGTGAACAGGGTGTCCTTGTTCTGCCCGTAGAGGATCTTGGTGAGGTAGCCGCCCCGCGTGTACTGGGCGGTGCCGGTGGTCGCGCCGTTCTTTCCGTAGTAGTCGGTCTCCGCGGTGTACCAGTACGACATCGCGTTGGCGTGCAGGTCCACGACGTAGTCCAGGTTCCAGCGCCAGGCCTGGTCGAGGGACCGGTCGGCGAAGGCGGAGCCCTGGTCGTAGCCGGGCTCGCCGGAGTTGTTGCCGAATACCGGCACGGTCCATACGGAGTTGGTGCGCTGGGTGTCCGCTCCGGGCAGCTTGTTCAGGCCGAAGACGTACTTGGTGCCGTCGCCGGTGGTGACGGTCCAGTACTCCCCGTCGTTGTCGCCGTTGTCGGCGCCGGTGGAGTGGGTGACGGTGGAGGCGTCGTCGTCCTTCAGGTGCCAGACGCCGGTGGTGTCGTCCTTCACCAGTTCGGTGGACTTTCCGTTCAGCACGAGCGAGGCGTTGTCGTACTTCCAGCACTCGTCGTACTTGCCGCTCTCGCCGTCGTCGTCGCACGAGGCGTAGGACCGCTCGACGTAGGAGGATGCCACGTCGCCGAAGCCCTCACCGACGAGCGTTCCCTGGTTGTTCGTCGAAGCCGTCCTGCCGTCCACGCTCCCCGAGTCGTACGACAACGACAGCTGCGGCGACGGTCCCGCTGCGGCCGGCGGAGTGGTCAGCGGGTAGGACCAGGTGAAGCCGCCCGAAGCACTGCCTGCTTCCCAGCTGGAGGAGGCCGAGAGCGGGCTGGCCGCGTAGTTGCCGGCACCGGAGGCCGATTCCCCCGATGAGGTGGCGGTCACGGCCAGCACCGTGGCCGACGTTGTGCCGGCAGCCATCAACGACGTGCGTGGCGCCGAGCGCGAGGCCCGCGCAGTGCCGCTGCCGGCCTTCCCCAAACTGACCTTGGCCGACAGCGTCTGAGCACTGATGTTGTTGTGCGAGCCGAGCGGGGCCTGTGTCCGGCAGGCGGCCTTCCGCGGCGTGGTCAGCACGCACGCCGGGAGCTGAACCAGCCGCAGGCGACCGGACCAGCCCCCGCCGTAGGCGGAGGCGAACGCCGAGTAGTCGACGCTCACCTGGGCGGAGCCCGGCTCGGCGACTGATGCCGTCAACAGCACACCCTTGATGCCCGCTGCCCGGGCCTGCTGCTGTCCGAGAACCCGCACCCGAACCTGGCCCACCGCCGAACCGGTCCCCCGCCCGGGCACGACGGTGATCGGCAGTCCTCCTGCCGTCAGCTTGGCCACGCCCTGCCCCGGTATTCGCCCGGTCACCTCGGCGGTGTGCGGCCAGACCACGTGCTGCTGGGCATGTGCGCGCTGGGCCTGGGCCGCGTTGACGGCCCCGGTTTTGGCGACCTGCGCACGGGCCTTCTTCGAGCCCAGGCCCAGATGTTTCCGTACCTTGTCGACCCGCTGCTTCGGCAGCGCCGGCTTGCCCAGGCCGCCCCCGGCAGCGTGAGCCGCCGGGACCCCGAGCCCCGCAGGAACGACCAGCGCCATGCACAGCGCCGCGACCACAGGTGCCCGCCGACGCCGTGGACCCCGACCCGGTGCGGGTCGACGCCACGGCGACAGCACACCGCGGGTCAGAGCAGTGCCCATCCAACGAGCCTTCATGCCGGAACTCATGACTAGCCTCCCGCGACCGCTACCGGCCGCCTGCACACGCCAAGGGATCAAAAGAGCAAGGGGACAAGGGAGTCTGGCCGGGTGGGGCGGCTGCTTGACGCCGCCCCACCTCGTGCCTGTCACATGGGTCAGTCTCCGATGGTGTCGGTGACTTGCTGGTTGGCCATGGCGCCGGTCCACAGCCTGATGTCGGTGATCTTTCCCGGCAGGTGGTGGCCCCAGGCTCCGCCCACGTATCCCTCACCGGCCGCGAACTCGCCGGACCCCGCCACCGCCGTGTAGGGATGAGGGGCGTCGGCGCCGTTCTCGTCGGGCCCGAGGTAGAAGTGGATCGTGCCGGACGGGGCGTCGTACGTGCCCGTCATCCGGACCGGGCTGCCCAGGACCGCGGCCTCGTCGGAGACCACTCCGTCGAAACTGCCGTCCGTGTTCAGCCGGCCGAAGTACCACTTGCCGACCGGGACGGTGGTGTCGGTGTCCGGGTCGAGGTCGGTGCCGGTCAACTGGTACCAGAAACCCCAGGAGGAGCCGTCCGCACCGCGCTGGCCGATGACCTGGGCGGTGTATCCGACCGGCTTGGAGAGCAAGGCGTCGCGGTCGATGTCCACCAGCGTGGTGGCGGTGAACGAGGCCGTGTCGTCGAGCACCGGTCCGGGCGCGGTGGCCGCGCCATCTGTTCCGTTCAGGACGACGGCCTGGCCGTCGAGCGAGGCGCCGCCGGCCAGGGTGAGCGTACGGCCGTATCCGGAGGTGGTGTCCGCCAGCGTGCTTCCGCTCGCGCCGTCCGGGTTCCAGGCGCCCATCAACTCCACGCCCGGCACATTGTTGCCGTCGAGCAGTTGGTCCTCGGTGGCGACCTCGTCGTCGGTCAGGGCGCGCTGCCAGACGGCCACCTCGTCGACCCTGCCCCGCCAGTAGTTCACGTAACTGCCCGGGGTGAAGGCGACCCGGCCGAACTGCAGGGTGCCGTCGGTGACGGTGGCGTCCGACGTGCTGGGCAGCGCCACCGGCGAGCCCTGCAAACGACCGTTGACGTACAGGGAGATGGTGCGGTCCACGGAGTTGTAGACGCCGGTCAGGTGCGTCCACACCTTCAGCGGCACCCCGGCCGCGTCGGCGTTCGCGCCCAGGTACTTGCGTACTCCGTTCTCGTACCAGTTCCACAGGAACACCCAGCGCTGGATGCCCGGCGAGTAGTACAGGGCGAACCCGGAGCCGTCGCTGCCCGTCTCCGACACCACCGTGCGGAAGTCGGATCCGTCCGAAAGGTAGGCCCATGCCGAAACAGTGAACGACGACTGGGTGTTGACCACCGGAGTGGCTGAGGCCGCATACCCGGACTGGCGGGTGGTGTCGGAGGTGTCGTTCAGCCAGAGCGAACGGTCCTGGTCGCCCCGGCGGGCGAGTGAGGACCAGCCCGCGCCTTGGGTGTAGAGGGTCGCCGAGTGACGTGTGCCCTCGGTCGCCGTGTCCGCGGCCGTGGTCACGCCGGAGCCCGGTGCCGCGTCGTCGAAGTGCCAGCGGCCGATCGCCGTCTGCCCCTCGGCGACGTTGAACTTCACGATCGTCTTCGCGCCCCAGCGTTGGGCACTGTCCTGCGCCCGTACCTGCAGTTGCTGGGTGCCCGCCAACTGGGGGGTGATCCCGGCCGTGACCTTGTTGCCGGAGATCGGCTTGGACCAGGAGGTGGAGGTCGCCAGCTTGTACTCGTAGGCGGCGTTGGTGTCCCCCGATGCCGGCGCGAAGGTGAACTGGCCCGCCACACCCGGCCCGCCGGCGGGGGCGCACGCGTTGGCCGTGCACTCCGAGTACGGGCTGCCGAAGGTGATCGTGGGCGCCTTGGGGGCGGTGGTGTCCACCTTGAAGTAGCACCAGCCCTTGGTGGTCACCGTGCTGTGCGACTCCAGGTAGCTCTCGCCGCTGTTGTAGTAGGAGCGGCTGAACACTGCCAGCCGGTACAACGGTCCCTCGGACAGCGTGATCGGGGACGGGTACGTGAGCACCGTGCCGTTGCCGACATAACCGCTTGTGGGCCGCACCGGTTCGGTCGCCACCGACCAGGTGCCGTCGCTGTTCCTCTGCTGGATGTAGTAGTGCGCGCGCAGGCTCGCTCCGCTGCCGCCCCCGGTCGCGGTCCACACCGTCGCACTCAGGCTCGGCGTGGGGTCCGTGATCACATCGGGGTCTGTGGAATCGGTCTCGCAGCTGATCCCGCTGCCCTCGACGATGCCCGCCTTGGTCGGCGCCGCGGGCAGCCCCACATAGGTCACCGAAAGCACCGCGTCATTCCGGAACCGCTTCCAGGCACTGGTGTCGCTCTCATCCCGGGCCTTCAGCAGCAAGGTCAGCCGCGAGAACTTCCCCGCGGCGAAGTCCCCCACAGTAGAAGTCAGGCTCGAGCCGCTGAATTCGATCGGCGCCGGCGGCTGCGAAGGGTCACACAGAGAGCCACGGCCCGCCGACACGTCACGGCTGGCCATCACCCCCAGATACGAGGGGCGGGTCGACCAGGTGGTCGACGACGAGATGTTGCTCGTACGGTCCAGGTCGACCCAGCGCGCATCGCACGTGAACGACCAGCTCTCGGTCGCCCGGAACGTCGCCGACAGCACTTTCTTGCCCGCCAGGCTGCTCGGCGAGAACTGGAAGTACAGCCGCTCGGTGTAGCCGGGGCCACAGTAGTAGCCGTTCCACGAAGAGCAGTGCCCCGTGCCCTTGCCCTCGTTGTTGCTGCCGTTGCCCCAGTTGAAGTCACTGACGCCGTCCGAGCGCAGATACGTGTGGGCCGTCTGGTCCAGGCCCACACTGGGGTCGATGTAGAGGGGGTAGGCACTGCTGTCGCTGTTGGCCAGCATGCCCGCGTCCGGCACCACGGCCAGCGAATCCGTGCCGACCTGAACCGGCAGCACCGCCGAGGTGTCGCCGTCACCCGGCCCCGCCGTGCCGTCCGCCGATGTGCCGGTGGACGGGTCCGTGGTGGCCGACGGGGATGGGTCACTCGCCTGCGTGACCGCAGCCGTCCGCTCCAACTGGGTGGACGAGCCGGAGGTAGTCGCGTCGCCCTGCGAGTCCCACATCAGGGCCGCCGGAGCGGAGAAGACGGGGCGCGCGTCGTCGTCCACGGCGGTCATCCCGCCGCCGCTCGTCGACGCCACCGTCAGTCCGTCCGACTGCAGCGAGAAGGCGACCTTCTTCAGCTCCGGGTCGGCAGCCGCCTGCGGGGTCTTCACGACCAGCAGCTCGCGGAAGCCCTCGGTCGTCGCCGTCATCCGCAGGTCCACGCCGGGCAGCACATCGGCGTAGACCGCGCTCGCCCCGTCCAGCGTCGGCTTCGGCAGCGTCCCCGGCCAGCCCAGCCGCAACGACTTGCCACCCCGGGCGATGTCCACCAGCCCCGAACCGTCGCCGCCGTCGGAGAACGCCAGATCCACCACGGCCGCCTTCGGGACGGCTGTCCCGTCCGACCGGATTTCCAGCGTCGGATCCGGGGACACCCACGACCCGTCGCCCTGGTGCACCCGCACCGGCACCGTCGACTGGTCCAGCCTGAACGTCGTGCCGTCCGGATTGGCGTACGTCGTCGTGTACTCCGTACGGTCGGCGCCGACCTCAACCGCGGAACCACTGGCCACCGCCTTCTGCGAGGCGGTGGCCTCCGCAGAGAGGGAGGTCGTGCCGTCGGAACCGGTGACCTGGCCACCGGCAACGGCCGTAGAGGCGGCGGCCGTCGCGACAGGCTGAATCAACAAGACGAACGCGGCCAGCCACGCCGTACGCGACGACCACACACGTCTACCCCCAGAATCCCCCACAGCCCACCCCTGAGCACTTGACGAACTGATCACAATCACTTGGCGATTGAGGAGCATGGCAGGAGCAGCAGTATTGAAGTCCAAGGGAGGCTTCAAGATCAGACAAGCAACCGCCCAGATACGAGCAAAGACTTTGATCGTTCACCTTGGCGACAGGCGTCGTACATCGGTGCGATAGCCGTCGACGGCTTGGAGGCCGTCAAACGCGTACACCTCACCACGGCCTTCGCGCCACCAGAAAGATACAAAGGATCTTGTATCTTGATACACTTCAGTTGATACATATATGAAGAGGAGGGACATCATGAGTCGGACGGTCATCGATCTCGACGACGAGGCGCTGGAGGAAGCAGCCAAGGAACTCGGCACCACCACCAAGCGCGACACGATCAACACCGCCCTGCGGGAAGTCACGGCCCGCTATCGGCGCCTGCGTTCTCTCGAAGAGGCCCGCGAACTAGTAGCCGAGGGCGCCCTGGACATCGACATGCTGCTGGACAAGCAGGCATACCGCCATACGAGCGCCGACGCGGCACGCGGTGATCGCAGCCCCGGAGTGGACGCGTGACCGTCGCCGACTACCTCATCGACACCTCCGCCCTCGCCCGCATCCTCCTCCGACAGAACACCGCCGAATGGGACGACAGGATCGCCGCCGGCCTCGTCGCGATCTGCGACCTCACCGAACTGGAAGTCCTCTACTCGGTACGTTCCGCCACGGACCGCACCCGCTTGAAGGCGGCCCTCGACGCCCATTACGCCTGGTGCCCCATGCCCGACGGTGTCTACCGCCGCTCCCGCACCATCCAGGAACAGCTGACCGCCAAGGGAGAACACCGCAGCGCGGGCCCCGTCGATCTCCTCGTGGCGGCAGCCGCCGAGGAGGCCGGGCTCACCCTCCTCCACTACGACCGCGACTTCGACACCATCGCCCGCACGACAGGGCAGCCGGTCCGCAGGATCGACCTCAGGCAGTAGGACTCGCGCGGTACCGAGGGGCACCGAGCTTCTCCCGACCGGCCGACCGGCGGTCATATCGCGGCGGACTGGGCCGCTTCCGTGCCGTCCCCCGGCCCCCAAGGCCACCTGCAGCACTTCCGGATCCTCGTGTCCAGCCGGCGTCCAGAATTCGACGTCCCTACGCTCGCACAGCCACCCACGACGCCGTCCTCCAGCCGTGGGCCGTTACGTCTGCGCAGGTCAAAAGCGATCCCACCGCACACTGGCGGCCACGGAGTTGAACTCACGAGCAGCGGATTCAGCCCCGTTGGAGCAACGTCCTGAATCCGCCCGCCGACTGAGACGTTTCCGCAGCTCACAGGGGTGCACAGTGGGGCGGGTGGGACTCGAACCCACGGCCGACGGATTATGAGTCCGCTGCTCTAACCGGCTGAGCTACCGCCCCATAGCGGCGTGTCGCGCACATTTGTGCGCGCCGTCTGCCGCAGCATAGCCGCTCATACGATCTCCTGCCTCGGATGGTCGACTTCGCACGCCCATGAGGACTTCGGCCTGGCCTGGGCGGTTCCACCGGACATGAAAAAGGACCCCAACGGGGTCCTCTTCAGGTTGCTCTCCCGACTGGACTCGAACCAGTAACCTGCCGGTTAACAGCCGGCTGCTCTGCCAATTGAGCTACGGAAGATCGAAGCTCCCCCGACTGGACTCGAACCAGTAACCTGCCGGTTAACAGCCGGCTGCTCTGCCAATTGAGCTACGGAGGATCGCCTCGGTGCATCGAACGTACCTCCCTGGGTATTCGCCAGGGGGCGCGCGCTCGCTGCGACACATACATTAGCGCAAGCAGGGGGGTGCTCCGCCAATCGGTTCCCCCCCAGCCCGACGCCGACACCAGGGACTCGTCAAGGAAGGGTGGCCGCCATGCGCTACCGGCTCACGTTCGTCGCCGGACTCGCTCTGGGTTACGTGCTGGGCACGCGGGCCGGACGCGAGCGCTACGAGCAGCTGAAGAAGTCCGCCCAGCAGATCTCCCAGAACCCCGCCGTCCGCAACACCGCCGAATCGGCCGCCCAACAGGGCCGCCAGTTCGCCGGCAAGGCCTACCACACGGTCACCGAGAAGGTCCACGTCCCCGACTCGGTGACCGAAAGGGTCCGCGCCCTGCGCGACCGCAACACCAATGGCGCAGTAGAGGACGACTGGGGCACCAGCAACACGTAAACATGCGGCGAGTCGAGGTACCCAAGGGACGCGGGGAACTGCGCGACCAGCCACAACGCACCCGCGCCCGCAAGACCACACGCACCCCTACGGCGCCGATGGCCACACCCAGTGGAACGGTGCGGCAGAATTTTGTGTCATGGGGATAGTCGCCGGGCTGGACAGTGCGCCCGATTTCACTCGCATCGTCGTCTGCGACGCGGACACCGGAGCCGTGCTCCGGCAGGGGTACGCCCCGCATCCGGTCGAAGGCGCCGAAGGCAGCTCGCGGCCGTCCGACGTCGATCCGCAGGCATGGCTGCTGTCCCTCGGTGAGGCAGCCGGGGGCGGTCTCCTCGAAGGCGTGCAGGCCATCGGTGTGTCGGCGCAGCAGAACGCGCTGGTGCCGCTGGACCCGCAGGGCAACACCGTGCGGCCGGCGATGGTCGGCGGTGACAAGCGGGCGCAGGTCGCGGCGGCCGATCTGATCGACGCGCTCGGCGGGCGCGAGGCGTGGGCGCAGGCGGTGGGGTGTGTGCCGCAGGCCGCCCAGCCCGTGACCAAGCTGCGGTGGCTGGCGAAGACCGAGCCGGAGAACGCCGTACGAACCGCGGTGCTGATGCAGGCGCACGACTGGCTGGTGTGGCAGTTGCTGGGGCGGCCCGTGCGCAGGACGACCGATCGCGGTGGGGCGTCCGGTACCGGGTACTGGTCCGCGGCGACCGGCGCCTACCGGGGCGATCTCGTCGAGCTTGCGCTCGGGCATCAGGCGATGCTGCCCGAGGTGATCGGGCCGTCCGACGCGGCCGGTACGACACCGGAGGGGCTGCTGATCTCCGCCGGGACCGGCGAGACGATGGCCGCCGCCTTCGGGCTCGGGATCGGCCTCGGCGACGCCGTCGTGTCGCTGGGCGCGTCCGGGTCGGTGATGGCCGTGCATCCCGAGGCGCTCGTCGACCAGACCGGAATGATCACCTCGCTGGCCGACGCGACCGGTATGCACCTGCCGGTCGTCACCACCCTGAACGCCGTACGGACCCTGCGCGGCACCGCCGAACTGCTCGGGCTGCCCGACCTGGAGAGCCTGTCCGACCTGGCGATGAAGTCGACGCCGGGCGCCCATGGACTCGTACTCCTCCCCTATTTGGAGGGGGAGCGGACGCCGAGTCTGCCGCACACCGCGGGGACGCTCGCGGGGCTCAGGCGGGAGTCGATGAAGGCGGAGCATCTGGCGCGGGCCGCGTTCGAGGGGATGCTGTGCGGGCTGGCGGATGCGCTGGATGTGCTGCGGGGGCGGGGGGTGGAGGTGCGGCGGGTGTTCCTGCTCGGGGCCGCTGCCGAGCTGCCCGCCGTACAGGCGGCGGCGCCTGCGCTGTTCGGGGTGCAGGTCGTCGTACCGCAGCCCGCGGACTACGGGGCGATCGGTGCCGCCCGGCAGGCGGCCTGGGCGCTCGGCACGTCGCAGGGCACCCTCGACCCGCGCACCCCGCCGGCCTGGCAGGGACCGGCCGCGCAGATCCTCGAGCCCGGCGAGGAACTGGCGGTGGGGCAGGCGGTGCGGCAGCAGTTCGTGTCGGTGCGGGAGCAGACCCATCCCGGGGCGTTCCGGCCTTGAGCCGGTGGTTGCGGAACGTAAGAGTCCGGTAGTAGCAGTACCCATAAGGCCGTACGAAGCACTGCTGACGGCTTAATCGGTTGAGGTAACGCGGGTGGAGTGCCCGACGATAGGGGCCAGGGGCAACCACCGCCCCCACCGCCGACTCCGAGAGACGTAGCGTGCTCATACGACTTCTGCGGACCTATCTCAGGCCCTACCGGAAACCCATCGCTGTGCTGGTGCTGCTGCAGTTCCTGCAGACCTGCGCCACCCTCTACCTGCCCACGCTGAACGCGGACATCATCGACAACGGTGTCGTGAACGGAGACACCGGCTACATCCTTTCCTACGGCGCCCTGATGATCGGCATCTCGCTGGTGCAGGTCGTCTGCAACATCGGTGCCGTGTACTACGGCGCCCGTACGGCGGCGGCGCTCGGCCGCGACGTCCGGGGCGCCGTCTTCGACCGGGTGCAGTCCTTCTCTGCCCGTGAGGTCGGTCAGTTCGGGGCGCCCACGCTGATCACGCGTACGACCAATGACGTCCAGCAGGTGCAGATGCTGGCGCTGATGACGTTCACGCTGCTGGTGTCGGCGCCGATCATGTGCGTGGGCGGCATCGTGCTGGCGCTGGGCCTTGATGTGCCGCTGTCCGGGGTGCTGGTCGCGGTGGTGCCGGTGCTGGGCATCTGCGTGACGTTGATCGTGCGGCGGCTGCGGCCGCTGTTCCGGACGATGCAGGAGCGGCTGGACACCGTGAACCGGGTGCTGCGCGAGCAGATCACCGGCAACCGGGTGATCCGCGCCTTCGTCCGCGACGAGTACGAGCAGCAGCGTTTCCGGCACGCGAACGCCGAGCTCACCGAGGTGTCGCTGGGCACCGGCAAGCTGCTGGCGCTGATGTTCCCGATGGTGATGACGGTGGTGAACCTGTCGTCGATCGCGGTGGTGTGGTTCGGCGCGCATCGCATCGACAACGGCAGGATGGAGATCGGCGATCTGACGGCGTTCCTCGCCTATCTGATGCAGATCGTGATGTCCGTGATGATGGCCACCTTCATGTTCATGATGGTGCCGCGCGCGGAGGTCTGCGCCGAGCGCATCGAGGAGGTGCTGGACACCTCCTCCAGTGTGGTTCCGCCGACCGCGCCCGTGGTCAAGCTGCTCCGGCACGGGCATCTGGAGATGCGCGGGGCCGGGTTCCGCTACCCGGGTGCCGAGGAGCCGGTACTGAAGGCCGTCGACCTGGTGGCACGGCCCGGTGAGACGACCGCCGTGATCGGCTCGACCGGCAGCGGCAAGTCCACGCTGCTGGGGCTGGTGCCGCGGCTGTTCGACGCGACCGACGGGAAGGTGCTCGTCGACGGCGTCGAGGTGGCCTCCCTCGAACCGAAGCTGCTGGCGAAGACGGTCGGGCTCGTCCCGCAGAAGCCGTATCTCTTCGCGGGCACCGTGGCGACCAATCTGCGGTACGGCGATCCGGACGCGACGGACGAGGAGCTGTGGCACGCGCTGGAGGTGGCGCAGGCCAAGGAGTTCGTGGAACGGCTCGAAGGCGGGCTCGACGCGCCGATCGCGCAGGGCGGCACGAACGTCTCCGGTGGTCAGCGGCAGCGGCTCGCGATCGCGCGGACGCTGGTCCAGCGGCCGGAGATCTATCTCTTCGACGACTCCTTCTCCGCGCTCGACTACGCCACCGACGCGGCGCTGCGTGCCGCGCTCGCTCTGGAGACCGCCGAGGCGACCGTCGTGATCGTCGCCCAGCGGGTGGCGACCATCCGGGACGCGGACCGGATCGTCGTACTCGACGGAGGGCGGGTGGTCGGGACGGGCCGGCACCACGAGCTGATGGCGGACAACGAGACCTACCGGGAGATCGTGCTCTCCCAGCTGACGGAAGCGGAGGCTGCCTGATGGCCGGGCCTATGGGGCGGATGATGGCCGGGACCGGCCCCGAACACCGCTCGATGGACTTCAAGGGGTCGGGCAAACGGCTCGTCACCCACTTCAGACCGGAGCGGTTCACGATCTACGCGCTGCTGCTGTGCGTGCTGGTGAGCGTCGGCCTGTCGGTGGTCGGGCCGAAGATCCTCGGCCACGCGACCAACCTGGTCTTCGCGGGCATCGTCGGGCGGCGGTTCCAGGCCGGGTCCACCAAGGAGCAGGTGCTCGAGGCCATGCGGGAGCGGGGCGACGGCTCGGTCGCCGACATGCTCCGCAGTACGGACTTCACACCGGGCCAGGGCGTCGACTTCGATGCGGTCGGCTCCGTACTGCTGCTCGCGCTGAGCGTGTTCGTGGTGGCGGGGCTGTTGATGCTGGTGGCGACACGGCTGGTGAACCGTTCCGTCAACCGGACGATGTACCGGATGCGTGAGGACGTGCAGACGAAGCTGTCGCGGCTGCCGCTGTCGTACTTCGACAAGCGGCAGCGCGGTGAGGTGCTGTCCCGCGCCACCAACGACATCGACAACATCGGGCAGACGTTGCAACAGTCGATGGGCCAGCTCATCAACTCCGTGCTCACCATCATCGGTGTGCTCGCGATGATGTTCTGGGTGTCCTGGATCCTCGCGCTGGTGGCGCTGGTGACCGTGCCGCTGTCGTTCGTCGTCGCCACCCGGGTCGGGAAGCGGTCGCAGCCGCACTTCGTGCAGCAGTGGCGGTCCACCGGGAAGCTCAACGCGCACGTCGAGGAGATGTACACCGGGCACACGCTGGTGAAGGTGTTCGGGCGGCAGGACGAGTCGGCGCAGCAGTTCGCCGAGCAGAACGACGCGCTGTACGAGGCCGGGTTCAAGGCGCAGTTCAACAGCGGGATCATGCAGCCGCTGATGATGTTCGTGTCGAACATCAACTACGTGCTGGTCGCGGTGGTCGGTGGCCTGCGGGTCGCGTCCGGCTCGCTGTCCATCGGTGATGTGCAGGCCTTCATCCAGTACTCCCGGCAGTTCTCCATGCCGCTCACGCAGGTCGCGTCGATGGCGAACCTCGTGCAGTCCGGGGTCGCGTCGTCCGAGCGGATCTTCGAACTCCTCGACGCCGAGGAGCAGGAGGCCGATCCGATGCCTGGCCGGCGCCCCGAGGAGCTGCGCGGGCGGGTGGCACTGGAGCATGTGTCCTTCCGGTACGACCCCGAGAAGCCGCTCATCGAGGACCTCTCCCTCAAGGTCGAACCCGGGCACACGGTCGCGATCGTCGGGCCGACCGGCGCGGGCAAGACCACGCTGGTCAACCTGCTGATGCGGTTCTACGACGTCTCCGGCGGGCGGATCACCCTCGACGGCGTCGACATCGCGCGCATGTCCCGGGACGAACTGCGCGCCGGGATCGGCATGGTGCTCCAGGACACCTGGCTGTTCGGCGGGACCATCGCCGAGAACATCGCGTACGGGGCGTCCAGGGAGGTCACCCGGGGCGAGATCGAGGAGGCGGCTCGGGCGGCGCACGCGGACCGGTTCGTCCGGACGCTGCCCGACGGGTACGACACGGTGATCGACGACGAGGGGACGGGGGTCAGCGCGGGTGAGAAGCAGCTGATCACCATCGCGCGGGCGTTTCTGTCCGATCCGGTGATCCTGGTGCTGGACGAGGCGACGAGTTCCGTGGACACGCGAACCGAGGTGCTGATCCAGAAGGCGATGGCGAAGCTGGCGCATGGGCGTACGTCGTTCGTCATCGCTCATCGGCTGTCGACGATTCGGGATGCCGACACGATTCTGGTGATGGAGAACGGGGCGATCGTGGAACAGGGGGCGCACGGGGAGTTGTTGGCGGCCGACGGGGCTTATGCGCGGTTGTACAAGGCGCAGTTCGCGCAGGCGGTGGCTGAGGTGGACTGAGCGGGTGCCCGGCGTCGGGGCTGGGGCGGGGAGGGGGCGCAGCCCGGCGCGACGGGGTGCCGCTGCGCCCACCCGTGCCGCCCCAAGCGGCACGACTGCCCGCAGCTACGTCAGTCGAGATAACCCCTCAGCTGGTCTGCGAACGCGTGGTCCCTCAGTTTGTTCAGGGTCTTGGACTCGATCTGGCGGATTCGTTCCCGCGTGACGCCGAAGATGCGGCCGATCTCCTCCAACGTGCGGGGGCGGCCGTCCGCCAGGCCGTAGCGGAGTTGTACGACCTTGCGCTCGCGTTCGCCGAGGGTGGAGAGGACGGCCTCCAGGTGCTCCCGGAGGAGGAGGAACGCCGCCGACTCCACCGGGCTTGCCGCGTCCCCGTCCTCTATCAGGTCGCCGAGCGCTACATCGTCCTCCTCGCCCACGGGGGCGTGCAACGACACGGGTTCCTGGGCCAGGCGCAGGACCTCGCTGACGCGCTCGGGCGGGAGGTCGAGGTGGGCGGCGACCTCTTCCGGGGTGGGTTCGTAGCCGCGTTCCTGGAGCATGCGGCGCTGGACGCGGACGACACGGTTGATCAACTCGACCACGTGGACCGGGACTCGGATCGTGCGGGCCTGGTCGGCGAGGGCGCGGGACATGGCCTGGCGGATCCACCAGGTGGCGTACGTGGAGAACTTGTAGCCGCGGGCGTAGTCGAACTTCTCCACCGCGCGGATGAGTCCGAGGTTGCCCTCCTGGACGAGGTCGAGCATGGTCAGCCCGCGGCCGACGTACCGTTTCGCGACGGACACGACGAGCCGCAGGTTCGCCTCGATGAGGCGGCGCTTGGCCATCCGGCCCATGACCACGAGTTTGTCGAGGTCGAGGGCGAGCTGACTGTCCAGGTCGGGAGCGCCGGCGAGCTTCTCCTCGGCGAACAGGCCGGACTCGACACGGCGGGCGAGTTCGACCTCCTCGGCCGCGGTGAGCAGGGGGATGCGGCCGATCTCGCGGAGGTACTGGCGGAACAGGTCCGAGGACGGGCCGCTGGTGTCGGCACGGCCCCGCGGAGGTTCCACGGGCTCGGGTTCCGCCGCTTCGACTTGCGGTTCCGCCGCTTCCTGCGGGGCCTCCGGCTCCGCCTCGGGGTGGTGCACGACACGGCTCTGCGGCGGAACAGCGACGAGCACGTCGGTCTCCGCGTCCGGCTCCGTGATGTCGGTCTGGGTCAGGGTCTGGGTCTGCACGGGGGCGACCTCCAGGATGATCGCTGCTGAGGTGTGCGGCAGCGCTGCTTCAGGGGCGGAGTCGGCGGCCACGCCGCTGTCCGTCCCGTACGCGATGAGCGGAACCGCGGGGGTGTGGGATCCGTTGGGGACGGATCGGCCGCGCTCCGAGGACTCAGGCACCGGAACCCAGTGTGGAGTACGACACATCGCCGCCACGAGGGGCGTGCGGTGACTTTTTGAGTCCGGTCCGTGACCGCGTGGTTACCCTCGCGGAAAACCTGGGCCCTCGTTCGCGCCCTGATCTGCGACGATCCGAGGGCGTCCGGTTCCTTGTGGGACCGGCCGATGCCCTCTTGTCGGGTTCCCCGTCATATGCCGGGGAACCGGCCAGGGGCCAAGAGGAACCGGCAGCGGGCCAAGCGCTCCGCTGATATGCGGGTCGTTCACCGCGGGCCGGTGGGGGCTGGTCGCGCAGTTCCCCGCGCCCCTTCGGGGCGCGGCCGAACCGCAGTGGACTTCGCCCGACCTGCTTAGAGCGCCGCCACGCCCCGCTCCCGCAACGCCTGCCCGTACTGCTGGAGCACCCACAACTCGTTCTGTACGGCCGCCAGTTGGGCCGGGTCGCCGCCGTTGGTGAGGCGGGTGAGGGTGCCCTGGATCTCCTGGATGCGGCGGTCCACGGCACGGCGGCGGACCATGACGAGCTGATCGCCGGCGTAGATCTCGTCGACGGTGCGGCGCATGATCGCCTCCACCGCCAGCTCCGTCACCATCGCGCGGACCTGGTCGTCGGGGGCGGCCTCGCGGACGCGGACCAGGTACTCCTGCGGGTCCTGGATGCCGTACTCCGCGCCGCCCGCGTCCATGACGGCCTGGCGTACGGCGGCGTAGGGCGGGGCGGTGAACTCGTCGACGCCGTATGCGTCGAAGGCCGGGGAGACCAACTCGGGGCGTTGGAGGGCGAGTTTGAGGAGTTCGCGTTCGGTGGCGTACACGGGGTTGCGGAGGTTCAGGGCCGGGCCGGAGGGGGCGCGGACCGTGTCGTACTGCTGCGTGTGGCGCTGCTGGGCGGGGGCCGGGCCCTTGCCGCCGCGGTCCCTGGCCCAACGCGCCAGCTGGGCGACCCGCTTGACCACGAACTGGGTGTCGAGGATGCCGAGCATGCCCGCGAGCTGGACGGCGACCTCGTGCTGGGCTCCGGAGTTCTTGATGCGGGCGACGATCGGCGCCGACTCGTCGAGCGCCGAGGCGCGGCCCGCGGGGGTGTCGAGGTCGTAGCGGCTGACGATCTGGCGGAGCGCGAACTCGAAGAGGGGCGTGCGGGGTTCGACCAGGTCGGCCACCGCCTCGTCGCCCTTGGCCAGGCGCAGCTCGCAGGGGTCCATACCGTCGGGCGCGATCGCGATGTACGTCTCGGCGGCGAACTTCTGGTCGTCCTCGAAGGCGCGCAGGGCCGCCTTCTGGCCGGCCGCGTCGCCGTCGAAGGTGAAGATCACGCGGGCCGAGCCGTTGTCCATCAGGAGGCGGCGGAGGATCTTGATGTGCTCGCCGCCGAAGGCCGTGCCGCAGGTGGCGATGGCGGTGGTGACGCCGGCGAGGTGGCAGGCCATGACGTCCGTGTAGCCCTCGACGACGACCGCGCGGCTGGTCTTGGCGATGTGCTGCTTCGCGAGGTCGACGCCGTACAGGACCTGGGACTTCTTGTAGATCGCCGTGTCGGGGGTGTTGAGGTACTTGGGGCCGTTGTCGGACTCGTACAGCTTGCGGGCGCCGAAGCCGACCACGTCGCCGGCGATGTCGCGGATCGGCCACATCAGCCGGCCGCGGAAGCGGTCGATGGGGCCGCGGCGGCCCTCCTGGGAGAGGCCGGACAGGAGCAGTTCCTTGTCGGAGAAGCCCTTGCCGCGGAGGTAGCGGGTGAGGTGGTCCCAGCCCTGGGGGCTGTAGCCGACGGAGAAGTGCTCGGCGGCCGACTGGTCAAAGCCCCGCTCGGCGAGGAACTTACGGCCGGTGTCGGCCTCCGGGCTGGTCGCCAGCTGCTCCACGTACCACTGCGCGGCGATCTTGTGGGCCTCGACCAGGCGGATGCGTTCGCCGCGCTGGTGGGAGGGGTTGTACCCGCCCTCCTCGTACCGCAGGGTGATGCCGGCCTGGCCGGCGAGGCGCTCGACCGCCTCCGAGAAGGAGAGGTGGTCGACCTTCATCACGAACGTGATGGTGTCGCCGCCCTCCTGGCAGCCGAAGCAGTGGAAGAGTCCCTTGCTCGGGCTGACCTGGAAGGACGGTGACTTCTCGTCGTGGAACGGGCAGAGGCCCTTCATGTTGCCGCCGCCCGCGGGGCGCAGCTGGAGGTACTCGGACACGACGGCGTCGATCGGGACCGCGTCCCGAACCGCCTTCACGTCGTCGTCGTTGATCCGTCCTGCCACGCGTGAATTCTACGGGGGTGCGCTGACACTTACGGGACGAGGTTTTCGAGTGGAACGTGTGGATCCGCCAGTGCCTCCGTGTCTACCCGGGCGCTGGACCGGATCAGCTGCTGGATCGGGTCTGTGACGTCCCACACATTCACGTTCATCCCGGCCAGTACGCGGTGCTCCTTCACCCAGAAGGCGATGAATTCCCGCTTTCCGGCGTCTCCCCGGATCACCACTTCGTCGTACGTGCCCGGGGGCGCCCAGCCGGAGTACTCCATCCCGAGGTCGTACTGGTCGGAGAAGAAATAGGGCACACGGTCGTAGGTGACGTCCCGGCCGAGCATCGCGCGGGCCGCCGCCGGGCCGCCGTTGAGGGCGTTGGCCCAGTGCTCGACGCGTACGCGGGTACCGAACAGGGCGTGCGGGAACGCGGCGACATCGCCGGCCGCGTAGATGTCGGGGTCGGAGGTGCGCAGCTGTTCGTCGACCAGCACGCCGCCGCCGTACGCGCGCTCGGCGATGTCGAGCCCGGCCGACTCCGCGAGGGCGACGCGCGGGGCCGCGCCGATCGCCGCGAGGACGTCGTGCGCGGGGTGTTCCTCGCCGTCGTCGGTGCGGGCGGCAAGGACCATGCCGTCCTGGCCGGTGATCTCCGTCAGCCGCGCGCCGAAGTGGAAGCGGACACCGTGCTCGCGGTGCAGCTCGGCGAAGAGAGTGCCGAGTTCGGGGCCGAGGACGCCGTGCAGCGGGGTCGGCTCCGGCTCGACGACGGTGACCTCGGCGCCGTACTCCCGGGCCGCCGCCGCGACCTCCAGGCCGATCCAGCCGGCGCCGGCGATGACGAGGTGGCCGTTGTCGCGGCCCAGGGAGGTCAGGACGCCCTTGAGGCGTTCGGCGTGGGCGAGGCGGCGCAGATGGTGGACGCCCGCGAGGTCCGTGCCGGGGATGTCCAGGCGGCGGGGCTCGGCGCCGGTCGCGAGGAGCAGCCTGTCGTAGCGGACAACGGTGCCGTCCTCGCCGAAGCGGACCGTCTTGGCCGTACGGTCGATGGCGTCGACGGTCTGGCCGAGGTGCAGCTCGATGTCGTTACGGGCGTACCAGGCGGGCTCGTGCACGAAGACGCTGTCGCGCTCCTCCTTGCCGAGCAGATAGCCCTTGGAGAGGGGCGGGCGCTCGTACGGGTGATCGCGTTCGTCGCAGATCAGTATCACGCGGCCGTGGAAGCCCTCCGCGCGGAGTGTCTCGGCCGCCTTCGCGCCGGCCAGTCCGCCTCCGACGATGACGAATGTCTGATCCGCGTCGACCACTTGATGCCTCCTCGTAACGAAGCCGCCACATGCGAGCGTCCCGCACGGAGCGTGATGGGGGAAGGGGGAGTGGCCCGATCAGGCCACGGAGGGTCACATTCGGGCTTGTTTCACCTCACTGCCGACCCGTGAGTCTCTGGTGCAACGATCGCGCCGACGCGTCCGTGAGCGACGCGATCTGGTCGACGATCACGCGTTTGCGGGCGCGGTCGTCGGGCGCCCGGTCGAACAGGGCACGGAACTGGGGGTCGAGTCCGTCGGGCGCGCGGGTGGTGAGCGCGTCGGCGAGTTCCGCGACGACGATGCGCTGGTCGGCGCGGAGACGTTCCTGTTCGGCGCGCTGCATGACGTACCGGTCGGCGACCGCCTTGAGCACGGCGCATTCGAGGCGGACCTCGCGCGGTACGACGAGTTCGGCGTCGTATCTCGTGAGGCGGCCGGTGCCGTACGCCGCGCGCGTGGCGGCCTCCGCGCCGAGGCAGAAGCGGCCGATGAGCTGGCTGGTGGCGTCCTTGAGGCAGGCCTGGGCCACGGCCGTGCCGTCGTAGCCGTGCGGCCACCAATCCTCGTCCAGGAGGCGGTCGAGGGCCTCGGCGAGTTCGGCGCGGTCGGTGTCCGAGGGGAAGTAGCGGCCGATGGCGACCGTGAAGACCGCCTGCCGTTCCGGTTCGGCGTGCAGGCAGTTGGGGTCGATGTGGCCGGCGTGCAGGCCGTCCTCGACGTCGTGCACGGAGTAGGCCACGTCGTCGGACCAGTCCATGACCTGGGCCTCGAAGCAGGTGCGGGTGCCGGGGGCGTCCTTGCGGACCCAGTCGAAGACGGGGCGGTCGTCGTCGTAGACGCCGAACTTCCGGGACTTGGGGTCGGCGGGGTGGGCGCCGCGGGGCCAGGGGTATTTGGTGGCCGCGTCGAGGGCGGCTCGGGTGAGGTTGAGGCCGACGGAGCCCTCCGGGGTGAACCGTTTGGGCTCGATGCGGGTGAGGAGTCTCAGGGACTGGGCGTTGCCCTCGAAGCCGCCGCAGTCTTCCGCGAATTCGTTGAGGGCCTGTTCGCCGTTGTGGCCGAAGGGGGGGTGGCCGAGGTCGTGGGAGAGGCAGGCGGCTTCCACCAGGTCGGGGTCGCAGCCGAGGGCTGCGCCTAGTTCTCGGCCGACCTGGGCGCACTCCAGGGAGTGCGTGAGGCGGGTGCGGGGGCTGGCGTCCCAGACCGAGGAGCTGCCCGGCGTGACGACCTGGGTTTTTCCTGCGAGCCTTCTGAGCGCGGCGGAATGCAGGATGCGGGCACGGTCGCGCTGGAAGGCGGTTCGGCCGGGGCGCTTGTCCGGTTCGAGGGCCCAGCGTTCGGTTGACTGCAGGTCGTACGGCATGTCTCGACAGTAATCGCAGGTGGTGGCGAACGGAGTGCGCCTTTGCGTCTGCCGGGTGCGGTTATCTGGCGAGTGCGGGTTGTGGGTGGCTGGTCGCGCAGTTCCCCGCGCCCCTTAGGTACGTCCAGTCAGCCTGCGTTGTCAGTGCCTCGTCGTAGCGGTGCAGGACCAGGCGGGCCATCGCCGGGTGGGTGCCCAGGGGGGCCGACGCTATCCAGGGGGCCGCCTCCGCGCACTGCGTCGCGAAATAGCCGGGGGCCGTGAAGTAGCTCGCTACGGCCACCCGGCGGCAGCCTCGGGATGTCAGGGCTTGTACCGCTTCCTGGACCGTGGGCTTCGCTGCCGACGCGTACGCGGGGATCACCGGTACGCCCAAGCGGTCGGCCAGCAGTTGTGCCGTGCGGCCTGTGTCTGTTGCCGCGTCGGGGTCGCGGGAGCCTGCCGCGGCCAGGACCACTCCGGTCTTTTCCGCACCCTTGCGCCAGCCCGCCTCGATCAGGCGGTCGTGGAGAGCGTCCACGAGGAGGGGGTGGGGGCCGAGGGCGGTGGCGACGCGGGTGCGGGCCGGGGCTGTGGCGGCCATGTCGGGGATGTCGCGCTTGACGTGGTAGCCGCGGCTGAGGAGGAGCGGTACGAGGACGGCTTCGGAGGTGCCGAGGGCGGCGAGGGTGTCCGGGAGCAGGGGCTCGTTCAGCTCGATGTGGCCGAGACGGACGGGCAGGCCGGGGCGCAGTTCGCGGACGCGGTCGACGAGGGCGGTGACCGTGCGCAGGGTGCGCGGGTCGCGGCTGCCGTGGGCCACGAGGACCAGGGCCGGCTCGGGGCGTCGCCTGCCGTCGCGGGAGACGAGGCTGAGCTGGTCGGCGAGCTGGCTGGTGATCCGGTTCATGAGGTGCGCCGTACTGTCGAGGTGGGCCCCGTGGGGGAGGGTCGTGGACTCGTCGTGAAGTGGTTTCGACGCCGTCATGAACCGATGGTGGCGGCGGGAGGTTGCCACCCCGTTGCATGGGCGTCACGGGTCTTTTCGCGGGGTTCACGGTGGGGGGCACGGGGTGTGTGAGGTGACGTGACCTGCGGATTCGGTGGGAGCGTGAAGCTGGTCACATGGCCGGGGCCGAACCGGAGCGGCCGTACGGGACGTCTGTGACTGTCGAGAACCCACCAGGGAGGGACCGTGAAGGTGCGCAGACCCCGTCTGCCTCGTACCCGTACCGGGCAGCGGCGGCTGGTGCAGGCCGTGATGCTCGGGTGTGTGCTGGCGCTGCTGCCCGCGACCTGGATGTACGTGGTGGCCGGCGACCGGCTGCGGACCACGGCGGACGTACCCCGCACCGAGGTCGCGGTCGTCTTCGGTGCGGGTCTGTGGGACGGCGAGCCGTCGCCGTATCTCGCGCACCGGCTCGACGCGGCGGCCGAGCTGTACCGCGAGGGCCGTATCGAGGTCGTCCTCGTCACCGGCGACAACAGCCGCGAGGACTATGACGAGCCCGACGCGATGCGCACCTATCTGACCCGGCGGGGCGTGCCGGACGTGCGCATTGTGAGTGACTACGCGGGGTTCGACACCTGGGACTCCTGTGTCCGCGCGAAGAAGATCTTCGGGGTGGACCGGGCTGTGTTGATCAGTCAGGGCTTCCATATCCGGCGGGCGGTCGCGCTGTGCCAGGAGGCGGGGGTGTCGTCGTACGGCGTCGGGGTGGACGCTGTGCACGACGCGACCTGGTACTACGGCGGTGTCCGGGAGCTGATCGCCGCCGGGAAGGCCGCTGTGGACGCGGTGTTCGAGCCGGACCCCCGGTTCCTCGGACCGCGGGAACCGGGGGTGGCTCGGGCGCTCGCTAGCGCCCGGTGAAGTGCGGGGCGCGTTTCTCCAGGAACGCGCCCATGCCCTCCTTCTGGTCCGCGGTCGCGAACAGGGCGTGGAACACCCGGCGTTCGAAGCGGATGCCGTCTCGCAGGCCGGTCTCCAGGGCCTGGTTCACGCATTCACGGGCCGCGGTGACCGCCGCGCGGCCGTACGAGGCGATGGTCGCCGCCGCTTCGAGGGCCTCCGGCAGGACCCGGTCGTCGGGTACGACGCGGGAGACGAGACCGCAGCGTCCAGCCTCCCGTGCGTCCATGGTGCGACCGGTGAGGATCAGGTCCATCGCCTTGGCCTTGCCGACCAGCCGGGTCAGGCGCTGGGTGCCGCCGATGCCCGGGATCACCCCGAGCTTGATCTCCGGCTGGCCGAACACCGCCGACTCGCCCGCGATGACGAGGTCACACATCATCGCCAGCTCACAACCGCCGCCCAGGGCATGTCCGTTGACGGCGGCGATCTTCGGCGTACGGAGGTCGGCGAAGTCCTCCCACGCGGAGAAGTAGTCCTCCGCCGCCATCTCCGCGGCCGACTTCCCCGCCATCTCCTTGATGTCGGCGCCGGCGGCGAACACCTTCTCCGAGCCGGTGACGACGAAGCAGCCGACCTCGGGGTCCGCGTCCAAGGAGCGCAGGGTGTCGAGGAGTTCGGTCAGCAGCTCGGTGTTCAGTGCGTTGAGCACGTGCGGCCGGTGCAGTCGGACGGTCACCACTCGGGCGTGCTGTTCGACTTTCAGGTTTCTCATGGGATCTCCCTTCAAGGGATTCTGTGTTGACGAGTCGTCTACGAGTCCCAGATCGCTCCGTACGCCGGAATCCCGCGCCGCTCCAGCCCGTGTACGACCTGCCAGGTGAGCTTCTTGTTGGAGATGCAGATCACCGCCTCGGCACCGAAGTCGCGGTACGCGGCGTACGCGAGGCGCACCATGTCGGGCTTGCCGTGCCGGGAGGTGTCCCATATGAGGGCGTCGGGCTGGACGGCGAGGATCTCGTCGACGAGGGCGTCGCCGTACGTCGTGCGGGGATCGCGGGTCGCCCAGACCAGGCGGGAGGGGACCTCGGCGGCGAGGAGATGGGGCAGGCAGGGGCCGATGCCGCTGCCGGTCGCGACGTAGATCACCTTCTTGAACAGGACCTCGATGTTGGCGACGCCTGCCGTGGTGATGCCCTTCACCCACACCCTGGGCGGCAGGTCGTCGATGAACGAGCCCGTCCAGTCGCCGGCCCGCGAGATGGTGAGCCGGAAGCCGGGCTCGCCGGGGGCCGGGACGTTGGCGAAGGAGTGCCATTCCCGTAGCGGGCTGCGGCTGATCGCGGTCGAGGAGCCCGCGAAGGGGGTCTCGCCGTGGTCGAAGCGGGCCAGTACGACGTGGCGGGAGGGGCGTTCGAGACGGACGGCGACCCTGCGGAGCCGTAGCCAGGGCAGGGCGACGCTGAAGGTGACGACCGCGAGGACGGTGACGGGTACCGGCCCGGGGGTCGACATGAGCGTGTGCGTCCAGAAGAGGGCCAGGGCGGTCCAGCCGCCGAAGCGGTGGATCTTCTCGAAGTGGTCGTGGTGGCGGGAGCGGAAGGGCGGCAGGGCGGTGGCGACGATGACGGTGAGGAGGGCGATCAGGGTCCAGCTCACGGTCCTGAGCGGCGCACTGGCCGGCCCATGGGTCGTCCTGATCGTGAGCGCCAGGAACCAGCCCGCCCCCGCCAGCGCCCCGCCCATATGCAGCCCGCCGAAGTGGTACACCTTCCCCAGTGTCCAGCGGATCTTCAGCGGCCAGTTCGTCGGCGCCCAGGTCGCCAGCCGGAAGAAGAGGTTGATGACGTACTGCTGTCGTACGAGGACGGCGAGCGCGAGGTTGGCGAGGGCCGCGTGGCCGAAGGTCTCGGTCGACAGGGGCCAACGGGCGTACAGGAAGGCGAGGTTGGCCAGGATCACCAGTGCCGCGAGCCGGTTGTAGTGCATCAGGCGTGGGTGCTTGAGCAGGCGACGAGGGCCGGCGACGAGCGGGGGCAGCTCGGTGGTGTCCTGCCGTGTCCGCGGAGGTGAGGTGGTCATCGGGCCACCGCCATCCGCTCTTCGACCATCCGCAGCAGCGCCGTCTTGTCGATCTTGCCGCGGTCGGTCTCGGGGAGGAAGGGCAGGGGCAGGACCTCGTCGGGAACGCAGTAGTACGGCAGGGCGTCGGCGACGGCGCCGCGGGCGGTGTCCGGGTCGACGTCGGCGGGGCAGACGAAGGAGACCAGCGTGCGGGCGTCCCGCTTCAGGGTCACCGCGCGCCGGCAGCCCGGCACCGACTCCAGCACCGAGGACACGGAGTCGAGCTCGACGCGGAAGCCGCGCACCTTGACCTGGTCGTCGGTGCGGCCGAGGTGTTCCAGTTCGCCGTCGGAGGTCCAGCGGCCGAGGTCGCGGGTGCGGAACATACGGCGACCGCCGCCGAGGAAGGGGTCGGGGGCGTATCTCTCGGCGTTGAGCCGGTCATCGCCGAGGTATCCCGCCGAGACACAGTCACCGCCCGCCCACATCTCGCCGATCTCGCCGATGGGCAGCGGGCGGCGGGCGGCGTCGAGGACGTAGACCGTGTTGTTGGGGGTGGGCCGGCCGATGGTGAGGAGTGGGTCGGCCGGGTCGTGGCGGCGCATCGTGTTGACGATGGTCGTCTCGGTGGGGCCGCAGCAGTTGTGGAAGGCGGCGCGGGCGGCCCAGGCGTCGGCGAGCGGGCGCGGGCAGGGTTCGCCCGCCACCGCGACCGTGCGGACGCGCGGGCAGGCGGCCGGGTCGATGCCGGACAGGACGGTCGGGGTGGCGATCAGGACGTCGGCCGTACGGGCCGCCGCCGCGATGTCCTTCCCGCGGATCACGAGGGTGCCGCCATGGGCGAGGCAGCCGAGGATCTCCCAGGCGGCCATGTCGAAGGCGATGTTGAGGAGTTGGGCGACCCGGTCGCCGGGGCGGATGCCCAGGTCGCCGGGGGCGGTGAGGAGGATGTTGGCGACGTTGCGGTGGGTGACCTTCACGCCGTTGGGATGGCCGGTGGTGCCGGAGGTGAACAGGACGTAGCAGCCGTCGTCGGGGCTGATGTGCGGGCGGGGGGCGGTCGCAGGGGGCAGGGGTGTGTCCAGGGCGATCACGCGCGGGCCCCGCGGCATACGGGCCGCGTGTTCCGCGACGGTGAGGACGACGCGGGTGCGGGCGGTGCGGACGACGTGGGCGAGCTGGGCGGGGGGCGCGAGCCCGATGTCCTGGGGGACGTAGGCGGCGCCCGCCTTCAGGATGCCGAGCAGGCCGACGAGCATCGGGAGGGAGCGGCGTACGAAGAGGCCGACATGATCGCCGGGCCGTATGCCCTCGCGGGCCAGGCGGGCGGCGAGGGCGTCGGCGTGGCGGTCGAGCTCGCCGTAGGTGATCAGCGCGCCCTGGTGCTCGGCGGCGATGGCGTGCGGGGTGGCCACGGCGTGCCGTTCGACGGCGCGGTGGACGAGGGGGTCCGGGACGGGAACCGTGGGGCCGCGACCGTACTCTCGGAAAAGGTGCTGGTCATGGCGGGTTAAGTGGCGCAGGGGCATGACTGGGGTACCTCCTGGCTATTTCGCTTGACGGGCTGTTTCGATGGCAGTTGCTTGCCTTGCCGGATCCGGGATGAGCGGCGGGCATGCCCGGTATGTCGAACGCCGTACGGAGTCGCGCGAGGGCCCGACTGTAGAGGCCGGTCCTCCAACACTCAACAACCTGCGACCGGACAACTACAGTACGGAACGAGCCACATGTGGCGTCTTTCACACCAAAGCCAACTTCCGCACCGCCCGGCGGCGACTCAGAGGTGGGCTGCCGTGCGCCTCACGTCGGTCCGGCGGCGGCAGGGAGGTCGCCGTCCCGGCCGTGTAACAAAGAGCCGACCCGACCCGTAACAAGGACGAAGCATGCTGAATGACATGCAGAACTCCGCGACGCCCACGCACTGCCCGTACTGCGCCCTGCAGTGCGGGATGAATCTGACGCCGTCCCCTGACGGGACCGTCGAGGTGACCGAGCGCGCGGACTTCCCCGTGAACCGGGGTGCGCTGTGCGGCAAGGGCCGTACGGCGCCGGCGGTGCTGTCGTCGAGCGTTCGCCTGACCTCCCCGTTGGTGCGCTCCGAGGGCAAGCTCGTGCCCGCCTCCTGGGACGAGGCACTGGACCGGATCGCCGAGGAGTTGTCCCGCACGCGCACGGAACATGGTCCGGACGCGTGCGGGGTCTTCGGCGGCGGCGGACTGACGAACGAGAAGGCGTACACGCTCGGCAAGTTCGCGCGGGTGGTGCTGGGCACCTCCCAGATCGACTACAACGGGCGTTTCTGCATGTCGTCGGCGGCGGCAGCCGGGATGAAGGCGTTCGGGCTGGACCGCGGCCTCCCCTTTCCTCTGGAGGACATCCCGAAGACGGGCTGCGTGATCCTCGTCGGCTCGAACCTCGCGGAGACCATGCCGCCCTCGCTGCGGTTCTTCAGCGAGCTGCGCGAGAACGGCGGCACGCTGATCGTCATCGACCCGCGCCGCACGAAGACCGCCGAGCAGGCGGACCTGCACCTGGCACCCCGGCCGGGAACCGACCTCGCGCTCGCCCTGGGCCTGCTGCACCTGATCGTCGCCGAGGGCCGCACCGACGAGGAGTACATCCGCGAGCGTACGACCGGCTGGGAGGACGCGCGGGCCGCCGCGATGGCGCACTGGCCGGAGTACGTGGAGCGGATCACCGGCGTCCATGTACCCCAACTCCGCGAGGCCGTACGGATGTTCTGCGAGCCCGAGGCCGCGATGGTGCTGACCGCGCGTGGGCCCGAGCAGCAGTCCAAGGGCACCGACACGGTGGGCGCGTGGATCAACCTGTGCCTGGCGACCGGCCGGGCGGGCCGCCCGCTGTCCGGGTACGGCTGTCTGACCGGGCAGGGCAACGGACAGGGCGGGCGCGAACACGGCCAGAAGGCCGACCAGTTGCCCGGCTACCGCAAGCTGACCGACCCGGCGGCGCGGCAGCATGTGGCACAGGTGTGGGGCGTGGACCCGGACTCGCTACCGGGTCCGGGGCGGAGTGCGTACGAGCTGCTGGACGCGCTGGGCACGGATATTCGGGCGTTGTTGCTGATGGGGTCCAATCCGGTGGTGTCGGCGCCGCGGGCGGCGCACATCGAGGAGCGGATCAAGTCCCTTGACTTCCTTGCGGTGTGCGATGTCGTGCTGTCGGAGACGGCGGCACTCGCGGACGTCGTCCTCCCGGTCACCCAGTGGGCGGAGGAGACGGGCACGACCACCAACCTCGAGGGCAGGGTGTTGTTGCGCCGGCAGGCGATCACCCCACCCGAGGGCATCCGCAGCGACCTCGACGTCATGCACGAACTTGCCGACCGGCTCGGCGTGGAGAAGGGTTTCCCGACCGACCCCGAGGAGGTCTTCGAGGAGCTGCGCCGGGCGAGCGCGGGCGGCCCCGCGGACTACTCCGGCATCACCTACCGCAGGCTGATCGAGGAGAACGGCGTGTTCTGGCCGTGTCCGACCCCGGCGGACACTTCTGACGCCGGCGACCATCCCGGCACCCCCCGCCTCTTCCTCGACCGCTTCGCCACCGAGGACGGCCGCGCCCGCTTCGTCCCCGTCTCGCACCGGGCGATCGCGGAGGAGCCGGACGACGAGTACCCGGTGCTCCTGACGACCGGCCGGGTCGTAGCCCAGTACCAGTCCGGTGCCCAGACCCGGCGCGTGGACGAGCTGAACGCCGCGGCGCCGGGCCCGTTCGTGGAGCTGCATCCGCGGCTGGCCGAGCGGCTCGGCGCGGCGGAGGGCGACCCGGTGGCCGTGGTGTCCCGGCGGGGCAGGGCGGTGGCCCCCGCGCGGATCACGACCACGATCCGCCCGGACACGGTCTTCATGCCCTTCCACTGGTCGGGCGAGGGCCGCGCCAACACGCTGACGAACCCGGCCCTCGACCCGACCTCCCGCATGCCGGAGTTCAAGGCGTGTGCGGTTCGGTTGGAGACGGTGAAGCCGTAGTAGCCCCGGTTCAGCGCCGGGCGGCCCGCCAGTCCCCGCCCTCGATGAGCTTCCCGCGCGCCCGCAGTCGTACGGCGACTGCGGGCGCCGCGACGTAAACCCAGGCGCGTACGGCCGTCCCGTCCGCCTCCCGCGTCACATCACGCGCGACGCGCTCGTAGAGGTTGCGCGGGTCGCCGGGGGTGTACTCCTCCAACCGGTCGAGGGCGGCGAGGAGTTCGCCGTACGCCTCGGGGAGGGCGGTGACGAGTTCCCCGTACACGGCACCTTCCCCGGCATCTTCCACTTCCACGGCATACGGATATCCGGGCCCGTCGTAGAGCAGCGCGCCCGTGAGCCGTGCCGGCTCCTCGGCCCCGGTGCGCCCGCGCAGGAAGAGGTCGTGGTTGGGCTCGCCGGGACGGAGGGTGCCGTAGACGAAGAACGGAGGTCTCGGGGGTCTCACAGAAACGATTCTCTCTCCTCACACACCTCCTCAGCAGCGCCATGGACATGGCAGGTCAGCGGCCCCTTGAATCGCAGGACCGCAGAAACGATCACGCCCCCGTCCCCACGCGCCCGCCCCAGGCGCCTCCCTGAGGAGACCCATGAGCCGTATACGCATACGGACACAGACCCGGACCCGGACCCGGACCCGGAACATCCGAGGTTCCCGTCTCGCCGCGGCCGGCACGGCGGCCACCGCAGCCGCTCTGCTGGCCGCCACCCTCTCCCCCACCGCGGACGCCACCGACCAACCGACCCGAGCCAAGGCGCTGGAGCACGCGGCAGCGGCCCTCGCTCAGCACGCGACGTCCCTGGGTCTCACCTCCGCTCAGGAGACAAAGGTCCGGGACGTGATCGTCGACCCGGACGGCACGCAGCACGTCCGCTACGACCGGACGTACCGTCATCTCCCGGTACTGGGCGGCGACTTCGTAGTGCATCTTTCGCCGGACGGCACGTATCGCAGCGCGTCGCGCGCGACCCGGCAGGCAGTGGCCCTGCCGAGCGTGACACCCAAGGTGTCGGGCCCCCGGGCGGCGGACCTGGCGGCGAACGCGCTGCGGGCGGCCAACTTGGGCGAGACGCTGAAGAAGTTGACGTCGAGGCCGGAGCTGGTCGTGGACGCCCTGCACGGCGCCCCGAAGCTCGCCTGGCGGACGGACGCGACAGCTCAGGACTCCCTCGGCAGACGGGAAGTCGCTGTACGCGGGGACGGTGCCGCTGGAGACGACGGCGTCCGGATCGACGTACGCACTGAAGGACCCGACGCGCGGAAACACGTACACCGGCGACGCGGCGAACAAGACGGACCTGTGCCTGCTGACGACGATCTGCCTCAGCCGCGCCCCGTCCACGGTGTTCACGGACACCGACAACCACTGGGGCACGGGCGCGACGACCGACCGCGCGTCGGCGGCGGTGGACGCGCAGTACGGCACGGACGTCACCTGGGACTACTACAAGAACATGCACGGGCGTTCCGGTATCCGCGGCGACGGCGTGGGCTCGTACAACCGCGTGCACTACGGGACGCGGTACAACAACGCCTTCTGGGACGACAGTTGCTTCTGCATGACGTACGGGGACGGTGACGGCACGCAGCTCGGTCCGCTGGTGTCCCTGGATGTCGCCGGGCACGAGATGTCCCACGGCGTGACGTCGGCGACGGCGGCGCTGACCTACTCGGGCGAGTCGGGCGGGCTGAACGAGGCGACGTCGGACATCTTCGGGACGCTGGTGGAGTTCTACGCAGCGAATCCCTCCGACCCCGGTGACTGGCTGATCGGCGAGAAGATCGTCCGCTCGGGGCTCGGGCGGGATGCGCTGAGGTACATGGACAAGCCGTCGAAGGACGGCAACTCGGTGGACTGCTGGAGTGCTACGACCGGGACACTGGATGTCCACTACTCGTCCGGCGTCGGCAACCACTTCGCGTATCTGCTGGCGGAGGGGAGCGGGCCGAAGACGATCGGCGGGGTCGCTCATAACTCGCCTACGTGTGACGGGTCTTCGGTCACCGGGATCGGGCGGGGGAAGCTGGGGGCGATCTGGTACCGGGCGCTGACGGTGTATATGACGTCGTCGACGGATTATGCGGGGGCGCGGGGGGCTACGTTGAGGGCGGCCTCGGATCTTTACGGGGCTGGGAGTGTTGAGCACGACGCCGTAGCCGCGGCTTGGAGGGCTGTGAACGTGGGGTGAGTGTTGCGTCGGCGGCCGTTTCGTTGAGGGGAACGGAGCGGTCGCCCTACGTAGCGATGGGCCGTCAGTCGGCGGGCTTCTCGATGACCGACAGATCGATCTCGCCGTCGGCGACCATCCGCCGCGTGCGCTCCACGGCCGCGGTACGTATCCGTCGTTCGATCTCTGCGGGAGCCTCGTCATTATGGTCACCAGTTCCCACGTCCACCTGAATCACCTGCCCCAACGAAACGCGATCAAAGCGAGGGAACGAGCCTGACCACAGTCACGGTCAGCACGGATCCCGAGACGTAATAGAGCACGATGGCTCCGAGGATCGTGGCCTCGCGTCGATCGCGTTCACCTCTGACGGCTGTCGAGCCGTGCCCGTACGGGTCCTGGCCGATGGTCCGCGCCATCGCGTCCCGGAAGGCCTCGGCGTTGCGCATCTTGGTGAGGGTGTCGTCGGCAGGCGGTGCGTAGGTGATGCGGTAGCTCAAGCCGCGCCCCGCCGTTCGGCCTCGTCCGCCGCCAGCCGCGCCAGGATCGCGTCGGCTTCCGGGTCGGGTACGGCCTGCAGCATCCAGTGCCGCATCACAGCGTGGATGTCATGCACACCGGCCTCGTTGATGGCCCGGTCGAACTCCTCGCGCAGCTCGTCCGGAAGGGCCGCGCGGATGTCGGGGATGCTGTTGGGGACCTCGACCTCTACGCCATTGACGAAGGTCTTGAGTGGTTCGGCCATCGTCGCCCTCCTTTGAGACCTTAGTTCGCTGGGCTCACGGTAATCCGCCGAGGCTGCTTCCCGTACGACGTCCAGCTCGCACCACACCGACTTGCCGACGGCCCGCTCGCACACGCCCCACCGGTCGGCGACCTCCCGCACGATGAGCAGGCCTCGCCCGAACATGTCGTCGTCCGAGGCGTGGCGTGGGGTTGGCAGTAATTCCCCTTTCGGGTCGGAGACTGCGATGCGTACGGCGCGCTCGGTGAGGGTGAGTTCGACGCGGAAGAGGCGGTCGCGGAGGCATCCGTGAAGGACGGCGTTGCCGCCGAGTTCGGAGACCAATAGGGCGGCGTCGGCGGCGAGTTCGGGGTGGCCCCAGTCGGTGAGGAGGCGGTGGGCTCGGCGGCGGGCGAGGGTGACGCTTCTGGGGAACGGGATGTAGTCGAGGCGGTCGTAGTGGAGGGCGGTGGCTTCCTCCGGGCTTTCGGGGGCGATCAAGTCGCTCACCTCCGGACAGGGATGGACAGCACCAGACATCAACTGGCGCCGCTCTGCGATCAGTTCGTCACCGACAGTAGAAGAAGCCAGAAGGTGAAGCAAGTTAGTCCCGGAAAAATTAGTCCGGACATGGTTGCAGGGCAGATCGCGGACGCGCGAGACTGACCGCGCACTGAAGCCAGGAGGAATACGCCGTGACCGCCAGCCAGCCAACGTTGGGCAACAGCACATCCTCGGTACTGGGACGGCGACTGGGCGGGCAACTCCTCAAGCTGCGCACTGAGGCAGGCCTCACGCAGACGGACGCTGCCAAAGTCCTCAGCTCGTCCATCACGAAGGTCACCAAGATGGAGCGCGGCTGGGTACCCATGCGGGATCCGGACATCCGCGCGCTGTGCGAGCTTTACGGTGTGCGCGATCACGCCACCGTGGGCGGACTACTGGAGCTGGCCAAGGTCGACCGCGAGCGCCGCAAGGCCAAGGGATGGTGGGACGACCACGCGATCCACGGCGTCATGCAGGAGTACGTCTCACTGGAAAGTGCCGCGACGGCCATCAAGGCGTGGCAACCGGCCTTCATCCCCGGCCTGCTGCAAACGCCCGATTACATCCGGGCGTTGAGGCAGAGCCCGACAGCGCAGGTGACCAAAGGGCCGGAGCCGGACGAGGCGTTCGTCGCCGCTCGACTCGCTCGCCAGCGACGGCTCTCCGATGATCCGCCGCTCGCATTGCGGGCGGTGATCTACGAGGCCGCCCTCCGCAACTTCCCCGGCGGCACCGATACAGCCCGAGGTCAGCTCGAAGCACTCACCAAGCTGGCAGGGCTACCGAGCGTCAGCCTCCGGATCTTTCCCTTTAACGCCGGCACTCACCCTGGCCTCAACGGCTCGTTCAACATCATCTCGTTCGCTGCCCCCGGAGCCATGGACGTCGTCTACGTGGAAGCGCCCTTCGTCGAGCGCTGGGTGGAGGGAGGAGAGTCCGCAGCA
Source organism: Streptomyces sp. DG2A-72 (assembly GCF_030499575.1). Taxonomy (NCBI): domain Bacteria; kingdom Bacillati; phylum Actinomycetota; class Actinomycetes; order Kitasatosporales; family Streptomycetaceae; genus Streptomyces; species Streptomyces sp. DG2A-72. Next base: position 3,131,670 of record NZ_JASTLC010000001.1, read on the forward strand.
GCCTACGATGAGCTGTTCGAAATGATTGCCGAACGCTCCCTCGAGGAGCGAGAGGCGGTGCCCTTCCTCCACAAGCTCCTCAAGGAACTGTGAGCCGTGCCCGAATTCGCGTACCGCAAGTCCAGCTTCAGTGACGAAAAGGCCGAGTGCGTCGAAGTAGCCACCAACATCCCTGCCACCGTTGCTATACGGGACTCCAAGAACCCCGGCGAAGGTTTCCTCCAACTCCGCCCCTCCACCTGGACGTTCTTCCAGACAGCTCTTCTTGAGGGACAGCTGTAGCCGCAGCCCCTCACCCACGGACCAGCGCCATGGCGACAAAAGTCGCCCCGCGTGCCAGCACAACGGGTCCCCGTGTTCACCACTGCGCAGGGCAGAGCGATCGACCGACCAACCTCACCCGCAGATTCGCCGCGCTCCTCCGCAAGGCCGGACTCCGCCGCATCCGCTTCCACGACCTCCGCCACTCCACCGCGACCTACTCCTGGAGCAGGGCGACGAACGGGTCGTAATCAAGAAACTCCTCGGCCACGCCCCACACAAAGGCGTCACCACCACCGTTTACGCCAACCTCCAGCGCGACGCCATCGACACCCTCAGCACCGCCCTCGACGGCCCTGCCAACGACGAGCCGACCCGCACCCGCGCCCCAGGCGATCCGCCGCCGTGGGAACCACCGTCCACTGACGTGCCGTCAACTACCGCCGTCACCCACCCACCACAGAAGCCCCGCCAGGGACGCACCTGGCGGGGCTTCAGATTTGCGGTCGCTCGCTCCGATTCGACCCACATCAGACACTCACGACGCGGCCCAATCGAAGTGGGAGGAACGCACTCAGCTATCCCGTTACCAGCTCACGCATTCGCGCGATCAGATCGCGAGATCCAAGATCTTCCGACAGTCGGACAAGTCCCTCGTAATACTCTTCACTAATCGACAACTCGTCCTCGTAAATCCATGAGCACATGGTGTCGAAGGCTAGGGCGAACTCTCCGGCCGCCAGAAGGTCGCGCACATCGACTGCGACCGAGGGTGCAGTGATGGGAGATTCCTCTAGCAGCTCTTCGATCTTGGCGACGTACTCTACAGCTTCCACTGCACCTCCATCAGGGATGATACGGGAAACCGGTCACAATTCGGTCCGTTGCAGGTTCATAAATGACCCTGATATTCACGCCGTCCACTACTCCTTCAACCTTCCACCGCGACGGATCCCCGTTCCTCGTGTACAGGGCTCCAGCTCGGCCTGTCTGTTGCGTCCTAACGCTGTTGGGACTGGTCGCCACATCGACAATGCCGTCAAGGATCTTGTCGGTGTCCCAGCCGCGAGGAAACACGGTCTTCCCAGGCTGTCCGGGCCACTTATGTCCGCCACCTGTTCTGTCACCGTGAATGATATGGAACTGCTCTTGCCCACCAATAAATTCGCGGCCGATGCCGGAACAGTTGCTGTTGTGAACAAGAACCGGCGTCTTCCCCGCCAGCACATAGTACGTGTGCAGGTCGTCAACGGTGAGGTTGTAGGTGGTCGCGCGGTGGGTGTAGGCACGATTGCCCGTGACGGTGACGTAGTCGCCGTCGTCGGTGAGAAGGGTCATGCCAGCGGCGAGGTCACCGGCCTCGATCCAGTCGTCCTCGGATGGTGACCAGAATGGATGCTCGTGGGTCGCTGTCAGCTCTTCGACGCCGTCTTGCGTGGCGATTGAGAGGGTGTTGAAGTGCTTGTCGTCCTCGGTAACGATGCGGCGGGTTACCTTGCGTGGGCCGGTCTCGCCCGTTTCAGGGTCGGTGGTCTGGACCTCGTCGCCCACCCCGATATCCTCGATGTCCTCGGTTGTACCGTCGGCCATGAGTACGTCTGTTCCGGCGAGGAAGCACTTGCAGTTGGTGACCGCCCTCTTCGTTCCCTTTAGGGCGTCCGCGGCGTTGTCTACCTGATTGGGTATCTTGGCGAGATCGCCGAAGGGAAGGAAACCAACGACCCCCAATGTGACGCCGAGTGTGTCGCCGCTGCTCGCCGAACGCTTCACGTCGTGAAGGTCACATGCTGCTCCTGCAATGGGTATCCAACCGCAGAGGGCCAGTCCCACTTCCTGCACAACAGGTGAGATAACCGGTGTTTCTCGGAGCAGGGCGACGTATGCTCTCACTTCCTCTTGATCTTCTGGGCCGAATTGAAGGGGCGGTGCGAGATTGACACCACAGCACCAGGAGCGATTCGTGCCTGCGATGTTGCCGTTGGCCGTGCCCCCGCTGTTTCCGCCTCCGCCTCCGTAGTCGCAGGTGTAGTAGCAGCCACCGGGGCCGGTTCCGCCAGGGGGAATGCCGGGTGTCGAACTCTGGCCGCCGCCACCGCCGCCAGGGCGGGGTTCGTTGTGGCCCGTTCCGTCGTCGAGCCACAGGCCCGTGGGGTCGCTGAAGGTGGCCGGGTTGTTTCCGGCGTAGCTGTAGCCGTTGAGGGTTTGGTGGCGGTCGGGGGTGAGGAGTGGGTCGACGCTGATGAACTGGCCCGTTTTCGGGTCGTATTCGCGGGCGCCGATGTGGGTGAGGCCGGTGGTGGTGTCCTGGGGTTTGCCGAGGAAGCCCTTGTCGTCCGGCCACGGGCCGAAGAGCGTGGTGCCTCGGGGAGCGCCGAATGGTGTGGTGTAGCGCTTGGTGATGGCCCAGGTCGTCGCGTCGAGGGCGACGCTTGCCGTGCCGTGGGGGTCGGCGGCCAGGAAGGAGAGTTTGGTGGTACTGGTGCCGGCTGTGGCCGTGCGGACGGCGATCGTCTGGCCGCCTGCTGAGTAGTACCGAGTGCCGGTCAGGGTTTTCGTGCTGCCCTTGACCGTCAGGCGCACTTCGGTGTCGCCGAGGTAGAGGACGGTGTCGCCGTCGCCCGTGGCGCGGCGGATCAGGAGATTGCCGTCGGCGTCGTAGATGTAGCCGGTCTTCTTGGTGCCTTCGGTGAGGCCGGACAGCTTGCCTTCGCTGTTCCAGGCGAGGGTCTGCGTGCCGGTGGGCCCCGGGCGCTTGGTCGTGTTGCCCGTCTTGTCGTAGGTGTACGTGGCGCTCTTGGCGCCGGTGGTGTGGTCCAGGGGGTGAGGCTGGCCGTTGGGCGTGCCGTAGGCGTAGTCGGTCGTCTGCTTGCCGGTGGTCAGGTTCTGCGTCTCGGTGTCGCGCTGCCCGGAGGCCGTATAGGCGTACGAGGTCCAGTACGGGGCCGCGCCGCCGAGGTTGGCCGTGGTGCGGCCGGTGGCGGCGCAGTCGGCGGTCTTGGGGGTCCAGGCTTCGGTCATGCGGCGGTAGCCGTCGTAGGAGAAGCACTGGTTGTCGGCCTGGCCGGTGCCACCGAGGGTGCTGGCGTCCTTGATCGAGGTGACGTTGCCCGCGTCGTCCTGGGTGAAGGTGAGGTCCTGTGGCATGTAGCTGTGTGTGTCGTCGGTGATGTAGGACCGGGTCAGACGGCGGGTGCCTTGCTCGTACCTGTAGTTGAGGTACGCCTTCCTCGCCGAACTGGTGGAGTCCATGCCCAGCGTGAGCTTGGTCAGGTCGCCGAGTTCGGAGTAGGCGGCGCCCAGGAGGTAACCGTTCTTGCCGTGGAGCGTTTTCGGGTTGCCGAAGTTGTCGTAGGCGGGCGTGATGCCTTCCGAGGGCAGGCCCGCGACCGCCGGGACGCCGACGCCTGACGGCAGGTTGGCCGCGTTGTACGAGGCGTCGAACTTCAGCGTCGGCGGGACGTGCTTATCCGCCACGAGAGGTTCGGTGGCCGGAAGGGTCAGCTCGCTGGCTGTGGCGTTGTAGAGGCCGTCGAACTTCGTGATCCTCTTGACGTACGGCTGTCCATCGACGTAGCGGGTGGACGTGTCCTGCTGGCCCTTCGCGACCTCGTCGTAGTCCCAGTGGGCGAGCTTGTTGGCGGCCGTCTTGTCGGTCTGCCACTGGTCGGTCTTGCGCCCGAGCACGTCGTACTCGTAGATCAGCTTGTTGTTCTCCGCGTCCAGCGTCCACTCGACCTGGTCGAGGTTGTTGTAGTGGGTGCTGGTCGTGCCCGAGTCGGGGTCGGTGGCGCTGGTCTTGCGGCCGAAGAGGTCGTAGGCGTAGGACCAGACACTGTTGTCGTGGGCGGTGAGGGTCTTCTGCTGTCCGGCGGGCGTGTAGGTGTAGCGGGTGTGGTTGTAGGAGCCGGTGCCGTTGGGCTCGGCGTATTCGCGGGTTTCGGTCGTCTGACCCAGGGCGTTGGTCAGGGTGGCGGTGGCCTGGCCGCCTGCGGGAGCCGTCTGGATGACACGGTCACCCTGGTACTTGGTGGTCGTGGTCCAGCGCTTCACTCCCTTCACCTTTGTCTCGCTGGTAACAGGGCGGGCGGCACCGTCGTAGGCGGTGTCCACCTGTAGGGGAGCCTCGGCGCCCTCGACCGTGGCCGGGTTGTCCCCGGACGGAGCGTTGTTGGCGTCCCAGATGTCCGACAGGGTCGAGCTGACCAGGCCGCGGCGGTCGTACTGGGTCAGGCTGACGATGCGGCCGCCGGACGGTGAGGCGGACTGCGTTTCGCGGGCGCGCAGCAGCGAGTCGTAGATGGTGTACGTGGTGGTGTATCCCGACGCGGTCGGCGTGAGAGTGCTGGTCGAAACCCAGGACGGCGTGTCCTTCGACAAGTGGTACTCGTACTTGAAGTTCGGTGTGGCTCCGGCCAGGCGCAGGCGGTTGGGCAGCCAGACCTGGGTGACGCGTCCGAGGCTGTCGTACGTGGTCTCGGTGGCCTTCGAGTTGGGGTCGGTGACCTTGGTTGTCGCGCCTGTCGCGAAGTCGACGACGCTCTTGGTGGTGTAGTCCTTCGCGTCGTACAGCGTTGTGGCGGTCAGCGGGCCAGTGGTTTCCGGGGTGTACGCGGTCCTGCTGGTCTGCGCGTCGTTGGTGTCTTTGACGACCAGGGGTCTGCCCAGAGTGTCGAACGTCGTAGTGCTGACCTTCTGCCAAGTCGGCTGATCGTTCGCGTCGTAACCGCTCGCGCGGCCAGTCCACTTCGGCTCACCCCGCGTGGGTGACTGGCTTGAAGTCCAAGCCGTCGTCGCGTCGTAGGTGACAGCGGTGTCGGAGATGACGTCACCTACGGATGCGGAGTTGGCAGGCAGGTTGAGTGCGCTGTCTGCCGTGGCGCAGGGGTCGGCCGTGGTGCGCGTGCGGGAGACCAGTGACGTCAGGCCCGCGGACGCATTGCGGGCGTACCAGGTGCGGGTGCAGGTCTCGTCATCGGAGACGGCGTCGTCGCCCTTGTCCTCCACGGTCTGCGCCATGCCGTACTCGTCGTACGTCGTGACGGTCGTCCTCGTGCGGTCGACTGGAGTGCTGCCGCTGGTGATGCGGGTACGGGTGTGGGAGGCACCGGTGCGGACGTAGTACGCCTCGGTGTCGGCGTACGACTTGTGCTGAGTGGCAGTCCTGCGCGACCAAGGGTCATTGATCGTGCCGGTGACTTCGTCGGCCCCGTTGTAGGTGACCGTCTCCCGGGTGAAGCCCGCGTACTGGTCGGCATCGGTGATGGCCGCGGCCTTGATGCCGGGGATCTCGGCGCTTCTGCGGGCGTCCGGGTCGAGCGTCTTGCCGTCGGATTTCAGCAGGCGGTCGCCGTTCATGCCCCGCATGTAGACGGTGACGGTCTTGCTGCGTGGACCGGCGGCGGGACCGGTGAGGTGGGTGACCTTCGCGAAGCCGCGCCAGATGGACCAGGTGCGCTCCTTCTCGGGGGTCATGGGGTCGTCGTTGTAGTGCCAAGCCCCGCTGTTGGAGGGGTATTCATAGGTGTCGGCGATGGTGCCGGAGGCTCCGGACTCGTCGGTGGTGTTGACGGCGATCACGGGGTACTTCTGGAACCAGTCCAGAATGGGATCGACGTCTCCCCCGTTCGGCCTCCAGAAGACGGGGTAGCAGGTGCTCTTGTTCTGGTCAGGGCGGGGCCTTGCCTGGCCGGCGACGCAGCCCGCCTCGGCGTAGGTGACGGCGGTCTTGGCTCCTGTCTCCGTCACGATGCCGGTCAGGCGCGGCTTGGCGAGGGGCAGGATGTCGTCTGATTCGCCATCGACGCGGTTGGTGAGGAATTCGCTGGTGAAGGTGATCGGCTTGGTCGACAGCGGCGTACCGTGCTCACCGGTGTGCTCGATGGACTGGAGCCACAGGGACTGGTCGCTGGAATCGCCGACTTCACCGGGGTCCTTGTAAACCTGCGTGAGCTTCCAGGAGTCGACGGCCTCGAAGTCGGCGCTGGGCGTCCGGGCCGCGTTCCACGCGTACGTGGTGATGCCGGTCAGGCGCTTGCGGGTGAAGAAGGTGGGACCGACGTTGCCCGTGCACTTGTCGCCGTCCTTGCAGATGGCGTCGAAGGGCACGTTGGGCCAGTGCGGACTGGTGGATGATGTCAGGGAGTCGCAGCCGCCGTCGGTACGGGTGCACCGCTCGCTGTAGGTGAAGGTGACCTTGTGGGACGCGGCGGGGGCGCCGGTGAACAGGGCGCCGGCACGCTGACCGTAGAGGATCTTGGAGAGGTATCCGCCCCGGGTGTAGTGGGAGGCGGCTGTGCTCGCGCCGTTCTTGGGGTAGTAGTTGGACTCCTTGGTGTACCAGTACGACATGGCGTTGCCGTGCGTGTCCTCGACGTAGTCGAGGTTCCACCGCCATGCCTGCACCACGGAACGGCTCGCGAACGAGGTACCCAGGCTGTAGCCGGGTTCCCCGGCATCGTCACCGAACACCGCCGCCGTCCACGTGGAGTTGGTGCGCTCGGTGTCGGCGCCCGGAAGCTTGTTCAGGCCGAACACGTAGCGGGTGCCGTCCCCCGTGGTGACCGTCCAGTGCTCGCCGGTGTTGTCACCGTTGTCCGCCCCGGTCGACAGGGTCACCGTCGAGGCATCGTCGTCCTTGAGCCGCCACTTGCCCGTGGTGTCGTCCTTGACCAGTTCGGTGGCCTTGCCATTGAGGACGAGAGAGGCGTTGTCGTACTTCCAGCACAGGTCGTACTTGTCGTCCTGACCGTCGTCGTCGCAGGAGCCGTACTTGCGCTCGATGTAGGACGAGGTCAGGTCGAAGCCCTCGCCGATCTGGCTGCCCTGGTTGTTCGTGTTCGCGGTGCGGCCGTCGACGCTGCCTGAGTCGTAGGAGATGGCCAGATTGGGGGCGGGGCCCGCGGCGGCCGGCGGGGTCTTGAGGGGGTAGTTCCAGGTGAAGGTGCCCGAGGAGCCGCCCGCCTGCCAGGTGGAGGAGGCCGACAGGGGGGTGGCCTTGTAGTCGCCGCCGCCGGACTTGGTGCCCGCTGCGAGGGCGAGCACCATGGTCTGGCCGTCGGCTGCCGCAGAGCTGAAGGCGAGGTGGGTGCGGAGCCTCTCTCCACTGCGGTCATTGGTGTACGTCAACGGTGTCGCGTCGCGGCACGACGCTTGACCAGGCCGGGTCAGGGCGCAACCCGGCAGGCGCAGAACCTGCAGACGACCGGCCCAGTCACCGCCGTAAGCACCGGCGAACGCGGAGTAGTCGATGGAGAGATCGGCCGTCCCGCCGCTGCGCGGTGCCGTGACGGTCAGTGCGACGCCCTTGATGCCGAGCGCCCGCGTCTGCTTCTGGCTCAGCACCGTCACCTTGACGGACTGCGCCGCCTTCTTGGCCCGGCCCGATTTGACGGTGGGGGCGGTCAAGGACAGGGGCAGCGAGCCCGCGCGGGCGCTGGTCGTTCCGGTGGCGGGGGCGGTGAGGGTGGTGGTCCCGGGTGTTGGCCATTTCGCCTTTGCGGCCTGGTCGCGCAGTGCGCGGTCTGCTGCCTTCTTGCCGGCGGCTTCCTGACGGGCAATCAGACGAGAGGTCGCCGTCTTCTTCGGCTTCAGCGGGACGGTCTCGGTCGAGACCTGTTCCGGACCATCGGGACTGCCCAACGGCTGCGGCTCTTGAGCCACCGCAGCCAACGGGCTGAGCAGACCGGGCAGGAGGGCGAAAGCAACGGTGACGGCGATCCTGCCGCGTCGGCGGGTTCGGGCCTTGGTGGGGGTAGTACGGCGGAACGGCGGCATGGGTCTCATGTCCAAGCTCCATCAAGAGCCCCCTGCGGGGCAGGAAGTGGGAGGACGCGCTCGTACATGACCGACGTGGTCAGGAGTGCGGCCGGGCGGACTGCTGAACGTTCAGATGCGGCCAGCGGGCGAGGAGCCTGAGGCTCTCGCCCGCTGGGTTGGATCAGTCGGATGAGATGACTCGCGAGCGAACCTCGTCCCGGGTCATGGCCCCGGTCCAGATCCGCAGGCGGCTCAGCTGCCCCGCGAAGAGACTGCTGGCGGAAGTCCCGCCCATGGCCAGGCGTCCGGTGCCCTGTTGGGGCGTGGTAGCTGCGTTGTTGTCACCGTCGTCGACTGGTGTGGCTCCGACGTACAGGTGCATGCGGCCGCCCTGGTCCTGAGCGTCGTACACGCCGGTCAGCGTCACCGGGGAGCTGGTATCGGCATGTTCCGACAGGTTCGTCACATCAGCCGTGGCCACGGTCGTGCCGGACGATGTGGTGCGTAGAAACTTCCACACGTAGGCGCCCTGACCGAGCTTCTTCACCACGAGGGCCCAAGAGGCTCCCCCACTTCCGGCCTGGCCTGCGATCTGGGCCTGATAACCATTGGGTTTGGTGTCGAGCACAGCCGGATCAATCTGTGCCTGGGCAGAGACGGTGAAGGAGCCCGTCTCATCAATCGCCGGCCCGGTCATGGACGCATGGCCGCCCTTCCCGTCCAGTACCAGCGTGCTGGAATCCTCGTCCAGAATCGCCCCGGACGACAGCGTCATGGCGCCTATCGGATATGGCGAGGACTCACTGACCGCGGCTCCCGACGAGTTCTCCGCATTCCAGTCGGCCACGAGCTCAACAGTCGGCGCATCGTTTTCGCTCGCCTTGGCCTCCTTGGCGACCTCGTCGGCGGACAACGCGCTCTGCCAGACGGCTACCTCGTCGATGCGGCCACGGAAGTACTGCCCCGCAGTGCCACGAACGATCGAGCGGCCAACCTGTAGGCCCTGTCCTGCCTCCCAGGGCTTGTAACTGGGTGCGACGGCAAGCAATTTGACCGGCTCACCCTGAGCACGACCGTTGACGAACAACTGGATCGTGTCGTTCTGCGGGGTCCTCTTGCCGCTCGCGTCCGTTGCGGCGGTGTAGACACCCGCCACATGGGTCCAGACCCGCAGCGGTGGATCGGTAGCAGCGCCGACGGACCTCACGAAGACCGGCGTGGCCGAGTCCGTGGCCGTGTAGTGGAAGACGTACGACCGCGAGGACGACGAGTAGTACAACGCGAACGCCTGCGCCTGCGTGCCTGGGGCTGCCAGGACCATCCGGCTCGATGAGGCATCCGTGAGATAGGTCCACGCCGAAACCGTGAATGAATGTGCGGTGTTCACCACTGGCGCGGACGCGGCGGCATACGCCTGTTGCAGGTCGGGATCGGTGCTGTCCAACCACAGCGAAGTGTCTTCGTCGCCTCGCCGGGCCATCGTGGAGAACCCTGCACCGTCGCGCAGCGTCAAGTTGTGGGTTGCCGCGGACGGGTCGTGCTGCGGATCCTCGGCCGAGCTGTCCTTGGCCGTGGTCACCCCGGAACCGGGAGCGCCGTCGTCGAAGCGCCAGCGGCCGATCGGGCCCGGCGGCAGGCTTACTTGGAAGTCGAACGTCTCCGGCGTTCCGGTGCGCTCCCGGACGTCCATGGGCCACACCTTCAGATGGTGTGTGCCGCCCATGGTCGGGGTGACGGTGGTGACTTCGGCCGTGCCATTGGCCTTCGCTGTGGTCGTACGTGCGGCTCCGACCTGGCCATTCGGGCCGGTCAGCGTCCACCGGTACTTGCTGATGTCCTCATCCGCGGCATTGGGCTTGAACACGAAACTGCCTGCAACCCCCGGCCCGCCCTTTGCATTACAGGCATCCGTCACGCACTCGACGTAAGGCGAGCCCTTCACGGGATCCTTCGGCTCGATCGTCGGGGCCTTGGGAGCGGTGGAGTCGATGACGAAGTAACACCAAGGCGAGAACGACGAGTACAGGTCACCGCTGGCACCGTTGTACGACCAGTGGGACTGAGTGCGGGCGCGGTACCGGTACGTCGTGCCATCCGTACGCTTCGTCGTCTGCTTGTCCAGCAGTGTGCCGTCCGGCACGTAGCCGGAATCGGGGGCATCGTCGGCCCAGATCTCCTCCCACGCACCGGCCTCAAGGCGCGCAATCCGGTAGTTGATCTTCAGTTTGCCCTTGCTGTCATTGGCTCTCGGCGAGACCTCCGTCTCCACCCGGGCACGGACCGTGGGCTGGTCCACCGTCACGGCCAGCGGATCACTCGCCGGGTGGCAGTAACCACGCGATCCCGCCTTGGCCACACCCGGAATCACGCCGACGTTGATCGGCACACCGGGATCCGGTACGTAGTCCACCGTGAGCTGGGCATTGTCGTCGAACCGCTTCCAGGCACGTGGTTCACCCTCGTCGCCGGCCCGCAACATCAGCGTGAGCCGGGAGAACTTGCCGTCGGCGAAATCCCGAACGGTCTTGGTCAGGCCACCGTTGAACTCGACCCAGGCGTCGGGCTGGGCGGGGCTGCAGTTGCCCCCTCGGCCGGCTGACACCTTCCGGGAATCCATGAGGGCTCCGATCGCCGGCCCCGGCCATCGCGTGCCCTCGGAGATGTTTCCGGTCCGCTCCAGCTTGACCGTGTAGGGGTTGCAGTTGAACGACCATGTCTCATATGCGCGGAACGTGGCGTTCAGAACGTGCTTACCTGCCAGAGCGCTGGGGCTGAACTCGAAGTACATGCGGTTCGCGTAGTTGCTCGTGAAGTCGTCGTCGCACGCGTAGCCGTCCGCGGGCGCACAGCGCCCCACCCCGTAGTCACCCGAGAATTGGTAGAACTTGTCGCCGTCGGATGACAGCACCGTTCGCTCCGCGCGCGAGAGACCCACCGAGGGGTCGATGTAGACCGGGTACACCGTGCTGTCGCCGCGCAACAGGCTCAGGTCGGGAGTCACGGCGATGCTGTCGTCGCCGACCTGCACAGGGAGGGTGGCGGTGGCGGCACCAGGGCCCGGCTCCACCGGGGCGCCGTCATCCGCAGCAGCGGCGACGCCCTCCCCCGTGTCGGAGCCCGCCTCGATACCGGACATCCGCAGCGTCTGCGCCTGAACCCCGCTGTCGTCTCCGGCGGAGTCCCACATCTGCCCCGCCGGCCCCGTGAACACCGCGTTGCCGTCCGCATCGACTGCGCGCAGCCCGCCGCCGGCTCCCGCGACCAGGGATACGCCCTCGCCCGCGACGGCGAACCGCAGTTGCTCCAGGGCTTCGCTCTGCGCCGCCTCCGCCGACTTGACCCGCAGGACTTCGCGATAGCCGTCCGGCATCGCCGTCAGCTGCAGATCCACGCCGGGCATGACCTCCGCGTAAGTGGCCGTCGCCCCCTCCAGCGACGGCTCGGGGAGGTCGCCGGGCCAGCGGACGGACAGGACCCGCTGATCATCTTCCAGACGGACCATGTCTTTGGTGCCGCCGGCCGAGAACGACTGACCCACCGCGACATAGCGTGGCCCGATCGTGCCATCGGCCCTGCGCACAAGCGTCGTGTCGATGTCATGCCACTCGCCCGAAGCGTCCTTCGCCCGCTCCGGTGCCGTCGCCTGCTTCAGCGTGTACGTCCCGTCCGGGTTCGCGAACGTCTGCGCATATTCCGTGCGCTCCGCCGTCACCTCGACCGGCTCGCCTGTCGCCGCAGCCTGCTCGGACGGCGTCTGGGGCACTGACGTATCAGCGTGGACAGCCGGAGCGTTCACAAGAACCACACCGCCGGCCAGCAGTGTCCACGCCAGCAGTCTTGCAACTGCCCTACGCACCCACGGATTCCATGACGGAACCCGTCCCCCCAAATGGGACTTCACAACCCCACCCCATACGTCACACAAGCATCACAAAGATGGCGCGATCATAGACATGCCAACTCACCGAAAATCAATGGCGGCGCAGGTCATGTGGCAGGTTTTGGCCGAGAGTGTTCACGTGGCGCATTAATGACCGTCTAGCAAGGTCAAAGGATTCATGAACTTCACGCGCACACAGCGAATCCGGCACATGGAGTCACGTGGGTGGTGCCGCCGGAAGCGGACCAGCAAGCCCGCACCACCGCCAGCCCCGCTACCCCGCATACGGCCACCGCCCCCTAGCCTCCCGCAACGCCCTCCCCCACCACACCAACTGATCCAGCATCCCCTTCGCCGCCGCATCCGCCGCGGACGGATCCTTCAGGCGTCCGTCGTCGTCGAAGGACGCCCCCGCGTTGTGGAAGGACACCGTGTCCCGGATCGTCACGGCGTGGAGTTCGGCGAAGACCTGGCGGAGGTGTTCCACCGCGCGCAGGCCTCCTGCCAGGCCGCCGTACGAGACGAGGGCCACCGGCTTGGCGCGCCATTCGGTGAAGTGCCAGTCGATGAGGTTCTTGAGGCCGGCCGGGTAGGAGTGGTTGTACTCGGGGGTCAGGACGACGAACGCGTCGGCGCCCGCCAGTTTCGGGGTGACCGTGGACAGTTCGGCGGTGGCCTGCGGGGTCGGGGCGAGGGACGTCGGGAGGGAGATCTCGGCTACGTCCACGACCTGGGGGATCAGGTCGTCCCGGTCCTGGATGCGGGCGAGCAGCCAGTCGGCGACGACGGGGCCGAAGCGGCCGTGGCGGTTGCTGCCGATGACGAGGGTCAGGTTCAGGGGTGTGTCCTGAGCGGACTCGAGAGTGGTTTTCGTCTGCATGCCACCCACCCTCGTATCTCAACCAAACTTGAGGTCAAGGCCCGGCCCACCGCCCCCCCCAGGTCACCCGTTCACACCCTCGCCCCTCCCCCTTCGCGTTCTTTACCGAAGGCCGCCTCGCACACGCCGATGACCTGCCGAAATGCCAGCCGTGGAGGCCCTCGGACGACCCGCCCCCGCAGCCATTCACCCCGTTTCCGCCACCCGCTCAGGAAGCGCGCTCGGCGTCCTGCCTTTTACCTCGGAAGGGAAACCACCGCTGATCTCGAGGGAGCACCGAATGCGACGTACCGCCCGCCTGCTGTCCGGTGCCGCACTCGCCGTCGCCGCCGCAGGCCTCGGCAGTGTGCCCGTGTACGCGGCGGACGCCGGGAGTCTGGAGGTGTTTCCGTCCTCCGTCGTGCCGGGCGGCCAGGTCTCGGTGAACACGACGGCCTGCGGCGACACGGGCTCGGCGGCGGGCGACGCCAGCGCGGTCGGCGCCGGTTCGTTCACGCTCGCGCCCAGCACCCACAAGGACAACGCCATCGGGCAGTTCAGGGTGCCGCCGAGCGCGCAGCCGGGGACGTACGAGATCGTCGCGACCTGCGCCGAGGACGGCAAGCGGGTGACCGGCGACCTGGTGGTCACGCTGACGGCGCCCCGTGAGCAGGTGCACCCCAGAGGAAGTGTGAAGACGGGGGTCGGCGGCGCCCTGGGCCCCGATCCCGTGCAGACCGCGGCCGGCATTGCGGCTCTGGCCGTCGCCGCCGCGGGCGGTACCTGGCTCCTGCATCGCCGGGCGAGAGGCGACGGGATCTGACGGACACCCTCCGCTGTCCGTCCGCCGGTACCGCACGTCCCCTCCCCCTCCGGGTCCGACGCCCCTCGCGGCCCGGAGGGGGATCGGGTCCAGCCTCAAGAGGCCAGTTCAAGGGGCCAGTTCAAGGGGCCAGGAGGTCGTCATGCGCAGGTTGGGCAAAGCCGCCATAGTCAACGCCGCGGTAGCGACCGTGACCCTGACCGCCCTGTGCACCGGCGCCTGGCTGCTGAGCAGTGGCGCCCGGACGCACACCCCTCCGCAGCCGTCCGCCCGGGAAGCGCGGGAAGCGCGGGAAGCGCACGCCGAAGCGTCCGTACGGCACTCCGCCATACCCGCCGCGCCCGCGCTGCCCCCCTCCCCACCCGACCGCATCCGCATCCCGTCGCTCCGCGTGGACGCCCCCCTGATGGGCCTCGGGCTGACCAAGACCGGCAGTCTCGACGTACCGCCGGCCGAGCAGAGGAACCTCGCCGGCTGGTACGAGGCCGGCACCACCCCGGGCGAGACGGGCACCGCCATCGTCGCGGGCCACGTCGACAACGCCGACGGACCCGCCGTCTTCTACGGTCTCGGCGCCCTGAAGCGGGGCAGCACGGTGGAGGTGGACCGGCGCGACGGCGGGATCGCCGTGTTCACCGTGGACGCCGTCGAGGTGTACGACGCGAAGGACTTCCCCGACGAGAAGGTGTACGGGGCGGCGAGCCGACCCGAGCTACGGGTGATCACCTGCGGCGGGGGCTACTCACGGGCGACCGGTTATCAGGGGAACGTGGTCGTCTTCGCGTATCTGACGAGCAGCCGCTGAAGCGCTCCGCTGGAAGCGCGGTGATGCTGTATCGATGTGCGGCTCCGCCGCGTGCGCGGGCCGGTGGGGGCTGGTCGCGCCCCGCGGCGGAGCCGCTGATGTCACAGCCCCGCGCCCCTTCGGGGCACTGCTTGTCGCGCAGGAGCAAAACCGGCCTCCCTCACATGGCCCCCATGTGTCCCTCACACTTATGGCGAAAAGCTGATCTTGACCGGAACCGTCGGCGCGGCGGACCGTGGCAGTCAGGGCGGGGAGGTGGACATGGCTACCACGGCACGTACGGCGACGACGACCACGGGGAGGGCCGGAGTCGAAGCCCTGGTACGGCAGGACGCCGCGCTGCTGGAGGACGACCTGCGCGAGTTCATCGGGTCGCTTCCCACCAAGATCGGGTCGCTTCCCACCGAGGGGGACCTGTACGGCGCGGCCCTGAGCCGTTCCCTCTACGCACCGGTCGCCGATGCCCTCGCATCCAAAGTGGGACAGGCAGCCCTGCCTCCGACCCCGCGCGCACCGGGTCACGGCGGGCCCCCCTTGCGACCCTCGATCGTCTACTGGGCCTACCGCAACTACCGCGGCTTCCCCGACGAGACCGACGAGAACGGCGAGACCGGCAAGACCGGCCACGCCCCCGGAACCGATGCCACCGACCTCGCCCTGATCCGCCGCACCGCCGTAGCCGTACGCATCCTGCTCAAGGCCGCGGTCGTGCTCGACGACATCCAGGACGGCAGCGACGTACGGTACGGCGAACCCGCACTGCACCGCACCCATGGAGTGCCGCTCGCCCTCAACGCCGCTTCGTGGCTGATCATGGCGGCGCTGCGGCACGCGGCCGATCCGGCGGTGGTGGCCGGTCTCGTCCGCGCGGTGGGCAACGGCTTCACCGGCCAGGCGGGCGACATGTCGACACGGACGGCCCGCACCCGCGCCGAGCTGCTCGCCGCGCCGCACGGGGAGCGCGTGCGGTTCTGGGAGTCGGTGGCGGCGCTGAAGACCGGGACGCTGTTCTGGATGCCGCTGGACGCGGCGGTCGCCGGGCTCGGTGTCGTCGAGGACGAGCGGCGCACGCTGGACGACGCGATGCGCCGGCTCGGGCTGGCGAGCCAGTTGTTCAACGACCTCACCGATGTCGTGCCGGAGCTCGGCGGCGCCAACACCCACGAGGACTTCGACGGCTTGAGCAACCGGGTCTTCCTGGAGCTGGCCGACTCCGCCCGGCCGTCCGCGCAGGGTGAGCAGCTGAAGGCGTTCGTCCTCGGTCATCCGGGACTTCAGCGGACTCTCCTCGAACTCTCGTCTCAGGCCGTCGAGTTGAAGCGCTCCGTGAAGGAGGACGTGCATCGCGTGTGCCGTTCGGCGCGCAGTGCGGCGTACTTCGATGTGACCATCGAGCGCAAGGGCCACCTCATCGACCGGCTCCACGAGACGGTCCGGCAACGGGCGGGCGTGTGACGGCGACCCCCGCGGAACGCCTGCGGGCCGCCACGCGCGCCTGGCACGACGCCCTGGAGACCACCACCTTCGCCACCGCGATGGCCTCCGGAACGCTCCCGCTCGACCGTTACGTCGGCCAGCTCGCCGCCTACCGGGAGGCGCTGGCAGCGCTCGAAGGCGAGCTCTCCCGCGCCACCAGCCCGTCCCTCACCCACGTCTGGTCACCGGATCTGGCCAAACTGCCGCTCCTGGAGCGGGACTTGAGGTACTTCACGCAGTCCGGCATCGATCCGCCGCCCCAGGCGAGGGTGGCGGGACGGGCGTTCGCGGAGGAGATACGGCGCACCGCGGCGGCGGATCCCGAGGCGCTGCTCGGTTTCCTCTACGTCATGGAGTGCTCCACCCTCGGCGCGCTGCTCCTGCACCGGTACGTCAGCGAGGCCTACCGCCTGACCGTCCCGTACGGGCTCGCCTACTACGGCAGCGGCGACCGTACGCGCTGGGCGGGCTTCACCACCCGCCTGAACGAGGCCCTGACCGGCCCGGACACCGAGGCGCGCGTCCTCGCCGCCGCCGAACGCGCCTACCACCACACGGCATCGGTCGCCCAGGCGCTCGCTCCACCTGCGCGAGCCACCGCTCGTACACCGCCAGGGAGCTGAGCTTCACCCCGTGCTCTCCAGATACCGCAGCACCGCCAGCACCCGCCGGTTCCCCGTCTCCGACGGTGCCAGGTCGAGCTTGGTGAAGATGTTGGCGATGTGTTTCTCGACGGCGCGTTCGGAGACGGTGAAGGCCGTGGCGATGGCGTGGTTGGTGCGGCCCTCGGCCATCAGCTCCAGCACCTCGCGCTCGCGGGGCGTGAGCGTGTCGAGGGCGTTGGTGCGGCGGCTCGCGCCGAAGAGCTGGGCGACCACCTCGGGGTCGAGGGCGGTGCCGCCGGCCGCGATCCGCTCCAGCGCGCCGACGAACTCGGCGATGTTCGCGACCCGTTCCTTCAGCAGATACCCGAACCCGGCCGGGTTGCCGAGCAGTCGGGCGGCGTGCGCGGTCTCGACGTACTGCGAGAAGAGGAGCACACCGGTGCCGGGGTGCTCCTCACGCAGCCGTAGGGCCGCTCGTACGCCCTCGTCGGTCTGGGTGGGCGGCAGCCTGATGTCGACGACAGCGACATCGGGGACGTGCTCGGCGACGGCGGCCAGCAGGGCGTCGGCGTCCGCGACGGCCGCGGCGACCTCGACCTGCCGGAGCGCCAGCAGCTGGACCAGTCCGTCACGCAGCAGGGCCGAGTCCTCGGCGATGACGACGCGCATCCCACTCCTGTCACAAGGGCAGCTCGACGGTGACCACCGTAGGCCCTCCCGGCGGGCTGTCGCAGGTGAGTGTGCCGTCGACGGTGCGGGCGCGGGCCAGCAGTCCGGTGAGGCCGGAGCCCTTGCCGAGGGCGGCGCCGCCGCGTCCGTCGTCGGTGACGGTCAGCCGCAGCAGGCCGTCGCGGGCGGTGACGTCGACCGTGGCGGATGCGGCGCGGCTGTGCTTGGCGGCGTTGGCGAGGAGTTCGGCGGCGCAGAAGTAGGCGATGGACTCGACGGCCGGGGCGGGGCGGGTGCGGATGTCGGTGGTGAGGGCGACCGGTAGCGCGCTGTCGGCGGCGAGGGTGGCGAGCGCCGCGGGCAGGCCCTCGTCGAGTACGGGGGGATGGATGCCCTTGACCAGGTGGCGCAGGTCGGTGATGGCTTGGGTGGCGTTGCCCTGGGCGGTGTCGACGACGGAGAGGACACGGTCGGGCGCGGCGTCGGCGGCGATCAGCTCGCGGATCATGGTGAGGTGCATGGTGAGGCCGACCAGCCGGGCCTGGGTGCCGTCGTGCAGGTCGCGCTCGATACGGCGGAGGGTGGCGGCGGCGTCCTCGACGGCGTGCGCACGGGTCTCCTCCAGGGCGCGGATACGGCGGTCCGCAGCGCTCGGGCCGAGCAGCGCGGTCAGTACGAAGCGGTGGGGGGTGAGCGCGTACCGGAGGAGCCGGGGGGCGGCGGCGAGCAGCAGCAGTCCGAAGGTGAGCGGGATCAGCCAGCGCGGCCAGGTGTCGACCTGGTGGCCGAAGAACTCTAGTGACACGCGGGACGTCGAACCGTCCGGATGGTGAACCGTCTCGTAGTTCACGCGCGCGAGCAGCGGGTGCAGCGTGAGCAGAACGCCGTACGCATATCCGATGCAGACGGCGATCACCCCGAGTGCTGCGGTGAACGGGGTCAGCAGCGCGCACCCCACCGCACGCCATCCGACCCGGTCCCCCAGCACGGCTCGCCGCCACGCGAAGATCCCGCGGCCCTCCGCCCGCAGCGGCTCCTCGATCTCCACTCCGAGCAGCCGCCGTGCCAGCCTCCGCTGCACCGCGCCCAGCGCCAGCGCACCCCGCACGGTCCCGGCCATCAGCCACAGGCCCAGCGTGGTCACCGACAGCGCCCCGCCGACCGCCAGCCCGACCAGCGTCAGCAGAAACCCGACGTAAGCGAGCGGAAACGCCAGCACCACGTACAGCACGGCGGCCAGGGCGCGGCGGCCGAAGGTGGCCCGGATGAGAACCCGGAGGCGGGCGACGAGCGTACGGAGGCCATACATGGACAGCAACCTGGGCAAGGCGGTGTCCATCGCGTGCCTCCTGGGCGTGAGCTGCTGAAAGCCGAGCCTCCAGGGTGGCCCGCCCCCGGTTCGTAGACGATGGTGGCCACACGGAAACCGGTGGTTGGGTTACCCGCACCGGCCCCGCCTCACAGCCCGCGACCTGCGCACCGTCCGAACCCTCACACACACCCCCGGCCGCCGCTGAGGGCAGCGTTCCTCACGGGAAACAGACGTGATGCGGCCGGGTAACACCGGCACCGCACGCTCAAGGGCATGACCTCGAATACGCGTGTGGTGGTGATCGGCGCCGGCCTCGCGGGCGTACGTCTCGCCCGGCGGCTCGGTGAGCTGGGCACGCCCGTGACGCTGATCGGCGAGGAGGAGCACCGCCCGTACAACCGGGTACTGCTCGCCGAGGTGCTGGCCGGCCGGTACGCCCCCGAGGTGATCGCCCTGCCCTCCCCCGCCGGGCTGGTCCGGGCCCGGGTCACCGGGATCGACCGCGCCGGGCGGCAGGTGGAGTGCGCGGACGGCTCGAAGATCGCCTACGACACGCTGGTCCTGGCCACCGGCTCCAACCCTGTGCTGCCGCCGCTGCGCGGACTGTTCACCCCCGAGCACGAGCTTCCCGAGGGCGTCCACGCGTTCCGCACCATGGACGACTGCCTCGGCCTGTCCAAGGCGGTACGGCCGGGTGTGCGCGCGGTCGTCATCGGCGGCGGGCTCCTCGGGGTCTCCGCGGCCCGCGCGCTCGCGATGCGCGGCGCCCAGGTCGTCCTCGCCCAGCAGTCCGAGCGGCTCATGGAGCGCCAGCTCGACCCGAACGCCTCGAAGCTGGTGCTGCGGCACCTGAAGGATCTCGGCGTCGAGGTCCACACCGAGTGCCGGGTGCGCGACGTGCGCTGCGTCGGCGGCGCGGTCCGCTCGGTGGAGATGGCCGACGGATACGCCCTCGACGCCGACCTCGTCGTCCTGGCCTGCGGGGTCCACCCGCGTGTGGGCCTCGCCCAGACCGCCGGACTCGCGGTGCGCAAGGGCGTCATCGTCGACGACGAACTGCGTACGTCCGACCCGCACATCCGGGCGATCGGCGACTGCGCCCAGCACGACGGCGTCCTGTACGGGCTCGCCACTCCGGCCCTCGAACAGGCCGACGTACTGGCCGAGATGCTGGCGGGCGACGCGGGCGCCCGCTACACCGGCACCCGTTCGCTGACCCGGCTCACGCTGAACGGGACGGACGCGTTCGACCTCGCCGCGTTCGGCGAGACCGTGCCGCTGCCGGGCGACGACGTCGTCCAGCTCGCCGACGCCACCCGCGGCACCTACCGCAAGGTCGTCGTCCGCGACGACCGCGTGGTCGGCGGCGTACTGGTCGGCGAACTCGGCACCGTCGGCGCCCTCGCCCGCGCCTGGGAGGGAGCAGAGCCGCTTCCCGCCGACGGCGCCCCCCTGCTCCACCTGCTCACCAACGATGGAGGCTCCTGATGACCGCCGCCACCCTGGGGGCCACCCCCACGATCGTGCTCGTCGGCCATGGCATGGTCGGCCAGCGCTTCCTCGAAGCGCTGGCCGAGCGCGGCCTGACCGCCACGCACCGCGTGGTCGTGCTGTGCGAGGAGCCGCGCCCCGCGTACGACCGCGTCGCCCTCACCTCGTACTTCTCGGGCAAGACGCCCGAGGACCTGTCGATGACCGACATGGAGTTCATCGACAAGCACGCGATCGAGCTGCACGTCGGCGACCCGGCCGTCTCCGTGGACCGTGAGGCGAAGAAGGTCACGGCCAGGTCCGGTGAGGTCTTCGAGTACGACACCCTCGTCCTCGCCACCGGCTCCTTCCCCTTCGTACCGCCCGTCCCCAACAAGGACGCCACCGGCTGCTTCGTCTACCGCACCATCGAGGACCTGCTCGCGATCGAGGAGTACGCGAAGACGGCCACGACCGGCGCGGTGGTCGGCGGCGGTCTGCTCGGCCTGGAGGCGGCGGGCGCGCTGCAGGGTCTCGGACTCACCTCCCACATCGTGGAGTTCGCGCCCCGGCTGATGCCCGTCCAGGTGGACGACGGCGGCGGCGCGGCGCTGCTGCGCACCATCGAGGACATGGGCCTGAGTGTCCACACGGGTGTCGGCACGCAGGAGATCGTGGTCGACGCGGACGGCGCCGTGACCGGCATGAAGCTGTCCGACGGCTCCGAACTCGCCACCGACCTGGTCGTGTTCAGCGCCGGTGTCCGCCCCCGCGACCAACTGGCCCGCGACTGCGGCCTGACGGTCGGCGAGCGCGGCGGCATCACGGTCGACGAGCAGTGCCGTACGGTCTGCGACCCGCACGTCTTCGCGATCGGCGAGTGCGCGCTGGCGTCGGACGGCCGGGTGTACGGCCTGGTGGCGCCGGGCTACGAGCAGGCGGAGACGGCCGCCGCGACCATCGCGCAGGACGAGGCGGAATTCACCGGCGCCGACCTCTCCACCAAGCTGAAGCTGCTCGGCGTGGACGTGGCGTCCTTCGGTGACGCGCACGGCTCCACCGACGACTGCCTCGACGTCGTCTACTCCGACTCCCGCGCGGGCCTGTACAAGAAGCTGGTCATCGGCCGCGACGGCACGCTGCTCGGCGGCATCTTGATCGGCGACGCGGACGCGTACGGCACCCTGCGCGCGCTGACCGGCTCGGTCCCGCCGATCGCGCCCGAGTCGCTGGTGCTGCCGGCCGGTGCCGGCGGTCCGGCGCAGCTCGGCCCGTCCGCGCTGCCGGACGACGCGATCATCTGCTCCTGCAACAACGTCCGCAAGGGCACGATCCGCGGCGCGGTCACCGAGCACAACTGCACCACCGTGCCCGAGGTGAAGAAGTGCACCAAGGCCGGTACGACCTGCGGCAGTTGCGTCAAGGTGCTGGGCCAGCTGGTCACCGCGGAGCTGGAGGCCAGCGGCGTCGAGGTCGACAAGGGCCTGTGCGGCTGCTTCTCGCAGACCCGCGAGGAGCTGTACGAGATCGTCCTCGCCCTGCGCATCAACACCTACCAGGATCTGCTGGACCGCTACGGCCGCGAGGACGCCCGGGGCAGCGACGGCTGCGAGATCTGCAAGCCGGCGGTGGCGTCGATCATCGCCTCCCTCGCCCCCACGATCGGCGCGAGCGGCTACGTCCTCGACGGCGAGCAGGCGGCCCTCCAGGACAGCAACGACCACTTCCTCGCCAACCTCCAGAAGAACGGCTCGTACTCGGTCGTCCCGCGCATCCCCGGCGGTGAGATCACCCCGGAGGGCCTGATCGTCATCGGCGAGATCGCCCGCGACTTCGGCCTCTACACGAAGATCACCGGCGGCCAGCGCATCGACATGTTCGGCGCCCGGGTCGAGCAACTCCCGCTGATCTGGACGAGGTTGGTGGACGCCGGCTTCGAGTCCGGCCACGCCTACGGCAAGTCGCTGCGCACGGTGAAGTCCTGCGTCGGCCAGACCTGGTGCCGCTACGGCGTCCAGGACTCCGTCCGCATGGCGATCGACCTGGAGCTGCGCTACCGGGGGCTCAGGTCCCCCCACAAGCTGAAGTCCGCGGTCTCCGGGTGCGCCCGCGAGTGCGCGGAGGCCCAGTCGAAGGACTTCGGCGTGATCGCCACGTCCAACGGCTGGAACCTGTACGTCGCCGGCAACGGCGGCGCGACCCCGCGCCACGCGGACCTGCTGGCGCAGGATCTGACGGACGCCGAGCTGATCAGGCTGATCGACCGCTTCCTGATGTTCTACATCCGCACCGCCGACCGCCTGGAGCGCACCTCGACCTGGCTGGAGCGGATCCCGGGCGGCCTGGACCACGTACGCGATGTGGTCGTCGAGGACTCTCTCGGTATCTGCGAGGAGCTGGAGACGCTGATGGCCGCGCACGTCTCCAACTACCGCGACGAGTGGTCCGACACCATCAACGACCCGGAGAAGCTCGCCCGGTTCGTGTCCTTCGTGAACGCGCCGGACACCCCCGACCCGGTCGTCGGCTTCGTCCCCGAGCGCGACCAGATCAAGCCCGACCTGCCGCTGCTGTCCATCGGCCTGCGCCCCGCCGATGACGTCCTGGAAGGAACCGCCCAGCGATGACCCTGGCCCCAGAGACGACCGATCTGAAAATCCAACTCCGCCTCGACGACAGCTGGTTCACCGTCTGCGACCTGAACGTCCTGCTGCCGGGCCGCGGCGTGGCGGCCCTGCTGCCGGACGGCCGGCAAGCTGCCCTCTTCCGCGACCGGGCGGGCAACCTCTACGCCGTCGACAACCGCGACCCGTTCGGCGGCGCGGCAGTCCTCTCCCGCGGCCTGACCGGCTCCCACCAGGGCCGCCCCTTCGTCGCCTCCCCCCTGCTGAAGCAGCGCTTCGACCTGACGACCGGGCAGTGCCTGGACGACGACTCGGTACGGATCACCGCGTACGAGGTACGCACCGCTTCTTGAGAGAGTTTCCTGTCCCCGAGAAGGTTTCTTGACCGATCGTTCTCATTAAGCCTAGGCTGCGCTACGTGGCCAGGACCAAGGAGTTCGATCCGGACGCCGCACTGCAGGCAGCCCTGGAGCTGTTCTGGCAGCGCGGCTACGAGGCGACGTCGATGTCCGACCTCGTCGAGCACCTCGGCGTCGGCCGCGCCAGCATCTACGCGACCTTCGGCAACAAGCACGAGCTGTATCTGAAGGCGCTGGACCGGTACACCGAGATGGGCGATCCGCGGCTGTTGCGCGAGCTGTCCCAGCCGGGGCCGGCGCTGCCCGCCGTGCGCGCGGTGGTGTGGCGGTTCGCGGCGGAGGCCGCGGACGAGGCCCGCCGCAGGGCCGGTTGTTTCGTCACCAATACAGCGGCCGAGCTGGCACCGCACGACACGGCGGCGGCCCGCCGCGTGGAGCTCAGCTGGGAGCACCTCGAAACACCTCTGCACTCCGCACTCGTACGCGCCCAGGCGCAGGGCGAGCTGCCGGAAGACCGCGATCCGCGAGCCCTGGCCCGCATGCTGCTGGTGCTCATGCAGGGACTGCGGGTGGTCGGCAAGGCGTCGACCGACCCGGCACGGGTGCGGGACGCGGCCGAGCAGGCGCTGAGCCTGCTGAACTGACACCCGACGCCGACTCCAGCGCACACAACGACGACTCAGCAACACGCCCGTGTCGCTGGGCGCCCCGCGCCCCACGACCCTCCCCCTTCCCCCCTGCCCCCTCCCCCTCTCGACTCTCGACTTCATACTGAACCGATCGATCAAAAAAGGAGCGCAGATGACCACGGTCGACGGTACCGCGGCGAAACCGGCGTCACCCCGCTCCACCAAGGCGTCGTTCGCACTGCTCGGCGCCGTGCAGATCACGCTGATCTTCACGCTGGCTGCCGTGGCCGTGCCGTTGCCGCACATCGGGCACGAATTCGGGCTGCGGCGCGAGGAGTTGCTCCTGCTGAGTGCCGCATACGGGCTCACGTTCGCCGGTCTGCTGCTGTTCGGCGGGCGGCTCGCAGACCGGCACGGCGGACGCCGGGCACTCACGGCGGGACTGCTGGTGTTCGGCAGTTCGTCGGCCGCCGCGGCGCTCGCGCCCGGTTACGCCCCGCTGCTCATGGCCCGGTTCGCTCAGGGCGCCGGCGCAGCCCTGGTCGCCCCGGCCGCGATGGCGTTGCTGCGGACGGTCTTCCCCGGGCCCGCCGCCCACCGCAAGGCGATCGCCACCTGGGGTGGCCTGTCGGTTCTCGGCGCCACGGCGGGCAACCTGCTCTCCGGGGTCGTCTCCGCCCTGGCGTCCTGGCGGTGGGCCCTCGCCGTGCCGCTCGTCGTAACGGCGG
Organism: Streptomyces sp. DG2A-72; assembly: GCF_030499575.1. Taxonomy (NCBI): domain Bacteria; kingdom Bacillati; phylum Actinomycetota; class Actinomycetes; order Kitasatosporales; family Streptomycetaceae; genus Streptomyces; species Streptomyces sp. DG2A-72. The sequence continues at coordinate 3,155,925 of NZ_JASTLC010000001.1, forward strand.
CAGCGCTCGCCCTCGCGCCCCGAGTGCTGCCGCTGGCTCCTCCGGCTTCCCGCGGCGACGAGCGCGACCCCGGACACCGGCGCCCCGCCCTCGACCTGACCGGCGCGTTCCTGGTCACGGCCGGCATCATCTCCACCAGTTACGGGCTCGTCCTCACCGACGCCTGGCCGTGGACTTCCGTCCGAGTGCTGGCGCCGCTCGCCGTCGGAGCCGTCCTGCTGGGCGCCTTCGTCGCGACGGAGCATCACGCACAGGATCCGCTGCTGCCGCCGCGCTTCCTCCTCGACGGGCGGCGAGCGCTCGGGCTCACCGCCACCGCGCTGACCGCGGCCGGGACGTCGACGGTCTTCGTGCTGTTCTCGCTCCACCTGCAGGACGAGCGCGGCTGGTCGGCGCTGCGTACGTCGGCCGCGTTCGCGCCCTTCGCCGCCGCGCTCATCATCTCCAGCCGGGTGGCGGGGCGGCTCATCGGGCGGTACGGGGCGGCTCTCGTCACCGGCGGCGGGCTGGCCACGGGGGCCGTGGGCCTCGCGCTCCTTGCGCTCCTCGGTGTCGAGGGCTCAGCCCCGTACACCTACGGGATGCTGCCCGGATTCGTCCTGCTGGCCGCCGGGGCCGCCGTCTCCTTCGCGGGGGCCGCCGTGCTGGCCACAGACCGGGTGCCGGCGGAGCGGAGCGGCCTCGCGGGCGGGGTGCACAACACGGCGATGGAGACCGGGCCGACCGTCGTCTTCGCCCTGGTGCTCGCGGTCGGCGGTGACACGGCGAGCCTCGCGGCAACCGCGGCCCTGTTCGCCACAGCCGCCCTGGCCCTGCGCCTCACCCGCTTCTGACCTTCCCGCTCCCGGCTCCGGCCGGGCGGGTCGTACACCACACCATCCCATCCAGCAAAGGGAGTCACCCATGACCCGAAACCGTTTCTCAGGCCGCACCGCACTCGTCACCGGGGGCGGATCCGGCCTCGGACGGGCCATCGCGCTCGCGTTGGCTGCCGAAGGGGCGTCCGTCGTCGTCGCGGGCCGTACCGGGACCTCGCTGGACGAGACCGTCGCCCTCGCCGAGCAGGCCGGCGGCACCGCGATCGCGCAGGTCACCGACGTGGCCCAGGCCGCGGACGTGGAGGCGCTCGTCCGGACGGCCGTGGACCGCTTCGGTTCCCTCGACATCGCCGTGAACAACGCAGGGGTCTTCCGAGGCGGCCGGCCCGTCGCCGACCTCCCCGAGGCCGACTGGCGGACTCTCCTCGGCATCAATGTCACCGGCGTGCTCCTCTCCCTGCAGGCGGAGGTGCGTCAGATGCGGACCCAGCCGGACGGCGGGGTCATCGTCAACGTCTCGTCCAACCTGGGTGCGCACCAGCAGTGGCCAGGCACGACCGCGTACGCCGCCTCCAAGGCCGCGGTGTCCGCGCTCAGCGCCGGTGCCGCGCTCGACCACATCTCCGACGGTATCCGTATCAACGCCGTGAGCCCGGGCGCCTCGGCCACTTCCATGTCGCTACGGCCCGGCGAGACCGTGGACGAGCGTACGGCGCGCATGAAGGAGGAGTCGCCGCTGGGCCGTGTCTCCTCGACCGAGGAGGTGGCCGAGGCCGTCCTGTATCTGGCCTCCGACGCGGCGGCCTCCGTCGTCGGCACGGACCTGGTGATCGACGGCGGCGCGTCGCTGTAACCAGAGGGCCAGAGGGGTTGCCCGGGAAGGCGTGCTCAGGCCTTCAACCCGTCGTACGTCACCCCGGTCAACGTCTCCGACGCCTCCCAAAGGCGTTCCCCCGCCCGGTCGTTGAGCGTCCAGGGTGCGCGCCAGGTCCGGCCCGGTGCGCCCCGCCAGCCCGCGAGGGACGGGCCGGTGAAGGAGTCGGGGTGTACGTCGGGGGCGGTGGCGGCGTAGAGCGTGGGCAGGGCGCCGGCGGTGGCGGGCCGGCCGATGATGCGGTTGCCGAGGAGCATGATCCGTTCGCTGAGCTTGCTGCCCGCCATTCGAGGGCCGGCGGTCTGGAGGTTGGTGTCGGCGTAACCGGGGTGCGCGGCGGCGGCCACGAGGTCCGCGCCGGCAGCCGCCGCCCTGCGGGCCAGCTCGTGCGTGAAGAGCAGGTTGGCCGTCTTGGAGCGGGCGTACGCGATCCAACGGTTGTAGCGGCGCTCGCTGTTGAGGTCGTCGATGTCGATGTTGGACAGGGCGTGCATACCGCTGGAGACGGTCACCACCCGCGCCCCGGGCGTGGCGAGCAGCACCGGCAGCAGCCGTCCCGTGAGCGCGAAGTGGCCCAGGTGATTGACCCCGAACTGCGTCTCGAAGCCGTCCGCCGTCGTCCCGTACGGCAGCGCCATCACCCCGGCGTTGTTGATCAGCAGATCGAGACGGTCGTACGGGTACCAGGCCGCGAAATCCCGTACGGAACCCAGGTACGCCAGGTCCAGCCGGCCGTACTCCACGTCCGTGCCCGGCGCTTCGGTGACCAGCCGGTCGCCGGCCTCGGTGCCGCGTGCCTCGCTGCGGCAGGCGAGCACCACGCGGGCACCCTTGCCGGCCAGCTCCCGCGCGGTGACGTACCCGAGGCCGCTGTTGGCGCCGGTGACGACGGCGACGCGGCCGGTCTGGTCGGGGATGTCACTCGCGTTCCAGCCGGGCATGGCGGGGCTCCCTCCGGTGTGCGGATCGGATTCAGCGTACGGCGGCGAGCGGCCGGTGCGGCCGTCCGACGCGTACTCGGCCGCCACAGCCTGTCCATGACCTGTCAACCCACTGTGCCCGAGCGAAGTAACCCCGCGCCCCTAACGTCCCTCACCGCACGACCCCGCCGTCGATCGGCGACGGGGCGGTCACGCCACCCTTGGAGCGAGAGTGGAACGTCGTACTGTCCTGCGTGCGGCCGTCCTCGGCGGGTCCTCCGCCGTCTTCGGCGGAACCCTGTGGCGCGGCGCCGCGTACGCCGCGCCCGCGCAGCCCGGCACCGGCCCGTACGGAGCGCTCGGTTCGCCGAACGCCAACGGCATCAGACTCCCCAGCGGCTTCACCAGCCGAGTGATAGCCCGCTCCGGCCAGACAGTCCCCGGCACCTCGTACACCTGGCACAACGCCCCTGACGGCGGCGCCTGTTACGCCGACGCCAGCGGCTGGATCTACGTCTCCAACTCGGAGATCAACCCGTCCGGCGGCGCGAGCGCGGTGAAGTTCTCGTCGACCGGCGCGATCACCGGCGCGTACCGCATCCTGTCCAGCACCCGCCAGAACTGCGCGGGCGGCAAGACCCCGTGGAACACCTGGCTGTCCTGCGAGGAGGTGTCCCTCGGCTACGTCTACGAGACCGACCCGTGGGGCGTGAACGCCGCCGTGCGCCGCGACGCCATGGGCCGCTTCAAGCACGAGGCCGCCGCCGCCGACCCCGTGCGCAAGGTCATCTACCTGACCGAGGACGAGTCGAACGGCCGCTTCTACCGCTTCGTACCGACCACTTGGGGCAACCTCTCCGCCGGCACCCTCCAGGTCATGGTCGCCGGCTCCGCCACGTCCGGCTCCTTCACCTGGGCCAACGTCCCCGACCCGGACGGCTCCCCGACGTCCACCCGCACCCAGGTCTCCGGCTCGAAGTCCTTCAACGGCGGCGAGGGCTGCCACTACGCCGACGACACGGTGTGGTTCACCACGAAGGGCGACAACCGCGTCTGGCAGCTCAACCTCACGTCGAACACCTACGAGTTGGCGTACGACGACTCCCTGGTGACCTCGGGCACGGCCCCCCTCACCGGCGTCGACAACATCACCGGCTCCTCCTCCGGCGACCTCTTCGTCGCCGAGGACGGCGGCAACATGGAGATCTGCGTCATCACCCCGGACGACGTCATCGCACCGTTCCTGCGCATCGACGGCCACTTCGGCTCCGAGATCACCGGCCCGGCCTTCTCACCCGACGGAACCCGGCTGTACTTCTCCAGCCAGCGGGGGACCAGCGGGAGTTCGTCCGGTGGGATCACGTACGAGGTGACAGGGCCGTTCCGCTCGTAGCGGCCCGTCCGGCGGGGGCGTCCGTGCCCTGCGGGCGCCCTCCGCGACGTGCTTAGGCTTCTGCCATGGCCGTGACCTTCTTCGCCGTGACCCTCGACTGTCCCGACCCCGATGCGCTGGCCCGCTTCTACCAGGGCTTCCTCGGCGGCAAGCGGGCCATCTCCGACGAGGGCGACTTCGCCGTGCTCGTCCTGGACGGCGGTGAAGTCCGCATCGACTTCCAGCAGGCAGCCAACCCACAGCCACCCCGCTGGCCGGACCCGACCGCCCCGCGCCGCCATCACCTGGAATTCTCCATCGACGAGGACATGCCCGCCATGGAACGCCGCCTTCGCGAACTCGGCGCGACCGTGCAGGAACAGCAGCCCGGCGGCGACCAGTTCCGGGTGTTCGCCGATCCCGCCGGTCACCTGTTCTGCGTGGCGCCGCGGGAGACGACGTATGTGCACGGGGAGTTGCTCGACTATGACCACTGACCCGGGCCGATCCCTCCGCGACAACCGGCCAGGCCCTGGCCAAGAGGGCGGCGGTAGCGCAACTTGCTGAGAGAGGCCCCACCGGTGGTGTCCTCCACAGCTGCGCCGTCTGCGTGCCAGCCAGCGGCTTCGTAGAAGCGCCGGGCGCGTTCATTGTCTTCCAGGACCCACAAGGTGGCCTGCGTGTAGTCAGCCTGTCCGATAGTCGTCAACGTGGCCAGCATCAATTGCTTTCCGATCCCAGTGCCCCAGACCTCGGGCATCGTGTACAGCGTGCCGATTTCCGCTGCGGTGGGGGTCCCCTGAGACGGGCCGAAACTTGCGAATCCGACGATCCCCGCCTCGGTTTCGGCTACGAGTACTCCCGACGATGGCCACCGTGTCTCCGCGATGCGTGTCTTCCACTCGGACTCTTCGCGGCTTGGGTCCATGGCGTCGAGGTAGTGCTGGGGAACAAGACCGGCAAAGGCCACCTGCCAGGAGCACACGTGGACACCAGCGACCGCTGACGCGTCATCAGGCCATGCCTGTCGGGTCTGCATGACCGTCATTCTTCAAGTCTCCACAAACCCGGCCAAGTTCTTTTCCGAGGGCGCCACCGAGTGCTCGACTGGTGATCCGGCAAAGCGTTCCCGGGCTACGAGCGGCGAGAGCTTCATGCATCACCGGGTTTACAGAACGTGAATCCATGAGCGGAGAGCTACCGTCCGGTCACGTCACGTTCGCATCACGGGTCCGGCATTTCGCCGCGGCATCAGCAGGCCCTCAATACGTTCGTCACCTCATATCCGGCCGATCGCCTCTGTGTGATCAGGCGTATGGATATCCGTGCACATGAGGGGGATCTCCGTGAAGCTTTTCCGCAAGCCAGCCGCCGTGGCTGTCGCCGCGCTGGCGCTGGCCGCTCTGCCTGTCACTGCCGAGGCGCATGACGGCAATCACCCGTTCGAGAACTGCTCCGAGGCGTACGACAACGGGTACTCCAACATCAAGGAGGGCGACGAGCACTACGGGGAGCACCTGGACCGCGACCAGGACGGCATCGGCTGTGACAACCCGCCCGCGGGCTTCGTCCCCGCCGAGGACACGGGCACCGACGGCGCCGAAGACGCTGCGGAACAGGAGGACACCGACCTCGCGGCGACCGGCGGCAACAGCGCCACGCCGTATATCGCGGGCGGCGGTGCCGCCGTCCTCCTCGCCGGGGGCGGGCTGCTGGTTGTGGTGCGTCGGCGTCGCGAGGCCCGCTGATCCGTAACGGAGTGACGGGCTAGGGCGGCGTGGAATCGGCGCGTCCGTCGGCGAGTTGACGAGAACGTATCTGCGATCTTCAGGAAGCAGGCCGATATGTCCGACGAACCCGCCGTCCGTGAACTCCGCCTCGTCGTCACAGCGGACGACTACGACGCCGCCCTGCACTTCTACCGCGACGTTCTCGGCCTGACCGAACAGGCCGCGTTCTCCTCACCCGACGGACACGTCACGATCCTCGATGCCGGACGGGCCACGCTGGAGCTGACCGATCCGAATCATGCGGCGTTCATCGACGAGGTGGAGGTCGGGCGGCGGGTGGCCGGGCATATTCGGGTGGCGTTCCAGGTGGGTGACTCCGCCGCCGTCACGGCGAAGCTGGCCGCGGCCGGCGCCGAGGTGGTCGCCGAGCCGACGCGGACGCCGTGGAATTCGCTGAACTCCCGGCTGGAGGCGCCGGGTGCGCTGCAGCTGACGCTCTTCACCGAGCTGGGCGAATAGCGGCGAACAGAAAGGGCGAGAGGGCGGCTCCCCCGCACGGGGTGCCGCCCTCTCGTCGTGCACCGGAGCCGCCGCCCATCGGTGAGGGTCGGGGACGGACGACGGCTCCGGGGTCGGGAGCGCCCCGAAGGGGCGCGGGGCTGTATCTATATGCGGCTCCGCCGCGTGGGCGCGACCAGCCACAACGGCGCCGCAGCCGACCTACGACACATCGCGGCACTCGAAGCGGAGCGCTCAGCGGTGGTCGCTGCCCTGGGACCGGGACGCCGCCCGGCCTGCCTCCAGACGCGCCACCGGGATGCGGAACGGCGAGCAGGAGACGTAGTCCAGGCCCACCTCGTGGAAGAAGTGGACCGACTCCGGGTCGCCGCCGTGTTCGCCGCAGACGCCCAGCTTCAGGTCGGGGCGGGTGGCACGGCCCGCCTCGGCCGCCAGCTTCACCAGGGAGCCCACGCCGTCCTTGTCGATCGTCTCGAACGGGGAGACGCCGAAGATGCCCTTCTCCAGGTACGCCGTGAAGAACGAGGCCTCCACGTCGTCCCGGCTGAAGCCCCACACCGTCTGGGTCAGGTCGTTCGTGCCGAAGCTGAAGAACTCCGCCGCCTCCGCGATCTGGCCCGCCGTCAGCGCGGCGCGCGGCAGCTCGATCATCGTGCCGATCGCCAGCTTCAGCTCCGTACCCGTCGCCGCCTCCACCTCCGCTACGACCTGGTCGGCCTCCTCGCGGACGATCTCCAGTTCCTGGACCGTGCCGACGAGCGGGATCATGATCTCGGCGCGCGGGTCGCCCTTGGCGTTCTTGCGCTCGGCCGCGGCCTCGGCGATCGCCCGTACCTGCATGGTGAACAGGCCCGGGATGACCAGGCCCAATCGCACACCCCTGAGCCCCAGCATCGGGTTCTGCTCGTGCAGGCGGTGGACGGCCTGGAGCAGCCGCAGTTCGTTCTCGTGCGGCTCCTGGCGGGACTCGGCGAGCGCCACGCGGACCGACAGCTCGGTGATGTCGGGGAGGAACTCGTGCAGCGGGGGGTCGAGAAGACGGATCGTCACCGGGAGGCCGTCCATCGCCGAGAACAGCTCCACGAAGTCCTGCTTCTGGAGCGGGAGAAGGGCCTTCAGGGACTCCTCGCGCTCCGCCTCCGTGTCGGCCAGGATCAGGCGCTCCACCAGCTCACGGCGGTCGCCGAGGAACATGTGCTCCGTGCGGCACAGGCCGATGCCCTGCGCGCCGAAGCGACGAGCCCGCAGCGCGTCCTCCGCGTTGTCCGCGTTGGCGCGCACCCGCAGCCTCCGCTTGCGGTCGGCGAACGCCATGATCCGGTGTACGGCCTCGACCAGCTCGTCGGCGTCCTGGGCGCCCGCGTGCATCCGGCCCTCGAAGTACTCCACGACGGGAGACGGGACCACCGGGACCTCGCCCAGGTAGACCTTGCCGCTGGAGCCGTCGATGGAGATGACGTCGCCTTCCTCCACCACCTGCCCGCCGGGGACGGTCATCCGGCGCCGCTTGGTGTCGACCTCCAGCTCCTCCGCGCCGCACACGCACGTCTTGCCCATGCCGCGCGCCACGACGGCCGCGTGCGAGGTCTTGCCGCCGCGCGAGGTCAGAATGCCCTCCGCCGCGATCATGCCGTCCAGGTCGTCGGGGTTGGTCTCCCGGCGGACCAGGATCACCTTCTCGCCCGAACGCGACCACTTCACGGCGGTGTACGAGTCGAAGACCGCCTTGCCGACCGCCGCACCCGGCGAGGCCGCGATGCCCCGGCCGACCGTCTCGACCTTCGTGTCCTCGTCGAAGCGGGGGAACATCAGCTGGGCCAGCTGGGCGCCGTTGACGCGCTGGAGGGCCTCCGCCTCGTCGATGAGCCCCTGGTCGACCAGCTGCGTGGCGATCCGGAAGGCCGCGCCCGCCGTGCGCTTGCCGACGCGGGTCTGGAGCATCCACAGCTGGCCGCGCTCGATGGTGAACTCGATGTCGCAGAGATCCTTGTAGTGGTTCTCCAGGGTCTCCATGATCTGCATCAGCTGGTCGTACGACTTCTTGTCGATCGTCTCCAGCTCCGCGAGCGGGACGGTGTTGCGGATGCCCGCGACCACGTCCTCACCCTGGGCATTTTGGAGGTAGTCGCCGTAGACGCCCTGGTGGCCCGAAGCGGGGTCCCGCGTGAACGCCACACCCGTGCCCGAGTCCGGGCCGAGGTTGCCGAAGACCATCGAGCAGATGTTGACCGCGGTGCCCAGGTCGCCGGGGATCCGCTCCTGGCGGCGGTAGAGCTTCGCGCGGTCGCCGTTCCAGGAGTCGAAGACGGCCTTGATGGCGAGGTCCATCTGCTCGCGCGGGTCCTGCGGGAAGTCCCGGCCGGCCTCCGTCTTGACGATCTTCTTGAACTTGGTGACCAGCTTCTTCAGGTCGGCGGCCTCCAGCTCGGTGTCGACCGTGACCTTCTTGGCCTCCTTGGCCTTCTCCAGCGCGTCCTCGAAGAGGTCGCCGTCGACGCCGAGGACGGTCTTGCCGAACATCTGGATGAGGCGGCGGTAGGAGTCCCAGGCGAACCGGTCGTCGCCGGCCTGCTGGGCGAGGCCCTGCACGGACTTGTCGGAGAGACCGATGTTGAGGACCGTGTCCATCATGCCGGGCATCGAGAACTTCGCCCCGGAACGTACCGATACGAGGAGGGGGTTATCGGCCTGTCCGAGCTTCTTGCCCATCGTCGCTTCGAGGGCGTCGAGGTGCGCACTCACCTCGTCACGCAGTGCCACCGGCTCCTCGCCGCTGTCGAGGTAGACCTTGCAGGCCTCAGTGGTGATGGTGAAGCCCGGAGGGACGGGAAGACCCAGATTGGTCATCTCGGCGAGGTTCGCACCCTTTCCGCCGAGGAGGTCCTTGAGCTCCTTGTTGCCCTCGGTGAAGTCGTAAACGAACTTTTGATTTTCCGACACGGGTCCCAACTCCTCGAGGACGCGGTGGCTGCCCTGACGGCGAGGAACATACCCAGTTCGAAGGCGTCTGGGTACGTCCACTTGTGCGTCATGAGCCTGTAACCAGCCGTCCGCCACAGGATCGAAAGTCAAGGCTTGGCAAGGAATAGCCCGTCGATGTGTTCACTTCTTGAACGGGTTCAGCCCCGCAGGCCGTCATTATCGCTCACCTGAGCGGCTCCCGGCACGTCTGATTTCGATCGATGAACGATCAAGGGGTGGCACTCAGTGCCACTCCTTGGAGAAGTGCAGTCGCTCAAGATCCGCTCATCTGAGCGCTACCCTTATCAAGGGTGGCGAGAATCACGCTGCCACAGGCGACGGGATTTCACCATGCGGACGACCCGCGGACAGGTATCCGGACCGAAACGTGCTGCTTACACGCCGAGCGCCAGCAACCGCTCCTCCACCCGCTCCGGCGCATACAGGTACTCGACGACCAACGCCCCCGCCCCCACAAGCCCGGCCCGCTCGCCGAGCCGCGAGGTCACGACCTCCAGATGGGCGGTGGAACGCGGCAGCGCCCGCTGGTACAGCAGCTCCCGTACGCCGGTGAGGAAGGGAGTTCCGGCCAAATCCCCGGCGATCATCAGAACCCCGGGGTTCAGCAGCGTCACGACGGTCGCCAGTACGTCCCCGACCGCCCGCCCGGCCTCCCGCGCCAGCGCCGCCGCCTCCGGATGCCCGGCCGCCAGCAGATCCCGTACGTCCGAGCCGGACGCGGCAGGCACGCCGGTCTCCGCCAGCCGCCGGGCCACGGCGCCGCCGCTGGCGACGGCGGCCAGACAGCCGTACGAACCACACCGGCACAGCGCCTCCGCGCCCACCCGGATGTGCCCGAGGTCGCCCGCGCCCCCGTCGATGCCCCGGTAGACCGAGCCGTCGACCACGACGCCCGCGCCGATACCGGTGGACACCTTGACCAGTACGAAGGCCGAGCAGTCCGGGTGTCCGGTGCGCTGTTCGCCGTACGCCATGAGGTTCGCGTCGTTGTCGACGAGGACGGGGACGGGCGCGGCGCCCGTGTGCTCGGTGAAGGCTCTGGCGAGGCGGCCCCGTATGTCGTAGCCGTCCCAGCCGGGCATGATCGGCGGCTGGACGACGCGGCCGGTGTCGCTGTCGACGGGGCCGGGCACCGCGAGCCCGATGCCGCAGACCTCGTCGGCCCGGTGACCAGCCTTCTCCAACAGCTCGGCGAACCAGTGGCCGAGGTCGCCGAGTACGGCGTCCGGGCCGTCCTCGACGACCAGCGTGCCGGAGTGCTCGGCGAGGATCTCGCCGCTGAGCGAGAGGACGGCGGCGCGGGCGTGCCGGGTGTCCAGGTCGGCGGCGAGGACGACGGCGTGCCCGTCGTCGAATTCGAGGGTGATCGAGGGGCGCCCGCCGAGCGGGGACTCGACCGGGCCGCCGGCGCCCTCGCGCAGCCAGCCCGCGCGGAAGAGGCGGTCGAGACGCTGACCGACGGTCGCGCGTGAGAGACCCGTCACCTGTTGGAGTGCACCACGGGTCGTCGCACGGCCGCTGCGCACCAGCTCCAGCAGCTCTCCGGCGCTCGCCTGACTCCGACCGGCCATGCACACCCCCTTGTGTTTCTCAAGCTTGCATTACATATTGAGTTTTGCGTGTTAAATAGACGTAACTCTACGGTAGCCACTGCCGAACCGGTCGGCCGGACGTCTTCGGGGAGCCCCGAGTGGATCGCACTGCCCAACTCACAGCACGCCGCACCGAGCGTGAGCTCGTATACGATCCGCCCCTCACGAAACCTTCGCTGCACCTCAGGGCCGCGCGGGTGCTGGAGGCCAACTGGACGGGCACCAACACGGTGCCCTCGCGCAGCCTGTATCCGCACCAGTGGTCCTGGGACTCCGCGTTCATCGCGATCGGCCTGAGGCACATCTCGCCGTTACGGGCGCAGACGGAGCTGGACACGCTGCTCGACGCCCAGTGGGGCGACGGCCGGATCCCGCACATCGTCTTCAACCCCTCCGTACCGCTCGACGCCTACTTCCCGAGCCCCGACTTCTGGCGCTCCTCGACCGCGGGGCGCGCTGCGGGCGCCCCGCGCACCGTACAGACGTCCGGCATCGTGCAGCCACCGGTGCACGCGCTGGCGGCCTGGCTGGTGCACTGCGCCGACCCCGGTCTGTCCCGGGCGCGCGGCTTCCTCTCCCGGGTGTATCCCCGGCTGGCGGCCTGGCACCGCTATCTGCTGCACCGGCGGGACCTGGGCGGGGGCGGTCTGGCGTCCGTCGTGCACCCGTGGGAGCAGGGCATGGACAACTCCCCTTCCTGGGACGCGCCGCTGAGCCGCATCACGCCCGCCCCGGCCCGCTCCTTCCGCCGTGCCGACCTCGACCACGGGGCGGCGGAGGACCGGCCGACGGATCTGGACTACGGGCGGTATGTGCGGCTGGCGACGGACTACCGGGACCGGGGGTACGCCGACGGGGCCGGCGACTTCGCGGTGGAGGACCCGGCGTTCAACGCCCTGCTCATCGCCTCCGAACACGCCCTCGCCCGCATCGCGCACGAGCTGGGGGCGACGGGGACGGCCCGGCACGCGCGCGCGGAACGGCTGACGGCGGCGCTGGTGGAGCGGCTGTGGGACCCGGCGCGGGGCATGTTCTTCTGCCGGGATCTGCGGGGCGGGGAGTCCGGCCGGGATCTGCGCGGCGGCGGCCTGATCCCCGAGCGCGGTGTCTCCGGCCTCGTCCCGCTCCTCCTGCCCGGCCTCCCGCGCGACATCGCCGCCGCCCTCGTCCGCACGGCGAGCGGCCCGCACTTCGGCCTGGGCACCACCACCCGCCTCGTCCCGTCGTACGACCTCCTCGGCGAGGCCTTCGACCCGCACCGCTACTGGCGCGGCCCGGCCTGGTTCAACACCGGCTGGCTGCTGGAGCGCGGGCTGCGCATGTACGGCGAGCGGGAGCGCGCCGGTGCGCTGCGCGAGGCGGTGCTGGAGCTGGCCGGCACGTCCGACTTCGCGGAGTACGTCGACCCGTACACCGGCGAGGCCTGCGGAGCCACCGGCTTCGGCTGGACCGCCGCGCTCACGCTCGACCTGCTGCACAGCGACACCTCAGTCAGCGACACCTCAGTCAGTGACACCTCAGTGATGGCCAGCGTGGTGACCAAGGGAGGGGACCAGGGATGACGGACCGGCATCATCTGCTCGTGCACGGCGGGACGTTCGCCGCCGTGGGCGACGGCGGCGACATCAGCGGCGTACGGGGCGGCACCTCCCCGGACGGCTTGTTCGTGCGCGACGCCCGGCACCTCAGCCGCTGGCAGCTGACGGTCGACGGGGCCGTACCCGAGGCATTGAGTCCCGTCGCCGACGGGGACACCGCGCGCTGTGTCCTGGTCCCGCGCGGTGGCCGCCAGGAGCCACCGGCGTACACGGTCTTCCGTGAACAGGCCGTGGGCGACGGCGCGTTCATCGAGTTATTGCGAGTGACCAGCAACCGCCCGGTGCCGACCACGGTCCGCCTCGCGGTCACCGCGGACGCCGACTTCACCGACCAGTTCGAGCTGCGCTCCGACCACCGCACCTACACCAAGACCGGCGCGACCCGCACCCGCCAAGTCCTCGACGGTGGCGTGGAGTTCACCTACCGGCGCGGCGAATGGCGCTCCCTGACGACGGTGACGGCCGAGCCGGTGCCGGACGGCGTCGAGGAGACGGGCACGGGCGCGCGTCGCCTCGTCTGGACCCTGGAACTGGAACCGCACGGCACGGCGGAGCTGGCCCTGCGGGTCATGGCCCGTCCCCACGGCGACAAGCGAGCCCGCCGGGTGCCCCGCTCCCCCGCCGCGCTGACCGACCAACTTCTCGCCCTGGAAGGCGAGTTCGTGGAGGGCGTGGCCTTCCCGACCGGCTGGCCCGAGCTGGCCGCGGCCTGCGCGCGCGGCCTCGCCGACCTGGCCTCGCTGCAGATCCCGGCGGCGGGCCTGGACGGCGAGGAGGTACGGGTTCCCGCGGCCGGCGCGCCCTGGTTCTTGACGCTGCTGGGCCGCGACGCGCTCCTGACGTCCCTGTTCGCCCTCCCCTACCGCCCCCAGCTCGCCGCCGCCACCCTCCCCGCGCTCGCCGCGGCCCAGGCGACGGAGACCGGCGCGGGCTCGGTCGCCCAGCCCGGCAAGATCGTGCACGAGGTGCGGCACGGCGAGCTGGCGCACTTCGGGCAGGTGCCGTACGGGCGTTACTACGGGTCGGTGGATGCGACGCCGTTGTTCCTGGTGCTGCTGGGTGCGTACGTCGAGCAGACGGGCGACGCGGAGCTGGCCCGCCGCCTTGAGTCGCACGCCCGCGCGGCGATCGGCTGGATGCTGGACCACGGCGGGCTCACCTCCCGCGGCTACCTCGTCTACCGCGCCGACCAGGGCGGCCTCGCCAACCAGAACTGGAAGGACTCCCCCGGCGCGATCTGCTCCGCCGACGGCACGAGGGCCTCCGGCTCGGTGATGGCGGCGGGGGCTCAGGGTTACGCGTACGACGCCCTGCGCCGCACCGCGTGGCTGGCCCGCACGGTGTGGGACGACGAGGTGTATGCGGCGCTGCTGGAGCAGGCGGCGGGCGATCTCCGCGACCGTTTCCAGCGGGACTTCTGGATGCCGGACCGGTCCTTCCCCGCTCTCGCGCTGGACGGTGAGGGCCGACATGTCGACGCGCTGGCCTCCGACGCCGGGCATCTGCTGTGGTCGGGGCTGCTCGACAAGGAGTACGGCGAGATGGTCGGGCGGCGGCTGCTGGAACCGGACTTCTTCTCCGGGTGGGGCGTCCGCACGGTGGCCTCCGGCCAGTCTGCGTATCATCCGCTGTCGTATCACCGGGGGTCTGTGTGGCCGCATGACAACGCGCTGATCACGTTGGGGCTTGCGCGGTACGGGCTCCATGACGAGGCCCGTACGGTGGCGCATGCGCTGGTTGATGCGGCGGCGGCCACGGGGCATCGGCTGCCGGAGGTGCTTGCGGGGTATGGGCGGGGGTCGCATGGGGAGCCTGTGCCGTATCCGCATGCGTGTGTGCGGGAGTCCCGGTCGGCGGCGGCGCCGCTTGCTCTGCTGACGGCGGTTGGCGGCGCCTAAGAGCTCGGGTGGAGTAGCTGCGTGGCGAGTGCGGGTTTGCCGTGGCTGGTCGCGCAGTTCCCCGCGCCCCTATAGGGGCGCCTTATTTGCCGTGTGTTTGCCGAGTGCTGGGCGAAATGGCTGAACACGGGCCGAGGACGGACCGTACGGGATGACGTAGATCCTGGGCCTTGCACGGAAGGACTTCGGGTGCCCGTCTTCACGCGTCAACGTCAACTGCCTGCTACGACTGACGAGCCGGCACCCGACGACGAAAGTAGTACGCCACAGGCGCTTCGCACGCGGCTTGCCCACCTCCGTGCCTGGCGCACGCGCCACCCTGCGGCTGCCCGCAACCTCAGCTGGACCACGACCATCCTCGCCGCGGCTCTCGTCCTCGCCGCCCTCCTCCTCCCGAACGCCTGGGCCGCCCTGCGCCCGAACAGGTTCATGCGGCTGCCGGCGGAGGCGATCGTAGGAGCGGTGATCCTGCTGGCGCTGCCCCGCCGGCCCCGCACGGTGGTCGCCGCGCTGATCGGAGTGGGCCTGGGTGTCCTGACCGTGCTGAACTTCCTGGACATGGGCTTCCGGGAGTACCTGGGCCGGGGCTTCAACATGGTCCTGGACTGGGAGTTGCTGGACGACGCGCAGTCGTACACGGCGGACTCGATGGGCGGTACCGTCGCGACGGTCGCCGCCATCGGAGCCGTACTCCTCGTCGTGGTGCTGATGGCCGTGATGGCGCTGGCGACGGTCAGGCTGGCCAGTCTCCTCGCCCGGAACTCCTCGGTCGCGACGCGCGGCACGCTGATCGCGGGCACCGTCTGGATCCTCTGTGCGGCGCTCGGCATCCAGGTCTCGGGCATGCCGGTCGCCTCCGACCGCACCGTGGACACGCTGAGGATGCAGGCGCGGCGGGTGACGGACACGCTGCGGGACGAGGCGGCGTTCGCCAAGGAGGCCAAGGCGGACCGGTTCGGCAGTACGCCCGGCGCTCAGCTGGTGCCGGATCTGCGGGGCAAGGACGTCATCTTCACGTTCATCGAGAGCTACGGCCGCAGCGCGCTCGAGGACCCGGACATCTCGCCCGGCGTGAACAAGACGCTCGACACGAGCACCCAGGCGCTCACGAAGGCCGGTTTCTCCGCCAAGAGCGGCTGGCTGACGTCGGCGACCTACGGCGGCAGCAGCTGGCTCGGCCACTCCACGTTCCTGTCCGGCCTGTGGATCGACAACCAGCAGCGCTTCCGCACGGTGATGTCCAGCGACCGGCTCTCCCTCACCAAGATGTTCCAGAAGACCGGCGCGTGGGACACGGTCGGCATCATGCCGGGCATCCAGAAGGGCTGGCCGGAGGAGAAGTTCTACGGCCTCGACAAGGTCTACAACGCCTTCGGACTGGGCTACAAGGGCCCGAAGTTCAGCTGGTCGACGATGCCGGACCAGTACGCCCTGGAGGCGTTCCAGCGTCAGGTGCACGGCAAGAAGCGCGACAAGCCGCTGATGTCGGAGGTGATCCTGACCTCCAGCCACCAGCCGTGGGCCCCGATCCCCAAGATGGTCGGCTGGGACGAACTGGGCGACGGCTCGATCTTCAACAGCATCCAGAAGGCGGGCAACAGCCCGTCGGACGTCATGTCCGACAGCGCCAAGTCCCGTGAGGAGTACGGCAAGTCGATCGAGTACTCGGTCACCTCACTCACCCAGTGGCTCGAGCGCTACGGCACCGACGACACCGTCCTCGTCTTCCTCGGCGACCACCAGCCGATCGCCCGCGTCAGCGGCAACAACGCCAGCCGTGACGTCCCGGTATCAATCGTCGCCAAGGACCCCAAGGTCCTCGACAAGATCTCCTCCTGGAACTGGACCGACGGCATCAAGCCCGCCCAGAAGGCCCCCGTCTGGAAGATGGACGCCTTCCGCGACCGCTTCCTGATGGCATACGGCTCGACACCGGGCCCAAGCAAGGGCTGAGCAGGTCGGCAGCGCCCCAAAGGGGCGCGGGGCTGTATCGATATGCGGCTCCGCCGCGCGGGCGCGACCAGCCCCAACGGCGCCGCAGACGACCGGAACCCTTACCCGCCGGACGTATCCAGTTCCGCGTCCTCACTGATGCCCGCGCAGTCGTACGGGTCCTTCAACCAGCCGTCCGGGAGGACGACCCGGTTGTTCCCGGAGGTACGCCCGCGGGGGCCATCCGCGCCGGTCGGCCAGGACTGGTCGAGGTCCAACTCGTCCAGGCCGGAACGCAGTTCCTCCAGCGAGGACGTGATCGCGAGACGCTTCCGCATCTCCGAGCCGACGGCGAAGCCCTTCAGGTACCAGGCCACGTGCTTGCGGAAGTCGATGACGCCGCGTGCCTCGTCGCCGATCCACTCGCCGAGGAGGGTGGCGTGGCGGACCATGATGTCGGCAACCTCGCGGAGGGTGGGCGTACTGAAGTCGGTGCGCCCCTCGAACGCCGCCACCAGGTCCGCGAACAGCCACGGCCGGCCGAGGCAGCCGCGGCCCACGACCACCCCGTCGCAGCCGGTCTCCCGCACCATCCGCAGCGCGTCCTCCGCCGACCAGATGTCGCCGTTGCCGAGGACCGGGATCTCCGGCACGTGTTCCTTGAGGCGGGCGATGGCCTCCCAGTCGGCGGTGCCGCCGTAGTGCTGGGCCGCGGTGCGTCCGTGCAGGGCGATGGCCGTCACGCCCTCCTCGACCGCGATCCGGCCGGCGTCGAGGTAGGTGATGTGGTCGTCGTCGATGCCCTTGCGCATCTTCATGGTGACCGGGAGGTCACCGGCGCCGCTGACCGCCTCGCGAAGGATCGCGCGGAGCAGGGGGCGCTTGTAGGGGAGCGCCGAACCGCCGCCCTTGCGCGTCACCTTCGGGACCGGGCAGCCGAAGTTCAGGTCGATGTGGTCGGCGAGATCCTCCTCCGCGATCATGCGGACGGCCTTGCCGACGGTCGCCGGGTCGACGCCGTACAGCTGGATCGAGCGCGGCTTCTCGGTCGCGTCGAAGTGGATCAGCTGCATGGTCTTCTCGTTGCGCTCGACCAGCGCCCGCGTCGTGATCATCTCGCTCACGAACAGGCCCTTGCCACCGCTGAACTCCCGGCACAGCGTGCGGAAGGGCGCGTTGGTGATCCCGGCCATGGGGGCCAGGACGACGGGCGGCTGGACGGTGTGCGGGCCGATCCGCAGGGTCGGGTTCATCGTGGACGTGGGCGTGGGCATTCACCCATTCTCACGTACCGACGGGGGTGCAGCCAGATTCATTAGTTAGGCGTACTATTCATGCATGCCCGAGCTGAGCCCTCGCCGCCGCATGCTGGTGCTCGCGATCTGCTGCATGAGCCTGCTCATCGTGAGCCTCGACAACACGATCCTCAACGTGGCCCTGCCCTCGATGCAGCGCGAACTGCACGCGAGTACGGCGGGGCTGCAGTGGACCATCGACGCCTACACCCTGGTCCTTGCCTCGCTGCTGATGCTCGCGGGCTCCACCGCCGACCGGATCGGCCGCAAGCGCGTCTTCATGGCGGGCCTCGTCGTCTTCACGATCGGCTCGGCGCTGTGCTCGGTCGCGCCGAACCTGGAAGCGCTGGTCGCGTTCCGCATGGTGCAGGCGGTGGGCGGTTCGATGCTGAACCCGGTCGCCATGTCGATCATCACCAACACGTTCACGGATCCGCGAGAGCGGGCGCGCGCGATCGGCGTATGGGGCGCTGTCGTCGGTATATCGATGGCCGCGGGCCCGCTGGTCGGCGGACTGCTCGTGGAGTCGGTGGGCTGGCGGTCGATCTTCTGGGTCAACCTGCCGGTGGGGCTGGCCGCGCTGCTGCTGACCCTCCGCTACGTCCCCGAGTCCCGTGCGGACCGGGCCCGCCGTCCCGACCCCGTCGGCCAGATCCTGGTGATCGCGCTGTTCGGCTCCGCGACGTACGGGATCATCGAGGCGCCGCACGCGTCGCTCGCCACGGTGCTGCCGTTCGCGGTGGTCGCGGTCGCCGCGCTGATCGGGCTCCTTGGGTACGAGCCTCGTCGCGCCGAGCCCCTCATCGATCTGCGGTTCTTCCGGTCGGCACCGTTCAGTGGGGCGACCGTGATCGCGATCAGCGCGTTTGCCTCGCTGGGCGGGTTCCTGTTCCTGTCGACGCTGTATCTGCAGAACGTACGGGGGCTGGACGCGCTGCATGCGGGGCTGTGGATGCTGCCGATGGCTGTGCCGACGCTGGTGTGCGCTCCGCTGGCCGGGCGGTTGGTCGGTAGCCGGGGGCCGCGGTTGCCGTTGCTGATCGCGGGGGTGGCGATGACGTGCAGTGCGCTGTTGTTCGCGGTCTTCGATGCGGAGACCTCTGACGTCACGCTGTTCCTGGGGTACGCGCTGTTCGGTATCGGGTTCGGGTTTGTGAATGCGCCGATCACGAATACGGCTGTGTCCGGGATGCCGCGAGCGCAAGCCGGCGTGGCCGCCGCCGTCGCCTCGACGAGCCGTCAGTTGGGGCAGACGCTCGGTGTTGCGGTGGTGGGGGCGGTGCTGGCCGCTGGTGTGACGGCGGCGGCGTACGAGGATGCGTTTGTGGCTGCCGCCATGCCGGGGTGGTGGATTCTGACCGGGTGTGGGGTGGCCGTGCTGGTGGTGGGTCTGTTGAGCAGTGGGCGGTGGGCTCGGGGGACTGCTGAGCGCACGGCTGAGAAGCTGGACGCCGTGGAAGCGCGTCAGACCGTAGGGGCTTCTGAGCGTCGGTGAGTGCCGTTGTGGCTGGTCGCGCCCGCGCGGCGGGAGCCGCATATCGGACACAGGGCGTTGGCGAGGTTCTGGGTGTGCGGGTGCGGGGAGAGGCGTAGTGGAGCACCGCATCGGGGGCTCCCGTGAGGGGGAGGTAGCGGACGTCCGGGTCCGGGTGCTGGGCGGCCACCGAGGCCGGGAAGACGCCCACGCCTCTGCGGGCCGCCACCGCGTGCAGGTACTCGTCGATGTTGGTGCCCTCCGCGCCGATCTCGGGGCGGACGTCGGCCGACCAGTCGTCGGGGGTGAGGGCGCACGCCGGCCAGCCGTACGGGACCGTCGTTGAGATCTCGCTCACGGCGGAGTCAGTCCCGCGCCCGCTCCAGCGCGATGGCGTGCAGCTTCTCCAGTCGTTGCCTCGACTGGTCGTCCGCCGGTGCGTACGTCACCATCCTCGGCCCCTGCCCCGGACCCAGCCACAAGTCCGTGTGGTCCACCGTGAGTCGGCCTACGTAGGCGTTGTCGAACTCTTTTCGCTTGCTGCGGTGGGTGTTGACCTCGTGGCGGTCCCAGACCTCGCAGAACTGGGGGACTCGGTGCGGAGACGTTTGAGGAGCATCTTCCAGGCGGGCTCGGCGAGGTGGCCGGCCATGGCGGCGCGGAAGCGGGCGGCCATGAGGCGTTGGGTTTCTTCGAGGTGGACGATCGAGGAGCGCCAGTCGTCGTGGGTGTAGCAGAGGACCATGCAGTTGCGGTCCTCGGGCGGGACGGCGTCCAGGTCGCAGAGGAGCAGGCCGTAGGTGCGGTTGTAGGCGAGGATGTCGTAGCGGCTGTTCTGGAGACAGGCCGGGAACGGCTCCAGTTGTTCGAGTACGGCGCGCAGGGCGGGAGTGACCGACGCGCAGTTGGTGGCCGGGGTCGGGTCCACGGCGCCGGCGAGCTGGAAGAGGTGGGCGCGCTCGCTGGGGTCGAGGAGCAGGGTGCGGGCGAGGGCGTCCAGGACCTGGACGGAGACCTGGATGTCACGGGCCTGTTCGAGCCAGGTGTACCAGGTGACGCCGACGGCGGAGAGGTGGGCGACCTCCTCGCGGCGCAGCCCCGGGGTGCGGCGGCGTCGGCCGCGGGGGAGGCCGACCTGCTCGGGGGCGATGTGCTCGCGGCGGTGACGGAGGAAGGCGGCGAGCTCGTGCCGGCGGATCTCCGCTTCGCGGGCCGGCCGGGGCTGTCGTACCGCCGTGTCCTGGGCCATGGTCGTCATGCCTCCAGCGTGCGCGAGTGCGGACCCTGTTGCCAGGTTCGCCCACTACCAGGATAAGGAGACTCTGGTACCCGTTTGAGGGGAGGAGCAGGCTCATGATCGTGACCGAATCCACGATGTCCACGACCACGGTCCGCTCCCCCGCCGCGCCACCCGTACTCGGCGGTCTCGGACTTCTCACCGTGCTGCTCGGTGCGGCACTTCCGCTCATCGACTTCTTCATCGTCAACGTCGCCCTGCCCACCATCGGCCACGACCTGGCGGCGAGCGAGTCCGTCCTGGAGCTCGTCGTCTCCGGGTACGGCCTCGCGTACGCCGTCCTGCTCGTCCTCGGTGGCCGGCTGGGCGATCTCTTCGGCCGGCGCCGCCTCTTCCTGGGCGGCATGGCGGCCTTCGGACTGACCTCCCTGGCGTGCGGGCTCGCGCCCACCGCGTGGACGCTGGTCGCGGCCCGGGTCGCGCAGGGCGTGGCGTCCGCGGCGATGCTGCCGCAGGTGCTGGCCACGATCCAGGCGGCGACATCCGGCCCGCGACGGGCGAAGGCCATGGGCCTGTACGGCGCGACGGCCGGACTGTCCATGGTGGCGGGGCAGATACTCGGCGGCGTCCTGGTCGCCGCCGACCTCGCGGGCACCAGCTGGCGTGCGGTCTTCCTGGTGAACGTGCCGGTCGTGCTGGTCGGCCTGGTCCTCGCCGCCCGCGCCGTCCCGGAGACCCGCTCGCAGCACCCGGAACCGGTGGACGCCCCCGGCACGGTCCTGCTCGCCGCCTCCCTGCTCGCGCTGCTGGCGCCGCTCACCGAGGGCCGGGCGGCGGGCTGGCCGCTGTGGACGTGGCTGTCGCTGGCCGCGTTCCCGCTGCTGGCGGGGGCGTTCTACGCGGTGGAGCGGCGGGCGGACCGGCAGGGCCGTACGCCACTCGTCCCGCCGAGCCTGTTCGCGCTCATGTCGTTGCGGCGCGGGCTGGTGATGATCGTGCCCTTCTCCATCGGCTTCAGCGGGTTCATGTTCGTGATCGCGGTGGCGTTGCAGCAGGGCGCGGGGCGGGGCCCGGTCGCTGCGGGACTCGCGCTCGCGCCGATGGCGGTGGTGTTCTTCTTCACCTCGCTCGCCGGGCCGCGGCTGGTCACCCGGTACGGCACCCGCGTGGTGACGGCGGGCGCCGGGCTCCAGGCGGTGGGCGTGGCGCTGATGGCGCTGGCCGCTTGGCGTTCCTGGCCGGACCTCGGCATCGTCGAACTGCTGCCGGGCGCGGCCATCGCCGGAGCAGGCCAGGCCCTCCAGCTTCCCATCATCTTCCGCGTCGTCCTCTCCGAGGTTCCGACCGCTCGCGCGGGCGTCGGCAGCGGCGTGATGATCACCACCCAGCAGTCGGCCCTGGCCCTCGGCGTGGCCACCCTCGGCACGCTCTTCCTCTCCCTCGTCCCCGGCCTCGGCATGCGAGACGCCCTGGTCACGACGCTGGTGGTGCAGCTGGCGGGGGTGGCGCTGACGGGTCTGCTCAGCCTGCGCCTCCCGCGTACGATCGGTTGACTCGGCCACAGCTTGGACAACTCGGTGTGAAGGACCACCTGTTGATGTTGGTCTTGCTGCACACTCCTCCTTGACTTTCCCGGGACGACTTTCCCAGGAGGCTGGAGGCGTCATGCCGCAGATCGACTCGAGCAAGGTAAGCCGCTGGGACCAGCACGGCCGTGAGCACGTGGTGCGGGTGCAGCGCACCGGAGTGCAGCGCACGATCAGGTGCGACACCTGCGGCTGGCGCAAACCGGCCCAGTTCCTGCCCTGGCTGAAGGCGGAGGAGCATCTGGCCCAGGCGCATCAGGCGACGGTGGATCCGTCGGCGGCGTAGGGGTCGCGGTGGCGATGACTTTCCGTGGCGGCAGCGGTCGTACATACGAAGGCATACGACGATCAACACGGAAGGCCGGCCGATGAGCGCTCTGCGCGAGACCCTGCGACGGCACGTCGACGACGGATCGGTGCCGGGAGCGGTGGGCCTGGTGGACCGCGGCGACGAGGTCGAGGTGGTGACCGTCGGTTCCCTGTCCGCCGGCGGGACCGCGCCGCTGCCCCGGGACGCGATCTTCCGGATCGCCTCGCTGACCAAGCCGATCACCGCGGCGGCGGTGCTGATGCTGGTGGAGGACGGGCGGATCGGGCTCCACGACCCCGTCGACGTATGGCTGCCGGAGCTGTCGAACCCGACGGTGGTGCGTACGCCGTCGAGTCCCGTGGACGACGTGGTTCCGGCGGTCCGCCCGATCACGGTCGAGGACCTGCTCACCTCCCGGGCGGGCTGGGGGTACGCGTCCGACTTCTCGCTCCCCGCGGTCCAGGCCCTCTCCGCCGTCCAGAAGGACAGCCGGGAGCCGCACACCTATCCCGACCCCGACACCTGGCTACGGCAGCTGGCCCAGGTCCCGCTGCTCCACCAGCCGGGCGAGGGTTGGCTGTACCACACGTCGTCCGACCTCCAGGGCATCCTGATCGCCAGGGCGTCGGGCCGTGCCTTCCCGGAGTTCCTGGCGGAGCGGATCTTCGAACCGCTGGGCATGAAGGACACGGCCTTCGAGGTCCCGGAGACGAAACGCGACCGCTTCACGACCTACTACCGCACGGGCCCGACGGGCGCCCTGGAGCCGGCGGACACCCCGGACGGCGACTGGAGCCGCCTGCCCGTCCTCCCGTCGGGCGGCGGCGGACTGGCCTCCACGGCCGACGACCTGCTGGCCTTCGTCCGCCTTCTCCGCTCCTCCGGTGAATCCGGTGAATCCGGCGGCCACCGTCTCCTGACGCCCGCCTCCGTCAGCCGTATGACCACCAACCACCTCACCGCCCACCAACGCCAACTCGGCACGCTCTTCCTCCAGGACCAGGGCTGGGGCTACGGCGGCCAGGTCGACGTCACCCCCAGCAGCCCCTGGAACACCCCCGGCCGCTACGGCTGGGTCGGCGGCACCGGCACGACGGCCTACCTCGTCCCACCCACCGGCACGATCACCATCCTGCTGACCCAGGTGGGCGTGGAGAGCCCGGAACCGGTGCGGCTGATGGAGGAGTTCTGGCGGTGCACGGCAGGGGTTCAGGTGGGTCCAGGGACAGGAGCAGCGGGGATCCAGCCACTGTCGTCAGGGTCTCCGTCACTGTCGTCAGGATCTCCGCTCTGGTCCGGGCCGGGGCTGTGACGTCCAGGAGTGTAGGAGCGAAACGCCTGGTCGAGGGCCTTGAGCTCCCTTGACGCGACGACGCCCGGCTCCAACACCTTCGAGATGACTTCGGTGTTCAGCTTCTGGCATCCCGGAATGTGCTCCGGGTCGATGTGCCAGGTTTCCCCCACGGGGTAGAAGTTCCTCGAGTCGCCGCCTGGACTGATGACTGCGACACGACCGGCCTTGAGCTTCCTGCCACCGTCGTGAACGAGTTCCACATCGAAGACACCGACCCAGGGACTGTCGCCGTAGTCGATGATTTCCGGGCCCGTCGTGAGGGTGAACTTCTCGTAGGAGTTGGCGTCGATGCGGTGGGTCAGCTCGGCGGTCCTGCTGAACGGGACCTTGTGGGAGTGTGTGCCCGGGACGAGGGGCTGCTTGTCGGGCACGGTCAGGTCGTAGGTCGCGGTGCTTCTCAGGCCTTCGCTCGTGGGGGTGTAGCACCCCTCCAGAAAGAGCGACTTCCGGAAAGTGACGTTGGCCTCGGTGATCAGAGACGGGGCTGTGGCGAGGTTCTGGACCGTGATCTCCACATGTGGACCCGAGATGTCGGCCTTCTGCCGTCCGGCGGCGCCAAGGCCGCCGAACTGTTCCTCGGTCCCTTTGATGCCCTTGCCGATGTAAGCACGGACCGTTGCCAGCTTCAGGTCCGCCTTGAGGTCCGGCCCACTGCGGGCCGCGTCAACGGCCTGCTTGCTGGTGCGGTAGTCGGCCGACCACGACCCGACAGTCCAGGAGGCACCCAAGAGCACGGCGACGACCGCGAGGTAGCCACAGATCAGGTCGACCCAGCCTTGCAGGTTCTCGCGGTTCTCTCTTCGGTGGGCACGGCGGAAACGACGCCACAGCCGGCCGATGAAACCCGGGCCCGGCGGAGCGGGCGGGGGCGCTAACGAGCCGGGCTCTGACATTGCACTCCCCACTGATGTCTACCCCTTGAGTTCCGGCATCCTACGGCTGGGCAGCGCCCCGAAGCCCGCGCACCAGGAGATCCACCACCGCCTCGAACTCCCCCTGGATCCCCGCCCGTTCCCACTCCCGGTGGTACCCCGGGTCATGGAAGCGGGCGGTGGCCTGGAAGAGGGCGGTGGCGGTGGTTGCCGGGTCGGCGGTGGTGAACGCGCCGGACTCGGTGCCGGCGCGGACGATTTCCGTGAGCTGGTCGGTCAGGTCGGTGAGGTGCTCGTCGACGGCGTGGCTGTTCTCGCTGGTGAGGACGGTGTAGGTGGCGAAGAGTTCGGGGTCGTCGCCCGCCTTGTGGCGCTTGGCGTCGAACAGGGCCCGCAGCCAGTCGCGGACCCGGGACTCCGGATCGCGGTCGGTCGCGGCGACGATGCCGGACAGGGACGCCGACGTACGGTCCA
Source organism: Streptomyces sp. DG2A-72 (assembly GCF_030499575.1). Lineage (NCBI taxonomy): Bacteria > Bacillati > Actinomycetota > Actinomycetes > Kitasatosporales > Streptomycetaceae > Streptomyces > Streptomyces sp. DG2A-72. Next base: position 3,180,762 of record NZ_JASTLC010000001.1, read on the forward strand.
GCCACCTCTTCGTCACGGCCTCCCGCAGCGCGGCCTTCGTACGGAAGTGCCGGTACACGCTCCCGTGGCTGACGCCGAGCGCGCGGGCCACGTCGACCACGGTGGCCTTGGCGGGGCCGTGGCGGCGCAGCACCTCCTCGGTCGCTTCGAGGATGCGCTCGGCGGTCAGGATCTCGGAGGTGGGTGACATGGTCAGACCGTACCTGCCGCTACTTGGTGCCGAGGTGGCTCATCTGCGCGGCCGGGTAGCGGTCGCCGGCCGCCGCGTCCGCCGGTACGGCCCGCTCGATCGCGGCGAGGTCGGCGGCGTCCAGCGTGACGTCCAGCGCGCCCAGCGACTCGCTGAGCCGCTCCCGGGTGCGGGCGCCGACGAGCGGCACGATGTCCTCGCCGCGGGCCAGCACCCAGGCAATCGCGATCTGCGCGACGCTCACGCCCTTCTGCTCGGCGATCTTCCGCAGCGCCTCGACCAGGTTCAGGTTGTGCTGGAGGTTCTCGCCCTGGAAACGGGGCGACAGCGACCGGAAGTCGTTCGCGCCGAGCTGCCGGCCGGCGGAGAAGTGGCCGGAGATCAGCCCGCGGGAGAGCACGCCGTACGCCGTGATGCCGATCCCCAGCTCGCGCGTGACCGGCAGGACCTCGTCCTCGATGCCGCGCGAGATCAGCGAGTACTCGATCTGAAGGTCGGAGATCGGAGCCGTGGCCGCCGCCCTGCGGATGGTGTCCGCGCCTACCTCGCTCAGGCCGACATGCCGCACGTATCCCTTCTCGATCAGCTCCGCGATCGCGCCGACCGTCTCCTCGATGGGGACGGCCGGGTCGAGCCGGGCGATCCGGTATACGTCGATGTGGTCGACGCCGAGGCGCTGGAGCGAGTACGCGGCGAAGTTCTGCACGGCGGCGGGACGGCCGTCGTAGCCGGTCCAGCCGCCGTCCGGGTCGCGCAGTGCGCCGAACTTCACGCTGACGAGCGCCTGTTCGCGCCGGGCCGTGGGCGCGGTGCGCAGGGCCTCGCCGATCAGCATCTCGTTGTGGCCCATGCCGTAGAAGTCGCCGGTGTCGAGCAGGGTCACGCCGGATTCCAGTGCGGCGTGGATCGTCGCGATGGACTCGGTCCGGTCCGCGTCGCCGTACAGCGCGGACATGCCCATGCAGCCGAGGCCGAGGGCGGAGACCTGGGGGCCGGTGGTTCCGAGGGTTCGGGTTTGCATCGTCATGCGCTCCACCATGGCATGACAGCTGACAGATTTCAATATCTGTCAGCTGTCATTCGTCTACTGGGAGAACCGGGACGGCTCGAAGAACTGGACGTTCGGCGACAACGTCAAGGCGCTCCAGGGCCGTTGACCCGCTTCGCGGCGGGAACCCCGAGCACATCGAGCATCGCCCGCGTCGCCGGACTCGGATTGAACCGGCTCCACGCGAGCACCTCGATACGGCGCGGCCCGCCCACCACCGGGACCAGCACCAGCTCGGGGTCGCCCGCCGCCAGCGGCCGGGCGAAGGCCGACGGCAGCAGCGCGACGCCCAGGGCGCGCGCGGTCAGGCGGGTGATCAGCTCGACGACCCCGACCTCGTACGCCACGTCCCGCACCAGCCCCGCCGCGGCGAACGCCTGGTCGGACTGGGCCCGGGCGGGTGTGCCGTGCATGAAGTCCACGAACGTCTCCTCGGCGATGTCCCGAAGGGTGACCCGGGAAGCGCCCGCGAGCCGGTGCCCGGCCGGCACGACCAGCACATGCTCGTCGTGATCGAGCACCAGCGTCTCCACCCCGGACGGCCGCTGGTCCTCGGGCAGACCGAGAAAGGCGATGTCCAGTTCGCCGTCCCGGATCGCGGCCACCAGATCGTCGCTGCGCCCGGAGCGCAACACGACCCGGACCTCCGGATGCAGCGCGCGATACCGCTGCAACAGCTCCGGTACGTCGACGGCGGCGGTGGTCACGATCACGCCGACGGCGAGCCGGCCCGTACCACCCCGGCCGCCGCGGCGGCGTCGGCAGCCGCGAGGTCGGCGGCCGTCAGACACTCGCGGGCCCGCGCGACGAACGCCTCCCCGGCGCCGGTGAGCTCCACCCGGCGACTGGAGCGGGCGAACAGCCGGACCCCCAGCTCCCGTTCCAGGCCCGCGATCCGGTGGCTCAGTGACGACTGCACCACGGAACACCGCTCCGCGGCCCGCGTGAAGTTGCGGGTCTCGGCGACGGCGACGACGTAGCGCATCTGCTGAAGGTCCATCCAGCCATCGTTCTGATTCATCGCTGCCATGGCAACCATGCTTTGGAGTCATGACGGGGTGCGGCCGAGACTGCACCTCATGCAGAGGAATTCGTCCGCGCAGCACGCGGCGACCGTCGCCCTGACCGCACTCGCCCCCGCCTCCTGGGGCACCACGTACGCCGTCACCACAGAGCTGCTGCCGCCCGGGCATCCGCTGTTCGCCGCGCTGTTGCGTGCCCTGCCCGCCGGGCTGCTCGCACTGGCGCTCACCCGTGTGCTGCCGCGCGGCGACTGGTGGTGGAAGGCCGCCGTCCTCGGCACCCTCAACATCGGCGCGCTGTTCCCCCTGTTGTTCGTGGCGGCCGAACGGCTCCCCGGCGGTGTCGCCGGCACCCTCGGCGCCGTCCAGCCGCTGCTGGTCGCCGGGCTGGCCATCGCGGTGCTCCACAGCCGGCCGACGGCCTGGACCTGGATGTGGGGTGTGCTCGGGGTGGTCGGTGTCGGACTCGTGGTGCTCGGGCCCGAGGCCCGGCTGGACGCCGTCGGCGTGCTCGCCGGTCTCGGCGGTACGGCGGGCATGGCGGCCGGAGTCGTCCTCACCAAGCGCTGGGGCCGCCCCACGGGGGTCGGTCCGATGGCCCTGGCGGGCTGGCAACTGACGGTCGGCGGGCTGGTGTTGCTCCCCCTCACCGTCGTGTTCGAGGGGGCGCCGCCGTCGATCGATTCGCAGGCCGTCGCCGGCTATCTGTGGCTCGGCAGCATGGGCGGGCTGATCTCGTTCACGCTGTGGTTCCGCGGGATCGGGAAGCTGCCGGTCAGGGCGTCCGCCCCGCTGGTGCTGCTGTCCCCGCTGGTCGCCACCGTCGTAGGCCTCACGCTCGGCGAGACGCTGAACCCGCTCCAGGCCCTCGGTTTCACCCTCGCCCTGGCCGCCCTGCTGGCCGTGCAGTTCAACGCCCCGCACATGAGGAGAGCGCATTCCATGACGACAGGGTTGACGATCGCCGTGCTCGGCGCCACCGGCATGGTCGGCAGCCGGGTGATCACCGAGGCCGTCACACGCGGACACCACGTGCGTGCCCTGTCCCGGAAGCCTGCCGACGAGGACCGCAGCGTGACGCCCTTCCCCGTCGACGCGAACGACACGGACGCCCTGTGCGAGGCGCTCGCCGGCGCCGACGCCGTCGTGGTCGCGGTGCGGACCGATCCGGTCGACCAGGACTTCCTCGTCGGTACGACCCGTGCGGTGCTGGACACCGGGATACGCACCCTTGTGGTGGGCGGCGCGGGGGTGCTGCGCAGCCCCGAGGACCCCGCGCTGCTGGTCGCCGACAACCCGGTGTACGTGCCGGAAGAGGTGAAGCCGGTAGCCGCGGCCGGGGTGGCCCAACTGCGGGCCTGCGAAGGGCACGGCGGCGACTGGGCCTATCTCGCGCCGCCCGCCCTACTGGCCCCCGGCGAGCGCACCGGCCACTACCGGCGGGGCACCGACACCCTGCTCACGGCCACCGACGGCCGCTCCTGGATCAGCGCGGAGGATCTGGCTGTCGCCGTACTCGACGAACTGGAAGCGCCCGGCGCCGACCGCGTGGTCACCGTGGTCCATGACGACCGACGGACGGGGCAGCGCCCCAAAGGGGCGCGGGGAACTGCGCGACCAGCCACGACGGCGCCGCAGACGACCACTACCGCGCGGTGAACGCGAGCTTCGCCCCCAACGCCACGAACGACCCAGCGAAGCTCCGCCGCAGCCACGTCATCACCCTCGGCCGTGAGGTGACGTGGCTGCGGACGGAGGCGGCGAGGATGCCGTAGGCCGCGAAGACGACGAAGGTCGCCAGCATGAAGACGCCGCTGAGCGCGAGCATCCGGAGCACCGAGTTGTGCTCCCCCGGCGTCACGAACTGCGGCAGGAACGCGAAGAAGAAGATCGTCAGTTTCGGGTTGAGGATGTTGATCAGCACGCCCCGGACGATCACCCGGCCCGCGGAGAGGGGAGCCTGCTGATCGTCCAACGCGATCGCCTCACGGTCCTTCAGCGTCGCCCATGCCATGTAGAGGAGGTAGGCGACACCGGCGTACTTCAGGACCTGGAAGGCCGTCGCGCTCGCGTGCAACAGCGCGGCTATTCCGGTGATCGTGGCCAGCATGTGCGGGACGATGCCGAGGGTGCAGCCGGCCGCCGCGACGACGCTCGCCCGGCGGCCGCGGGACAGCCCGGCCGCGAGGGTGTAGACGACGCCGGTGCCGGGGGTGGCGACCACGACGAGGGTGGTCAGCAGGAACGCGATGCTCATGCCGCTACCCTGTCGGGGCCGCCACAGACCCGTACAGGACCAATCACCCGTCCCGTACGGGGACCACTCAGCCCTGCATCAGCGGCAGCGCCAGGTCCACCACCGCCCGGCCACCGTCGAAGGTCCCGGACCGCGTGACCGAACCGTTCAGCAGGTCCACGCGGTACAGCCGCTGCGTACCGCCGACGCTGAGGACGCCGTACGCCGTGTTCGAACCGCTCCTCGTGGACGTGTAGATGTCGAAGCCCGCGCTCGGGCCCGCGTCGACGCCCAGCTTGCCGGTGGGGGCGAGGTTGCCCGCGTTGGCCGGGGACTGGATGGAGACCTGGTCGCCCGCCGTGTCCACGTCGAAGAGCGTGGTGGCGGTGGTCTGCGAGAGGTCGTTGTTCGTGTACGCCGCCCCTGTCACGCCCTGTGCCGTGGCACCCACCGTCGCGGGCGGGACCGGCGGGTTGGTCAGGGTGCCGTCGACAGCCGTGGTGCCCGCCGCCGGGGCGCCCGCCGGGTCGTCGATGTTGTGGCGGAGGTTCTGGCCGGTGTCGCTGATGACGCGCAGGCGGTTGGCGGCGGGGTTGAAGTCGACGCCGAACGACTGCCCCTGCAACGCCACGCTCAGCCGGCCGACCTTCGTCGCCTTCGCGCCGATCTCGCGGACGGTGTAGATGCCGCCGCGGTCGCCGACGCCGTACAGCTTGCCGTTCTGGACGCGGTAGTCGATGCCGACGAGCTTGGTGTCGCCCTGGAGGCCGTTCACCTTGCCGAGCGGGAGGACGCGGTCGGGACGGTCGGTGCGGAAGCTGACGAGCCGCTGGTCGGCGGTGAGGCCGATGGCGGTGAGCCGGTCGCTCTGCGCCGCGCCCGCCCCGATCAGGCCGCCCTTGTTCTCGATGGCGGCGGGGGAAGACTCGGCCTTCGCCGCCCCGTCGCCCTTCGCTCCGCAGCCGACGGTGCCGATGGCCAGTGCCATGACGGACGCGGCGATGACTGCTTGCTTACGCATGGTGCCCCCGTGAAGGTTCTCACCGCGACCCGCCCGCTGCGGGCCGCGCATGTCCCCTCTTCGGAGCCGGATGGGCACCGGATGGGAAAAACCCCGGTTTCGTTACGTCTGTTACGTCCGTAACGAAACCGGGGTTTTCGGACAGCACTCGCGGAAAACTACGCGCCGATCAGGCGGCTCGCCAGGTACCCCTCGATCTGGTCCAGCGAGATCCGCTCCTGCTTCATCGAGTCACGCTCGCGGACCGTCACCGCGTTGTCGTCCAGGGTGTCGAAGTCGACCGTCACGCAGTACGGCGTGCCGATCTCGTCCTGGCGGCGGTAGCGGCGGCCGATGGCGCCGGCGTCGTCGAACTCGATGTTCCAGTTCTGGCGGAGCGCCTGGGCGAGGCCCTTGGCCTTCGGGGACAGCTCGGGGTTCCGGGACAGCGGCAGCACCGCGACCTTCACCGGAGCCAGGCGGTGGTCCAGGCGCAGCACGGTCCGCTTCTCCATCTTGCCCTTGGCGTTGGGGGCCTCGTCCTCGATGTAGGCGTCGAGGAGGAAGGCCAGCATCGCGCGGCCGACACCGGCGGCGGGCTCGATGACGTACGGCGTCCAGCGCTCCCCGGCCTCCTGGTCGAAGTAGGAGAGGTCCTGGCCGGAGGCCTTGGAGTGGGCGCCGAGGTCGTAGTCGGTGCGGTTGGCCACACCCTCCAGCTCGCCCCACTCGTTGCCGCCGAACTGGAAGCGGTACTCGATGTCAGCGGTGCGCTTGGAGTAGTGGGAGAGCTTCTCCTTCGGGTGCTCGTACCACCGCATGTTCTCCTCGCGCAGGCCCAGGCCGGTGTACCAGTTCCAGCGCTGCTCCATCCAGTACTCCTGCCACGTCTCGTCCTCGCCCGGCTTGACGAAGAACTCCATCTCCATCTGCTCGAACTCGCGGGTGCGGAAGATGAAGTTGCCGGGCGTGATCTCGTTGCGGAAGGACTTGCCCATCTGCGCGATGCCGAACGGCGGCTTGCGGCGCGAGGTGGTCTGCACCTGGGCGAAGTTGGTGAAGATTCCCTGCGCGGTCTCGGGACGCAGGTAGGCGATGGAGCCGGAGTCCTGGGTGGGGCCGAGGTGGGTGGAGAGCAGGCCCGAGAACTGCTTGGGCTCGGTGAACTGGCCCTTGTTGCCGCAGTTGGGGCAGTTGACGTCGGCGAGGCCGTTCTCGGGGAGGTGGCCCTTCTTGGCCTCGTACGCCTCCTCCAGGTGGTCCGCGCGGAACCGCTTGTGACAGGAGGTGCACTCGGTGAGCGGGTCCGTGAAGGTGGCGACATGGCCGGAGGCGACCCACACCTCGGGGGCCAGGATCACGGACGAGTCGATACCGACGACGTCCTCGCGCGAGGTCACCATGTAGCGCCACCACTGGCGCTTGAGGTTCTCCTTGAGCTCGACACCCAGCGGCCCGTAGTCCCAGGCGGCGCGCTGTCCGCCGTAGATCTCACTGCAGGGAAATACGAAGCCACGGCGCTTGCTCAGGCTGACGATGGTGTCGATCTTGTCGGCGGCCACGGTGCTCTCTTCATTACGACGACGGGCGACGAAGCGAGGTGCTTCCAGCGAATGCTTCAGGTTACCGGCGCAGGCTCCCCCTCAACCAAATCGGGTTGTGCTCAGGGCCACCCCGGACGTTTGTTGACAATCGTTTCCAGATTCATTGAAAATGACTGTCATGAACGCACGTCGTCGTCTGATACCCACCGCCGTGGTGACCGCCCTCGGTCTCGCTGCCCTCTCCGCCTGCTCCAGCGACAGCGGCAGTGACACCGCAAGCGCCGCGGGCAACACGGACAAGTTCGACGTCGTCGCGTCGTTCTACCCGATGCAGTTCCTCGCCGAGCAGATCGGCGGGGACCATGTGAACGTCTCCACGCTGACCGAGCCCGGCCAGGAGCCGCACGACCTCGAGATCAGCGCCAAGCAGACCGCGGCACTCCAGGAGTCCGACGCGGTGCTGTATCTCAAGACCCTCCAGCCCGCCGTCGACGAGGCGGTGGAGCAGTCCGGCGTCAAGACGAAGATCGACGCGGCAACCCTCACCAAGCTGGAAGACCACGGCGAGACCGGCCACGCCCATGAGGGCGAGGAAGAGCACGCCGAGGAGGAGCACGCGGAGGAGGAGTCGGCGCTCGACCCGCACGTCTGGCTGGACCCGGTGAAGTACGCCGAGGTCGCCGAGGGTGTCGGCGCCGCCTTGGAGAAGGCCGACCCGGACAACGCGGCCGACTACAAGAAGAACACCGCGGCCCTGGTCGCGAAGCTGAACACGCTGAACACCGACTTCGAGGACGGCCTGAAGAACACCGACACGAAGGTGTTCTTCACCAACCACTCCGCCTTCGGTTACCTCGCCGAGCGCTACGGCCTGACCCAGGAGTCCATCTCCGGTCTGGACCCGGAGACCGAGCCGAGCGCGGCGCGGATCAAGGAACTCCAGACGGAGGCGAAGGCCGACGGCGTGACGACCGTCTTCTACGAGACGCTGGTCTCCGACAAGACGGCCAAGACCCTGGCCGACGACGCCGGGCTGAAGACTGATGTGCTCGACCCGCTCGAGGGCATCACCGACAAGTCCAAGGGCGACGACTACTTCGGGGTCATGCAGGCGAACCTGACGGCCCTGGAGAAGGCGCTCGGCGCGAAGTGACCCAGCAGTACCCGGCAGTTCGGAGGCGCACGCCATGACGGCACGTAAAGCCGGCGACCCCGTCATATCCCTGCGGAGCGTGACGGCGGAGCTCGGCTCGCGCCCCGTGCTGCGCGGCATCGACCTCACCGTGGGCCACGGTGAGGTCGTCGCGCTGCTCGGCGCCAACGGCTCCGGCAAGTCGACCGCGGTACGCACGGTCATCGGCCAGGTCCCGGTGTCCGGCGGCGAGATAGAGATCTTCGGCACCCCGCGGCGCCGGTTCCGCGACTGGGCGCGGGTCGGCTACGTCCCACAGCGCACGACAGCCGCGGGCGGTGTCCCGGCGACGGTGACCGAGGTCGTCTCCTCGGGCCGCCTGTCCCGCACCCGCTTCGGTGTCCTGCGCAAGGCCGACCGGGACGCGATAGGACGCGCCCTGGAGCTGGTCGGCATGGCGGACCGCGCCAAGGACTCCGTCAACGCGCTCTCCGGCGGCCAGCACCAGCGGGTCCTGATCGCCCGCGCGCTCGCCTCCGACCCTGATCTGCTGATCATGGACGAGCCGATGGCGGGCGTGGACCTGGCCAGCCAGGAGGTGCTGGCGCGGACGCTCACGGAGCAGGTCGCGGCGGGTACGACGGTCCTGCTCGTCCTGCATGAACTGGGCCCCCTGGAGCCGCTGATCGACCGCGCGGTCGTCCTGCGCGACGGCTGTGTCCTGCACGACGGCCCGCCCCCGAAGGCGGTCGGCCAGCACGCGCTTCCAGGCCACGACCACGTCCACCCGCACGCGGCGCCGGACGCCGAACCGATCCGCACGGGACTGCTGAGCTGATGGAGATCCTCGACTACGCCTTCATGCAGCGGGCCCTGCTCGCCGCCGTCCTGGTCGGCGTCACCGCCCCCGCGATCGGCATCTACCTCGTCCAGCGCCGCCAGGCCCTGATGGGCGACGGCATCGGCCATGTCGCGATGACCGGCGTCGGCCTCGGCTTCCTCCTCTCCACCTCGCCGGTGTGGATGGCGACGGCGGTCGCGGTGATCGGCGCGGTCCTGATGGAGCTGATCCGCTGGTACGGCCGCACTCGCGGCGACGTCGCCCTCGCGATGCTCTTCTACGGCGGTATGGCCGGCGGCGTGATGCTCATCAACCTCGCGCCGGGCGGCTCCAACGCCAACCTGAACTCGTACCTCTTCGGCTCGCTCTCCACGGTCTCCGAGGACGACGTGACGGCGATCTGTCTGCTGGCGGCGTTCGTGGTGCTGGTCACCGTGGGCCTGCGCCGCCAGTTGTTCGCGGTCAGCCAGGACGAGGAGTTCGCGCGGGTCACGGGTCTGCCGGTGCGTGCGCTGAACCTGCTGACGGCGATCACGGCGGCGGTGACGGTGACCGTCGCGATGCGCGTGGTCGGGCTGCTGCTGGTGTCCGCGCTGATGGTGGTGCCGGTCGCCGCGGCGCAGCAGCTCAGCCGTAGCTTCGCGCTCACGTTCGCCATCGCGGTCGCGATCGGGGTGACCGTGACGATCGGCGGGACCGTGACGTCGTACTACCAGGACGTGCCGCCCGGCGCGACCATCGTGCTGCTGACCATCGCCGCGTTCATCGTGCTGACCGCGACGGCGGCTCCGCTGGCCCGGCGCCGCGCGCGGGCCCTCGCCGCCGCCCACCCCGCGGGAGACCCCGCGGAGTGTGCGATTCCGGCCAGCCGGGAACGCGACGGAAAGGTGGGAGTCTGACCGCGCACATGTCGGGCTGGCACAATGGCCCGGCACGGCAAGCGCAGATGTGAGTCGCTCGGTCGACACCGGCGCAAGCGCCCGGAGGCGACCGAGCAAAAAGGAGGAACCGGTGACGACCGCTGGACAGCCGGTGAAGGGCCGAGCCACCCGGCAGCGTGCCGCCGTGGCGGCGGCGCTCGACGAGGTCGACGAGTTCCGCAGTGCGCAGGACCTGCACGACATGCTGAAGCACAAGGGCGATTCCGTCGGCCTCACCACGGTCTACCGCACCCTGCAGTCCCTCGCCGAGGCCGGTGAGGTCGACGTCCTGCGCACCTCCGACGGCGAGTCCGTCTACCGTCGCTGCTCCACCGGCGAACACCACCACCACCTCGTCTGCCGCGTCTGCGGCAAAGCCGTCGAGGTCGAGGGCCCGGCCGTGGAGAAGTGGGCGGACGCGATCGCCGAGGAGCACGGTTACGTCAACGTGGCGCACACGGTGGAGATCTTCGGCACGTGTGCGGAGTGCGCGAGCACCTCCGGCGGTTGACTGAGCGTTTGGTCAGGTGATTCGTGTTTGGTCCCGGGTCAGGTTCCGCGCCAGTTCAGGGTGGTTCGCCGGTGAGTCTGCGGGCCATGAGGTGGATCATCGCTTCGGAGCGGTGCGGGGGGGGCGTTCGTAGTCGCGGGCGAGGCGTCGGTGGTGCATGAGCCAGCCGATGCTGCGCTCGATGGTCCACCGTCTCGGGATGATCGTGAACCCGCGGGCGCCGGGCGGGCGTTGGAGCGTGTTGGGAGCAGACAGGAGCAGTCGGAACGAAACGATTCCCAGGCGTCCCGGGCGGGTCGACTGCCCCATCAAGCACAGCGGCCCCTCCGCCGCAGGACTCTGGAAACGACACCAACTCGACCGAGACAGGACCAAACGCTCAGTCAGTGAGAGTTTGATGCTGATTCAAGACGGGTATTTCGACCTGCTTTGCCGCATTCATTGCCAACATGCACAGCCTGAAGTGCCGACGCCCAAAAGGTCGCGAAGGCACACGTAAGGTGCGGATCGATCCGAAGATTATTGGCCACCGGAGCGACTCGGCACCACAACCCATCGCCAAATACCCTCCCAGAGGGTGTGGGCTTTGTAATGGCACGGTGAACATGGGCCGCCAAAACCACCATCGCTGGGATCCCGCCGACCAGTCTCGGCGGCACCGTCATCGGTGCTCTGCGATGGCGGGGGCCAATTCTGACGCTGTCCACTGCTTGGCGGCAGGGTCTCCGGTACGATCCGGTTATGTCTGACGGACTTCCTTTGAGCGAGGTATTGGCGAGCCTTCGCAGGGAACTCGCTGTCGCTCACGGCCAACGTGATCCACTCATACCATTGCAGGTAAAGGAGATCGAGGTTGAGCTCACGGTCGAGGTGACCAAACAAGCCGCGGCCGACGCGGGTATCAGCTGGCTCGTGGTCGCGAAAGGAAGTAAAAATTCCGCGTCAACGCACTCTCATAAATTGACGCTCACTCTGGACCCCGGTTTCGTCGATTCCCACGCGAACCGGGGCGAGCTTCTGGTCACGCCCTCCGTGCTGATCCGGGATGACGACTGAAATGGCCGAGAACCTCGCGGCCCGAGTGGCCAAGATCAGATTCGAAACGGCCGACGGCCGAGTGTTCCTCGGCAGCGGGTTTCTGCTCGCCCGAGGCCTCGTCCTGACCGCCCGGCACATCGTGACGAAGGCGTCCGAGTACGACGCCGACGGCCGCGTTCCCGCGCGGCGGTTCACGGTCAAGCTGGAGGGATCCGCGTCGTCGGCGGCGGCGGTCACAGAGATCGTTCCGCTGGAGGCCGACGGTCTCGACGCCGCGCTGCTCATAGTCCCGGACCTGGACGAGCCCAGGGGCACCGCCACCCTCGGAGGCACCCACCACGGCGTCCAGACGTTGGAGAACTGCCGGATCATCGGATACCCGGTCGCGGGCGTCGAATCCGGCTCCACGTCGCCCAGGCCGATCGTCGTGCGGGTGAACCTCGCCCCCGTGGTCGACGACGACACGGCGATCGAGATTCAGGTCATCGACCCGAGGCCACGGGCCGACGAGGACTGGGGCGGGATCTCGGGGGCGGGCGTGATCGGCCCGGGCGGGCATCTGCTGGGCATCGTGACCAGCGTCCCCACTCAGTGGGACGGCCGCCTGCGCGGCGTCTCGATCGCCGCGGTCCAGTCGGCGGCCCGGCAGCGCGCGGCGAACGCACTCGAACCGCTGCAGCGTCTTCCCCTCGTCGATCTGTCGGCGCGGCCGTCGCTCTTCGGCACCGAGAGCTGGGCCGGTGACCCACCGCGGCTGCCCGACACCGACGCGAGCCTCTTCGCCTTTGTGAACTACCGGTACCGCCAGGTCGAGTTCGTCAACGACGGCCCGAGCGGCGCGGTACTCGACAGCATCGTCGACTGGGCGAACGATCTGCCGCAGAGACCGGATATCAGGATCGGGCGGCTCACCGGCCCGGCCGGGGTGGGCAAGTCCAGGATCGCCGCCGAGGCCTGCCGGAGGCTCACCCGTGACCGACGGACGATGTGGCAGGCGGGATTCGCCGACTACGACAAGCTCGCCGGCACGCACAGCTTCGTCACGCCGCATTTCATCGTCTTCGACTATGCCGAGCACCAGCACGACATGCTGGGCATGTTCATCGAGAACCTCTATGCGCAGGCGATCAATGACGGTCACCTCGGCGCCTCGATCCGGCTCCTCGTCATCACCCGCAGCGAGGAGGCCTGGCCGGGAGAGCTCCGTACCCGCACTGCCGATCTCCCCTCGCTGCTCACCGGCTCCTTCGACCTGACCACCCAGGCGTTCGATGAGCAGGATGTCCGCGAACGGCATGCCGAGGCCGCTTATCGCTCCTTCAGCAAGGCCGTCGGCGGACCGGACGCGCCGCGGGAGCTGCCGGCCGAAGAGGTCCGGCGGATCGCCGAGTACGATCGGCCGCTGCTGGTCCACGTCGCCGCCTTGCTGGCGGCCTCCGGCCGGGCGGTGCCCATCTCCGCCGCCGACGACTCGGCGCGGCTGGTCCTTGACACGCTCATCGACGTCGAAGTCGACCGTCTGGCCAGGTCGAGCACGGCGCATACGGACGGCGCGAGCGCGCTGGCGGATCGCGGCCGGGCGAAGCAGGCGCTCTGCGTCATGACTCTCACGGCTCCGACTGTGCAGGATCTTGTGGAACTGCTCGAATCAACGCCCGCTTTCGAGGGCGAGCCGGAGCGGACCCGCAGCGACGTCGCCAACGCGCTGCACCGGCGCTACCCGGCCGCGGCCGTCGCGGACGGAGCCCCAGGCGCCCTTCTCGCGCCGATCGAACCAGATCTGATCGCCTCTCACCTGCTCGCGACCACGGAGGGCCGAGCCGCTCTCGTCGAGCGACTCGTCGTTTCGCGCGCGGTCGCGGCACACCCGGCGTATCTCGCGCGCCTGCTCAACACCCTCGCGCTCGCCACGGACGACTACCCCGAGGTCAGTGACGATCTCAGAGCCCACCTGGGGCAGTCCCTCGCTCAACTCGTCGGCAGCGCCGACGCCTCGCAATCGCTCTCGGAACTGCTCCAGGCGCACCTGCGGCGCCTGGTGGACGTCGCCGTGGAACTCGCCGGGCGGCAGGACCTGAGGGCGGCACGGCAGCTGACCACCGCACTCGGCCTGCCCTACCTGACCGGGGCGGATGTCATCAACGAGGCCGCGTACCACGCTCACTACACCGTGCCGCACCCGCACGAGGCGCTCGACGGGCTCGGGGCCGCGCTCGCGGCTCGGGGTGTGGATTACCGCGCCGCCTCGGGTGAACCCGAGGACGTGTATGCCGTTTACCTGAACTACGGCAACCGCCTGCGCTATCTCGGCGAGGCGACCAGGGCTCTGGACGCTGTCAGGACCGGAATCGACTACCTCGAGCGCGCGGTCAAATCCGGCCGGCGAGACCGGCGGGAAACATTGGCGGCCGCGCTGCACAATCTGGCCGGCGCTCTCTCGGCCGCCGACGAATACGAAGAAGCCCTGCGCACGGCCGGACGCGCGGTGGACTTGCTGACGGAGCTCGCCGCCGAAGACCGTGGGAAACACCTCCACTTCCTGTCACTTGCGCAGGGCCAATACAGCGCCGAGTTGCGCAGGGCGGAGCGCGCGCCCGAGGCTCTCACAGTGTCTCGCCAGGCCTTCCAGGGCTACGAGGAGCTGGCTCACTGGGGCCACAAGGCGTACAGGGCCTATCTGCCGTACATGACCCAGATCACGGCAGGGCTCGCCGACGCCCTCGCCCGCAACGATGAGCCGAACGAGTCCCTCATGCTGCACCAGTACAGCGCTTTTCTCGCCGAGGAACTCGTGGACCAGGACAGGGCCGCCTCCCTCAGCGAACTGGCGGCCCAGACCAACGGACTCGCCGTGAGCTATTACGTCCTCGGCAGAATGGACGACGCGGTCGCCGCGAACTCCAGGACCGTCGCGGTCTACGAGGAACTCGTCGAGGACGACAAGGAGCGGTACCTCCGCCCTCTCCTGAGAGCGTATGAGACGGCGATCAGGTTTCGCTGTGCGGCAGGACAGGATCTCGAAACGGCCCTGCGGATCTGTAACCAAGGGCGTGCCATCGCCGAGAGCCTGGAGAAGACCAACCAGGAGTTCGTAGGGGATCTCGGCTTCAGGCTCCGGATGGCGGACACCGATCTCGGCCTCAAGTTCACCCGGGCGATGAAACAGACGATCGAGATCCTGATCGACCAGGCCCGGGGTCGCCTGCATAGGGACAGGGACCCTGACGACTGGCAGACAGCGCCGCCGATCATGTTCGACGGAACCTCCGTGGATCCGGCGACGCTCGACGGACTGGAGGAACTCAAGCAGAGCATGGAGGAGGGCGACAAGATCCACGTCTATACCGACAACCGCCTGCTTCCACCGCGCCTCGAAGAACTCGTGCGGTTCATCCGATCGGAGCCGGCGATCGGGTTCGGGATGCTCGCGGCTCCGCCGAACGAGAGACTCGGAGCCTGTCTCCGGGCCCTGCCCAGCGTCGCGGAGGCCCTCCAGGCCAACGTCGTCGACAGCTCGGGCCAGGAACAGCTTGACGATTTCCTCGCGATCCACGGATACCTCTCGCGCCTGGATCCGGACGACCGGGCGCACTGGGGATCCTTCAAGCTGGCGGTGGGCGCCCTCGGCATGCTCGGCGGGTCGGCCGTGAGGCTCGGGGCGCAGTCCGAGATCTTCCGTGCCATCGTTCCCGGAATTCTCCGCTACACGTATCTGGCCGGTGACCATCTGGCCGGGCTCACCACCGGATGGTTCATCAAGAGCGTGTGGGACGCTTTCGATCCCGATGATCCGAACTCCATCGGTCCCGATGATCCCGACTTCATCGCGCTGAACGATCGGTTCGCCGGGAACGTGTACGTCTCCGGTGATCACGGGCGTGCCCTGGCCCTCTGGAAGGACGTGGTCCACCGGCGCGAACGGGTGCTCGGGCCGGATCATCAGCGCACCATCGTCGCCACCGGCAACCTCGCCGGCTGCCTCGTCGCGTTCGACGAATTCGATCAGGCGGAGGATCTCTACGAGTCGGCCATCGAACGGGGCAGACGAGTCCTGGAGCTAGATCATCCCGACGTACTGCGGTTGCGGAGCAACCAGGCCGGGCTGCTTTTCAGACGCGGACGATACGACGAGGCGCTGCTGCGGCAGCAGGACCTGTTGCAGAGATACAAGAACATCCTCGGCGCCGACCACCAGGAATCACTCGGCGCCGCGGGCGATCTGGCCCTCACCTTGCTGGAGCTCAAGCGATACGCACATGCGCAGGTTCTGGCAGAGGACACCCTGGAGCGGGCCCAGCGGATATTCGGGGTGGACGATCCGCGAACGCGGCGATACGAGGCGCGCCTCGAACAGATCAATGAAGCACTCGAAGCCTACGAGGACGACGCGGAAGACGAGGACGACGAGGACTGAGCGGCTACATCCGGACCGGCGACCCGTCGGGAACTCCGTCGGCGTGCATCCGGTCGGCCCGCGGAGTTCCCGGTCGCTGTAGCCGCATGCCTCGCTGATCAGGCTGAGCCGGGAGTCGGTCGAGGTGAGCAGGTGCGTGGTGCGCCGGAAGCGCAGGACGCGGGCCATCGCCTTCGGCGAGAGGCCGATCTGCTCGTTGAACCGCTTGTTCAGGTAGCTCCGGCTGACGTCCAGTTCGCGGGCTGGGTCGTTGATCCGTAATCGGCCCTGCGTGTGCTCGATGCGTTGCCAGGCGGGCGATCGCGGCATCCGGCCGGTGCGGGTCGGGTGAGAACCAAGCCGTCAGCATCAGAGGACCGGGGGGTGGACTCTTGTCCGGTTCGCGGTTGGGTCTTGGGGGCTGCCGCCCCCAGACCCCCGTTTCGGCCCGAAGGGCCTCGTCCTCAAACTCCCCCAGACGGGCTGGGTGGTTCCTGCCGTCCCTTCATCGCCAGCAGCTCTTCGTTGGGAATCGCCCCGCCGAACCGCCGGTCGCGCGAGGCGAACTCCATGCACGCGCGCCACAGGTCACGCCGGTCGAAGTCCGGCCAGAGGACGTCCTGGAAGACCATCTCGGCGTAGGCGCTCTGCCAGAGCAGGTAGTTGGAGGTGCGCTGCTCGCCGCTGGGCCGCAGGAAGAGGTCCACGTCCGGCATGTCCGGGTAGTACATGTACTTCGCGAAGGTCTTCTCGTTGACCTTGGACGGGTCGAGCCGCCCGGCCTTCACATCCTCCGCCAGCGCCTGCGCGGCGTCGGCGATCTCGGCCCGCCCGCCGTAGTTCATGCAGAAGTACAGGGTCAGCTTGTCGTTGTCCTTGGTCTGCTCCTGGGCGATCTGGAGCTCCTTGGCGACCGACTTCCACAGCTTGGGCATCCGCCCCACCCAGCGCACCCGCACGCCCAGTTCGTCGAGCTGGTCGCGGGACTTGCGGATGAAGTCGCGGTTGAAGTTCATCAGGAAGCGCACCTCGTCGGGCGAGCGCTTCCAGTTCTCGGTGGAGAAGGCGTAGAGCGAGATCGCTCCGACGCCCATCTCGATCGAGCCCTGCAGCACGTCGAGCACACGCTCGGCACCGACCTTGTGGCCTTCCGTGCGCGGCAGCCCGCGCTCCTTGGCCCAGCGTCCGTTCCCGTCCATGACGATCGCCACATGGCGGGGGATCAGCTCGCCCGGGAGCTTCGGCGCGCGGGCACCGGACGGGTGCGGCTCCGGCGTCTTGTACTCGCGGCGTTGGCGCCCCAGGAACCCGCGTACGGCCATGTGTTTCTCGTCTCCTCGCTCCGTGCGTGTTTCGCTACTTCTCTACGTACCTGAGTGAGCGCAGTCCGCGCTCCAGGTGCCAGTGCAGGTAGGCGGAGACCAGCCCGCTGCCCTCCCGCACATACCGCGGCTCGCACGCGTCCGCGGTCTCCCAGTCTCCCGTAAGCAGCGCGCCGAGGAGTTCCAGGGTCTGCGGCGAGGGTACGACGCTCCCGCCCACCCGGCAGTCGCCGCAGACGGAGCCTCCGGAGGCCACGGAGAAGAACCGGTTCGGCCCGGGCAGCCCGCACTTCGCGCAGTCGCCGAAGCTGGGCGCGTACCCGTTGACGGCGAGCGAGCGGAGCAGGAAGGCGTCCAGGACGAGATGGGGGGCGTGCTCGCCCCGGGCGAGCGTGCGCAGGGCGCCGACGAGCAGCAGATACTGCTGGACCGCCGGCTCACCCTCGTGGTCGGTGAAGCGCTCGGCGGTCTCCAGCATGGCCGTCCCGGCGGTGTAGCGGGCGTAGTCGCTCACGATCCCGCCACCGTACGGAGCGATGGTCTCACTCTGCGTGCAAAGCGGCAGCCCGCGCCCGACCAGCTCGCTCCCCCGCGCGAAGAACTGCACATCCACATGGGAGAAGGGTTCGAGCCGCGCCCCGAACTTCGACTTCGTCCGCCGCACCCCCCGGGCCACGGCGCGTACCCGCCCGTGACCGCGGGTGAGCAGGGTGATGATGCGGTCGGCTTCCCCGAGCTTTTGCGTCCGCAAGACGATGCCGTCGTCCCGGAAGAGACTCATCGCGCACCCCCGCGGGTTTCCGGCCGGGGATCCGGGGAGTGCCCCCCGGGCGAGCACAGCATGATCCGGTCCGCCTCGCCCAGCTTCTGGGTGCGCAGGACGATGCCGTCGTCGCGGAACAGACTCATGAGGCCATTCTCGCAGTCACACCCGCTTTCAAGGGACCTCACCCCGACTGCGGGCATTGGCGTACGCCGTCGCCGCGCTGAGCCGCTCGGCCGGGGTGGCCCGGCGCACCGCGCCCGGCTCCGCGTCCCACTCCCTGCCGCCGCCGTACGGTCTCAGCTGGACATAGGGCCCCTCATGCCCCATGACGATGCCGAGCCTCCCGTTGCGGGTGTCCACGACATACGACCCGACCGGCGGCCTCACCGCAGAACCGCCGTGAGTCGCTGCGCGGCCTCGACGGAACAGCGGCCCAATTCGACGAGCGGACAGGGCGCCTCCCGCGCAAGACTTGCCGGGTCGATCCGCAGGGACGGCAGAATGATTCCTGCGTTTTTCAATGCTGCCCGCAATTCCTTCACTGCTTCCTCCGCCTCTTCGACGCAGAGCGCCGAGTGCTGTGCCTTCACGTGGTTCCCCTCCCTTTTCGGGTTTTACGCTTCGCATCTCAAGGGTGGCGCACCACATCTACACTCGGCAGGAGTCTCTGCTCTACAAGTTCGGGGCAGCACAAGGGGGTTGAACTGTGGCCAACGGTTCACGTCAGGCGGCATGGGAGTTCTTCGGCACGGAACTGAAGAGGCACCGGGAGGACAGGGGGCTCACTCAGGTCGAGTTGGGGGCGCGCGTCTTCGTCTCGGGCGCCTATATCGGCCAGTTCGAGCAGGCGATTCGAAAGCCGCAGTTGGATATCGCCCAGCGGATTGATGAGGTGCTGCAAACCGACGGTATTTTCGAGCGGTTGTGCCGGAAGCTGATTGACGACAAGCGGTACGCGGATTACTTCGCGAGGGCGGCGGAGCTGGAGCGTCTGGCGACGAAGATCTGCACGTTCGCGCCGACGCTCGTGCCGGGCCTCCTGCAGACCGCCGCGTACACGCGGGCAGTGACGCTGGCGAGCAACCCCTTCGCCACCGACTCTCACATTGAGGAGAAGATCGCGGCGCGCATCGAGCGGGCGCAGATCCTGGCCGCCGCTACAGGGCCCGTGTATTGGGCGATCCTGCACGAACACGTGCTGCGCATTCCGGTCGGCAGCGCAGGCGAGATGGCCCAGCAGTTGGACCACATCGCAGCGCTGGTACGGCAGCGGAAGGTCCTGGTCCAGGTGCTCCCGACCTCTGTTGGTGCGTACCCCCTCATGGGCCGGATGGTGCAGCTCATGGAGTTCGAGGACGCACCGCCAACCGCCTATACAGAGGCCGTGTATTCGGGGAACCTGCTGGACGATCCGGCCCTAGTGAAGCGCGTACAGGGGGCATACGATCTGCTCAGGGCCGCCGCGCTGCCGCCGGAGGCGTCCCTGGCCCTGATCGAATCGGTGGCGGAGGATCACAGACGATGCGCGAGTATGACCTGAGCAACGCACGCTGGCGCAAAAGCACATACAGCGACGACAACGGCGGCGAGTGCGTCGAGGTCGCGCACGATTTCCCCGGCGCCGCCCGCTGGCGCAAAAGCACGTACAGCGACGGCAACGGCGGCAGCTGCGTCGAGGTAGCCGACGGAGTCCCCGGTGTCGTCCCCGTCCGTGACAGCAAAGTCCCCGAGGGCGGCCCCGTCCTCCTGATCGGCTCGGCTGCCTGGACGGAGTTCATCCGCGCCGTGGCGAGGTGACCCCGGCGCCCCGCGTCAGCCGACCTTGCGCTCGGCCACCATGCGCTGAGCACCGTCGAGAAAGGCTTCGCGACCACCCGACAGCTCTTCTGCCCGCTCACGGTGCCGGAATCGCCTCGTCGGACCAGGCGCTCCAGTTCCCGGCGTTGTCTCCTGCGACCAAGAGAATCGCCGAACGCCACGGGTCGAACATGAACAGGACACGCACCTCGCTCCGGGGGCGCAGGGCGCCGAGGTCGAGCGATGACCGGTTTGCTACGCTCCCCCCGCGTCCCGTGGGGGAAGTCCGGTGAGAGTCCGGCGCTGACCCGCAACGGTAAGCGTGGCCGGCCCCGGTGGACGGTTCGCGCGAGCCCGATCACCCGCGGTTCGTGACCCTGTGACTGCTCGCCGTGGACTGCGGGAAGGGGATCGCGCGGTTCGGCCGTGCGGGCCGTCTCCTTGCTCTCGTTCATCAGGCGGCCCGAGGCGAAGGACGCCGATCGTGCGCCGAATACCCGTCGTGCCGCTGGCTCTTGGGCTGGGGCTGCTGCTCGCCCTGTCCTTGCTGTGCGGGGTGGGCCTCGGCGCCGCCGGGCTCGGCTGGGCCGACGTCTTCCGGTTCCTGTGGGCGGGGACCGGTGGCGGGACCGTCAACGCCGATGACGTCGCCGCGTACACCATCGTCTGGGAGATCCGGCTGCCCCGCGTCGTCCTCGCCGCCGTCGTCGGGGCCGGGCTCGCCGCCGTCGGGGTCGCCGTGCAGGCCATGGTGCGTAACGCCCTTGCGGATCCGTTCGTGCTGGGGATTTCGTCCGGTGCCGCTGTGGGGGCCAATGCCGTCATCCTGCTGGGTGCCTTCGCGGGGCTCGGGATGTGGGCTCTGTCCATATCCGCATTCGGGTCCGCGCTCGCCGCCATGGCGATCGTGTACGCCGTTGCCCGGTCCGGAACGCACGGGCTCACCCCGCTGCGGCTGATCCTGACCGGGACGGCTCTGGCGTACGGCTTCGAGGCCGTGACCACGGTGATGGTCTTCGGCGCCGCCCGCGGCGAGGCCGCCAGGTCCGCGATGATGTGGCTGCTCGGGAGTCTGGGCGGGGCGACCTGGGAGAAGGTGCCGATCGCCGCCGTGACCGTAGCGGCCGGGTGGGCATGGCTTGCCCGCCGCGCGGAGTCGCTGAACGCCCTGGCCATGGGCGACGAGACCGCCACGGCGCTCGGTGTACAACCGGCCCGGCTGCGGCGGGAGTTGTTCCTCGTCACCGCCGCCGTGACCGGGACCGTCGTCGCCGTCAGCGGGGCCATCGGGTTCGTCGGTCTGATGGTGCCGCACGTCGTACGGATGCTCGTCGGTGCCGATCACCGGCGCGTGCTGGTCGTGGCTCCCCTCGCCGGGGCCGTCCTGCTCGTTTGGGCGGATGTGCTGTCGCGGTTGTTGCTCGCCCCGGCCGAACTGCCGGTCGGGGTCATCACCGCCGTCGTCGGGGTGCCCGCCTTCCTGCTGCTGATGCGGCGTGGCGGCTACGCATTCGGAGGTCGTTGAGATGCGGCTCGACGTCGAGGACGTGTCCGTCGCCGCCGGTGCGGTCCGGCTGGTCGACGATCTGCGGCTCAGCGTGGACAGCGGGGCGTTCGTGGGGCTCGTCGGGCCCAACGGGAGTGGAAAGTCGACCCTGTTGCGGTGCGTGTACCGGGCCCTGCGGCCGAGCGGCGGTGCCGTGCGGCTCGACGGTGACGACGTGCACGCGATGAATCCGCGGGCCGTCGCGCGGGTGCTGGCCGCGCTGCCGCAGGAGTCGTCGTCCGAGTTCGACTTCACCGTCGCCGAGGTCGTCGGGATGGGACGGCTGCCGCATCACGGACGGACGGCCGCCGACGACCGGACCATCTGCGCCGAGGCCATGGATCTGACCGGGGTCACCCAGCTCGCCGGCCGCGGGTTCCTGTCCCTCTCCGGCGGTGAGAAGCAGCGCGTCCTCATCGCCCGGGCCCTCGCCCAGCAGCCCCGTGTCCTCGTCCTCGACGAACCCACCAACCACCTCGACATCGCACACCAGTTGGAGGTGCTGTCCCTGGTCCGGGCGAGCGGCCTGACCGCGCTCGCCGCGCTGCACGACCTCAACCTCGCCGCCGCACACTGCGATCTGCTGTACGTGATTCAGGACGGTCGGATCGTCGCGTCCGGCGTGCCACATGACGTACTCCGACCCGCCCTGCTCGCCGAGGTGTTCGGCGTACGCGCCCATCCCGTACGGCATCCGGAGACGGGCGCCGTGCAGTTGCTCTTCGACCTTCTCCCGCCGCCGGATTAAGGAACTCCCTGCATGCGTATGCCAGTTGTCGCCGTCGCCGTCTGCCTGGCCGTGCTCAGCGCGGGCTGCGGTGCCGAGGTCGCGCCCTCGCCGGACTCGAAGGCCGCGTCGTCCGTCACCCTCACCAACTGCGGGCACAAGGTGACGTACGACAAGGTCCCGGAGCGGGTCGTCACCAACGATGTCGGGATCACCGAGCTGATGTTCGCGCTCGGGCTCGAGGATCGGATGGCCGGGTTCGCGATGCCCGACGACAAGGGGGACCTGGACGGGGTTCCGTGGAAGGACGGCTACGACAAGGTGAAGTGGCTGTCGAAGGACCAGCTCACCAAGGAGAACGTCCTCGACGCCCGCGCCGACTGGGTCTTCGCCGGCTGGAACTACGGCTTCCGCGAGGACAGCGACTTCACCCCGGACGCACTGACCAAGCTCGGCATCCCCTCGTACATCCTCACCGAGTCCTGCCGCAACGGCCGTACGGAGACCTCGCGGGGCATCATGCCGCCGCTGGACGCGCTGTACGAGGACCTCACCAACCTGGGCAAGCTGTTCGGCGTGGAGAAGCGGGCGGTGGCGCTGATCGCCGACTTCAAGCGCGAGGTGGCGGAGGTGAAGGCGAAGGCACCGTCCGACTCCCCCAAGGTCTTCCTCTACGACAGCGGCGAGGACCAGCCCTTCACCTCCGGCCGCTACGCCGCGCCCGACCAGATCATCAGCGAGGCCGGCGGGAACAACGTGATGCACGACCTGAAGGACTCCTGGACGACCGTCGGCTGGGAGACCGTCGTGGAACGCAACCCCGACGTGATCGTCATCTGCGACTACGGGGACGTCAGCGCGGAGCAGAAGAAGAAGTTCCTGCTGTCTTATGCCCCGCTGCGGAACGTGTCGGCCATCAAGCACAAGCGGATCTTCACCCTGGACTATGTCGACCTGGTGGAGAGCCCGCGGAACCCGTCTGCGATCGCCCGCCTCGGGAAGTACCTGCGGACGACGACGCCCTGACTCGGAGGCCGGTACCGGTCCCGGCTCGACCGTGGTCGAATCTGCCGCCATCAGGAGTGCGGGTCACGGAACGCGGAGAGTCGGATGAGAAGTCCGGTACGTGAAGGTGTCATCGCTCTGGCCGCAGTGGCTCTGTTGGCGCGCCCCTTCGGGGCACGACCGGTGGCGGGGTTGACCCGCCACCGGTCCTTTCGCGTGAGGTGTCCTACACGGCGCCGGGGCCGACGTCCGTCGTGCTGAGCGGGGCCCGTGTGACCGTGGACGACGAGCGCTCGTCGGCGCCGGCGTCGATGCCGCCGACTCGAGCCTGGCCGTCCATGTCGTCGGTCACGAAGGCGTGGCCGCCGGTGCCGGTGTCGATCGCCGGGCTGCCCGCACCGATCCGGTACAGCGATCCGTCGGAGGCGAGCAGTGGGTCGACCGCCCTGACGGAGCCGGAGGGCAGGGACACGCCGACGGTCGCCGATCCGGTCGGCCACGCGATGTTCCCGGCGTAGGTCATGCCCACGGGTTTCTTGACCTCGTTGAGCAGCTTGCCCCGGCTGCCCGTGATGACGTTGTCGGCGATGACCGAGTCGACCGGGGCGAGGTTGTAGTTGGCGCCGATCTCGATGTTCGACACGTTGTTCACGAAGGTGTTGTTCACGACGGTCGCCCGGTAGACGCGCCAGTGTGCGTTCAGCGCGCCCGAGGTGTCCACGTCGCCGCCGTCGATCTGCAGTGCGGCGTCGTAGCCGGTGCCGGTCAAGCCCTCGAAGTAGTTGTTGTAGATCTTGTGGTCCTGGCCGTAGATGCGGATCCCGCCGGTTCCCGCCTTGCCCTCCCCGAAGAAGAAGTTGCCGTAGAACTCGCCGCGGTTCCCGTGCCGTTGGGACAGAACGCCCTGTGAGGCGCGGAAGGTGTTGTGGCGGACGATGTTGTCGTTGCTCTTCACGGAGACGATCTCCGGGTCACCGTCGCACCTCTCGAAGAGGTTCGACTCGACGACGGTGAATCCGCTCGACTGGGACATTCCGCTCCAGCCGACCCGGACGGCCTCCATCTCGTTCGCCGCGCGGGGGCCGATGTCACGGAAGTGGTTGTGGTCGATGCGGTCGTGCTGTGACTGCTGCTTCTCGAATCCGTCGATGGTGATGAAGTTCCCGGTCTGGTGCTTCTCCTCGAACAGGTTGTGATCGATCCGGTTGTGGTGGCTGTTCTCACCCTGGATGATCACCCACTTCAGCGAGGACTCCTCGGTCAGCCGGAAGTGGTTGCGGGTCAGCCGTACGTTGTTCGAGCCGGTGATCTTCAGTGTGTTGCTGTTCGTGAACTTCAGCCCTTGGAAGGTGACGTAGGAGGAGCCCGCCACCTCCAGTTGCCCGTCGCCGATCACCGCCTTGCCGCGGTTCTCCGCGACGACGGTGATGGGCTGGGCGGCCGTTCCGTTCTTGCCGGTCATCTTGCCGATCGAGTACGTGCCGTCCGCGAGGACGATGCGGTCCCCGGGCCGCGCGTCGCCGAACGCGCTCTTCAACGCGGTCGAGTCCGCGACACGGACCGTGCGGACGGGGGCCGGATCCGTTGGATCCGTTGGATCCGTTGGATCTGTCGGATCTGTCGGATCCCCGCCTCCGTCGGCTTTGTAGATGTCGGTCTCGGTGATGCTGGTCCAGGCGTTGACCGTGTTGCCGTGGCCGACGATCCGCACGTAGCGGGCGGAGGTATCGGCGAAGTCGTACCTCTGCGGCTGAAGTGTCGTACCGCTGCTGGTCTTTCGTTCGAGGACCGTCTTCCACGACGCCCCGTCGTCGGACACCTGCACGTCGAAGGTGTTCTTCCTGCTGTCCCCTTGGTGCCAGGCGACCGCGACCGACCCGACGTTCTGCGTCGAGCCGAGGTCGTAGCGAATCCACGCCCCGTCGCCCTCGGAGGACCAGCGGGTGCTCAGGTTGTTGTCCAGGGTGTTGGCGGGGACGTTGCCGTCATCGGGACTTGCCGTGACGCCCGTGACCTGGACCGGAGAGTCCCCGCCGGGATCGGGATCCTCGCCCGCCGGCTCGACGTCGTAGGTGCGGACCCAGTCGACCTCGAACACGGCCGGGCGCAGGCCGCTGTCGCCGGTGAAGTTGTCCAGCTGGATGACGAGGTTCCCCAGGGGCATGTCCTGGATGTTCCCCCGGTCGGCGTTCGCGCCGTCCGCCAGCCGGAACCATTCGACACCGTCGACGTAGCCGACCAGCGCCTTGGGCGTCCACTCGAACGCGAAGTTGTGCCACTTCGTCATGTCCAGGGGGCAGAGGTCGCGGCGTTCCTTCTTGTCCGAACGGGCTCTTCGGGTAGTGCAGGAACGCCGTGAGGCACTGCGCGTCGGGGTCCGAGTACTCGACCCAGTCGTACTCGCCGTTCTCGAGCCGGCTGCCGTCGGTGGGCCAGATCAGGTGCAGTGGGTGGTAAAGCCCGCCCTCCGAGCCGATGTTCCGTGAGCGGGACCGGATTTCCCACCGGCCGTACTGGGTGGCCTCGTGCTGCCTGATCCACCCCGTGTCGCCGTTCGCCTCACCGCGCATGGTCATCATGCCGTCCGCGACGGTGCTGTTCTTCCCGCACCGGCGGCCGTTTTCGCTGTGGCCTTCCCAGCATTGGGCCGTGCCGCCGACGCTGCCCGACGGTACGTCCCACTTCGCGGGGTCGACCGGGCCGGTGTAGTCGAACTCGTCGGATATCGGCAGCGGGGTGCCCCAGCCGTACCGCTTGGCGGCCTCGGTCGAGTCGCCGTCGCCGCCGCTGCCCCCGTCGCCCCCGCCGTTGCCGTGCGTGACGTTCAACCCGTAGATCTTCACCTGGCCGTAGTTGTCGTCGCTGCACGGCTGGGAGTTGTCGCAGTTGGCCTGCGTGTACGCGCCGGCCTTGAAGTAGGCGCCGGAGAAGTTCTTCGACAGCGTGGTCTGCAGCTGACCGTTGTAGTACGCCTTGATCTTGCCGTCGCTGACCACGAACTTCGCCTGGAACCTCGTCCCCAGCTCGTAGTCGTCCGTCACCAGCTTGTGATGCTTTTCGTCGCCGTCGGTGACGTAGAGCTTCTTGCCTTCCAGACGGAAGACGCTGAGGTCGTCGGAGCCGCCGTGGATCTGCCCTGCGACGACGTTCGGGGTCTTCTCGGGGAGGTCCGTGATGGCCTGGTCGATCACCATCGTGTGGGTGCCGGACGTGGACGACCAACTCGCCTTGGTCTCCCCCGAGTCCGTCATCTCCCGCAGCTCCGAGCGGGGGTACTTGGAGCCGCTGGTGGTGACGCCGTTGACCGGGGCCCGGAACCGGACGGCCGCGCAGTCGTCGGCCGTGATGAACCAGGGGTCGTTCGCGTACGTGTCGAGTTCCGGCTGGTAGACGTTGGTGGGGGACTCCTCCTTGCCCACCGGCAGCCCGATGTACCAGTTCGTCAGGTCCAGCACGTCGGCCGGGTACGCGCAGGAGCCGCCACCACCGCCGGTGCCGTCGGCTCCGTAGATGTCGGTCTCGGCGATGCTGGTCCAGGCGTTGACCGTGTTGCCGTGACCGACGATCCGCACGTAGCGGGCCGAGGCGTCGGCGAAGTCGTAGCTCTGCTGCTCAAGTGTGCTGCCGTTGCTGGTCTTTCGGGCCAGGGCCGTCTTCCACGACGATCCGTCGTCGGACAGCTGGACGTCGAAGGTGTTCGTCCTGCTGTTCCCCTGATGCCAGGCGAGCGACACCGACCCGACGGTCTTCGCCGAGCCGAGGTCGTAACGGATCCACGCACCGTCGCCCTGCGACGACCAGCGGGTGCTCAGGTTGTTGTCCAGGGTGTTGGCGGGAACGTTGCCGTCATCGGGACTCGCCGTGACGCTCTTGACCTCCAGCGGAGAGGTGTCGGCGGCCGACGCGACCGGGTGGAACACACCCGAGACTCCGACGGCGACCGCACCCACTAACAGCGCATGACACATACGTCTCATAGGGCCCTCGCTTCCGTGAGGCGGCGCACCCGAGGTGGTGCACCGAATGCGGAGATACTGTGTCTGTCCTGTGACGGGAGGGGTCCCGTTCCGCCCGTGGTCGAATCTGCCGATGTCAGCAGTGCAGGTCACGGAACGCGGAGAGTCGGATGAGAAGTCCGGTACGTGAAGGTGTCATCGCCCTGGCCGCAGTGGCTCTGTTGGTCTCGTGCACCAAAGGCCCGACGGAAGGCGGCGACAGTCCGGCAGCCACCGGCTCGCCCACCCGCAAGGCCCTCGACCTCAGCGGCGATCCACGGGCCACGGCGGCCGTGACGTTCGACAGCAAGGCGGCCCATGTCCTGCCGACCGGCCCGGCGAAAGACCCCACCGTCGTTCTGTACGGGCGTGCGGCCTGGCATGCGCACGCGTCCGGCGTGACGATGTACAACCTGGCCACGGGCAAGGCCGTCACCACCATCAAGACCCAGAACACGCCCGCGTACGACCTGCCGGCCCCACGCGATCTCAGCAAGAAGCAGGCCGACATGATCAGCGAGCGCGTGTCGCGCCCTGAGCCGGTGCGGATCGGCGGTGTACCGGCCATGCTCACCGTCGTGCCGGTCAAGCTCGCCAAGAAGGGCAAGGGTTCGGCCCAGGCCGGGTTCGAGGTGATCGCCGCCCGGGCGGACAACGGCAAGCTGATCTGGCGGCTTCCCGTGGACATCTACGGTGCCCCGGCGGCCGGCAAGCTCGGCGTGTTCGGTGTGTCGATCGCGGACGGCGTTGTGGCCGTCACCTGGACGCAGGACGACTACGCGCAAGGCACCGTCGCGGTCTCCCTGGACGACGAGCCCCGCATGCTGTGGCAGCGTGCGGGCTTCTGGAAGCTCGGCGGATCCAGCGAGGCCCTGGTGGGCTTCCGCGACGACCCGGAGCAGGACTACCCGTTGACCGGCGTCGCCCCGGCCGACGGCCGTGACCTGTGGGACAAGAAGATGCCGCAAGGCACCACCAGGGTGCTCGACAACTCACCCTTCGCCAAGTTCGACGAGGACGGCAGCAAGCAGGCGCAGCTGCTCGACCTCACGACCGGCGACTTCGTCCTGCCCAAGCGGGCCGGCCTGACCAGCCGCATGGACTGCAGTCAAGGCGAGGGCGGCACCGT
The DNA here is from genome assembly GCF_030499575.1 of Streptomyces sp. DG2A-72. Taxonomy (NCBI): domain Bacteria; kingdom Bacillati; phylum Actinomycetota; class Actinomycetes; order Kitasatosporales; family Streptomycetaceae; genus Streptomyces; species Streptomyces sp. DG2A-72. Next base: position 3,208,924 of record NZ_JASTLC010000001.1, read on the forward strand.
CCTGCTGTGCGCCTCGAAGCAGGACGGGGCGCTCGCCGTGGATGAAGACGGCAAGATCTTGTGGCGCCGGGCGGCGGGTGACGGCGCCAAGGACTGGAGCGGCACCCTGACGGCCGACTTCAAGGATCTGTTCTACGCCAAGGGCAAAGACGGAACATTCGTCGTCGACGGGCGCACCGGACGAACGGTCGGCACCGACGCGGGGGTTGTCCCCGATCGCGTCAACGCCTACGCCGCGCTGGTCTTCACCGGCACCGGCGCAGAGGTCCACCTCGCCAAGCGGTGACCGACCACTGAGCGGGGCGGATGAAGTCGGCTGCGGTTCGGCCGCGCCCCAAAGGGGCGCGGGACTGTGTCAATATGCGGCTCCGCCGCGCGGGCGCGACCAGCCCCCACCGGCCCGCGCACGCGGCGGAGCCGCACATCGATACAGCATCACCGTGCTTCCAGCGGAGCGCTCAGCCCACCGACACCAGGCCCGCCTCATACGCGATGATCACCAGCTGGACCCGGTCCCGGGCGTCCAGTTTGGTCAGCAGGCGGGTCAGATACGTCTTCGCGGTCGCCACGCTGATGCACAGCTCGGCGGCTATCTCCGTGTTGGACAGGCCCGAGCCGACGAGGGTGAGGACCTCGCGTTCGCGGTCCGTGATGGCCGTCAAGTCGCGGCGCGAGCCGGACGGTTGGGGGCGGGACGCGAAGTCGCGGATGAGGCGGCGGGTGACGCTGGGGGCGATGAGGGCGTCGCCGGCCGCGACGATCCGTACGGCCGCGATGATGTCGTCCAGGGCCATGTCCTTGACGAGGAAGCCGGACGCGCCGGCGCGCAGGGCGCCGTAGACGTAATCGTCGTCGAAGGTGGTGAGGACGACCACCCGGGTGTCGGGCTCGTCCCGGGTGATGTGGTCCGTGGCCTCGATGCCGTCCATCCCGGGCATGCGGATGTCCATCACCACGACGTCCGGGGCGAGTTCGGCCGCGAGCCGTACCGCCTCCTCCCCCGTCGCCGCCTCCCCGACCACCTCCACGTCGTCGAGTTCGGCCAGCACCATGCTCAGTGCCGTACGGATCAGCTGCTGGTCGTCGGCCAGGACCACCCGGACGCTCATCGGACCGCCACCGGCACCGGCAGCCGGGCCGCCACCCGGAAGCCGCCCTCGGGGCGCGGTGCCGCCGTGAACTCGCCGTGGAGCAGGGCGACGCGCTCTCTCATGCCCGCAAGTCCGAAGCCCGTGTTGGTCGAACTGCCGCTGCCCCGGCCCTCGTCGGTGATTTCCAGTGCCAGTTCGTCGTCGGCGCGGTAGTCGAGAGTGACCCGGCACGCGCGCGTGCCCGCATGGCGTACGACATTGGTGACCGACTCCTGGACGATGCGGAAGGCCGACAGGTCGATGTCCGGGGGCAGCGCGCGGGGGTCGCCGACGCGACGCACCTCGACCTGGACGCCCGCCGCCGTCGTCGTGGCCGCGAGCCGGTCCACGTCCGCGAGACCGGCCGGGGTCACACTCTGCCCCTCGTCCGCCGCCCGCAGCGCGACCAGCATCCTCCGCAGGCCCGCCAGCGTCTCCCGCCCCTCGTTCTCCACCGCCCGCATCGCCTCCAGGGCCGCCTCCGGGCGGGCCGCCGCCACGCGGGCCGCCGCTCCGGCCTGGAGGGCGATGATGCCGATGCTGTGGGCGACCGTGTCGTGCATCTCGCGGGCGATGCGCAGACGTTCGGCGGTGACGACCTGCGCGGCATGCTCGGCCACGAGCCGTTCGGCGTGGACGCGGGCCTGGTGGGAGGAGTTGCCGAGCAGCCAGGCGATCACGGCGACCATGGCCACGGTGAGTTCGGCCGAGGTGCCGACGTTCCAGCCGCTCAGCAGCCGCACGGCCAGCCAGGCGGCCAGCGTGCCGAGTGCCATCGCCAGGGCGGTCAGGGCTGTCCGGCGGGCGTGCGTCGCCGCGATGAAGTACAGGGCGACGGTGGGCGCGAGGAACTGGGCCATCGGTATCTCGCCCGCTGCCAGCGCGGTCGTCGCGCAACCCGCGGCCACCAGCAGCCAGGCGAGGGCGGCGAGCGGTTTCCGGGACAGCAGGCGACTGCCGTACAGGACGAGGGCGGCGGACAGCACCAGAGCCAGCACCCCCTCCAAGCGGTACAGCTGGGACGCGGGGAACTCCTCGGGCTCCAACTCGCCTGGCAGGCGCACACGCGCGAGGCGGGTGAACAGCTCCCCCGCACACCACGCGAGCGCCACCCAGGCACCCGGCGGTACGCGTTTGTGCAGGGGCGGCGGCGGTTCGGTGGCGGGCATGACGGGATCGTAGAGCGGGCTCCATGAGCTGGTCATCGGCCCGGGGATGTACAACCACGGTCGACATCGGGCGTGTACGAGTGTCAGCGGGCGGCCGATGTGCCGCACCGGCCGACCGCGCGACCGTGGTCCCGTGATCGAAGTCAACGAACTGACCAAGAGATACGGCGACACGACCGCCGTCCGCGATCTGTCCTTCACCGTCCGTCCCGGCCACGTCACCGGCTTCCTCGGTCCGAACGGCGCGGGCAAGACCACGACCCTGCGGATGCTGCTGGGTCTCGTCGAGCCGAGCGGCGGCACCGCCACCGTCGACGGCCACGCCTTCCGCCGCCACCGCCATGGACTGCGGCACGTCGGCGCGCTCCTGGACGCCGGTGATGTGCACGGCGGGCGGAGTGCGCGGGCGCATCTGGGGGCGCTGGCCCGGAGCAATCGCATCCCCGCGCGCCGGGTGGACGAGGTGCTGGCGGAGGTGGGGATCGGTGATGCCGCCGCCCGGCGCCGGGTCGGCGGGTTCTCGCTCGGCATGAAGCAGCGGCTCGGCATCGCGACCGCGCTGCTGGGCGAGCCGCCGGTGCTGGTCTTCGACGAACCGCTCAACGGACTTGACCCGGAAGGGGTGTTGTGGGTGCGGGGACTGTTCCGGAAGCTGGCGGCCGAGGGGCGTACGGTCTTCGTCTCCAGCCACCTCATGTCCGAGATGGAGCACACCGCCGACGAGCTGATCGTCATCGGGCGGGGCGAGCTGATCGCCGCCGAGAGCCTCGCCGAGTTCGCCGCGCGGGGTACGGCGCCGACGGTGACCGTACGGTCCCCGGACGCGCGGGCGCTGGCCGACGTACTGGCGTCTCAGGGCGCGGCGGTGGCCGCGTACGACGAGGAGACGCTCCAGGTGGCGGGGCTCAGCACCGAGCGGATCGGCGAGCTCGCCTTCGAACACCGTTTCCTGATCCGCGAGTTGACCACACGCACCGCCTCCCTGGAGGCGGCCTTCATGGAACTGACCGCCGACAGCGTCGAGTACACCGCCGGAGACCAACGATGACGGACGCCCGCTTCACCGACCTCCTGGCCGCCGAATGGCTCAAGCTCCGCTCCCTGCGCTCCACTTACTGGGCACTCGGCATCGGCGCACTGTCCGTCGTCGGCTTCAACGCGAACGCTGCCCGGAACCACTACGCCAACTACCCCTACATGCCCGCGGACATGAAGGCGGGCTACGTGGAGTGGGCGCTGCGGGACGCGTTCACCGCCGCTGCCGCGCTGATCCTGATCCTGGTGTGCGCGAGCGTCGGCGCGCTCACGATCGTCGGCGAGTACGCGACCGGACTGATCCGTACGACGTTCGCGGCCGTTCCGGACCGGCGGGCGCTGATGGCGGCGAAGGTGACGGTGGTGGCGGGGGTCATGACCGGCTACGGGGCCGTGGTCGTCGGCACGTCGTACGCCACCACGCAGGGCATCCTCTCCGGCCGCGGCGCGGACGTCCCGGTCACCCACGAGGGCGTGCTGTCACTGCTGCTGGCCTCCGCCCTGCTCGCCGCCGTCTCCGCACTGGTCGGCATGGGGCTGGGCGCGGTGATCCGGCACGGGGCCACGACGACGGGCGCCATCACCGTCGTACTGCTGCTCCTGCCGACCTTCATCACCGACCGCTACGCCTGGACGGCGGCCGTCCGCAACGCGCTGCCCGTCAACGCCTGGTCCCGGCTGGTCGATGTGACGTACGGCGAGTCGGCGGTCCGGATCTATCCGCCGCACTATCCGACGACGGTGACGGGCAGCTGGGTGGTGTTCGCGGCGTGGGCGGCGGTGGCGGCCGTGATGGCGGTGGTGGTCGTGGACCGGCGGGATGTGTGAGTCGGGGGTGACCCTGACGGCGGCACTGGGGTAAACCCCCGTGGGAAGTGGGTTGTTGCCCGGATGTGAGGGATGGGCCGGCTCCGCGAGGCTCATACCCATGAAGCCGATGACCAAGAGCCTCGCCCTGATCGCCGCCGCCTCCGGAATCGTGTTCGGTGTCGTGACGCCTCTCACCGCGTCCGCCACGAGCGGTCCCACGTCAACGCCGCTGAAGTGGACGAAGTGCGAGGGCAAAGGCCTCGATCCACGACAGCGGTGCGCGACGGTCGAGGTGCCGATGGACTACGCCGACCCGGACGGGCCGACGGTCGACGTCGCCGTCTCCCGTATCCCGAGCGAGAACCCGTCCGCCCGTCGGGGCGCCTTACTGCTGATCCCCGGCGGACCCGGCGGCACCAGCCTGAACGACCCGTCGGGCAAGGGCCAGAGGCTGCCGAAGAAGGTGCGCGACGCCTACGACCTGATCGGGTTCGCCCCGCGCGGGCTGGCCCCGTCCACCTCCGTCGACTGCGGCCTCGAACGCCGCGACCTCGCTCTCACGGCGACCCGGCCCTGGCCCGCTCCCGACGGCTCCATCACGGAGAACCTGGTCACCGCGAAGCGCATGGCGGACGCCTGCGCCCGCAACGGCGGCGAGCTGATCCAGCACCTCAGCTCCGTCAACGAGGCCCGCGACCTCGACCGCATCCGGGCCGCGCTCGGCGAGCGGAAGGTCTCCGCGTGGGGTGTCTCGTACGGCACGTATGTCGGCTCGATCTACAACGAGCTGTTCCCGCACCGCACCGACCGCATCGTGCTGGACAGCAACGACAACCCCGACCCCGTCAAGGTCCAGCGCGCCTGGCTGGCCGGGCACGAGCAGGGCGTCGAGGACGCGTTCCCGGTGTTCGCCAAGTGGGCGTCCGCACCCGGCAATCCGGACCGCGTCGCCGAGACCCCGGCCGAGGTTCGCGCCGGCTTCCTGAGCCTGGCCGCCCGCCTCGACCGCGAACCGATCCCCTGGACCGGCTCCAACCCGCCGGTGCTCAACGGCAACGTGCTGCGCCAGGCCATGCTGAACGACCTGGACGACCCGGACGACTTCCAGGGCCTGGCCCAGCTGATCCTTGCCGCCCGGAAGGGGACGGTGCCGCCCGCGCCGCCGTCCCCGCCCGATGAGGTGCTGCAGAACGTCACCGCGGTCGGCGCCGGGACCATATGCAACGACGCCGACTGGCCCGAGTCCGCCGCCGCGTACGAGAAGGACGTCGCGAAGAGCAGGGCCGAGTTCCCGCTGACCGCGGGCATGCCCCGCAACGCGATGCTCTGCGCCGCCTGGCCGAACGAGCCGCGCGAGGCGCCGGTACGCATCACCGACCGCGGCCCGTCCAACGTCCTCCTCGTCCAGAACGAACGCGACCCGGTCACCCCGCTCACCGGCGCCCTCAAGCTGCGTGCCGCCCTCGGCAAGCGCGCGGTCATGGTCGTCAACGACGCGACGGGACATGACGCGTACCTGGACAACGGCACGGCGTGCGGCGACGACATGGTCTCCCGGTTCCTGGCGACCGGGGAGCGACCGAGGCAGGACACGTACTGCGACTAAGCGACGGTCCACCCGCGCCCCCGAAGGGGCGCGGGGAACTGCGCGACCAGCCACGACGGCGCCGCACACGCTCACGACCTGTCCCGGCACCCCCAGCGGCGCGCCACCGCGTGGAACGCCTCCTTCGGCTCCCAGTGCCAGTCCGAGTCCGGGTCGCCCGGGCGGTCCTTGATCGGCTTCGTGATGGCGTAGCTCGCCAGGTCGAGGTCGTAGCGAGGATCGTCCGGGCGGTGCTCGGCGTCCGCGGTGACGAACTCGAAGGCCATGGCGGCGTACAGCCCCATCGACTCGAAGACGTCCAGCAGCTCGACCAGGTAGTCGGCCTGGGTGCGCTCGCTGCGGACCGGGTTGCCCTTGATCTCCGGCGGGGTCTTGTCGTAGTCGACGATGTTCCAGCCCATACCGCCCGCTTCGGGGGCGCCGACGAACGTGCACGTCCCGAACTCGGTGATGGCGAGGGGCTTGCCCCAGCGGAGGTAGCGCTTCAACTCCCGTACGTAGTCGGCGCGGTCGGGGTGGGACGAGTAGTAGTCGATGCCGACGACGTCGAACAGGTTCCAGTCGACCTTGTCGTTCTGCGCGGCGGCATAGGACAGGCGGCCTCGGAAGACGGAGCGGCCGACCGCGGCGGCCTTGGCGGTGAAGGCATCGAGGCGGCGCTGCATCTTCGCCCAGTCGACGGTGCCGTTCAGGAGGTTCTCGATGCGCTCCAGGACTGTCTCTCCGGGCACGATCCCCGGCACGAACAGCCAGAACTCGCACCCCACGCTGAAGTCGACACTCGCGCCCTGCCGGCGCAGCCGCTCCGCGTGCCGCCCGGTCTCCGCGATGTGGTCGAGGATGTCCCGCTCGGGGGCGTCGCCGAGGGTGGGCTGCAGCCAGAGGTGCAGTCCGGCTTCGGCGGCCTCGGTGGCGGTGGTGTTGAGGCGTTCGACGCCGTCGCCGGTGACATCGACGGTGTCGGCGTGCAGGTCGTCGCGGATGACGCGGATGTCCCTGCGCATGCGGGCGGCGCTGAAGGCCGTACCGGGCGTCTCCCCCGCGCCGACGGTGTAGACGACACCCCGGTGCCGCAGCCCGCGGCGTCCCGTCGTCGCCTCCGTCGCCCGTGCACCGGTGGCCGGCAGCACCGCCCCCGCGACGCCGGCGGCCACGGCCCCGGCCAGGAACCGCGCCCTGCTGATCCCGTTCTTGGTGTTCTCCATGCCCTCACTGTGGCGAGCGGGGGCCCGCCGGGCTGTCGACCGAAGGTCTATGACTCGGCAACCAAGGTATGAGGTCCTGCGTCGATCACATCCAGACGCTTCCGTGGCACGAACACTGTCCACGGGGGCGCCGCACAGGGGACGGCGCCCCCGCCGCCCGGCTCACCTCGCCCGGGTGGGCCCGATCGGGGCCGCCGTTCGCGCCTCGATCCCGCGGAAGTGGACGGCCATCGCGCGCTGCGCGCCCTCGACGTCGTGGGCGCGCAGGGCAGTGACGATGTCGCGGTGGCGGCTGACAGTGAGTTCCGGCGCGGGCTCGTTGGGGCGGCCGAGCGCGCCGGCCACCCGGCGGAAGACGGTCCAGAAGGCGCCGAGCAGCTGCGGCACGAGCGCGTTGCCGAGCGAGGCGTAGAGCAACTCGTGGAACTCCCGGTCGAGTTCCGCGAAGGGCGTACCGGCCCGGCCCGCGGCCTCCATACGGTCCACCACTGACTCCAGGCGGTCCAGGTCGGCCTCGGTGAGCAGCGGCGCCACCCGCCGGATCAGCCCCTCCTCCAGCACTTCGCGGACCTGGAGGATATCGGCGAGCGCGTCGGCGTCGCCCTCGTGCCGGGCCAGCGTGCGGAAGGTCAGCCCGTCGATCAGCGGGGTCAGCGAGGCCTGCCCGACGTAGGTGCCGAAGCCGTGCCGGATCTCCACGATGTCGAGCGCCTGGAGCGCCTTGAGGGCTTCGCGGACGGAGTTGCGGCTGACGCCGAGGTCGGCCATCAGCTCGGTCTCGGTGGGCAGCGGCGCACCGACCCGGAGCTTGCGGTCGAGGATCAGCTGTACGACCTCGCGCTGTATCCGGCTGTTCCTGGGCTCCGAGGACATGCGCCGCATCGTACGCGCCCGGGACGTCCCACGTCCCACGTCTGACCGATGACGGTTCGTCAACATCGGTATACCGCAGCGCCATTGGTCCGACCTCTGGCAGATACGCCATTCGTGTGCGTTCCCTTGACCGCCCTCACAGCCCCTCCTATGGTCGCGCTGACTGCAGGACGTAGGACGTCGTATCTCTTCATATCTTCCGCCCGTCCTCTCGTATCCCCACCCTCATCTCGCTGGAGGAACCGTGCGCGACGTGACCGACGACGTGCCGGCGCTGCATCGCCGGACGTTCCTGAAGTACACCGGCGCGCTGGGAGCGTCCGCCGCCGTCACCGCGTCGCTGTCGGCCTGTTCGTCGGGCCCGGAGTCGACCAATGACACCGGCGGCAGCGGCAGGAACCGCACTCTGACCGCGGTCATCGGCTACGGCAACGACGGCAGCTGGGATCCCACGCAGACGGCGTCGGCGTTCTGCATGGCCGCCAACAACCATATCTACGAGGGGCTGCTCGACACCGACCCGATCTCCCGCGAGCCGTACGCGGCGCTCGCCACGCAGGTGCCGGGCGACCCGAACAGCACGTCCTGGAAGTTCACGCTGCGGGCGGGCGCCACCTTCCACGACGGCAAGCCGGTCACCGCCGACGACGTGGTGTTCGTCTTCGACCGGATCCTCGACCCGAAGACGCAGACCCTGGCCAAGGGGTTCTTCGCGAGCTGGCTGAAGGAAGTCCGCAAGATCGACGCGCAGAACGTCGAGCTGGTGCTCAAGTTCCCCTTCCCGGAAGGGGTTTCGCGGCTCACCCTCGCCAAGATCATGCCGAAGCACGTGTTCTCGCAGCCGGGTGCCTTCGACGACGCGATCAAGGGCAAGGCGATCGGCTCGGGGCCGTACCGGCAGACCGCGCACCACCCGAAGTCCAACACCACCTTCGAGGCGTACGCCGACTACAACGGCCCGCGCAAGGCCGCCTTCCAGAAGATGAACTGGCTGACGATCGTGGACGCCGCCCCGCGCGTCGCCCGGATCTCCGGCGCCAGCGCGGGCGCGCAGATCGCCGACAACATCCCGTACGCCAATATCGGCCGGCTCAAGAGCGGCGGGCTCACGGTCGCGGGCGGGGCCGGGATGAACAACCTGTTCCTGATGTTCAACACCAAGCACAAGCCCTTCGACGACGTGCGCGTGAGGCAGGCGCTGCACTACGCCATCGACACCGAGAAGATGGTCGAGGTCGCGCTGAAGGGACACGGCAAGCCGTCGTCGTCCTTCCTCAACGAGGGCAACCCCGGCTACCGGCGCGCGAAGACGGTCTACGACTACGACCCCGAGAAGGCGAAGGCGCTGCTGAAGCAGGCCGGGGTCCGCGGGCTGACGATCGACATCCTTGCGGTGAACGTGAGTTGGATCGTCGACTGTCTGCCGACCATCAAGGCGTCCTGGGACGCGATCGGCGTGAAGACGACGCTGTCGCCGCAGGAGACCACGGCCGTCTTCACCAAGATGGACCAGAAGCAGGACTACCAGGTCGTCGCCGCCGCCTCGAACCCCAACCAGTTCGGCCTCGACGCCGACCTGATCATGCACTACAACTACGGGCCCACCAACCTGTGGATGGGGTACACGCGCTGGGCGGACAACGCCGTCGCCAAGAAGCTCTTCAAGGACATGGACGCGGCGACCCGGGAGCCGGACGCGGACAAGAAGAAGACGATGATCCAGGACTACATCGACGTCGTCGCCGAACAGGCCGTGCTCTACCCGGTCGTCCACAACGAGCTGATGACCGCCTGGGACCCCACCGAACTCGCCGGGATAAGGGCACAGCCGTACCCCGGAATCAACCTGCTCCAAGCCAAGTGGGTCTAGCCACCGAAGTCGTACGGGAGTTGGTCCGTGGTCGCCATCGCCAGGATCCTGGCCCGCCGTGTCGCCCTGCTCGTGCCGCTGATGCTCGGCATCGTGCTGTTCGTGTTCCTGGTGATGCGGTTCTCGGACGTCGACCCGGCGTCCGCGTTCTTCCAGGGCGCCAATCCGACGCCCGAGCAACTGCGCGAGTTCCGTGAGGAGAACGGTCTGCTCGATCCGCTCCCGGTGCGCTACGTCGACTTCGTGGGCGCCCTGCTCCACGGTGACATGGGCATCAGCGCACTGACCCGGGCGCCGGTGATCGACCAGGTCACGACCGCGCTGCCGCTGACGCTCCAGCTCACCTTCCTGGGCCTGGGCATCGCGGTGGTGCTGTCGCTGATCGGCGGGGTGACCGCGGCGATCTACCGGGACCGGCTGCCGGACCAGATCATCCGGGTCGTGTCGCTGACCGGCGTCGCGGCGCCCGGCTTCTGGCTGGCGCTGCTGATGATCCAGTACCTGGCGGTCGACCTGGGCTGGTTCCCGACCGGCGGCTACATCAACCCGGCGGACTCCTTCACGGGCTGGCTGAAGACGATGACGCTCCCGGCGCTCGCGCTGTCCCTGCCGGTGGCGGCCCAACTCACCCGTATCGTCAGGACATCCGTCGTCGAGGAGCTGGACAAGGACTACGTCCGCACAGCGATCGGCAGCGGACTGCCGCCGCGGGTGGTGGTCGGCCGGAACGTCCTCCGCAACGCGCTGATCAATCCGCTCACCGTGCTCGGCCTGCGCGTCGGCTATCTGCTCGGCGGCGCCGTGGTCATCGAGACGATCTTCTCGCTGCCCGGCATGGGCAAGCTGATGATCGACGCGGTGAAGAACGGCGACCCGGCCGTCGTCCAGGGCGTCGTCCTGACGACCGCGACCGGCTTCGTCGTCATCAACCTCGTGATCGACATCCTCTACCTGCTGGTCAACCCGCGACTGAGGGAAGCCTCCTGATGTTCACGCGCAAGGGGCTCACCGAGGCCCTAGGGCGTGTGGCGAAAGTCCCGCCTGCCTGGCGACGCCTGGCACGCACTCTCGCCGCACCGGGCGAAAGCCCAAGTACGTCCGGTCCATCGACGGAGCCTTCCGCCCGGCACGCCGAGAGCACGCACCAGACGCCGCCCGGCCCGCCCTCCGGGCGGACGACGGGACTTTCGCCACACGCCCTAGCCCGGCCCGGCATCCGGCTGCGCGGCTGGCGCCGGCTGCCGCTGCTGTCGAAGATCTCCGTCTGCTTCCTGGCCGTGGTGGTGCTGGTGGCGCTGTTCGCCCCGCTGCTCGCGCCGGACGACCCGCTCGACCAGCAGCCGCCCGTCGACGGCACCGGCCATCCGTCCGCCGAGCACTGGATGGGCCAGGACAGCCTCGGCCGGGACATCATGAGCCGGCTGATGTACGGCGCCCGCTGGTCCCTCGCGATCGGGCTCGGCGCGACCGGGCTCGCGCTCGTCGTGGGCGCGCTCATCGGAGCGGTCGCGGCGACCTCGCGCAAGGCCGTCGACGAGACGCTGATGCGCTGCCTGGACGTGGTGATGGCGTTCCCGGGGATCGCGCTGGCCGCCGTACTGGTCGCGGTGTTCGGCGGCGGTATCACGGTCCTCATCTGCGCGATCGCGTTCCTGTTCACACCGCCGGTGGCACGGGTCGTACGGGCCAATGTGCTCGATCAGTACGGGGAGGACTATGTGACGGCAGAGCGGGTGATCGGCGCCCGCACCCCGCACATCGTCTGGCGGCACGTGGCCATCAACTGTGCCGCGCCCGTGCTGGTGTTCTGCACCGTGCAGGTCGCCGAGGCGATCGTCTTCGAGGCGTCGCTGTCCTTCATCGGCGCGGGCGTACGGCCGCCGGACCCGTCCTGGGGCAGTGTCATCGCGGACGGCAAGAACATGGTGCTGACCGGCGGCTGGTGGGCGACCGTCTTCCCCGGGCTGCTGATGCTGGTGACCGTGCTGTCGCTGAACGTCCTGTCCGAGGGCGTCTCGGACGCGTGGGCGGCCCCGTCGGCGCGGGAGGTCGAGGTCCGTGACGAGGACGACCGGCTGGAGGCGCCGGAGCCGGGCAGCGGGGAGATCGTGCAGCTGCCGGGGCTGACGCAGGCGGCGGCGCGGCTGCGGGCGCGGGCCCGGCCGCTGCCCGGCGGCGCTCAGCCGGTGCTGGCCGTGGAGAACCTGGCCATCGGATTCGAGGCCCGGCACCAGGGCGTGGACATCGTCGACGGGATCAGCTTCGAGGTGCAGCCCGGTGAAGTCCTCGGCCTGGTGGGCGAGTCGGGCTGCGGCAAGTCGCTGACCGCGCTGACGGTGATGGGCCTGGAGCCGAAGGGGGCCCGCGTGCGGGGGCAAGTCCGCTTCCACCAGCGGGACTTGCTCGCCGAACCCATGCGGGTCCGCCGCAAACTGCTCGGCCACGAGATGGCGATGATCTACCAGGACGCGCTGTCGTCCCTGAACCCGGCGATGACGATCCGCGCGCAGTTGAAACAGGTCGTACGACGCGGGGGCCGCCGTAGCCCCCAGGAACTGCTGACGATGGTCGGCCTCGACCCCGACCGCACCCTGCGCAGCTATCCGCACGAACTCTCCGGCGGCCAGCGTCAGCGCGTCCTGATCGCCATGGCGCTGTCCCGCGACCCGAAGCTGATCGTCGCCGACGAGCCGACGACCGCGCTCGATGTGACCGTGCAGGCGCAGATCATGGAGCTGCTGCTCCGGCTGCGCGAGGAGCTGGGCTTCGCGCTGATCCTCGTCTCGCACGACCTCGCGCTGATCGCCGACATCACCGACCGGGTGGTGGTGATGTACGGCGGGCAGATCGTGGAGACGGGTGTGACCGCCGATCTGGTGGAGGCACCGGCCCACCACTACACGCGCGGGCTGCTCGGCAGCGTGCTGTCCCTGGAAAGCGCGGCCGAGCGGATGACGCAGGTCAAGGGGGTCGTGCCGTCCCCGGCGGACTTCCCGGCGGGCTGCCGGTTCGCCGACCGGTGTCCGCGGGCGAGCGAGGTCTGCCGTACGACGGCTCCCGTGCTGGCGGGTACCCGCACGCATACGGCGGCCTGCCACCATCCGGCCGTCGACCTGATGGACGTGGAGGTCGCCCAGTGAGCGCGCTCGTCGAGCTGTCCGACACGCATGTCGTCCACAAGGCCCGCAGCGGCGGCCTGTTCACCCGGGACCGGGTGTACGCCCTGACCGGCGCCGATCTCGCCATCGCGCCCGGCGAGACGGTCGGTGTCGTCGGCGAGTCCGGGTGCGGCAAGTCGACGCTGGCGAAGGTGCTGGTCGGCGTGCAGCGGCCGACGTCCGGCACGGTGTCCTTCCGGGGCCGTGACCTGTGGAGCATGGCGCCCGCCGAACGCCGGGTGGCGGTCGGCCGCCACACCGGCATGATCTTCCAGGACCCGTCCACCGCACTGAACCGGCGCCTGACGGTACGGCAGATCCTGCGCGACCCGCTGGATGTGCACCGGCAGGGCACCGCGAGGGAACGGGACGCCCGGGTACGGGAGTTGATGTCCCTGGTCGGCCTGCCGAAGGCGCTGACCGACGCGCTCCCCGGCCAGCTCTCCGGCGGCCAGCGGCAACGCGTCGCCATCGCCCGGGCCCTCGCCCTCGACCCCGATCTCGTGATCGCGGACGAGCCGACCAGCGCCCTGGACGTGTCGGTGCGCGCCCAGATCCTGAATCTGCTGCTCGACCTGAAGGAGCGCCTGGGGCTCGCGCTGGTCTTCGTCTCGCACGACATCCAGACGGTACGGCGGATGAGCGACCGGGTGATCACGATGTACCTGGGCCGGATCGTGGAGGAGGCACCGGCCGAGCGGGTGACGGAGGGGTCCCGGCACCCGTACACCCGTGCCCTGTTCTCGGCGACCCCCGGACTGCTGCACCCGATCGACCCGATCCCGCTGGTCGGTCCGGTGCCGTCGGCGACCCGCCCGCCGAGCGGGTGCCCCTTCCGCACCCGCTGCTGGAAGGCGGACGGGGAGTGTGCCGACACGATGCCCGAATTTTCCGTTGCATCCACTCCTGCGCACCGGTTCCGGTGTCACCATCCAGTAGAGGAGGGCCGACCGACCCGCGACCTAGTGAGCCAGGCGGCCGTACCGGAAGAGCACCAGGAGCCGACATGAACCTCCCCACCCCGCTGACCGGAGTGGTCCCGCCCGTCTGCACGCCCCTGACGCCGGACCGCGAAGTGGACGTGGACTCGCTGCTCAGGCTGGTCGACCATCTGATCGACGGCGGGGTGGACGGGCTGTTCGTGCTCGGGTCGTCCTCGGAGGCCGCGTTTCTGACGGACGGGCAGCGCAGGCTGGTCGTGAAGTCGGTGGCGGCGCATCTGGGCGGGCGGCTGCCGCTGCTGGCCGGCGCGATCGACATGACGACACCGCGGGTGCTGGACCATGTGGCGGAGGTGACGGAGGAGGGCGCGGACGCGGTCGTCGTGACGGCGCCCTTCTACACGCGCACCCACCCCGCCGAGATCGCCCGCCACTACCGGCGGATCGCCGCCGAATCCCCCGTGCCCGTCGTGGCGTACGACCTCCCGATGGCCGTCCACACGAAACTCCCCGCCGACCTGGTCCTGGAACTCGCCGCCGACGGCGTGCTGGCCGGACTGAAGGACTCCAGCGGCGACCTGGGCGGCTTCCGCACCGTCGTGACCGGCGCCCGCACCCACCCCGGCATCACCGGCTTCAGCGTGCTGACCGGCTCCGAGGCGATCGTCGACGCGGCGCTCGCGCTGGGCGCGGACGGGGCGGTGCCCGGCCTCGCCAACGTCGACCCGCACGGCTACGTCCGCCTCCACCGTCTCTGCCGCGCGGGCGACTGGGACCGGGCCCGTGCCGAACAGGAACGGCTGTGCGCCCTGTTCGGCATGGTGGGCGTCGGCGACCCGGCCCGGATGGGCGGCAGTTCCTCGGCGCTCGGGGCGTTCAAGGCCGCGCTGCATCTGCGCGGCGTCATCGCGTGCGCGGCGACGGCGGAGCCACAGGTACCGCTGTCGGAGGACGAGGTGGAGCGGGTGGGGAAGCATCTCGCCGCGGCGGGGTTGCTCTGAGCTCCGCTGGTGGTGCCGCGATGGGTCGTCTGTCTTCTGCGGCGGCGTGAGGGCTGGTCGCGCCCACGCGGCGGAGCCGCATATCGATACAGCCCCGCGCCCCTATCGGGGCGCTTCGCTCAAGGTCAGCTCACACAGTGAACTTGACTGCTTCCAGCCACAGGTCGTTGTTGAGGGTTCCGCCGAAGATCAGGTTCTCGCCACCGGGTTCGTCGCAGCCCATGCCGTGCCAGCCCTCGTTGTGGACGTGCGAGGTCTGGCAGATGACACTCGTGCTCTCACCGACGTTGATGGCGAAACCCAGCATGTCCGGGGCGCTGTTCTTGCCGCTGCCGATGTAGTTGTCGATGCCGTCGACCGCGCCCTTCCACGGCCCGTTGTAGTGCCCCTTGCCGTCGGTCGAACCGGGGTTGTGGACGAAGGCGGTGGCGGCTGTGCCGTTGGTGCCGGACACGGCGATGTTCAGCGCCTTGATCGGCCTGCCCTGGCCCACCGTGCCGGCGGTGGCGCCATCGCACACCGCGGCCTGCCAGCCGAGGTTCTCCACATAGGCCCGGTAGCAGATGTGCCGGCCCGGATCCCGCGTGGCCAGCGCCTGCACGGCGACCGCGGCGGTCCTCACCCGCGGCTTGGTCACCTCTTTCGTCACATCGCCCCCGGACCTCGTACCGGCGGCCGGCGCCGACGCGACCGGTGCCGCGGACGAGGGCTCCGGTGTCACGACGGGCGGAGGGGCCTGGACCACGGCCTCGGCGGTGGGGGTGGACTTGGTTCTGGTGGGCGTGGGTGTGGGCGTGGGCGAAGGGGTGAGTGAGGGAGCGGGCGAGGTGGGGATGGTCTCCGCGGTGACCACGCCGCTGCTGTCGTCCGGGGTGAAGACGTCACTGCCGACGAGCGTGAGGCCGACGGCGACGACGACCGTCAGGGCACCGCCCCAGCCCAGGCTGAGCCAGACCCGACGCCCGGGCACGAGACCACGGGGTGAACGGGCGGGTTTGCGGGCGAAGGTGTCCGAGAAGCCGTTCGGCGACTTCGAGGACTTCGAGGACTTCGAAGTCTTCGGTGACTGTGTGGGCATCGGGGTTGCTCCGGGAATCGTGGACAGTGAGTCGGGCATCGTCTTCGGGTACGTCACAAACGGCTTCCGCGGCTCCGCCGGACCCGCTCAGGGGACCGTCCATTTCTGGGCCGCGTTGCCCGAGCACCAGGCGATCTGGAGCGGAGCGCCGTCGGCGGTATCGGCGTTGGCGACATCAAGGCACTTGTCGGCGGCGACGTTGACGATGTCGTAGGCGGCGCTGTAGCGCCACTGGGTGACCGTGGTCGAGTCGCAGGAGGCCATGACGACCCGGGTGCCGTCGCTGGTGGAGCGGCCGGCCAGGGACAGACAGCGGCCGTCCTTCCGGAGGGTGCCGTTGGCGGCGAACTGCCACTGCTGGTCGGAACCGCCGTCGCAGCCGTACAACTGGAGGGCACTGCCTACGAGTTGGACGCACTTGCCGATGAACCCGTCGTAGTGGCCGGAGATCTGGCCGACAGGGCGGGAGAAGTCCTGGGCGGGGGTGGTGGATTCGGCGGTGGTCCCGGCCTTGGCTGTGGGCGTCTGCTTGGCGGCGGGTGGCCTGGGGCTCGGGGTGGCGGTGACGGTGGCTACGGTGCCCGGGTGGTTCGGGGCCTGGGCCGTGTCCGGGTTCCTGGTCTCCTTCGTGGTCTTCCCCGGGGTCCTGGAGGGGGACGCGGACTCAAGGGAGGGCGTGGGCGTGAGCGACGGAGCGGGCGACGCGGCCGGGATGCCGCTCGCTGCGGCCACCTCGGCGCCCTCGTCCGAGGCAGGGGCCCCGCTGCCGGCCAGCTGGATGCCGAGGGCGCAGACGGCAGCCACGGCACCGCCCCAGCCCAGGCTGAGCCAGACCCGTCGCCCGGGCACGAGACCGCGGGGCGAGCGGGCGGGTCTGCCGGCGAAGGTCTCCGAGAAGCGCTGCGGGGATTTCGAGGGCTTCGGGGGCATGGAGGGCGCTCCGGGGAGTCGGGAGTGACGGCCGTAGGACGGACAGGGGTCGGTCAGACGGGTGTGGCGGGCTGGGGCAGGTCCTGCTCGTCCAGCAGCACGAGTTGTGCCGCCTCGGGCGCGGTCAGCTCGGCGACCCGCATGGCCTGACGTTCCGTCATGCTCTGGAAGAGCTGGCGAGCCGTGCGGCCGTTGCCGAACCGGTCGTTGCGCGGGATCAGTTCGACGTGCTCGGCCAGCGCCTTGCGGGCGGCCGTGCTGAGTTCGTACTGGTGGCGCTGGGCGTGGTGCTCGACGATGCTGACCAGTTCGGCCGTGGAGTAGTCGGCGAAGACCAGACTGCGGGTGAAGCGGGAGGACAGGCCGGGGTTGGAGCCGATGAAGCGGTCCATGTCGTCCGGGTATCCGGCGGCGATGACGACGACCTCGTCCCGGTGGTCCTCCATCAGCTTGACCAGGGTGGCGATCGCCTCGCCGCCGAAGTCGTTCGCGGTGCCGGCCGGGACCAGGGCGTACGCCTCGTCGATGAAGAGGACGCCACCCCGGGCGCGGTGGAAGGCCTCGGTGGTCTTCGGGCCGGTGTGGCCGACGTACTCGCCGACGAGGGCACTGCGGTCGACCTCGACCAGGTGGCCGCGGGCGAGCAGGCCGAGGGCCTTGAGGAGGCGCCCGTAGAGGCGGGCGACGGTCGTCTTGCCGGTGCCGGGGTTGCCGGCGAAGACCAGGTGGCGGCTGAGCGGCGGGGCGGGCAGGCCCGCCTGCTCGCGCAGCCGCACGGTCTGCATCAGCTTGACCATGCCACCGACGTCGCGTTTGACGCCGTCCAGGCCGACGAGTTCGTTCAGCTCGGCGAGCAGGTCCTCCAGGGTCTCCGGCTCGGGTTCGGGCTCGCCGTGCTGGGCCAGGCCGGGGGTGCCGGTCGCCGACTCGGCGGGGCCGGCCGGGGTTCCCGTGGGTGTGCGGGGTGCGGCGGGGGCCGTCGGCAGGTCCGAGAGCGTCGGGAGCAGGGCCGTGCCGACCCGGATCGCGGCGCAGTCCTCGAACTCCGGCTCGGCGCCCTCGGCAAGTTGCGCGTCGTGGCCGCAGTCGAAGACCCGGCAGCCCCGGAATCGCGGGGTGGCGCCGCGGGCCAGGTGCAGCGCGGGGAACGCGGTGTCGGACACATCGCAGTGGTCGAATGTGCCGCCGGACTCCTCGCCGACGAGGATGCCGTTCTTGCCGGTGCCTTCGATCCGTACGCCCCGCACCTCGGCCTGTGCCTTCCGCCCCAGAACCAGGCCGCCGGCCCCCGCCCCGGACACCCCGCCGCCCTCCATGACCAGCCGGGCCCCGGTGTCGACGGTCACGCCCGCGCCGCCCACCTCGGCGATACGGGTACCGCGCAGCACGGCGACCGCGTCGGCCGCCAGCTCGACACCGCCCCGCCGCTGACCGGTCACCGAGCAGTCCAGGAGCTGCGACTCCCGGCCGGAGCGCACTCGTACGCCTGTCTCGCCGTCCTCCACGCGTACGGCGGCCAGCACCACCTGTGCCTTGTCGTCCACCTGCACTCCGCACGCCCGCGCCCCGGCCAGCGTGGTCCGGGTGACCTCGGCCTGCGTGCTCCCGGCGGCCACCAGGGCGTGCTCCCCGCTGCCGGTCACCCGGCAGCCGGTCACCAGCGCGACCGCCCGCTCGTCCAGGTGCAGGGCCGAGCCGCCCGTGCGGGCGAACAGCGAGTCGGTCAGCGTCACCGTCGTACCGCCGGCCGCCAGCAGCCCGCGGCCCGCCGGGTCCAGCACATGGCAGCCGCGTGCCGTCAGCCGGGACGCGTCGCCGGCCTCCAGGCCGTGGCCGCCCGCCCCGCTGATCCGGCAGTCCGTCAGTTCTGCCCGGGCCTCGTGCGAGACCTGGACACCGGAGCGGGCCACGCCCTCGATCCGGCACTCGGCCAGCAGCGCCTCGGCGGTGTCCTGGACGAGGATGCCGTTGCGTCCCGCGCCCACCAGGCGCGCGTCGCGCACCAGCAGCCGTGAACCGCCGCGAACCCGCAGCGCGGATCCGGAGTTCTCCTGGATCCGCAGCCGCTCGGCGAGCAGCACGGCCGTGCCGGACAGTACGGCGCCGATGCCGTCGACCGACTCGATCACCGTGTCCTCGACGCGGGCGCGGGCGTCCCCGGCGAGGTGCAGCGCGGTGTGCTGGGCACCGCTGAGCCGGGTCCCCCGCAGCACCAGCACTCCGCCGCCCAGCGGGTCCGCCAGCTCGGCGGTCAGGTCGCTGTCCAGGTCCAGGGCGGCGTTGGCGGCGGCTCCGGAGCCGTCCGGGGAGCCGAGCACCTCGATGCGGCCGTGGCCGAGCCGGCAGTCCTCCAGGCTGAGCCCGGCGGCGTCCTCGACCCGGATCAGCGCCTCCACGGGGTCGGCGCCGCGCAGCACCAGTCCGGTCAGCAGGCACTCCGGGGCGGTGACGGTGAGGGCGATGCCCGCCGGGGCCCGCAGGACGACCGAGCCGGGGCCGTACTCCGGCTCCAGCGTGACACGCCGGTCGAGCCGCAGGGTCTCCTCGTACTCGCCGGGCGCGACGGTGACGACCGCGCCCGCGGGCGCGGCGGCGAGCGCCGAGGCGATGCTGCGGTGGGTGCCCCGGCCCTTGGGCGCGACCCTGATGGTCCGGTCCGTCATGCGCCGCCCCCGCTGTTTCCGACGTCCCCGACGACCGAGTCGCGGATCGCGCCCGTCAAGTACATGTTGGCGAAGATCTTGTTGGCCAGCTTGCCCATGCCCGCCACCACGAAGATGTCGAAGAAGCCCTGGCGGTGGTACCAGCGGCCGGCGATGTTCTGGGTGATGATCGTCCGGGCGAGGCCGGTGGTGACGCCGCCGATCACGCCGGCCGCCGCACCGGCCGCGCCCACCAGCAGCGCGTCGGTGCCGTAGAGGTGGACGGTGTTGCCGTCCTTGTCCTTCACCCCGAAGATCGCCGCGCTCGCGCTGCCGCCGATGAAGCCGGACAGGGCGCCGCCGACGATGCTGAGGCCGAAGTCGTACGAGCCCGAGCGCCAGCGGGTGACCTTCTCGTTGCCCGCGAACTCGCTCTGCCAGCTGTCGTCGTTGGGGCGGCGGGAGTAGGGCTGGCCCATGTCCATCTGGCCGAGACCCGTCTTCCAGGGCCCGCCCCGGAACGTGGCGAGGTGCCCGGCCGAGAGGGTGCCCTTGACGCCCGCGCTGACGGTCGCGCCGAAGGCCGCCTTGGCTACGTCGTTCCAGCCGAACTCGCTGCCGGTGGCGGCCGCGACGATGCCGTAGACGACCAGGTTCATGCTGAAGTCGAGCAGCCACTCCTGGCCCATCTCGACGGCGAGCATCTGGGCGGCCTTCCCGGCGAACGGGGTGTACACGGCCTCGCCGCCGACGCTGCGGCCGAAGTCCCAGCGGTTGGGTTCGCGCCACATCCGGCTGAAGCCGCGGTACTCGCCGAGCGCGCCGATGAAGTTGGTCTCACGGCCGATGAGCGTGGTCCGGCCGAAGGTGTCGGTGTTCCAGATGTATCCGGAGATGGCGCGCTGTTCGAGGAGTGTCGTGCCGTTCGGCCCGCCGTAGCGCCGCCACTGCTTGTGCCACTCCTCGCTCTCCAGGAAGGTGCCGTCGCCGAGATCGGTCTTGCGGCGGATGTCGATCCCGTTGTCGAACTCCTTCCACACGTTGGAGTTGAAGGTCCCGCCCACGTCCGGCACGTACTCGCGCACCCGGAACGGCGCGTCGGTGGCCCAGCTGTGGATCGGTCCGGTGGCCGGGCGGGCCGGGATCTCCTGCACGGTCATGGTGTTGATGGTGGCCGGGTTGTTCGGGTCCGGAGTGGCCACCTGGTCCTGCCAGCGGGCGTCAGGCCGCCAGCCGGGGAGCACGTTGCCGTTGGAGTCGATCCAGTTCCGCACCCGGTGCGGGGCGCCGCCGCCGAAGTCCATGACGTTGCCGTGCCGGTCGATCTTGTTCCACTGCCAGGTCTCGGCGCCGGTGTTCGGGTCCCGGCTGACCCGCCAGGCGTCGACGGTGGTGCCGTCCCCCAGCAGCCGGTGCTCGCGGATCAGCCTTCCCCCGTCGAAGTCCTGGAACGACTCCTTGTCCCAGGCCCAGGTCTCCATGCCCCGCTGGTGCTGTGTCTGCCGGATGCCGTGGGTGCCGTTCGGGCCGTGCCATTCCAGGGTCTTGGCGCCCGCCGGGCCCGTGGCGGTGATCGTGATGGTGTTGTTGCCGCCGCCGGCCGGGTCGGGCCAGGTGTCCTTGCGGCCGACGACCATGCCGTGGGGGTCGTACTTCGTCCAGTCGCCGGTGCCCGCGTGGACGTTCTGCTGGAAGGCGATGTCCCCGTTGCCCGCCTGGCCGTCCGGGCGGACGGCGGGGGCGGGCCGGTACTCGATCACCGTGCCGTCCTTGAAGCCGGTGCGGGCGACCTCCCACTGCTTGTTCGGGTCGGGCGAGTACCAGTCGCCGTCGGCACGGTTGGGGGTGAAGCGGTCCTGGAAGAGGATGTCGCCCCGCTGGTAGCCCTGCGGCACGTGGAAGTCGGCGGCCACGTACGTGCGGTGGCCGTCGAGCTTGCCCGCGCCCTCGGACCAGGGCAGGTAGTTGGCCTGCCGATTGACACCGTTCGGCAGCGGGACGTCGCCGACGGTGAGGTCGTTGCCGCTCGGCGTCTTGCCGGTCACCCGGACGACCTGTCCGTTCCTCGCGATGTCCGTCGTGACACCGCTCATGCTGACGAACCGCACACCCCGCTCGGGCAGTCCGCCGGCGGCGGGCGTGAGCTTCCACTCGTGGATCTGGTATCTGCCGTCGAAGCGCAGCCAGCTCGCGTCGGCCAGGCTGGTGGCCCGGTAGTCCCCGCTCATCGCCCAGCGGGCGAAGAACGGCGGGCGCTGCTCGGCGATCCGGTGGGTCTCCAGGAAGTTGCCGTTGCTCAGCGTCTCACCGCGGTCGATCTCCTTGCCGTGCGGCGAGTGGGACATCCAGTCCCGCTTGGGGATGCCGTCCGCGCCCATCTCCACCTGGAAGTAGCGGCGTACGTCGTGCGGGCTCGGAGCGAAGCGGCCGAACTTCTCGTGGACCACGGTGCTCGCGCCGGTCCTCGGGTGGGCCATGGTGTCCGTCCAGCCACGGCCCGGACCCCACTTCCTGGCCCCCTCGGCCAGGTGGTTGTAGTCCGCGTCGAAGCGGTGCCAGGTGCCGCGGCCCGCGCTCTGTGTCCAGACCGAACGGTCCAGGTTGGCCAGCACATGGCCGCCGTCCGGGTTCTGCTGGAAATGGCGGACGCGGGTGTCGACGCCCCGGATCGTGGTGACGTCGAAGTAGCTGCGGCCGCTCTCGCCCCAGTGCCGGGTGCCGTGGCGGACCGCCGCGCCGGCCCCGTCGAACTCGGTCCACACACCGCGCTGGTTGAAGCGGCCGAAGGTGCCGACCCCGGCGGCGGAGTGGAAGGCGTCGATGGAGCCGCCGTTGCCGAACGGCAGCGGGCGGCGCTCGAACACCTCGGTGCCGGAGTGGCCGAGCAGCCGGACCCGGCCGTGGTCGATGCCCTTGAGGTCGACCGTCCCGCCGTCGTACCAGGGCCGGTTCCCGTTCGGTGGCACCGGGTTGCCGGCCGCGTCCAGGTGGATCCGCTGCCAGGTCGGCTTGGCGCCGCCCGCGGCCGGGTTCGGGTAGGTCACCTCGATGTGCTGGTTGGGCTTGATCTGGCCCTCGTGGATGACGTTGATCCGCTGGAAGTCGAGTCGGCCGTCGGCGTCGTACCGCTTGAACTCGCCCTGGTGCGGGGCGCCGACGCCGTCGACCCGGTACTGGCCGTTCGGCTCGCGGGTGACGTTGCCGGGTGTCGGGGTCAGGTCGGCGTCCAGGACGCGGAGCTGGTTCAGGTCCGTACGCAGGAAGCGGGTGCCGATGCCGTCGCCGAGCCGGACGGTGTCGTACAGGCGGGTTCCGTTCCCGTCGTCGACGCGGAAGACGCCGCCCTGGCCGGTGTCGATCACGGAGCGGTCCAGCCTGCCGTCGTTGCCGTAGAGCTGGAAACCGCCGTCCGCCTGCTCCACACGGTGTCCGCCGCCGGGCCGCGCGGTGACCTTGATGTTCGGTATCTCGGCCAGGTTGTTGTCCACCAGCTCCAGGGCCCCGCCCGGGTGGGCGCGGACGTTCTGGCCGATCGGCGCACCGGCCGCGTTCTGGAGCCGGACGGTGTCGATGTCGACGCGGCCGTCCGCCGCCCGGTGGACACGGAGGGCGGTCGGGTGTTCGACGAGGAAACTGCCGTCGGCGCGGACGGTGAGGTGGGAGTTCGGGATGGCGGAGCCGTCGGCGTGCTTGAGTACGGCCGGTCCGTTGACCGGCGTGTGGACGAACTCGCCGTTCGCATGGGGGGCGGTGCCGCCGGTCAGCTCCCGGACAGCGGCGGTGTGGTTGCCCCTGATGTCCACGGCGACATGGTCGTTGCCGCGGAGGACGCGGAACCCGTTGCCGTCGCCCGACTGGGGGACGACGGTCGCGGTCGGGTGACCGTGCAGACGGGCCGTGCCGACGGGGTCGATCCGTAGCACTCCGCCGTTCAACGCGCCTCTGGTCAGCGGGAGTTCGTCGTACACGTGCCGGTAATCGGCGCCGTAGACGACCGTGCGATTGCCCGGCCCCGGAACGCGGTACTCGCCGCCGACATGCGTGATGCCGCCCGGCCGAGGTGCCCCCGCCACGTCGGTACGGACGATCCCCCCGGGCCGGCCCTCGACGGGCCTGTGGACGAACTCGCCGTCCGCCGCACCACCGTCCAGGCGGCGGGCGGTATGCGTCTGAACACCCGCCTCATTGACCACGATGTGCGGCTGACCGCCACCGTTCTCGATCCGGAAACCGACCGGCTGCGTCTCCACACGAGCACCCGGCACCGGATTGCCACCCGCATCGAGCAGATCGTGAGTCGCACGAGTCCCCTCCGGGAAACGGACCAAGTTGCCGCCCGGCACCGGCAGAACCCGGTGCACATAACCCCCGTCGACCCCGTACACCCGCAGCCAGCTGCCGTTCGCCTCACCCACATGGAAACCACCGTTGCCCGGCAGAACCCTGACATTGACGCCGGGCCGACCCGTCACACCCACCGTGCCGTCGGCATCGATCCGCAGCACCCCATCGCCCAACGCGCCCCTGGTCAACGGGAGTTCGTCGTACACGTGCCGGTAATCGGCGCCGTAGACGACCGTGCGATTGCCCGGCCCCGGAACGCGGTACTCGCCGCCGACATGCGTGATGCCGCCCGGCCGGGGTGCCCCCGCCACGTCGGTACGGACGATCCCCCCGGGCCGGCCCTCGACGGGCCTGTGGACGAACTCGCCGTCCGCCGCACCACCGTCCAGGCGGCGGGCGGTATGCGTCTGAACACCCGCCTCATTGACCACGATGTGCGGCTGACCGCCACCGTTCTCGATCCGGAAACCGACCGGCTGCGTCTCCACCCGGGCACCCGGCACCGGATTGCCACCCGCATCGAGCAGATCGTGAGTCGTACGAGTCCCCTCCGGGAAACGGACCAAGTTGCCGCCCGGCACCGGCAGAACCCGGTGCACATAACCCCCGTCAGCCCCGTACACCCGCAGCCAGCTGCCGTTCGCCTCACCCACATGGAAACCACCGTTGCCCGGCAGAACCCTGACATTGACGCCGGGCCGACCAGTCACACCCACCGTGCCGTCGGCATCGATCCGCAACACCCCATCGCCCAACGCGCCCCTGGTCAACGGGAGTTCGTCGTACACGTGCCGGTAATCGGCGCCGTAGACGACCGTGCGATTGCCCGGCCCCGGAACGCGGTACTCGCCGCCGACATGCGTGATGCCGCCCGGCCGGGGTGCCCCCGCCACGTCGAGGTGCCGTATTCCGTTCGTGCCGCCCGGCAGTACGTCGATGCCGACCGTCGTACCGCCGAAGTGGCCGCCCTGCAGGGTGATCTGCCGCTCGGCGCCGACCAGACGGGTGCCGTGGGCGTCCACGTCGAAGTCCCAGTGGCGGGTCTCGCCGCCGTTGACGTACTCGACGCGGACGATGTTGTCCTGGCCGATCCGTTCCGCGCGCAGCCCCTGGACTCCGTTCGGGTTGACGATGTTCGGCCGGGAGCCGGGCGTGATGTCGACGCGGACGCCGTCCAGCCCGGGCACGTTGACGGCGTGGGCGGGTGTGCTGTTGGTTCCGGAGGGTCCGGCCACGGTGGTGTGCGGCGGCGGGGCCTGAGGCGTGAGGGTCTGGAGCTCGATGCCCCGGACGACCTGGGTGCCGATCTGCTCGTGGTTCAGGGCGGCGTTCAGGTGGTAGTCGGTCCGGCGGACCGAGCCGTCGCCGAGGTCCTGCTCCACCCGCAGGAACTGGCCGCCTCCGCCCTGCGGTGTCTCGTAGGTCGCCCGGACTCCCGCAGTGGCGGGGACGACCCGCGGCCCGGTGGCCGTCGGGGTGACTTCGACCCGCACGTCGGGCAGGCCGGGGATGTTGGTGAAGGTGTGCTGGAAGTCCAGCGCCTGGTCGTCCTGCATGAAGACCCGGATGGTGCGGTGCTGGTCACGGAACGCGGTCAGGTCGACGCGGCCGAGCTTGGGCAGGTCGACGACGAGGCTGTCGTTGCCGGGCAGGCCCACGCCGCCGTTCTTGGCCGGTCCCCCGGTGCCGGGCGGCGGTACGTGTGAGGCCGGGCTGCTGTCGAGCCCGCCCGTGGGGGTGTGCTGGACTGTGCCCGGTGTCGGGGGCGCGGTCAGCGCGTTCACCGGCGCCGGGTTCACCGCGGGCGTACCGCTGACGGGCACGTCCACCCGCCCGAGAGCGGACACGGGCGGTGCGTCCACATGGGCGGCCCCGGCCGGGACGTCCGACACGACCCCCTTGGGTCCGCCCGCGTTCCCGGTGACGGGGAGGTCCACGCGGCCCACGGACGGCACGTTGACGCTCCCTGCGGCCGGAACCTCGACGCGACCCACGGACGGCACATTCACACTTCCCGTGGCCGGGACATCCACCCGGCCCACCGGCGACACACTCACACCCCCCGCCACCGGGACATCCACCCGCCCCACCGGCGACACACTCACACCCCCCGCCACCGAGACATCCACCCGCCCCACCGGCGACACACTCACACCCCCCGCCACCGAGACATCCACCCGCCCCACCGGCGACACACTCACACCCCCCGCCACCGAGACATCCACCCGCCCCACCGGCGACACACTCACACCCCCCGCCACCGGGACATCCACCCGCCCCACCGGCGACAGGTTCACGTTCACGCTCGCGACCGACGGGACGTCCACGCGGCCGACGGACGGCACGTTCACGCTGCCGACCGACGGGACGTCGACCCGGCCCAGGGTCGAGCCGACGCCGTTCACCGAGGGGATGTCGGTCATCCGGGCGGCCATCGCCGGGGCGTCCACCCGCGCCGTCGTCGGGCCGTTCGACACCGCCCCTAGGCTCGGCACGTTGACCTGGTGCACGCCCACCGCGGGGACGTCCGGCGCGGCCCCCATGTTCACCGTGGGCGCGTTGACCTGCCCGAGGCCCATCGTGGGCACGTTGACCTGGGCGACGGCCGGGACGTCGACCTGGCCGACGGACGGTGTCGACACGGAACCGACGCCGTGCGCCGAGGGGATGTCGGTCACCCGCGCGTCCACCGAGGGCATGTCCACCCGCACCGCGGTCGGACCGGACGCCACCGAACTCAGACTCGGTACGTCGATCCGGGCGGCGCCGACCGCCGCGATGTCCCCCACGGCGATGTCGGCGCCCCGGAAGGCGCCCGTGCCGACCGCCCCGACCTGGCTGATCTGGCCCAGCTGCGGCAAGTTCATGTTGCCGAGCCCGACCGACTGGGGCACGTTGACGCCGCCGAGCCCGCCCAGTGGGGGCATGTGGACACCGCTGGGTCCGGAAACGGCCGGCAGGTCGGTGATGCGGGCGCCGATGGCGGGGACGGGCGCGTTGAAGGACCCGCCGAGCCCGCTCAGACCGCCGGTGAGGTTGGTGCTGCCGATCGAGGGCGACAGGTTCACCGGCGGCAGGTTCGTCAGCCCCGAGCCGAGTCCGCCGGCTGGGGTGGGAGTGAAGCCGGTCAGGTTGATGTGCGACAGGCCGCCCAGGTCGGCGCCGGGCCGCAGCAGCGTGAGCCCCGACGCGGCGGCCCCGCTGATCTTGCTCGACACGCCGAGGAACTGGCCCCCGGCGAAGGCCCCGTACCGGTACATGCCGAAGACACCGCGGTCGATGACGCCGATCCTGAGCGCGAAGAGCAGGCCGTTGCCCATCTCGTCCGCGGCGACCGGCAGGAAGAACCGCAGCCCGTTGAGCCCGCGCACGCCGTTCAGCATCGAGCTGCCCAGCGAACTGCCCAGCCGCCCGATGCCGTTGAGGCCGCTGACCACGCTGCGCACCGCGAAGAAGCTCTTCACGCCCAGCAGGTTGATGACGGTCAGCTCGGTGGCCACCGGGAGGACTCCGAAACCCTTACCGAGGCCGGCCCCGCCCATGGTGAAGCCCTTGAGCCCAGGCATGAAGACCAGACCGGGCGTGAACCTCATCCCGCTGATGCCGCGCAGACCGTTCAGCCAGACTCCGGTTGCCCGGAAGGTGTCGTCGATGCCGAGGGTCAGCCGGCCGAGCAGCCCGAACGCGTTGGGCCCGCCCAGGAACAGGTTCCTGCCGCCCTGGAAGGCGGAGACACCGGCCCCCTTCAGCCCCTTGAACACCGCGCCGACGTTGATGCCCTTGGTGGTGGGCGCGATGACGCCAAGGATGGAGAGCACCAGTTCGGTGACGCTCGCCTTGCCCTGGGAGAAGTCCACCGCCGTCTTGATCAGCAGCGCCACGTTGAGCCCGATGGCGAACAGGGCCAGCGGACCGCCGACGATGATCGCGGGGATGATGAGGATCAGCGCCAGCCAGCCCAGCGCCTTCCAGAACTCCTCGCACTCGTCGATCGGCGAGGCGATGCTCTCCGCCGCCGTGGTCAGCGCGGTCGCCGCCGTCTCGGCGGCCTCCGACAGGATGCTCCCCGCGTCCTCGGCGGTGGACTTGTGCGTCTCGCGTCCCTCGTCGTCGTCCTCGGCCAGCGCGGCCGCCGCGGTCAGGGCGGCGTCGGCCCGCTGCTGCTGGGTGCGCATCACACCGACATAGGTCCGCAGCGCGGCCTGGGCGTCCTGGTGGGCCTGCCGGAACGTGGATACGTAGTTGCGCAGATCACCGTCGATCACCTTGCGCAGCGCGTCCGCCGTCTCGCCGATGAAGGCCCCGTCCGTGGTGTTCTTGATCTCCGTAAGCCCGGAGTCGATGGTGTCCGCCAGAGTGACCAGTTCGCCCTGCGAGGTGATGATCTCCTCGATCCGGGCGGCGTCGCCCGGGGTGGGGTCACTGCCGAGGCCGAGCGCGCTCCAGTCGGCGGGACGAGCCATCGGGGC
This sequence comes from Streptomyces sp. DG2A-72, assembly GCF_030499575.1. Taxonomy (NCBI): domain Bacteria; kingdom Bacillati; phylum Actinomycetota; class Actinomycetes; order Kitasatosporales; family Streptomycetaceae; genus Streptomyces; species Streptomyces sp. DG2A-72. The sequence goes on from NZ_JASTLC010000001.1 coordinate 3,237,185, forward strand.
GCCTCCTTCTGCTGCCGGGACGTGCGCCGGGACGCACGCGGACGTGACGTGGGACGTACGTACGGGCCGTCGTCCGTACCGTCCACGCACCGGGACCCCGAGATGGTTCAACGCATGGGAAAACAGTGCCTGTTGAACCATTCCGGGGTCCTGGTGCGTGGATGGGGCGGAAGAGACGGACGGCACACCAGGAGGTACGACGCGTGGCGGACTTCTCCATCGACTACTCGGCCCTGCACACGGTCCAGAAGAAGATGCACGACCTGGCCGACCAGGCCGACTCGGGCGGTGCGACCGGGGCGTTCAAGGAGGTGGGCGAGGACACCTCCAGCGAGCGCAGGGCGGTCTTCGGTGACTCCGGTCTCTCCTCCGCGTTCAACCTCTTCTACCGCCGCTCCAGCTCCCGTACGAAGCAGGCCAAGGACGGGCTCGGCCAACTGGCGGACGTCTTCAGCTCCGTTGCCAACACCTTCTTCGACGCCGACGCCCAGCTCTCCAGCGCGGCGGGGCTGATGGGCTCCAGCATCGGCCTCGACGAATGGAAGAACGACACGGCGGCGTACGAGGCCTGGCAGGAGGACAAGACCGCTTGGGACGCCTACCTCGACAAGATCGGCGCCGGCGAGTACTTCGACCAGAACCCGGACGCCGACATCAGTGAGGTCTGCCGGGCCGACGGCGCCCCTTCCTGGTGCGAGACCTGGCAGAACGACGAGGACGCCCCCGATCCGCCGGGCCCCGCACCGGAGAAGCCCTCCGACGACCCGCCGACCACGTACACCTACGAGGACGAGCACGGGACGGTCGAGGTCAAGGTCGAGCTGAACGACCAGCACGACGTCATGAAGGAGACGTCGACGATCACCACCCCCGACGGCCAGTCCTACACGTCGGTCACCACGTACGACTCCGCCCCGAAGATCATCGATCCGGAGGGCGACGGCACCAAGGACGCCTTCGACGCCCGCGACTACACCATGGTCACCACCTACGCGGACGGTTCGAAGACCACCAGCGTCTTCACGATCAGCGACGACGGCTCGGGAACCATGACGAGCACCGACCAGGACGGCAAGGTCACCGTCTCCACCCGCTCCGGCCCGGACGCGGAATGGGTGACCCCCGAAGACGACGAAGAAGAGTAGAGACCGGGAAAGGACCCCTCCCCATGGCAGCCAACATCAGCCTCTCCTACGCCGAGATCGAACGTGTCGCCGGCCTGCTGGACACGAGCGTCGACCAGACCCTGGTCCCGCGCATGGACGAGGCCAAGCAGGAAGTGGACACCCTCCTGGACACGGCTCTGATCCTCACCGAGTCCAGCCCCGCCCTCCAGGTCCAGTACGAGAAGTTCACCACCTCGCTGAAGGAGGCCACCGACAGCATCAAGGGTTACGCCGAGCAGTTCCGCAAGATCATGGAGTCGGTGAAGGGGATGGACCACGACATCGCCGAGAAGGTCAACAGCAGCGGCCAGTAGCCCTCCGGGCCCGGTCACCCGTCCAGTAGCCCGAGCAGTCGGACACCCCTCAGGAGGATCACGATGGCAGCAGGAAGTCCCGATGTCCTTTTCGATTACGACGAGATCGCCCGGGCCGCCACGGCCATGGGCAACAAGCTCACCGACATCTCCAACGAACTGACCGACCTGGAGACCACGGTGAGCGGCCTGCTCCAGGACGGCCTGGTCTTCGAGAAGGCCAGCCCCGCGCTCAGGGACGCGTACGAAGCCTTCAGCAAGCAGATGAAGTCCTCGGCCAGCAACATCGGGGAGTACGGCAAGAGCTTCCAGGACATCGGCGAGTCGATCGCCCAGTCCGACCAGGACATCGCCAACGAGGTCATCAAGGCCCAGAGCGAGGCGAACGCCTGACCCAGTAGTAGAGCCAGCAGTGAAGAAGGGGGGTGGGGCCGCTGTCCAGCGGCCCCACCCCCCTTCTTCACTGCCTGCTCAGCCGTCCAGCACCGTGAGCGGCACCTGGACCGCGATCGGGGCGCCCGCCTCGCTCGCCGTCCAGCCGCGGCCGGGGGCCAGCGGGGTACGGACCTGCTCGGAGGAGATCCGCACCCCGATGAGGTCGCCCTCCCCGATCGACTTCGGCCCGAGCAGGATGCCGCGCCGCGAACGGCGGGCCATACCGACCCAGCCGAGGGAACTCATCGACTCGGGCAGCCCGGCGAGCAGCAGGCCCTGCTGTCGGTCGCGCCCCGAAGTGGCAACCTGCCGGAGCACCTTGTCGGCCCCGCACGACAGGAGCAGGTCCGCGTCGTCCACGACGATGACCACCGGTTTCCCCGAGACCGCGCGCAGGGCCTGGGTGACCGCGTCCGCCGAGGGGTCGTGGTCGGTGATGACGTGGGCGAGATCGTGTGCGGCGAGCTGCCGCAGCTGCGAGTCGCGCGGCGCGAGGACGACGAGTGCCGTGCCGCCCATCAGGAGGGACACGCACATGGAGGCGAGCGTCGTGCTGCGCCCCGAGCGCGGGGGCCCGGCGACCAGGAAGGAGCCGCCGCCGGCCGCGAAGTCGAAGCCCAGGGGCTCGGCAGTGTCGCCGCCGATGCCCACCAGGGCCCACAGCGGGCGGCGCTGGGCCTTGGGGACGCGGTCCACCGCCTCCTGGAAGCCGATCAGGGAAGGGAGTTCCTCGATGCGGAAGGGACGGCGGACGACCGGGAGCGCGGAGTCGCGCGCGGTGGTGCGGCGGCCGATCTCGGCCAGCGCCTCGCCCTGGTCGGCGCCGTCCTCGGTGGGCAGCAGCGCGATCTGGGCCTCGACACCGCTTGGGGCGTGCCAGCCGCGGCCGGGCGGGATGTGCGCCGGAACCTTGCCACGGCCCATTCCGGCGACGTTGTAGTCGCTGAGGTCGGCCTGCTTGAGCAGGAACCGGCTGTCGTTGTGGGCGGCGAGGCGGCCGCCCAGCAGGATGCGTTCGGAGGTGGCGATGACATGGATTCCGGCCGCCGCGCCCTCCCTCAGCAGCCGTACGACCTCGGAGTACAGCCGGCCCCCGTCGTAGTCGTCGAGCATCGCGCTGAGCGCGTCCCAGCCGTCGATGAGCAGCAGCAGACGGGCCGGGCGACGGTCCTTGGGGAGCTTGGCGCGCAGTTCGCCGATGCCGGCGGCGCTGTGCTGCGAGATCAAGCGCTGACGGGCCGTCAACTCTGCCGTCAGGCGGGAGATCAGCCGCTCCAGGCGTTCCGTGTCGTGCCGCGAGACGACCGCTCCGCAGTGCGGCAGGGACTCCAGGGCGGCGAGACCGCCGCCGGCCGCGTCGATGCCGTAGATGTGCAGGTCGGAGCTGGGGATGACGAGGGCGGCGGAGCCCGCGACGGTCCGCAGGACCTGGGTGCGCCCGGAGCGGGGCGAGCCGATGACGTAGAGGTGGCCGAAACTCGCGAAGTCGATCGTGCCGAGCCGTTGTTGCTGCAACTGCGGGACGTCCATGAGGGCGTACGGCACCAGCGGCAGCCCACCGGGTTCGGGCGGCGGGCAGGGCGGCAGGGATTCCATGCGGACGGTCTCGGCCAGCGGGGGCAGCCAGGGGCTGCGCTGCGGCTTGTAGTCGTCGAGGAGCTCGGCGGCCCGGCCGAGAGCCTCGACCAGGGCGCTCAGGTCGGTGACGGGTTCCTCGCCGCCGGTGCGGTACTCGAAGGGTTCGTGCTCGTCCTCCGCGGCCAGGTCGGCGGGGCGGCCCAGCCGGTTCCAGGTCAGCTCGACCCCTCGTACGGGACGGGAAGGCGTCACCGATTCGGGCGTGGCGGCTGAGGCGCGCTCGGCGCCCACCCAGGCCGTCTGGAACGGGGTGGGGGCGCCGGATCCGCGCCGGATGAGGGCGCGGCCCGGGGTGGAGGGCGAAATGCTGGCCGCTTCCGGCGCGTTGATGATGTCCTGGCTCTCGGAGCGGTCGGTCACCCGCAGGGCGATCCGGAGGTTGGTGTTGGCCTTGATCTCGTTGCTGACCGAGCCACCGGGCCGCTGGGTGGCCAGGACGAGGTGCAGGCCCAGCGAGCGGCCGCGCTGGGCGAGGCTGATCAGGCCCGGCACGAACTCGGGCAACTCCCTTACGAGGGTGGCGAATTCGTCGATGACCAGGAGCAGTCGGGGCAGCGCGGGCAGCTTCGGGTCGCGGGCCCGCTTGGCCCGGTACTCGGGATGGTCCTTGGCCTCGACGTCGGCCAGCACGCGTTCACGGCGGCGCAGTTCGGCGTCCAGCGAGGCCAGGGCCCGCTGCACCAGATGACCGTCCAGGTCGGTGATCATGCCGAGGGTGTGCGGGAGTTCGGCGCACTCGCTAAAGGCGCTGCCGCCCTTGTAGTCGACCAGCACGAAGGCCAGTTCGTCGGGCCGGTTGACGGCGGCCAGTGAGGCGATCATGGTCTGCAGCAGCTCGGACTTGCCGGATCCCGTGGTGCCGCCGATCAGCCCGTGCGGCCCGTCCCTGACCAGGTCGAGGCGGAGCTCGCCCTCGTACCCGGCGCCGAGCGTGAACATGGTGGAGGCCGGCCGGCGGGCCCAACCCGCCGCTATCGCGGCCGGGTCGGGCGGTTCCTGGCCGAGCAGCGGCAGCAGCCGTACGTCGGAGGGCAGCCCGGAGTCGCTGTCGACCGTGACGTCCCGCACGGGCGCGAGAGCGCGGGCGACCTCCTCGCACCAGTCGGCGCCGACCAGGTCGGCCCGGATGTCCTCCACGGAGGGCACTCCGGACGCCCGTACGGTCAGCCGGTTGCCCTCCGCCGTGATGACGGCGGTGCACTCCTCGGGCAGCAGCCGTTCGCGTTCGTCCACGCACAGACTGAAGATCCGCACACCGGGTCCGCCGGTCAGGACCTGGACGACGCCGGGCACGTCCCGCAGCCGACGGGCACCGTCGAGGACGACCAGCACATCCGGTTCGCGCAGCAGGGTGTGGCCCAGCGCGGAGGTGGCGGCGGACGTCCTGGCCTGGATGTCGGCGATCAGTTCGTTGACGCGGTGGGCCGTGCTCTCCGGGTCGTTGCCGAGCGCGATGACCGAGCCGCGGCGGTCGGGCCGCAGGTGCGGCAGCCAGCGCACCCAGTTCCAGGCGTCCGCGTGCGCGTCGTCGGTGAGGACGACGATCCGCAGGTCCCGGGGACTGTGCAGGACGGCGGCCTGCGCGACGGCCCAGCAGGCCACCGTACGAGGGGTGCCGCCGGGCCCGGACAGGCCCACGACGCCGAAGTCGGCCAGTTCGACGCCGAACGGCACGTCGGCCAGGCGCCAGTGCACCTGGCGGTGGTTGGACTCGCGGGCCTGGTCGTCGATGCGCTTGAGGGACGGGCGGGTGACCGTGCCGAGCCTGAGGGTGAGGTGGTCGGGGTCGCGGCGGCGGCGCTGCCACAGCAGGCTGCCGGGGCCGGTGGCGGTGAGCAGGACGGTGGCCGGGTCGGGGAACGTGATGTTGCGCAACTGCCGTTCCGCCACGGTCGCGTCGCGCATCTCCAGCTCCAGGGAGGCGCGGCGCAGCCGGTAGATGCGCAGTGCCTCCTCCTGTTGCTTGCGCCCGGTGCGGCGGCCCATGATCCAGTTGCTGACCGCCATGATCGGCGTGAAGAAGATGAAGATGATGAAGTAGAAGGAGCGGAACAGGCTCATCAGGACGAGGCCCATGACCAGCGGCATCAGCATCATCAGCACAGGGAACGGCCGTGAGCCGCGTTCGCCGGGCGGACCCTGCATACGGATCTGCTCGCTGTCCAGGTGCGGGGCGATGCGCGGCGGCCGGTTGTACTCGATGGCCAGGCCGTCGGCCGAGGGGTTGACGGCCGCGTCCGGGTCGAACAGCGGGCTCAGCCGCAGCAGATGGTCACCGAGCGACAGGTCGGCGTACGCGGGCCAGTCCTCCGAGCCGTCGTCCGGCGGCGGAAGCCAGCCGACCGGGGGCAGCGGGGGCTGTTGCGGCAGACCGTCCGGTCCCGGCCGGGCGGGCTGCGGGGTGTGCCCGCCGGGGCCGCCGTCCTGCGGGCCCGCCGGTTCCTCGGCGGTCAGCGGGGTCCCGGTCTCCGGGTCGACGGGCGGCGGCGGGGTCAGGCTGCGCAGCCCGCAGCGGGCCTGGTCGGCGTTGCCGGGCAGCCGGTAGGTCACCGTGCCGTCCGTGCCCACGGTGATCCACACGCCCTGCTCGGGCGCGCCCCCGCCGTCCAGCCGCAGGGCGCAGCCCCGGTCGGTGCCGGCTTCGTGACTGCCGGGCCCCAGCCGCCAGGACCGCCCGGCGCCGGGCCCGCCCACATGCCGGATCTCCACCAACTCCGGGTCGGAGGAGGGAGGTTCCCAGGCGCGGGCGGCCGTGCGGGCCGGCACGGGGGCGCCCAGGCCGACCACGACGCCCGCACGGATGCCGCTGGCGCCGATGGGCAGATCGGGGCCGAGCAGCCGGTCGCCCAGATACAGCGGCCCTGCCTCCAGAGCGGCGCCGAGGTCGCCGACCGTGGCCCCCTCGGGCAGGTCCAGCAGATGGTCCGCCCGGCGCCCGGCCGGGTCGGCGGTGGTGAGGATGAGGTTCACGTGGGTCCAACCGGTGGGCGAGGGTCAGCTGTGCGTGGACGTGGTGCCGGGGGCCGGGGCGGCGGGCTCCGGGCGGGGGCCGGCCGTGCGGGAGGCGCCGGGGAGCGGGGCCTCGCCGCTCGTGTGCAGGGATGTGCCGGACGCGTCAGGCGTACCGCGGGACACCCTCGGCGCTTCCCCCACGTCTTGGTCTTCCTCTTCTTCTTCGAACAGGTCGCGCGCATGGCGGCCGGACAGTCCGGTCGAGGCCTCGGCGGCCGAGGCGGGCGGCAGGACGGGCGGGATCGAGGGCAGCGCCCTGGCCACGGCGCGGCCCAGCGGGCCGCAGCGGGCCAGCAGCGGGGTCCCGGTGACGGCCACCCTGCCGTGCCGGTCGGTCAGCAGGGAGCGGACGTATGCCCGGCCGGGGCCCAGGACCACTGCCCGGACCGTGGGGTCGTCCCCGGGCGGGGCGGCGAACTCCGGGGGCAGCGGGTCCGGCAGTTCGGCCGCGATCAGCACAGGTGCGACACCGAGCCGGGGCGGGGTCTCCCGGGCGGTCCGGTAGGCCGACCGCACCGGGGGGCCCGGGTAGTCCCGGTGCACGCCCTCGGCGACGACGACCAGCGGGCTCGGCAGCCGTACGTCGAGCTGCGCGGCGACCGCCTGGACCAGGGCCGTGGCCGCCCGGTCGTTCCCGGTGACGGAGAGCACGGGCGGGCCGACGGCCAGGTCGAGGAAGGCCACCGACCGGTCCGCCTCACCGACGGCGACGATGATCGGGCGGACGTCGGCCGCCTCCGGTGTCACCGAGGGCAGGTCCGCGCGGGCCACGAGCCATCGCTCCGGTTGGTCCGGCTCCGTCCACCACGCCCCGTCGGGGTCGGGCTGCGCGAGTTCGGTCCCGGCGAGGAGCACGGCGACCGAGTCGGAGGCCACCAGCGCGGCGTACGGCCGGGCCGGCGCGGCGGCCAACCGGGCCGCGGCCAGGGCCCGTTCTGCGTCCCGCCAGTTCGCGGGGGTGCCCAACTGCCGTACGAGCAGCCGCAGACTCCTCCGGTGGCGGTACCAGGCCCGCACGGGCGCGGTGAACGCGTAACGCGTGACGGCCACTTCACGGCGCAGCCGCGCCCAGGCCGCGCGCCAGCCGCCCCAGCGCATCGCCCACACGCGCAGCAGCAGGAAGACCAGCAGCAGCGCTCCGGCGATGCCGAGCACCCGGTAGATGGTGTCACTGTGCTGCCGGAAGAAGACGAAGGGATCGGTGTTCCTCATGCCGCCTGGATCTGGTCTCGTAGCGCCAACAGGGCATAGTGGTTACGCGACTTGACGGTGCCCTGCGGGACCCCGATGGTCCGCGCGGCCTGCGCCCGGGTGTGGTCGCGCAAGTGGATGTGGAACAGCACCTCGCGATGCTCGGGCGACAGTCCCGCCAGGGCCAGCCGGACGACCTGACGGTCGGCGACGCCGTCGGCCAGGTCGCCGGCACTGTCCGGCCGGTGCACCATGTCGTCCGGGATCACGCCGACTGGAACGGCGCGGTCGCGTCGGCGGGCATCGACCGCGAGATTGCGGGCGACGCGGTAGAGCCAGGCGATCCGGCGGTCCTCGTCGTACCGGTCGAGGTCGGCGGCGGCCAGCCAGGCCCTCAACATCGTCTCCTGCACGATGTCCTCGGCGCGGTGCCGGTCTCCGGAGGTGAGCCGGTACGCGTAGCGGAGCAGGCGAGCCCGGTAGCGCTCAGCGGTTGGGGGAGAGCCGGGTAATTGAGCGTGAGACATGGTGTGGCTCCAACGACGCTCTCTGTGGGGCGACATGGGGGCACCGGGCCCACTGGGCCGTGGTGGAACTCCGAGGCTATTGACATCCTGCCGATTTTTCCTGTGTCACCTTTTGCCCAATAACGACAAAAGAGAGCAGAGTCACCTCAGATATAGCTCAGAGTTCAGCTCCCAATGGGCAACAGCAACAGGCGAGTTGCCCAATCAGGAAGGAATGCCGGGACCTTCAGTGCACCTCCTCGCATGTGTGGTCGGACTCGTCTAGAGCCCGCTGACCGGAAGCCGGCGGAACTCGATCGTCTCGTACGTCCCGCTCGTCCCCGTCTCGTACAGGATCCCGACCGTGCTCCGGTTCACCTGCACCAGGTCGGAGTAGGCGGCCCGGCGCCCGTCCAGGGTGCGGACCTTCTTGAACGTCTTTCCGGCGTCCTTGCTGCGCCAGATCGCCATGGACCGCCGGGCGGTGGGCACGGACGGGCCGGAGAACAGCAGCGGGCCCGACTGGACCTGGAGGACGCTGGCCTCCACCACGGGCACGTCGTTGAGGCTGGGCTGCACCCGGTAGGGGCGGTCCAGCTTCCGCGCGCCGCTGCTCGAATGGCTGTCGAGCCGGTTGCCGGTGCTCGTGCCGTTGTGGTCGCGGGAGTTGAAGTAGAGGCGGCCGTCGGTGAGCTGGGTGGCGGTGGATTCGTTGGCGTTGTTGTAGCCGTCGTAGGTGGTGTCGACGAAGCCCAGGTTCCAGGTCTGGCCGCCGTTGTCGCTGTAGAGGGCGTGGCCGCCGTAGTACTTGGACTCCTGGCCGGTGTCGGTGGAGCCGGCGGGCGGGGCCGTGGAGTGGTTGGCGGGGACCACCAGGCGTCCGGTGTGCGGGCCGCGGGTCAGGGCGACGGCGTGGCCCGGTCCGGTCGCGTACCAGCGCCAGTTCCGCGGCTTGACGCGGGTGGTGATGTCGCGCGGCGGTGTGAAGCTGAGGCCGTCGTCCCAGCTGCGCTGCACGAACACCCGGCGGCTCTGCTGGGGCGTGACCTCGCCGCGCATGATCTGACTCTCCGTCACGTCCCCGCTGTTGTAGGAGGTGAGCAGGATGACCGCGTCGGCGCGCGGGTCGTACACGGGCGCCGGGTTGCCCCGGGTGTTCCCGCCGCCGGCCGCGACGACCTGGAGCGGGCCCCAGGTGCAGCCTCCGTCGCCGGAGCGGCGCAGGACGACATCGATGTTGCCGGTGTCGCCGGCGCCGTCGCGCCGGCCCTCGGCGAAGGCGAGGATCGTGCCCTCGCCGGTACTCACGGTGGCGGGGATGCGGTAGGTGTCGTAGCCGCCCTTTCCGGAGACGTACGGCAGTGAGGTGGTACAGGCGGCTGCCGAGGCGGTGGCCGTGGGAGCGGCCAGGGGACTGAGGAGTACTGCGGTGACGAGGAGGGTGCGGATCAGGAGTCTCATCCCTCTCCCTGACGGATCGTCGGATGCTGTCCGTCACATGGTCCCCGGTGTGACCATCCCCGACTCGTACGCCACGATGACCAATTGCGCCCGGTCCCTCGCCCCCAGCTTCCCCATGATCCGACTGACGTGCGTCTTCGCCGTCAGCGGGCTCAGCCCCAACGCCTCGGCGATCTCGGTGTTGTTGAGCCCGCGCGCCACCAGAGTGAGCACCTCGCGCTCCCGTTCGGACAGGCATTCGGGCCCGCCCGCCGCCGGCGGAGCCGAAGGGCTGCGCAGAAGTCGCTCGATCAGCCGTGCCGTCGGCCCCGGCGACAGCAGCGCCTCCCCGGCCGCCACCGTCCGGATCGCGTCCAGCAGTTCGGCCGGACGGGTGTCCTTCACCAGGAAGCCGGAGGCGCCGGCCCGCAGCGCCTCGACGATGTGCTCGTCGGTGTCGTAGGTGGTGAGGACGAGGACCTTGACGCCGGCCAGGTCCTCGTCGGCGGCGATCTGCCGGGTCGCCTCGATGCCGTCCAGGTCGGGCATGCGGATGTCCATCACCACCAGGTCGGCGCGTTCGCTGCGGGCCAGCCGCACGGCCTCGCGGCCGGTGCCCGCCTGGCCGACGACCTCCATGTCCGGGGCCGACTCGATGAGCATGGCGAACGCGGCGCGCACGAGGTTCTGGTCGTCCGCGAGCAGTACTCGGATGGTCATCCGGTCCCTTCCAGCACGTTCATGGGCAGTACGGCGGCCACCTCGAAGCCGCCCTGGGCGCGCGGTCCGGCGACGAGGGTGCCGCCCACACTGCGGGCCCGCTCGCGCATGCCGACCAGCCCGAAACCGGGCTGCGCGGCATTCCCGGCCCCGGTGCCGTCGTCGGTGACCGTGAGGTGCAGGGCACCGTCCCGCTCGTGCAGGTCGACGCGGACGGACGGTTCGGGTCCCGCGTGCCGTACGGCGTTGGTCAGCGCCTCCTGGACGATGCGGTAGGCGGCGGCGCCGACGGCGGGCGGGGCGTGCCGAATCCGTACCGTCTGCTCCACGCGCGCGCCCGCGAGCCGGGCGGCCTCCACGAGGTCGGACAGTCCGTCCAGGCCGGGCAGCGCACCGCGCGCGTCCGGCGAGCCGTGCTCCCGCAGCACCTCCAGCGTCGTACGCAGCTCGCCGCGCGCCGTCCGGCAGGTCTCGGCGATGTCGTCGAGGGCCTTGGCGACCGTCTCCCGGTCCAGGCGCTCGGGGTCGGCGGCGAGCACATGCGCGGCGACGGAGGTCTGCACTCCGATGAGGGTGATGCTGTGCGCGAGCAGGTCGTGCAGGTCCCGGGCGATCCGGAGGCGCTCCTCGGCGACGCGGCGGCGGGCCTCCTCCTCGCGGGTGCGTTCGGCGCGTACGGCGCGTTCGACGATGGCGGCGACGTACTGGCGGTAGTAGCGGATGTCGATGCCGAGGAAGAGGACGGCGATGACCCAGCCGGAGATCCGCAGGAGCTCCACCACCCCGTTGGGGTTGGTGAGGGCGTTGATGATCAGCGTCACGCCGAGGATCGTGGTGCCGGTGAGCAGCGTACGGCGCACCGTGCCGGTCGCCGCGATCGTGTACAGCACCACCATGGTCGCCGGGATGGGCGCGCTGTGGTTGTTGTCGAGGGCGTGGTACGGAGCGACGCAGGCCAGCACCACGAGCAGGACCGGCACCGGGCGGCGGCGCCGCCACACGAGCGGCACATGCGCGGCGAGCAGCAGGGTCCAGCCGAGCGCGTCGGGCCGCAGCCCGTGGTCGCCGAGCAGGGCGAGGGCCGTGGCGACGACGGCGAGCGCCCCGGCCAGCAGCGCGTCGTTGCGCATGCCGTGCGGGGCGGTGCGGGGGTCGCGGTTGATCGCCGCCATGACCCGCTCGCCCAGGCGGGGAGGTGCCGTTGTGGTGGTTGCCTGCACAGGGTCATCTTCCGTGCGGAGGGCGCCCCTCCGGGAGAGGGGCGCCTGTTCGGGTCAGTGGGCGGACGCGGTCACCGGCTCGGGTTCCTTCGGCGGTACCGGCGGTTCGGGCTCGCGGGAGAGGCGGCCCGGCCACCACACCTTGCGGCGCAGCGCGACGCTCGCGCTGGTGACCAGGTAGGTGCGGACGAGGAAGGTGTCGAGCAGGACGCCCACCGCGATGACGAAGCCCAGCTCGACGAGTTGGACGAGCGGCATGTTGGTGAGCACCGCGAAGGTGGCCGCGAGGACCAGTCCCGCGGAGGCGATGACCCCGCCCGTCGTCCGCAGCGCGGTCAGGGCGGCTGCCACGGGCTCGGCGCCCTTCAGCGCCTCCTCCCGCATCCGGTGCATCAGGAAGATGCCGTAGTCGACGCCGAGGGCGACGAGGAACACGAAGGACAGCAGCCCGAGTCCGGGGTCGGTGCCCTCGAAGCCGAACACCGGCCCGAAGACCAGCCCGCCGATGCCGAGCGCCGCACCCCACACCGCGACCACGGCGGCCACCAGCAGCAGCGGAGCGACGATGCTACGCAGCAGCGCGACGAGGATCAGCAGGACCGAGAGCAGCACGATCGGTACGACGATCAGCCGGTCCCGTGCGTTGGTGTCCTTCAGGTCGATCTGCTCGGCGCTCGCTCCGCCGACGTAGGAGCCGTCGAGCCGGTCACGCAGATCCTCGATGGTGCGGGTCTCGCCCGGGGACTGCGGCGGGGCGGCGGCGAGTACGGAGATCTCGGTCCAGCCGTCGCCGCTGCGACCGCGTTCGGCGCTCTCCACGCCGCCCGTGTCGCGGATGTCGGCCAGGGCGGCGTCGGCACGGTCGGTGGGTGCGATGACGCTGATGGGCTGCGTGCCCTGTTCGGGGTAGGCCGTGGCCAGGGTCTCCATGGCGGCGACCGCTTCGGGCTTGCTGGTGAAGGAGTCCTCCTGCTTGATGGTGCCGGGCAGGTTCAGCGTGCCCAGCGCGAGCGCCCCGAGCAGGACCGCGCCACCGGCGAGCACGGTCAGCGGACGCCGCCCGGCGGAGCTGCCCATCGCGGAGAACAGCGACCGGCGGACCTTGGGCTGAGTGCCGTAGCGCGGCACCAGCGGCCAGAACACCCGTCGGCCCAGCAGCACCAGCAGCGCGGGCAGCAGGGTCAGCATGGCCACCAGCGCGCACAGCACGCCGACCGTGCCGAGCGGGCCCATGCCCCGGCTGGAGTTGAGGTCTGCGGCGAGCAGGCACAGCAGTCCCGCGGCGACGGTGCCCGAGGAGGCGAGCACGGCGGGCCCGCAGCCGCGCAGGGCGGCGACCATGGCGTCGTACGGCCGCTCGATGCGCCGCAGTTCCTCCCGGTACCGGGAGACGAGCAGCAGCGCGTAGTCGGTCCCCGCCCCGAACACGAGGATCGTCATGATCCCGGAACTCTGGCCGGACACGGACGTCCCGAACCACTGGTTGAGCCCGTAGGCGACGCCCATCGACAGATAGTCGGCCATGCCTGCGACGAAGAGCGGCACCAGCCACAGGAACGGGCTGCGGTAGATGATGATCAGCAGCAGCGCGACGACTGCGACGGTGGTGTAGAGCAGCGGTCCGTCGAGCGAGTTGTAGATCTCGGCGGCGTCCGTGGCGAGCGCCCCCGAACCGCCGACGTCGACGTTCAGCCCATCCCCGCCCTGTGCGATGTCCCGTACGTCGTTGACCAGCTCGTCCCGGGCCTTCTCGTCCGTGCCGGGCTCGGTGCTGGCCACCGGGTACATCAGGGTGGTGCCGTCCCGGGACGGCACGCCGGCCGGTTCGCCGGTCAGGGTGTGCGCGCCCGCGATCCGGTCGATCTGGCCGGCGGCGGTGGCCTTGTCGGCGGCGGTCAGTCCGCCGTCGCGGTGGTAGACGACGACCATTTCGGTGGCCTCACCACCGGGCAGCCGCTCCTGGATCTTGGCGACCTGAGTGGAGTCGGCACTGGCCGGCAGATAGTCGACGGCACGGTCACGCTGGACGTCACCGAGTTTCGAGGCGAACGGCGAGGCGATCGCCAGCACGGCGATCCACAGCCCGAGCACCAGCCAGGGCACGGCACGCCGCCGCCGTACGGATGTCCTTGCGGCCCCCATGTGACGGGCCTCCCTCCGGTCGGGGTGTCTGGGTCGTTCTCCAGACTCCCGGCGGGAGGGGGGCGATTCGTCGCGCGTGAGGGCGAGTTGAGGGGTACTGCCAGGGGCGGCACGCAGGCCGCGTTACTCCCCGGGGAGTACGGCTACGACGGTGTACGCGCCGCCGCCAGCAACCGGCTCACATCGTCCCCGCAGATCGTGAGCGCCGCCCCCACCGTGCTGAGCACATCCCGCTCGGCCGGGGTGTACGGCCCGTCCGCGAGGGCGATCCGCGCGCCCTGCAGCAGGATCGACTCCCGGCCCGCCGCGGCGAGGTGCGGGGCCAGCGGATCGAGGGCCTCGTGCAGCTCTATGGCCAGACCTGCCCCGCACGGCTCGCCGTAGACCCGGCCGGTGTCCGCGGCGAGCGCCTCCACGAGGGCGTTCAGCTGGTCCTCCGTACAGTCGTCGAACCCGGCGGCACGGACCTCGGTCGCCGCCGCCTCCAAAGACGTACGACTGCAGGTGCCGCCCGCGGCGAGGACCGCGAGGGCGACGGTGTGCACGGCGTCGCGGAGCATCGCGGAGAACCGCGTGGTCGTCGGGTGGTCCATCACATCCGTGCCGAAGTGCCGACGGCAGGCCGCACACTCCACCACCGGCCCGGACTCACCCCGCGGCAGCACGGGCACACCCAGCATCGTGAACCGGCGGCGCCCGGTCAGCCGCTGATAGTTCCGGTCTCCCCCACACCCCGGGCAGAAGAACTCACCGTCCCCGACGGCACTCCACGAAGTACGGGTGCCCAGAATGCGCGCACGCCTGGCAGCACGGCCGTCTCGTCCCCGTCCTGGCAGCACGTCGCACCTCCGTAACCCCACGGCAACATCGCCGCGCTCGCGTGATGTTAGCCACATTGTTGAGCCAGAGTCAGTACCCCGGACGAGACCTACCCGTGACCTGCACAGGGATTGGCCGGAATACGACAGGCCCCGCCCACCGGAATACGGCAGACGGGGCCTCTGAACGCCGGGCGCAACAACGCCCTAAAGGGGCGCGGGGCTGTGTCGATATGCGGCTCCGCCGCGTGGGCGCGACCAGCCACGACGGCGCGTCAGCCGATCAACGACCTGCCCGGTTGACGGCGGAGACAACCGCCTTCAGCGACGCACGCGTCGTATTCGCATCGATCCCGATCCCCCACAGAACCTTGTCCTCGATCGCCACCTCGATGTACGACGCGGCCTGCGCGGACGCCCCCTCGCTCATCGTGTGCTCCTGATAGTCCAGCAGCCGCGCATCGATGCCGATGCCCTGCAGCGCATGGAAGAAGGCCGAGATCGGACCATTGCCCGTGCCGACCAGGGTCGTCTCGACGCCGTCCACCTCCGCCTCGACGTGGAGCGTGTCCACACCGTCCGTGTCGGTCGTCGACTGGCCGTTCTTGACCTGGATCCGACCCCACGGATTCCCGGGGTTCGGCAGGTACTCGTCCTGGAAGATCGCCCAGATGTCCTTCGGCGTGACCTCGCCGCCCTCGGCATCCGTCTTCGCCTGGATGATCTTCGAGAACTCGATCTGCATCCGGCGCGGCAGGTCCAGGTTGTGCTCGTTCTTCAGGACGTACGCCAGCCCGCCCTTGCCGGACTGCGAGTTGACGCGGATGACCGCCTCGTAGGACCGCCCGACGTCCTTCGGGTCGATCGGCAGGTAGGGCACGGCCCACTCGATGTCGTCGACGGTGACCCCGCGAGCCGCCGCGTCGGCCTCCATCGCGTCGAAGCCCTTCTTGATGGCGTCCTGGTGGGAGCCGGAGAAGGACGTGTAGACCAGGTCGCCCACGTACGGGTGGCGCGGGTCGACCTCCATCTGGTTGCAGTACTCCCACGTACGACGGATCTCGTCGATGTCGGAGAAGTCGATCTGCGGGTCGACGCCCTGTGAGAACAGGTTCATGCCCAGGGTGACCAGGTCGACGTTGCCGGTGCGCTCACCCTGTCCGAACAGGCAGCCCTCGACGCGGTCGGCGCCGGCCATCAGCGCCAGCTCGGCCGCCGCCACCGCCGTACCGCGGTCGTTGTGCGGGTGGATCGACAGGCAGACGTGCTCACGGCGGGACAGGTTGCGGCCCATCCACTCGAAGCGGTCCGCGTGCGTGGACGGCGTCGAGCGCTCCACGGTCGCCGGCAGGTTGAGGATGATCTCGCGCCCCGGACCGGGCCGCCACACATCCATCACCGCCTCGCAGACCTCCAGCGCGAAGTCCAGCTCGGTGTCGGTGAAGATCTCCGGGCTGTACTGGTACCCGAACTCGGTCTCCGGCCCCAGCAGCTTCTCCGCGTACTCCATCACCAGCCGCGTGCCGTCGACGGCGATCTGCTTGATGTCGTCCTTGGAGCCACGGAAGACGACCCGCCGGAAGACCGGGGCGGTGGCGTTGTAGAGGTGCACGGTGGCGCGCTTGGCGCCCTTGATGGACTCCACCGTCCGCTCGATCAGGTCCTCGCGGGCCTGGGTCAGTACGGAGATGGTGACGTCGTCGGGGATCGCGCCCTCTTCCTCGACGATGGAGCGCACGAAGTCGAAGTCGGTCTGACCGGAGGCCGGGAAGCCGACCTCGATCTCCTTGTAGCCCATCTTGACCAGCAGGTCGAACATCGCGCGCTTGCGCACGGGCGACATGGGGTCGATCAGGGCCTGGTTGCCGTCACGCAGGTCGGTGGAGAGCCAGCGGGGGGCGGCGGCGATCCGCTTCTCGGGCCAGGTGCGGTCGGGAATGTCGACCTGCTCGTACCGGCCGTACTTCTGAATCGGCATAGAACTGGGCTGCTGGCGATTTGCCATGGTGCGGGGCTCCTCAGGATGTCCGGAAGGACGGCCGACGACGCAACACCAAGCTCCGCGGGGAGGGAGTCGACCTGTACTACAGGCCCTCGCCGCGGCAGCTAAGGAGGAGCAGCCCGAAACGCATGATGCGCAGCATCGTAGCTGAGCCCCTCCCGAATGCAGGCCTCTGTATCAATATGCGGGACTAGAGCACCCCGCCAGGGGCGCGGGGAACTGCACGACAAGCCACGACGGCGCCGCAGCCAATAACACAGCGCAACCACCCCACGCCCAAACATCCCCACATTTCACCAATCATGGTTGCCGATAGTGACACCGGCATCACGGAGTGCAAGTGTGCGGAACATGACGACAAACGGGGGCTACACGCCCGTCTTCTGCACCGTCGTGCCACCCCACATCCTCGACAAGCTCGCCCAGGCCGAGGACCCCGCGCTCGCCGGCCCCGCTCGCAAGACCCTCGAGCGCGACGCCTACCAGCGCACCCACCGCCGCCTGACCACAGTCCTCGGCGCACCCACCATCGCCCCGCCAGCCGAAGCCGCCGCAGGCAAACCGCACCGCACGATCCACGACGCCGAGCACAAGACCGACCTGCCCGGCAAGAAGGTCCGCGCCGAGGGCGACAAGCCCGGCAAGGACGCCACCGTCAACCGCGCCTACGCGGGCCTGGGCGCCACCTTCGAGCTGTTCCTGAAGGCGTACGGGCGCGACTCGATCGACGGCGACGGACTGCCGCTCGACGCGACCGTGCACTACGACGAGGACTACGGCAACGCCTTCTGGAACGGCGAGCAGATGGTGTTCGGCGACGGCGACGGCGAGATCTTCCTCGACTTCACCATCCCGATCGACGTCATCGGCCATGAGCTGGCCCACGGCGTCACCCAGTACACGGCCAACCTGACCTACTTCGGCCAGCCGGGCGCCCTGAACGAGTCGATGTCCGACGTGTTCGGCTCGCTGATCAAGCAGTACACCCTCGGCCAGACCGCCGCCGAGGCCGACTGGCTGATCGGCGCGGGCCTGCTCGCCCCGCGCGTGACCGGCAAGGCGCTGCGCTCCATGAAGGAGCCGGGCACGGCGTACGACGACGACGTCCTCGGCAAGGACCCGCAGCCCGGCACGATGGACGACTACGTCCGCACCGGCCGCGACAACGGCGGCGTGCACATCAACTCCGGCATCCCCAACCACGCCTTCTACCTCGCCGCGACCACGCTCGGCGGTCACGCCTGGGAGCGGGCCGGGCAGATCTGGTACGACGTGCTGACCGGGGGCGAGCTGAAGGAACAGGCCCTCTTCGTCGACTTCGCCACGCTGACGGTCGCTGCCGCGAAGGCACGGTACGGCGACAGCAGCGAGGAGCTTCAGGCCGTACTCAAGGCCTGGGAGCAGGTCGGGGTGCGCACCCTCTAGTTCCGTACTAGACAGGACCCATGCGTATTCAGGTGCGGCGCACGGGCGGATTCGCGGGCATCGAGCGGCACGCCGAGGTGGAGACCTCGGGGCGGCCCGATGCCCAGGAGTGGCACTCCCTGGCCGAGAGCGCGGTCGCGTCCGGCCGGGGTGTGCCCCCCGTCGGGGTTCCGGACGGCTTCAGCTACCAGATCACCGTGGACGGCAAGACGGTGTACTGCTCGGATCCCCGGCTCACGGAGGAGCAGCGGAAGCTGATCTCCAGGGTGCTCAAGGAAGGCGCGTAGCCGGTCGGGGAAAGGGCGTAACTGCTTGTTCACGCCTGCCCGTTGACTTCCGTTACCGGCGGTACGGATGATCCGGCGCATGGCGACTGATCCGATACCTCGGTTCCCCTCCGGCTTCCTGTGGGGCGTCTCGACGTCCGCCCACCAGATCGAGGGCGCGGCCGACCAACGCGAACCCTCCGTCTGGGACGCCTTCACGGCCGAGCCGGGGCGGGTGAAGGACGGCTCGACGGCGGCGGTGGCCTGCGACCACTACCACCGCTACCGCGAGGACGTGGCGCTCCTGGCCGAGCTGGGGGTGGACGCGTACCGCTTCTCGATCTCCTGGCCGCGGGTCCGGTCCGAAGGCGGACTGGACTTCTACGACCGTCTGGTCGACGAGCTGTGCGCGGCGGGCGTACGTCCCGTCCCCACCCTCTTCCACTGGGACCTCCCGGTGTCCCTCGACTGGCTGAAGCGCGACACGGCTCCGCACTTCGCGGAGTACGTGTCGACGGTGGCGGGCCGCCTGGGCGACCGCGTCTCGAAGTGGATCACCCTCAACGAGCCCGCCGAACACACCCTGTTCGGCCATGCCCTCGGCGTCCACGCACCGGGCAAGCAGCTGATGTTCGACGCGCTGCCGGCCGCCCACCACCAACTCCTGGCCCACGGCCTGGCCGTACAAGCACTGCGCGCCTGCGGCGCCACCGACATCGGCATCGCCAACTCGCACGGCCCGACCTGGCCGGCCTCCCGCGAACAGGCGGACCTGGAAGCGGCCGACTTCTACGACCTGCTGCTCAACCGCCTCTTCGCCGACCCCGTCCTGCGCGGTGAATACCCCGAGGGAATCGGCGAGTTGATGCCCGGTGACGTCCCGGCCGACCTCAAGGTCATCGGTGAGCCGCTGGACTTCTACGGCGTCAACTACTACGCGCCGACCCGGGTGGGCGCCCCGCAGGGCACCGACATCGAGTTCGGCGGGCTGACCATCCCGGCCGAACTCCCCTTCTCCGTCCACGAGATCGACGGCGTCCCGGTGACCGACTTCGGCTGGCCGGTGGTCCCGGAGGGCCTGACCGAGCTGCTCACCGGCTTCCACGAGCGCTACGGCGACCGGCTCCCGCCCGTCGTGATCACCGAGAACGGCTGCTCGTACGAGGGGATCGACGACCAGGACCGGATCGCCTACCTGGACGCTCATGTGCGCGCGCTGCACCGGGCGGTGGAGGCGGGCGTGGACGTACGCGGCTACTTCGTGTGGTCGCTGCTGGACAACTTCGAGTGGGCGGAGGGGTACGCACGCCGCTTCGGGCTGGTCCACGTGGATCACGAGACGCTCGCCAGGACCCCGAAGGCGTCGTACGCCTGGTTCCGGGATGTGCTGCGGGCCCAGAGATGACCGGGGTCGCCCTTGCCGAGCCCGTCGAGAACGTCGGCCGGGGCTGGACGTCGGCCCTGTCGCTGGCCAACGTGGCGATCTGGGTGGGCTGGTACGGCCCGCTGCAGATCCTGCTGGCCCGGCAGGCGGAGGACTTCGCGCCCGGCACCGGCATGTCGAAGGAGACGCTGCTGGCGTGGGTGACGGGCGTGGGCGCGGTGGTGTCGCTGGCGGCCAACCCGTTCTTCGGCGCGCTGTCGGACCGTACGGCGGGCCGCTGGGGCCGCCGTACGCCGTGGATCGTGGCCGGCGCGGCGGGCGGTGCGCTGTCGTTGCTGCTGCTCGCGGGCGCGGGCGGGCTGTGGACGATGGCGGTGGGCTGGTGCCTGGTCCAGCTGACCCTGAACGCGGCCTTCGCGGCGGTGACGGCGGCGGTGCCGGACCGTGTGCCGCGACTGCAGCGGGGTTCGGTGGGCGGTTGGCTGGGGGCGGCGCAGATCCTGGGGGCGGTGGTCGGGACGGGGCTGGCGACGGCGGCGGGCGGGATCGCGGCGGGGTACGCGGCGTGCGCGCTCTTCTCTCTGGCGGGCGTGCTGCCGTACGTCCTGCGATACGGGGATCTCAGGCTGGCGGTGGCGGACCGGCCGCCCCGGTCCCCGAAGGCCTTCCTCAAGGGCTTCTGGCTGAGCCCGCGCCGCTACCCGGACTTCGGCTGGGCGTGGCTGACCCGCTTCCTGATCAATCTCAGCAACGCCCTCGTGATCCTCTACCTCCTCTACTACCTGCGGGACCGCCTGCGCCACGACGACCCCGAGTCCGGCGTCCTGATCCTCACCGCCGTGAACAGCGTGACCCTGCTGGCCACGGTCGTCGTGGGCGGCGCCTGGTCGGACCGCGTGGGCCGCCGCAAGCCCTTCGTGCGCTGGTCCGGGGTACTGATGGCCGCGGCCACGGCCCTACTGGCCGCCTGGCAGACCTGGCCGAGCGCAATCGTCGTGGCGGCCCTGCTGGGCGTGGGCCTGGGGGTCTTCATTTCGGTCGACTTCGCGTTGATGACGGACGTCCTGCCGAAGGCACGGGACCGAGGCAAGGACCTCGGCGTCATCAACGTGGCCAACGCCCTGCCCCAGGTGGCGGCGCCCGCCCTGGCCGCACCGATCGTGACGCACCTGGGCGGGTACCGGGTGCTGTACGCGGTGGCGGCGGGGGTCGGGCTGGCGGGGGCGGTGCTGGTGGGCCGGATCAGAGGCGTGGACTGAGGCGCCCCGTCAGGGGCGCGGGGAACTGCGCGACCAGCCCCCACGAACCCGCGGACGAACACGGCGCCCGCTCACAGCGCCCCAGCGTCCCGCGCCGCATAAACACTCGGGAACAACGGCCGGTAGCCCAGCTCCCGGCGGATACGGTCGGTGGACGTGATCACGAGCCACGGGTCGGGATCGGTGCGGCTGTACAGCTCCTCGGGTACCTCGACGCCATTGAGCTGGTGCAGCTCGACCGCCGTGACGAGGGCGTCGTCGGCGATGTTGTAGATACGGCCGGCAATTCCCGGCGCGTGCAGGATGCGCAGCAGCCCTTGGGCGACGTCCGCGTGATGGCCCATCTGGAGCCGCCGGGTCGCCGCCCAGTCCTTGGCCCACATCAGGGACTGGGCGAGGTGCGGGTCGCCCTCGCCGTAGACGAAGGGGAGCCGGCCGATGCGCACGTCCAGGCCCTCCAGCGCGAGCAGCTTCCGCTCGGCCTCCGCCTTGGACTCGGGATAGGCGCCCCACATCGACCCGCCGGGCCGGCTCTCGTCGTCCTCGGTGAGCGGGCGCCCGCGTCCGGTGCCGTACACCAACCCCGTGCTGACCTGCACGAACCGCTGCACACCGGCAGCCAGCGCGGCACGGCCCAGCTCCACCGCCGCGTCCCGGTTGACCGCCCACGCCTCCTCGTCCGGCACCCCGCGGAAGGAGGCCGCGACGTTGACGACCGCGTCGACCCCGGCGACGGCCTTGCCGAGCGCCTCCGTGTCCCGCAGATCGCCGACCACGACCTCGGCGCCCAGCTCTGCGAAGGGCTCACCCCGCGCCGCGTCCCGTACCAGCACCCGCACCCTCTCCGAGGGCCGGGCCTGCGCCAGCAGCCTCGGCACGAAGCGCCGGCCGACCTGTCCCGTCGTACCCGTCACCAGTGTCAACATGATCTGCTCCTCACGAACCGGATGCTCTGCTGCCACCACCCTCGGAGAGACACGCGCCGGCCGGGAGAGACCCGTTGATCAGGGGATCGACAGTCCCTGGATAAGACGGGCGGAGTGCCGCACGCTGGGGGCGTGAACCGAGCCGAACTCGCGGACTTCCTGCGCCGGGGCCGAGCCCGCCTGACCCCGTCGGACGTGGGCCTGGCGCCGGGCGCCCGGCGCCGTACGGCCGGTCTGCGGCGCGAGGAGGTGACGCAGCTGGCGGGCATGTCGGTGGACTACTACACGCGCCTGGAGCAGTCCCGGGGACCACGCCCGTCCCGGCAGATGCTGGCGGCGCTGGCCCGTGCCCTGCGTCTCACCGCCGACGAGCGCGACCATCTGTTCCACCTGGCCGGCGAGGAGCCACCGCGCCGCGAGACGGCGTCGGCGCACGTCGCGCCGGGCCTGATGCTGATCCTGGACCGGCTGCATGACACACCGGCGCAGGTGGTGACCGACTGTGGCGAGGTGCTGGCCCAGAACACCATGGCGAGGGCACTGACCCGCGATGTGATGTCCCGCCCCCCGGGCGAGCGCAACCTCCTCCGCCTCTACTTCCTGGACCCTGAGGCGTGCACCCTGTTCCCGGAGGAGGACCGGGCCGAGCACGCACGCGCCCATGTGGCCAATCTGCGTGCGGTGGCCGCCGCCCGTCCCGACGACCCGGAACCCGCCGCGCTGGTCGCCGAGCTCCGTTCGTCGAGCGAGGAGTTCGCGCGCCTGTGGGACGAACACGAGGTGTCGCTGCGCCACCGGGCGACCAAACGCTTCCTGCACCCTCTGGTCGGCCGGCTGGACCTCGACTGCGAGGTCCTGCTCAGCCACGAACACCACCAGCTCCTGGTCATCCACACCGCCCGCCCGGGCACGGAGTCCCACGAACGCCTCCAGCTGCTGCGCGTGGTGGGACTCCAGGACATGTCGGTGGGCAAGCCCTGAACCGGGCCGATGAAAAGACCTACGGCGATGTCAGTCTCCCGGCGTACTCTTGAAATCGCCAGGCCGCCCTTGTGGCAGGCGAGTCGTATGGAGGAGGACGTGCAGGCCTACAGAGCCGGCCCATGACTCAGACACCCACAGCTCACACCCCTGCGCAGGGGCAGGCACGAGCACGGTTCACCGTTCCCGCCCAGCACCCCATGGTCACCGTCCTGGGGTCCGGCGACGCCCTCCTGCGCGTGATCGAGAAGGCCTTCCCGGCGGCCGACATCCACGTCCGGGGCAATGAGATCAACGCGGTCGGCGACGCCGCAGAGGTCGCCCTCGTCCAGCGACTGTTCGACGAGATGATGCTGGTGCTCCGCACCGGACAGCCGATGACGGAGGACGCAGTGGAACGCTCGATCGCCATGCTCCGGGCGAGTGAGAACGGGGAGAGCGACGGCGAGGAGACCCCCGCCGAAGTCCTCACGCAGAACATCCTCTCCTCCCGCGGCCGCACGATCCGCCCCAAGACCCTCAACCAGAAGCGGTACGTCGACGCGATCGACAAGCACACGATCGTCTTCGGCATCGGCCCCGCCGGTACCGGCAAGACCTATCTCGCCATGGCCAAGGCAGTGCAGGCCCTGCAGTCCAAGCAGGTCAACCGCATCATCCTGACCAGGCCCGCGGTCGAGGCGGGCGAGCGTCTCGGCTTCCTGCCGGGCACGCTGTACGAGAAGATCGACCCGTATCTGCGGCCTCTGTATGACGCGCTGCACGACATGCTCGACCCCGACTCCATCCCGCGGCTCATGGCGGCGGGCACGATCGAGGTCGCGCCGCTGGCGTACATGCGTGGGCGTACGTTGAACGACGCCTTCATCATCCTGGACGAGGCCCAGAACACGAGCCCCGAGCAGATGAAGATGTTCCTCACCCGCCTCGGCTTCGACTCGAAGATCGTGATCACGGGTGACGTCACGCAGGTCGACCTCCCGGACGGCACCAAGTCCGGTCTGCGCCAGGTCCAGGACATCCTGGACGGCGTCCCGGACGTCCACTTCTCCCGGCTCTCGTCCCACGATGTCGTTCGGCACAAGCTCGTCGGCCGTATCGTCGACGCGTACGAGGAGTACGACAACAAGCACGGCACTCAGAACGGCTCCCACAAGGGCGGCCGGAGCAGGTCCGGGCACAAGGGGAAGTAGACCGAGCAGCACCATGTCGATCGACGTCAACAACGAGTCCGGAACCGAGGTCGACGAGCAGGCGATCCTCGACATCGCCCGCTACGCGCTCGCGCGGATGCGCATCCACCCGCTCTCCGAGCTCTCGGTGATCGTCGTGGACGCCGAAGCCATGGAGCAGCTGCACATCCAGTGGATGGACCTGCCGGGCCCGACGGATGTCATGTCCTTCCCGATGGACGAGCTGCGTCCGCCGGCGAAGGACGAGGACGAGCCGCCGCAGGGCCTGCTCGGCGACATCGTGCTGTGCCCTGAGGTCGCCGAGAAGCAGGGCAAGGAAGCCGAGACGCAGCACTCCATGGACGAGGAGCTCCAGCTCCTGACCGTCCATGGTGTGCTGCACCTGCTCGGCTACGACCACGAGGAAGCGGACGAGAAGGCCGAGATGTTCGGTCTCCAGGCGGCGATCGTGGACGGCTGGCGTGCGGAGAAGGGTCTCACCGGCCCGTCCCCGGCCCCGACCGTGTCATGAGCCCCCCGCTGATCTCCGGCGCCGTCGCGCTGGTCGTCGTCGCCTGGCTCGCCGCGTGCGCGGAGGCCGGTCTCGCCCGTGTCTCCAGCTTCCGCGCAGAGGAGGCCGTCAAGTCCGGCCGCCGCGGCAGCGAGAAACTCGCCCAGGTCGCCGCCGACCCGACCCGCTATCTCAATGTCGCGCTGCTGGTGCGCGTCGCCTGCGAGATGGCCGCCGCGGCGATGGTGACGTACGCCTGTCTGAACGAGATCGACAGCACCACCCGGGCCCTGCTCGCCGCGATCGGCGTCATGGTCCTGGTGTCGTATGTCGCCGTCGGCGTCTCCCCGCGCACCATCGGCCGCCAGCACCCGCTGAACACCGCGACGGCGGCGGCGTACGTCCTGCTGCCGCTGGCCCGCGTGATGGGCCCCATCCCGCCCCTGCTGATCCTCATCGGCAACGCGCTCACCCCGGGCAAGGGCTTCCGACGCGGCCCCTTCGCCTCCGAGGCGGAGCTGCGCGCACTGGTCGACCTCGCCGAGAAGGAGTCCCTGATCGAGGACGAGGAGCGCCGCATGGTGCACTCCGTCTTCGAGCTGGGCGACACCCTCGTACGGGAGGTCATGGTCCCGCGCACCGACCTGGTCGTCATCGAGCGCTACAAGACCATCCGCCAGGCCCTGACGCTGGCGCTGCGCTCCGGTTTCTCGCGGATCCCGGTGACCGGCGAGAGCGAGGACGACGTCGTCGGGATCGTGTATCTGAAGGACCTGGCCCGCAAGACGCACATCAGCCGGGACGCCGAGTCCGAGCTGGTCTCCACGGCCATGCGGCCCGCCGCCTTCGTGCCCGACACCAAGAACGCCGGCGATCTGCTCCGCGAGATGCAGCAGGACCGCAACCACGTCGCCGTCGTCATCGACGAGTACGGCGGCACGGCCGGCATCGTCACCATCGAGGACATCCTCGAGGAGATCGTCGGCGAGATCACCGACGAGTACGACCGGGAACTCCCGCCCGTGGAGGAGTTGGGCGAGGACCGCTACCGTGTCACCGCCCGCCTCGACATCGGCGACCTCGGCGACCTGTACGGCCTGGAGGCGTACGACGACGAGGACGTGGAGACCGTCGGCGGACTGCTGGCGAAGGCGCTGGGCCGCGTTCCGATCGCCGGGGCGTCGTCCGTCGTCGAACTCCCCGACGGCCGTGAGCTGCGGCTGACCGCGGAGGCCGCGGCGGGGCGCCGGAACAAGATCGTGACGGTGCTGGCGGAGCCGGTGGGCGCCACGAAGGAAGGGGCGGAAGAGGAGTGAGCCCCGAGGAGCTGCGCGGCTTCTGCCTGTCCTTCAACGCGGCAGTGGAGGACTTCCCCTTCGCGCCGGACATCTCGGTCTTCAAGGTCCTGGGCAAGATGTTCGCCCTGAGCTGGCTGGACTCCCGCCCGCTCACCGTCAACCTCAAGTGCGACCCGGAGGACGCTGTCCGGCTGCGCGGCGAGTACGAGGGCCTGATCATCCCCGGCTACCACATGAACAAGCGCCACTGGAACACGGTCGCTGTGGACGGCGGTCTCCCGGACCAGCTGGTCCGCGAGCTCATCGAGGACTCCTACGACCTCGTCGTCGCCGGACTTCCGCGCGCCGAACGCCTCCGCCTGGACCGGGCCTGACGGCCACTTCGTATGCTCAGGGCATGACCGACAGCGCGCTTGACCCCGAGGACCGCAAGATCGTCACCCTGGCCCGTTCCGCGCGGGCCCGCAACGGTGTGCCCGAGGGGGCGGCCGTACGGGACGAGACCGGGCGTACGTATGTCGCCGGGACCGTTGCCCTCGATTCGCTGAAGCTGAGCGCGTTGCGGACGGCCGTGGCGATGGCGGTGGCGTCCGGGGCGACGTCACTGGAGGCCGCGGCCGTGGTCACGGAGGCCGAGTCGGCGTCGGCCGAGGACCGGGCGGCGGTGGCGGATCTCGGCGGGCCGGGGACGCCGGTGCTGGTGGCAGGGCCCGACGGCACAGTGCGGATGACTGTGCCCGCAGGCTGAAAACCGCCCTTTTCAGAGTCGTCCGGAATTCAGCCTTGCCGACCCGCGTCCCACACGCATCAATGGGTCCGGTAGTTCCGACGGGCCGTCAGATTCATCCCCCCACCCCCCACCGAGCGTCCCGCACCGCGCGCGTCGACGGCCCCGCCGGGCTCTCCCAATCCATCCCCACATGGCAATTCCCAGACAGGGAAGGGAGCCGGATTCCCCATGAAACGCATAGCAACGGGTGCGGCACTGACGGTCGGGGCCCTCGCGGTCACCGGCCTGGCCTTCGCCCCAGCCGCCCTCGCCGTCACGCCGGAGACGGCGACGCTCACCGCCGACTGCGGCAGCTTCGGCGGCGGCGAGGCCACACTCACGGCCACGCAGGACGGCACCGCGGCGACCATGACCCTCAAGTCGTCCGCCGTCACCGCGCCGATCGCGCTGGGTGAGGACTCGATCCAGTCCACCCTCACCCTCGTGAAGGCGGGCGGCGGCACCACCACCTTCACCGCCACGGAGAACCCGGCCATGGCGGCCGGCGACGACGTCCAGGTCGGTCCGCTCCCCGGAACCGTGGCCTCCGGCGACAGCCTGGAGGCGTTCGGCGGATCGCTGAAGATGTCGGTCCTCGGCATCACCATCACCTGCACGGCGACGGGACCGCAGTCACCGGGTCCGTTCGTGTTCGACTGACAGTCACCTGGCCGATGGATCGTCAGTTCCTTGGAGCCACAACGGAACTGACGATCCATCAGTTCTTTTCTGCGTCTCCATTGACTTCTCACGCGATCCCCACATCAATGCCCCTCAGCGGGCGCGGGAGTCAGCAGCCGCGCCCGCATCCTCAGCCATAGCTCAGGAGGGGGCACCCATGGCTACGAGAGCCCGAAGACGCCGCTGGTCATCGCTGCTCGGGGCGACCGCGCTCGCGGTCACCGGGGGCGGCGCACTGGCCTGTCCGGCCGGCGCCGCGCCCACGAACGTGGACTTCGCCACGCACTGCATCCCGCCCGACATCGCGGGCATCCCGCCGATCGACGGCACCACCACGGCCAGTGTCGCGGTGGACAACGCCAGTCCGAAGGTCGGCGACACCGTCACCGTCACGTACACGGTCGTCAAGCCCGCCGCCAACAACCCCACCGCCATCGCCCTGCCGGCCGACATCATGACGCCCACCGGCAAGGTCACCCTCGGCGGGGCGCAGACCGGTGAGGTGACCGTCGCCGGGCCGAAGAAGAACGACCCGGTGCCCGGCAACGGCGCCTTCCCGTCGTTCTCCATGACCGGCACCTTCAGAGTCACCGCGCCTGGATCGATCACGCTCTCGCCCGGCGACTACAACATCCACACCAGCTACATCCTCGAACTGGACACGCCCTGCACGGTGATCACCCCGCCCGCGCCGGTCTCCGAGACCATCACCGCGACGGACGGCAACCCCACCAACAACCGTGCCATCGCGCTGAGTTCGGCCTCCGGCGACCCGGGTGACAGCGTCACCGTCAGCGGCAGCGACTTCACGCCGGGGGCGACGGTCACGCTGGCCGGGCGGTCCGGGGGCACCCAGACCGCGGACAAGGCCACCGTCACCGCCGGAGCGAACGGCTCCTTCAGCGGATCGCTCGTCGTCAACGACAAGACCACGACCGGTGTGGTGGCGTACGAGGGGAGTGCGTGGAGCGCGGAGAAGGGGGCCGGGCCCGCCGCGTACGTCGTCAATGACGACACGCCCGTCCCTGACGGAAGTCAGAAGCTGACGACGACCGTGAAGGCGGGGACGCTGTCCATGTCCCAGGCCGGGGACTCCGTGCAGTTGTCGGCGGTGGACTTCGGCGAGGGCGGGGCCTCCACGGGCGCCCTGCAGACCGTCACCGTCGAGGACTTCCGGGGCGGGCCCGCAGGCTGGTCCCTCACCGGCAAGGTCACCGACTTCACCGGGCCCGGCGCCAAGATCGACGCCGGGAAGCTGAAGTGGACCCCCGCCTGCGCCACCAAGGCGGGCAGCCCGAGCACGTGCCGGACCGGTTCGTCCGGCACGGTCGGCAGCGCGGGCGCCACCCTGGCGTCCACCCCCAACGGCACGCTCACCGGCGGTGAGTTCACCGTCGACGCCGGGCTCTCCCTGGACGTACCGGCGTTCACACCTCCGGGCTCGTACGCCGCAGTGCTCACCCTCACGCTCAGCTGACCGCACGGGCGTCCGCACCCGCCCGTTCACCTCATCCACGTGGGGGTCCGCACCCATGCGCAAGCTGTACGTCCTCCTCCTGGGCCTGCTCCTCACCGCCTTCGCCGCGCCCGCGCACGCCGCCGACAACGGCAGCTGGTCCGTCTACCCGGCCGCCTCGAAGGTCGCCGCGCGCCCGTACTTCTACCTCTCCGCCGATCCCGGGACGACCGTCGAGGACAAGGTCGTCGTCGCCAACAAGACGGGTCGGCCGCTGACTTTCCGGCTGTACGCGGCCGACGCCTACAACACCGCGCGCGACGGCGGGTTCGCGGTGCGGACGGTCAAGGAGAAGCAGCGCGGAATCGGAGCGTGGGCCAGGCCCGTCAAGTCCCGGGTGACCGTCCCCGCGCACGGCGAGGTCACCGTCCCCTTCACGCTCCGCGTGCCCGAGAGCGCCGAACCCGGCGATCACCCGGGCGGGTTGGTCGCACTCGACGAACGCGTGAACCGGGGCGACGGCTCACTCGCCCTCGGTGTGCAGCGGGCCGTCGCCGCCCGGATCCACCTCCGCGTCGGCGGTCCGACGCTCCCCGCGATCGCCGTCGAGGACGTCCGCGTCACCCACCACCAGCCCCTCGTCCCGGGCCTCGGCGACAGCACGGCGACGATCTCCTACACGCTGCACAACACCGGCAACGTCACCCTGAACCCGAAGGTGGAGCTACGCGCGAAGGGCCTGTTCGGCCGTACGCTGCTGGCCCGCGACCTGTCGCGCGTCCCCACGGAACTGCTGCCGCGCCAGCGCGTCCGCCTCACCGAGCCCTGGCGCGGGGCGCCCCAACTCGACTGGGGCGATGTGACGTTGACGGCGAGCGCGCAGGACACGCGCGAATCGGGCAGCGCGTCGTTCTTCGCGCTGCCGTGGCTGATCGGCGTGGTGCTGCTGGTCGTGGTGGTCGTCGGGGTGGTGCTCGGGGTCAGAGCGCGTCGGGGCCGCGCTCGCCGGTCCGCACGCGTACGACCGTCTCCACGGGCAGCGCCCACACCTTCCCGTCCCCGATCTTCCCCGTCTGCGCGGCCTTGACGATCGCGTCGATGACGTCGTCCGAGGCGGCGTCCTCGACGACGATCTCGATACGGACCTTCGGTACCAGGTCGACCTGGTACTCGGCGCCGCGGTACACCTCGGTGTGGCCGCGCTGCCGGCCGTAGCCGCTGGCCTCGGTGACGGTCAGGCCGTGCACGCCGAGTTCCTGGAGCGCGTTCTTGACCTCGTCGAGGCGGTACGGCTTGACGATCGCGGTGATGAGCTTCATGCCGGGGCTTGACCTTCTGGGCGGAGGGGACGGGGGACGCGCCGGCCGGGGCGCCATGGCCCAGGACGCCGTGATCGTATGCGGTCCCGGCGCGCACCGTAAGGGAGGCGGGCGCGCACTGGTGCGGCGGGGGCTTGTGGATCAGGGAGAATGGGCGCCATGAGCGTGCGTATCCAGTCATCCGAGCCGTCCGAGGCCACCCATCGCGCCGGCTTCGCCTGCTTCGTGGGCCGCCCCAACGCGGGCAAGTCCACCCTTACGAACGCTCTGGTCGGCCAGAAGGTGGCGATCACCGCGAACCAGCCGCAGACCACGCGGCACACGGTACGGGGCATCGTGCACCGGCCCGACGCCCAGCTGATCCTGGTCGACACCCCGGGGCTCCACAAGCCGCGCACGCTGCTCGGCCAGCGGCTCAACGACGTCGTACGCACCACCTGGGCCGAGGTCGACGTCATCGGCTTCTGTCTGCCGGCGAACGAGAAACTCGGCCCCGGTGACCGCTTCATCGCCAAGGAGCTGGCCGGGATCAAGAAGACCCCGAAGGTCGCCATCGTCACGAAGACGGACCTCGTCGACTCCAAGACCCTGGCCGAGCAGCTGATCGCGATCGACCAGCTCGGCAAGGAACTCGGCTTCGAGTGGGCGGAGATCGTGCCGGTGTCCGCGGTCAAGGACAAGCAGGTGGACCTGCTGGCCGACCTGCTCGTCCCGCTCCTGCCGAAGGGCCCCGCCCTCTACCCCGAGGGTGACCTGACCGACGAGCCCGAGCAGGTCATGATCGCGGAACTGATCCGCGAAGCCGCCCTGGAGGGCGTCCGCGACGAGCTCCCCCACTCCATCGCGGTCGTCGTCGAGGAAATGCTCCCCCGCGAAGACCGCCCCGCCGACAAACCCCTCCTCGACATCCACGCCTTCGTCTACATCGAGCGCCCCAGCCAGAAGGGCATCATCATCGGCCCCAAGGGCAAGCGTCTGAAGGAGGTCGGCATCAAGAGCCGCAAGCAGATCGAGGCGCTGCTGGGTACTCCGGTGTTCTTGGACCTGCACGTGAAGGTGGCGAAGGACTGGCAGCGGGATCCGAAGCAGCTGCGGAAGCTCGGCTTCTGAGCTTTCAGGCAGACCTTCGGAAACCGATCGTCGGGACTGCTCGGCGTAGTGGCCAGGGGCGGGCCGCTGTTTTGGGGACCAGGGGCTGAAGGAACGCGTAGCGCTGGAGAGCCGACTGGTCCTGGGTTTCCAGGGACTGGACCTCGCGCCACCATGTGGCGACCTCGGCCCAGCCGGGGGCCGAGAGGGAACCGCCGAATTCCTGGACGGAGAGGGCGGCGGTGAGGCCGGCGAAGGCGAGACGGTCGGCGAGGGGCCAGCCGGCCAGGGTGCCGGTGACGAAGCCTGCCACGAAGACGTCCCCGGCGCCGGTCGGATCGAGAGCCTCCACGGCGATCGCGGGCACCTCCGCGGTCTCGCCGGTGCGCCGGTCCACGGCGTACGCGCCCTCCTTGCCAAGGGTGACGACGGCGACCGGCACATGCTCGGTGAGGGCATGGGCGGCGGCACGCGGGCAGGTGGCGCCGGTGTAGCGCATGGCCTCCTCGGCGTTCGGCAGGAACGCCTCGCAGTACTTGAGGTCGGTCAGCCCCGCCAGGTCCCAGGCGCCGGTGTCGTCCCAGCCCACGTCGGCGAAGATCCGGGCGCCCTTGCCCGCGGCCTGGGCGACCCAGTGGGCGGGTTTGCCGGGGGTCAGCGAGGCGATGGCGGCACGCGCGCGGGGCGGGCAGTCCGGCGCGGGCTCCTCCGGCGGGGGCTCGTGGCCGTGGGAGACCATCGTGCGCTCGCCCTCGTACGCCATGGAGACGGTGACCGGCGAGTGCCAGCCGGGCACGGTGCGTGCCAGGGAGAGGTCGATGCCCTCCCCGTGCGCCAGGGCGTCCCAGCAGTACTCGCCGTAGTGGTCGTCACCGAAGGCCGCCGCGAGGGACGTCCTCAGGCCAAGCCGGGCCAGCGCGGTCGCCATGTTGGCGACGCCGCCGGGGCTGGAGCCCATCCCGCGGGCCCAGGACTCGGTGCCCCGCACGGGCGCCGAGTCGAGGCCGGTGAAGATGATGTCGAGAAAGACGGTGCCGGTGAGGTACACGTCCCAGGGCGGGTCGTCGGATCTGCGCAGGGCACCCAGGGGGTCGACCTGGGCCTGGCAGCGGTGTCCCTCTCCGTTGAACACGATCACGGTGAGCTCCCTGGCATGGTGCGGATCAGGCCAGTGTGCCTCACACCACTGACAGCGCGCCGTCGCTCACCGGCAGCCACCGCCCCGCGTCAGCCCACCGCAGATCCCGGCCGTACGGTGCGGGCCGCACCCGGCGTCATCTCGGGCCCGGTCGCCGTGGGAGCCTTCGCCGGCCGCGTACGGATCCGGTCATTGCGTCCCCCGCCCCGCACCGGCAGCACGCTCGGCGCGGCGTGGCTCTGCGGGATCGTCCAGCAGATCGGGGCCGCCGCGATCACGCATCACCGGCGAGGCACCGCCGGCGTGACCCAGCCCGGCTCGGCGATGCGCATGGCGGCCTCGTCGTCACGCTCCCGCAGCTTGTCGCGGTCGAGTTCGACGCCGAGGCCGGGGGCGTCACGGACGGCGACCTTGCCGCCCTCGAAGGTCAGCCGCTCGGTGAGCATGGACACCCCGACGCCGAACGTGCGGCAGATCGCGGCGAGTTGCTGCGTGTTCCGCAGCCCGCCCCAGTAATGGTGATCGGAGAGGACGACCTGCACGGCGTCCTTCGCGAACGCCTCATTGATCTCGCCGAACGTCGTCACGCACATGTTGGTGGCGAGCGGCACGTCGAGACGGTGCGGATGCCCGGGAAACGCCTCCGCCAGTGCCCGTACGGCGGTGATCTCCTCCTCCGGCGGAAAGACACCCCCCTTGAGCTTGGAGGACGTAAACCGGCAGCCCGAGCGCCTTGCCGAGCGCGTCCAGGCAGGCCACCTCGAAGCCGGAGACGACGGACAGCCGCAGCTTGTCGGCGGTCTGAACACGACGAGGATCGGGGTGAGGCGGACGTCCGTGATGGTGAGGTTCACAGGGCGGCTCCTACGAGGTCGAGTCCGGTGACACGTCGACCGCGAAGAGGACGTGCCCGGCATCGTCGGCTTCGAGGGGCGCTCATTTACCCGACCCACCCCACCCCAAACAGAATGTGCCTCAGATCACGCCCTCCCCACTTCTTTCAAGAACCGCGTGCTTGATACAAATTGGCCGCGCGTTCCTGTCCGTCGACGGTCGTCGCCCCATCCCCTTTTTTGTGCCGCTCCTTTCGCATGCCCTGGGAACGCCCGTGTTCGCCCGCACCACCACGCCCTGGCCCCTCGTCGCCCTTTTCACGGCCGGGTACCTCGCCCCGTACCTCCTCCCGACCACCGTCGGCAGGCTCGGCTCGGGGCTCCCCCTCTCCGCCACGCAGGCGGGCGCCATCGGCAGTGTGCTGCTGCTGAGTTCGGCGGCGGCGGGCTTCCTGCTCGCCTCCCGCGTGGACCGAGTCGGCCCGCGCACCCTCGCACGCCTCGGCCTCACCCTCGCCGGCGTCGGCTACGGCGGGGCCGCCCTCACGCACTCCGTCCCGGCCGTCGTCGCGGGCGCGGTCGTCGGCGGTTTCGGGTCCGGTACGGTCACCGCCGTCGCCGCCACCGGGATCGCCGGCCGCCCGGACCCGCACCGGGTCACCACACTCGGCCTGCTCGGCGTCTCCGCGCTCGCGGCCACGGTGTACCTGACGGTCCCGCACCTCGGTCCCGGGCACGGTCAGCCCCTGGCCGCCATCGCTCTCACAGCACTGGCGGTCTGGCCCCTCACCACACGGCTCCCGAACCGTTCGGACCCCGAACCGGCCCGCTCCGAGAAGACCCCGCTCCCCCACCCCCGCTCCGGCCTCGTCCTCGCCGTCACCCTGCTGTGCTGGTCCCTCGCCCAGAACGCCCTCTGGGGCGTCAGCAGCCGCATCGGCCTGACCCAGGCTCACCTCACCGAGGTCACCGTCGGCGCGGTGTTCGCCGTGGCGCTGGGCACGGGACTGCTGGGGGTGATCGGGGCGAGCGCGCTGGGCCCGAGGCTCGGTCTCGCCCTGCCGATCGGCGCGGGTACGGCCGTCATCGCCGGCTGCATCGCACTCAGCGCCTCCGCGACCGACCTGGCGACCTTCGCCACCGGCGAGATCGCCTGGAACACCCTGTACCCGATCGTCCTGTCCTACGTCATCGGCCTCGCCGCCTCCCTCGACCCACGCGGCCGTTGGGCGGTCCTGGTCGGCTCCGCGTCCTCACTGGGCACGGCGGCGGGTCCGCTGACCGGCAGCCTGCTGTCGGCACAGGCGGGCTTCCCGGCGATGGGCGCGATGCTCGCGGCCGGACTGCTGATCATCGCCGCCCCGATGACGGCGGTCGCCCTGCACGCCGGACGTTCGCGGGTACCGGAGATCATCGAGATCCCCCTGGACACACCAGCAGTCCCGGCCCAGCGCAAGGCATACGACACGGCAGGAGCGCCCCGTTACTGACCTTTTCGGCGTGATGTCGTTGGGGAGGGCTGACGATGCGTGATCGTTGCGGTATGCCGGTTGTGTGAACTGGGCAGTCGACCTGAACGCGGGCGGAGCCGCCCTGCTGATCGCATTGCTCACCGGTCGCGGCCAGCGGCTTCTCCATATTCCTGGCCGCACCGTTCACCATGCCTCCCGCAGCTACCGGGGCGACGGCAAGACCACTGCGGCAGCCGCCCCAGCACGTCCAACCTCAACTACCGCGCCGGGCAGACCGTTTCCAACCTGGTCGTGACCAAGGTGTGCACCGGCGGCCAGATCAAGCTCTACAACAGCGGCGGACACATCCACCTGATCGCCGACCTCAAGGGCCTCCATACCAGCTCCGTCGTCGACGGCACCTCCCCCTGGGGCAGCCCCTTCGTGCCGGCCAACCCCACCCGCTTCCTCGACACCCGCAACGGCACGGGTGCCCCCGCCGGGCGGCTCGGCGCGAACAGCACCCTCACCGTGAAGGTCGCCGCAGTCCACGGCGTACCGGCCGGCCGACGCGACCTCCGTCCTGGTCAACAGTCCACCGGTCAGGGCGACAGCCATGGCCGTGGCGAGAGCCGGGCGAAGGTCGGTGCGCGTGAACACGACGCTCCTGCGGAGCGCGTGGCCTGTGGCAGCCCGCGATGATCTGAGTGCGGCGGGAGGGGGACTCACCACGCAGCAATGGTGGACGTCCAGTGCACCATGGGGTGGCCTCGCGAGCCGGGCTTCCCCGGCGGCTGGATTACGGGCGCATACCCGCTCGGTCGGTGAACGGTCTGGAATTGGTCAATACCTTCCACCTCCCCTTGGCCGGGGCCGGGACGCGCATATTCACTGCGCCCTATGACACTCACGAGACCTTCGGCACCCATGAGATCCCTGATCAGTCCGGGGAGGACGGCCACCGTGCTGGTCGGCGCGCTTGCCGCTCTCAGTCTGTCCCTGGGCACAGCTTCCGCCGACACGGTGCCGGCGGAGTTCGGGACCGATTACCACGACCCGGTGACCGCCGCCCCGGCCATCTCGACGCCGCACACCAAGTCGTGTTCGGTCACGGTCGCCCAGGCGCAGTTCAAGGACTTCACCCCCTACACCGGTACCTACACGCCGCCCACCGGCTGCGGCACCCCCGGCCGCTGGTCCAAGGTCGTCCTGCGGATGGACGGGAGTGTGAAGGGACGGCAATACGACCGGCTCGGTTATCTGGACATCGGTGGTGTACAGGTCTTCCGTACATCGACGCCCGAGCCCTCGCAGGACGGGATCAACTGGTCCGTCGAGAAGGACGTGACCGAGTACGAGAAGACGCTGAGCAGCGCACAGTCGGTCGACATGCTCATAGGCAACGTTGTAAACGACACCTACACCGGCGTGCTCGACGTCAAGGTGACCCTCACCTTCTACGCCCCCGAGCCCGGCCGCACCCCCTCCGCCCCCGACCGGGTCATCCCCCTCAGCGACGGCGACAGCGTGACGACCGGCGCCTCGCTGACCACTCCACGCAACTCCACGCGGATTCTCGCCGAGGTGTACGCCACCGGCTCGGGCGGCGGCTGTGAGGAGTTCTGGTACTCGGTGGTCACGCCGTCCGCGTCGTACTCCTGCCAGGGCGGGGACGACGGTCCGTACCGCGAGGTGCAGGTGAGCATCGACGGGAAGGTCGCCGGAATCGCCTCGCCGTATCCGAACGTGTGGACCGGGGGCTGGTCGCCCTATCTGTGGTCGGTGATCCCCGCCCCACACGCCTTCGACGTACGGCCGCTGGAGTTCGACCTGACTCCGTTCGCGGGGCTGCTCAACGACGGCAGAGCGCACAAGGTCGACGTGTCGGTGGTCGGGGTGCCGAGCGGCCAGACGGGGTGGAGCGCGCCGACGAACATCCTGGTGTGGCAGGACGCACACAAGTCGGTGGTGACGGGGGCCGTGACGTCGTACACGAAGGCGGATCCGGCGGTGAGCAACACCTACACCGACGGTTCGCTGCGCCACCTGGTGACCGACGGCGAGGACCGGTTGAAGGTCACCGGCTACCTGGACACCTCCCACGGCCGGGTCACGACGACGGTCGAGCGGACCGTCACGACCGCGATCGACCACCAGTGGACGCCGGACGAGAACACCGACGCCCAGACCGGTACGTGGAGCGACCACCAGGCCGTGACCACCAACGGCCAGGTGTCCCGCACGAACCGCACCTACACGCTCGACGGCCGCTCCACCATCGACAGCGCCAACCGCCTCCGCGTGATCATGTCCGTCGGCGACCACGCGCTCCTCGACGCCACCCGCATCGACGACATCTACCAGGGAGACGCCACCTTCACCCTCGGCGTCCCCCGCGAGGACCGGCACGCGGTGGCCACAACCAGCGAGCGCTACCGGCTCCGGGCTCCCGGCGCGTGCTACGACCACACGCTCGCGACGGAGCAAGGGGTGCTGACGAAGGACGTGCGCGGCTGCTGACCCCGGACCCAGCCCTTGGCGCGCAGTCGCTCCACAGAAATTGCGGCCCCCGCCCATCGGCCTGGACGACAAAGAACCCCCGGGTCGCTGACCTGGGGGTTTCTGCTGGAGCGGGTGACGAGAATCGAACTCGCGCTCTCAGCTTGGGAAGTTGCGATCATTTGCAGGCGGATTGCCTTCACAGTGGTTCCCCGCTGTTCCCCGCAGGATCGCTACCGTGCGGTGGCAGTTGCTGGGGTTGCGGTACCTGGCTGCTGTGCCACAAGATCCGAACGGGGGTGACCATGGAACCGCATGTGCTGGAATCACTGTTGGCTGGTGATGACGAGGCGTCCGTGACAGCTCTGGCCACCCTCCGCAGCGGCGCCACCTACTGGGTGGGAGACCGGGCACAACCCGCAGGCCAGCATGCGGGAGTCTTCAAGCGCCGTCTTCAGCGCATGCGCGAACATGGCCGGCCCGTGCGCACAGGGCTGATCGATTCTGCCGATCGGACATGGACCACCCTGCTCTTTCTCACCGAGGACGGCAGCGCACCAGTGGCCTGCGCCGGCTGGCCGCTGCCGCTGGTTGCCAGGGAGCCACCGCTCTAAGCCTTGATTGGTGCGGCCGACCTGGCGGCCTGCTCGATCTTCGCGCAGTAGGCTGCACGGGCTTCCTCGTCGATCGGCTTCTCGTGTTCGGCGCGCACGCCGGTCCGGCCGTCGAGGCCCTCGCGCAGGATATCGGCGTGCCCGGCATGCCGGATGGACTCGCCGAGGACATGGACCATGACGGCGAACAGGTTCGTGTTGGGGCAAGGCTCCGTCCACCACGGCACGTGGCCGGGGGCGTCGAGGGGAAGTTCGTTGATCGTCGCGTCCGAGTGTTCCCACGTGCGCCGGTAGAACCCGATGATCTGATCGCGGGTCTCGTCCTCGGTCGCCCACAGATCGCTGCCGTTGGAGTCCTGCCACCGGGGCAGCGGTTCCGGGCAAGGGCGGTCGAAGACCTCGCCGAAGTACCTGGCCTCGACGGTGGCCACGTGTTTGACCAGGCCGAGGAGGTTGGTCCCGGTCGCTGTCAAAGGCCGGCGGGCGTCGTACTCGGACAAACCGTCGAGTTTCCAGAGCAGCGCCTTGCGGTCCCGCCGCAGTCTCCCGTGCAGGTTGTCTTTCGCGAATTCATCGATCATGCGGCATGAGCCTGCCATGGGCTGTCTCGTGGTCTCAAGATCCCGTACGTGGTCCGCAACGACTGGCAGAACCGAGGCCTGGCCATGGCCGCCGCCCTGACCTGCTACAACCGGTCCCACATTGGAGGGGAACCGTTCGGCGTTCAGCGGGGACCGGCCCCTACAGTAGGGGCGCGGGGAACTGCGCGATCACCCCCCACCGGCCCGCGGCAAACCAGACCGCTCAGCCGAACTCGTACGCCTCCACCTCAGCCAAATACCCCGCCCGCCGCTCCTCATCGTGTTCCAGAAACGCCGCGAGGAACGAGTTACGCGCCAACTCACGCAGCCGATCCTCGCCCAGCCCCAGCGCCGACCGCACCGCATCGTAGTTGTCGCCGACGTACCCGCCGAAGTAGGCCGGATCGTCGGAGTTGACCGTGCACAGCAGCCCCGCCTCGAGCATGGCCGGCAGCGGATGATCGGCGAGGACATCCACCGTGCGCAACCGGACGTTGGAAAGCGGGCACAGAGTCAGCGGCACGCGCTCCCGCACCAGCCGCTCGACGAGGACCGGGTCCTCCACGCACCGCAGCCCATGATCGATCCGCTCGACGCCCAGCACGTCCAGCGCTTCGGTGATGTACTCCGGCGGCCCCTCCTCCCCCGCATGCGCGACGCGCCGCAGCCCCAGCTCCGCCGCCGCCTCATACACCTCGCGGAACTTCACCGGCGGATGCCCGACCTCGGCGGAGTCCAGCCCGATGCCCACGATCCGGTCGAGATACGGCTTCGCGGCCTCCAGCGTCGCCATCGCCGACTCGGCGGACTCGTCGCGCAGGAAGCACATGATCAGCTGCGTGGAGATGCCATGGTTCTGCTCGCTGCTGCCCAGCGCCCGCCACAGCCCCTCGACAACCGTGCCCATGTCCACGCCCCGCGCGATGTGGGCCTGTGGGTCGAAGAAGATCTCCGCGTGCCGTACACCCTGCGCGGCGGCGCGCGCGAGGTAGGCGTTGGCGAGATCCTCGAAGTCCCGCTCGGTCCGCAGAACGGTCATGAGCTCGTAGTACAGGTTCAGAAAGGACTGGAGGTCCTCGAACTGGTACGCCTTGCGGAGCTGGTCCGTGTCGGCGTACGGCAGCTCGACGGCGTTGCGCGCGGCGAGCTCGAAGGCCAGCTCGGGCTCAAGGGAGCCTTCGATGTGGAGGTGCAGTTCTGCTACGGGGAGGGACATCGAAATATCGTACGGGCGTTTTACCGTCGTTTCGGAACCGGCACCCTCAGCAGATCATGCGCCACGGTCAGCTCCCCCTCGAACCCGGCGGCCCGCGCCTGCCGCTCGAACTCGTCGGGCTCGGTGTACCGCTGGCTGAAGTGGGTGAGCACCAGATGCCGTACACCCCCCTCCTTCGCCACCCGTGCAGCCTGACCAGCCGTCAAATGGCCGTGTTCTACGGCGAGTTCCTCGTCCTCGTCGAGGAACGTGGACTCGATGACGAGCATGTCGCAGCCCTCGGCGAGGGCGTACGCCCCGTCGCACAGCCGGGTGTCCATGACGAACGCGAACCGCTGTCCGCGCCGGACTTCACTGACGTCCTCCAGCGTGACGCCGCCGAGAGCGCCCTCGCGCTGGATGCGGCCCACGTCCGGGCCCTTGATGCCGTGCGCGGCGAGCCGTTCGGGGAGCATCCGCCGCCCGTCGGGCTCGACGAGACGGTAGCCGTACGACTCGACGGAGTGGGAGAGCTTGCGGGCTTCCAGCGTGTAGGCGGGGGTGGTGGCGAGCGCCCCGTCGGCGGTCACGGGTGCCTGGGTGAGCTGGACCGTCTCCCGGTAGGCGGTGGCGTACCGCAGCCGGTCGAAGAAACGCCGGCCCGACTTCGGGTAGTGGGCGGTGATCTCGTGCGGCACCTGGTCGAGGTTTATGCGCTGGATGACACCGGCGAGGCCCAGGGAGTGATCCCCGTGGAAGTGGGTGACGCAGATCCGGTTCAGGTCGTGGGCCGCGGCCCCGGCGCGCAGCATCTGGCGCTGGGTGCCCTCGCCCGGGTCGAACAGGATGCCCTCGCCGTCCCAGCGGAGCAGATAGCCGTTGTGGTTGCGGTGCCGGGTCGGGACCTGGCTGGCCGTGCCGAGGACCACCAATTCACGTACGGACACGGTGAGTTACCCGGGCGGCCACTGCATGCCGCGACCGCCCATGACATGGGCGTGTGCGTGGAAGACGGTCTG
The DNA here is from genome assembly GCF_030499575.1 of Streptomyces sp. DG2A-72. Taxonomy (NCBI): domain Bacteria; kingdom Bacillati; phylum Actinomycetota; class Actinomycetes; order Kitasatosporales; family Streptomycetaceae; genus Streptomyces; species Streptomyces sp. DG2A-72. The sequence goes on from NZ_JASTLC010000001.1 coordinate 3,277,655, forward strand.
ACCGGCGCCGGCTCCCGTGTTGAAGACGATGCGGTAGCTCTCCAGCTTGTCCTCGTCGGCGACCGCCTTCGTCTCACGCAGTATGTGCGCGGCGAGTTCGGGGGCCTCGGTGGCGAGTTCGGCGGCGTTCGCGTAGTGGGCCTTGGGGATCACCAGGACGTGAACGGGCGCCTGGGGGTTGATGTCACGGAACGCAACGGTCGTCTCCGTCTCTCGGACGATCGTCGCCGGGATGTGCCCCTCGACGATCTTGCAGAACAGACAGTCGTCCTGCGGTTCCCCTGCCATGGTCCCTCCGGGGTGCGCGGCGGTTTACACGGTGCATCGTATCGTCGTCGGCTGCGGGTGCTTTGTGGCTGGTCGCGCCCACGCGGCGGAGCCGCAAATCGATACAGCCCCGCGCCCCTCTACGTCGGCAGAGTCGGCGGTGTTTTTGCCGGGCTGTTCTCCAGCGCCTCCAACGCCAGCCTCACCGCCTCGTCCAGCTGTACGTCCCTCCCCGCCGCATAGTCCTGCGGTCGCTGCACGACCTCCACATCCGGATCCACCCCGTGGTTCTCCACACCCCAGCCGTAATTCTCCAGCCAGAACGCGTACTTGGGCTGAGTGACGAGCGTGCCGTCGACCAACCGATAGCGGTTGTCGATGCCGATCACGCCGCCCCACGTACGCGTGCCCACCACCGGCCCGATCCCCAGCGCCTTGATCGCCGCGTTGACGATGTCCCCGTCGGACCCGGAGAACTCGTTGGCGACGGCGACGACGGGACCGCGGGGGGCGTCCTCGGGATAGCTGTACGGCCGCATGCCGCGCGGCGAGGCCCAGCCGACGATGCGGCGGGCCAGCTTCTCGACGACCAACTGGGACGTGTGGCCGCCCCGGTTCTCCCGGACGTCGACGACGAGCCCTTCGCGGGCGACTTCCACGCGCAGGTCGCGGTGGATCTGGGCCCAGCCCGGCGCCTGCATGTCGGGCACGTGGAGGTAGCCGAGACGGCCGCCGGAGCGTTCGTGGACGTAGGCGCGCCGGTCGGCGACCCAGGCGTGGTAGCGGAGCGGCTCCTCGTCGGCGACGGGGACGACGACGGCGTGCCGGGGCTCGCCGCCGCCGGAGGGCGACACCGTCAGCTCGACCGGCTTGCCCGCCGTACCGACGAGGAGAGGACCGGGCCCGGTCACCGGGTCGACCGGGACGCCGTTCACCGCCATGATCGCGTCGCCCGCGCGAACCGCCACGCCGGGCGCGGCGAGCGGGGCACGGGCATCCGGGTCGGACGTCTCGGAGGGCAGGATCCGGTCGATGCGCCAGCTGCCGTCCGGGTGGCGGGAGATGTCCGCGCCGAGCAGCCCCTGCCGGTCCCCACTGCCGTGGCCGCCGCGCGGCATGACGTACGCGTGGGAGGTGCCCAGCTCGCCGTGCACCTCCCACAGCAGGTCGACGAGGTCGTCGTGGGTGGCGACGCGGTCGAGGAGGGGGCGGTAGCGGTCGAGGACGCCGTTCCAGTCCGTGCCGCCCAGGTCGGGACGCCAGAAGTTGTCCCGCATGATGCGGCCGTTCTCCTCGTACATCTGCCGCCACTCGGCCGCCGGGTCGACGGTCTGGCGGATCCGGCCGAGGTCGACGGTGATGTTGGTGTCGCTCTCGTCGTCGCCCGCGGCCCGCCGGTCGCTGGGGACGACCTTGAGCCGGCCGTCGGTCCACAGCAGGACCCGCTTGCCGTCGCCGCTGACCCGGAAGTGGTCGGCGTCGTCCGCGAGATGCTCCACGCGCCGCTGGACGAGGTCGTACCGCTCCAGCTCCGACTTGGGGTCGGGGTCGTCCGGGTTGGCCCGGGTGGCACCCAGCGCCCCGCGCACCGGGTGGCGCAGCCACAGCACGCCGTCCTTCGCGGCGCGCAGCCCGGAGTAGCGGGCGGCCTCGACCGGGAACGGCACGATCCGGTCGGCGAGCCCCTCCAGGTCGACGCGGGTGGTCGGGGCGCCCTCGCTGTCCGGGGTCTCGTCCTTGTCCGGCGCGTCGAAGGGGCGGCCGTGCCGCTGCGGGCCGAACGGGGACGGGGTGGTCGCGGCCAGCGTGATCAGGTGCGGACGGGAGCCGACGACGAAGGCCAGGTCGAAGACGTGCTCGTCGTAGACCGGGTCGAAGGCGCGCGTCGACAGGAAGGCGAGGTGCTTGCCGTCGAGGGTGAACGCGGGTGCGTAGTCCTGGAAGCGCAGCGGGGTCGCCTCGGTGACCGACAGGTCGGTGGTGTTGGCGAGCTTGAGATGGCACAGCGGGCGCGGGCCGGGGTGCGACCAGGCCAGCCATGCCGAGTCGGGCGAGAAGACCAGCCCGGAGGCGTCGCCGTCCTCGCTGCGGTCGACCTCGCGCACCTCACCCGTCTCGCGCTCGACCAGCAGCACACGTCCGTCGTGCGAGGCCACGGCGGCCCTGCTGCCGTCGGGCGCCATCGCGAGCCCGAGCACGCGGCCCAGCTGCCCGGCGGCGAGCCGGCGCGGAGTCGCCCCCGGAGCCAGACCGGTCGCCGGCGCGAACTCCAGGGCGTCGTCGCCCTCGGCGTCCGTCACCCACACCACCCACTCCTCGCCCTCCGCGCGGAACGTGCGCGGCAGCCGGGCCCGTACGCCGGGCTCGGCGGCGAGCGCGCGGGCCGGTCCCGAGCGGTGGGTGACCCAGTGCACGGCGCCGCGCACCGCGACCGCGCTGCCGCGCGCGGTGTGGTCGGGGGACGCCGACCCGAACCAGCGGGAGGCGTTCACCGGGTACGGCTGCCGGTCGGTGCGCTGCCCCCCGAGCCGGATGTCGAGCCCCCGCGGCTCGGCGCCGTCGAGGTCGTCCAGGATCCAGAGTTCACCGGCGGAGGAGTACACGACGCGGGTGCCGTCGCCGGAGGCGTGCCGGGCGTAGAAGCCGTCGACAGGAGTGTGCCGCCGTAGATCCGAACCGTTGCCGAGGGAGGAGTACAACGCCCCGACCCCCTCATGGTCGGACAGGAACGCGATCCGCTCCCCCGCCCACACCGGGTACTCGAGGTTGCCGTCCAGCTCTTCATGCAGCCGTACGAACTCCCCGTCCCCCTCCCGGTCGATCCACAACTTGCCCGCCGTACCGCCCCGGTACCGCTTCCACCACGCCGCCTCCCGCCCCATGGGCGAGGAGAGCAGCACCGCGCTCGGGCCGTAGGCGACATGGCCGACCCAGCCGTACGGCAGGACGGTCGACGGTCCGCCGTCGAGCGGGACGGCGTGGGCCCAGCTGCGGCGGAGGTTGGCCTGGCCGTAGGTCGTGACGGCGAGAACCTGGCCGTCGGGGGTCCAGCCGCGCACCTGGGTGCGTGAACTGCCCCAGTGCGTCAGGCGCTTGGCGGGCCCGCCGTCGATGGGGGCGATGTGCACCTCTGGGGCGCCGTCGCGGGTGGAGGTCCACGCCACCGTCGTACCGTCGGGCGAGATGCGCGGCAGGGTGACCGGCACATTGTCGGCGCTGACCCGCCAGGCCCGGCCGCCGTCGAGAGGCGCGAGCCAGACGTCGTCCTCGGCGGTGAAGGCGACCAGGTCGCCGTGCAGGTGCGGGAAGCGGAGATACGCGGCGGATGCGGGCTCTGTCACCCGATCACCCTATGCAGGCGCGGCGCCGCTGGACAGGCCTTTGGATCACTTGCCCGGTCTGCGGGGACCACGGCTCACTTGCCCTCGGGCCAGCAGTCCGGCTGCTCCTTGCACCACAGGGTCTTCGTCTCGGTGACCGTGACCGTGGCCCCGGGCTGTTGCGGGTTGTCGACCGGCGGGGTGTTCGCGGCGTCGCAGTCGCCGAGACCCTCGACGTGGAACCACTCCTTGCCGTCGATCTTGGCGGTGAGGTCCCCGCGTACGCACTTGCCGTTGACCGCGCGCGTCACCTTGCCGGTGACGGTGATGTCCTGCCCCTGGTCGGTGCGGCCCTGGCAGTCGACATTGGCGACGGCGTCCTCGGTCGGGCTCGAACTCCCCGGCGTAGAGGCCTTGTTGCCGTCCCCGAAGGACGCCGTGCAGCTGAGCCAGCTCACCTTCGCGTTCTGCCGTTCCAGTTCCTTGGTGACGGTCTGGTCGGTCGTGTACGCCACCGTCGCCGAACTCAGCCCGGCCGGATCACAGGCGACGGCACCGCCGACGGCTCCAGCCACGGCAACCACTCTCGCCCCGCGCGGGCGATCCCAAACCCACCGCAATGCCCCCATGGGAGGGCAGCCTGCCACTGTCCCGCCCGACACGAAAGAGCGCATACGGCCACTCAAGTGCCGCCCGACTGAGGCGCCCCAAAGGGGCGCGGGGAACTGCGCGACAAGCCCCCACCGGCCCGCAGGTCACCACCGCCCTTCCAGCGGAGCGCTCACGTGCGCAGCAGCAACCACTCCTGGAGTTCCACCAGGTTGCCCTCCGGATCCTTGAGGTGGGCGACACGCATACGGGCGGCCATATGGGTCGGCCCATGCAACAGCGTGGCGCCACGCCCGGCGATCTGCTCGCAGTAGGAGTCCAGGTCATCGACGCGCAGGACGACCAGAGAACGGTGACCCGTGGCCGCGTCACCCAGCTCACCCAGCACCTCCGCCATCATCGCCCGGTCCTGGAGCGCGATCCCCGCCGAGCCGGTGGCGGAACTGAACTTCTCGTACGGACCCTCCGTCGCCCCCGACTGCGGCTTGAGGCCGAGAACCTCGGAGTAGAAGCGGTAGCAGGCGGCGAAGTCGGTGACGAGCAGCCGTACTTGGGCGAGTTCCATGACCACTCCCGGGTGTTCAGGACCACCGGCCGGTGCGGCCGAGAAGAAGCGCCGCCGCCGCGGTACCGGCGGTGGAGGTACGCAGCACACTGGGCCCGAGCCGGTACGCCTGCGCACCGGCCTCCGCGAACAGCGTCAACTCCTCGGGAGAGACGCCCCCTTCGGGCCCGACGACCAGCACGATCTCACCCTGGGCGGGCAGTTCGACACCGGCGAGGGGTTCCGCACCGCTTTCATGCAGTACGGCGGCGAAGTCGGCCTTCGCGAGAAGTGCCGCGACCTGCTTGGAGGTCGCGGCGTCCGCGACGTCGGGGAAGCGCACCCGGCGGGACTGCTTGCCGGCCTCGCGCGCCGTGGCCCGCCACTTGGCCAGTGCCTTCAGCCCGCGGTCGCCCTTCCACTGCGTGATGCAGCGGGAGGCGGCCCACGGCACGATCGCGTCCACGCCGACCTCGGTCATCGTCTCGACGGCGAGTTCGCCGCGGTCGCCCTTGGGGAGGGCCTGGACGATCGTGATGCGGGGTTCGGCCTGCGGCTGCTCGGCCACCGAGTCCAGCCGGACGATGAGGCGGTCCTTGCCCTCGGTGTCCAGCACCACGCAGTCCGCCCAGCGGCCCGCCCCGTCGGTGAGCACCAGGTCCTCGCCGGGCCGCAGCCGCTTCACCGAGACCGCGTGCCGCCCCTCGGGGCCGTCGAGGACGTACCGCCCGCCGCTGCCCGCGTCGAAGTGCTCGACCACGAAGACGGGGGCGGTCATCAGGCACCGCCTCCCATGGACGGAGCGGCCGACAACGCTGTCTTCGCGGCGGCGATCTCGGCGGCCAGCACCTCCACCAGCTGTCCGGCGGGCAGTTCGCGGGCCATCCGGTGGCCCTGTCCCGCCCACAGCGCCATGCCCTGCGCGTCGCCCGCCTTGGCCGCCGCCTTGCGCAGCGGCGAGGTGAGGTGGTGGATCTCCGGGTAGGCGGCGGGCGCGTACGGGCCGTGCTCGCGCAGGAAGCGGTTGACCAGGCCGCGGGCCGGGCGGCCGGAGAACGCCCGCGTCAACTCCGTACGGACGAACAGGGGGTTGGTGAGCGCCTGCTTGTGCAGGGCGTTGGCGCCGGACTCGGGGGTGGCGAGGAACGCCGTGCCGAGCTGGGCCGCGCCGGCGCCCGCGGCGAGGGCGGCGGCGATCTGGCTGCCGCGCATGATGCCGCCGGCGGCGACGAGCGGGAGCGACACGGTCTCGCGGACCTGCGCGATCAGCGACAGCAGGCCGATGCCGCCGCCGTCGGTCTCCTGGACGTCCCGGTGCGTGCCCTGATGGCCGCCCGCTTCGATGCCCTGCACGATCACCCCGTCGGCACCGGCCCGCTGCACGGCGAGGGCCTCCTCGGCGGTGGTCGCGGTGACCAGCGTGAAGGTGCCGACGCGGCGCAGCGAGTCCAGCACGTCCCGGCTGGGCACGCCGAAGTGGAACGAGACCACCGGCACCGGGTTGTCGAGCAGGACGGCGAGCTTGGCGTCGTAGCCGTCGTCGCGACCGCTGTCGGGGTCGCCCAGCTCGGTCTCGTACCAGGTGGCCTCACCGGCGAGCTGATGGGCGTAGACGTCCACGGCGGCGGCATCGGCGTACTCGGGCTGCGGCATGAACAGGTTCACGCCGAACGGGCGGCTCGTGATCCGCCGCAGCTGTTCGATCTCCTGGTACATGCCGTCGGCGGTCTTGTACCCGGCGGCCAGAAACCCGAGCCCGCCGGCCTCGGACACGGCGGCAGCGAGATGCGGGACGGAGACTCCGCCCGCCATGGGGGCCTGCACGATCGGATGAGGGAAGAGATCGGTCAGTGCGGAGGACATGACGGCATGTTGTCACGTCCTCCGAACAAGTCCGAATCCGGCCTTCCCTCTGGCATAGGCCAACGGCATGCCAGGGCTAACGCCCGCTGAAGGCATCCTTCAACCGCGAGAACAACCCCTGCTACCCCGACTGGCTGTGTCTGCCCGGGGGACGCTGCGTCCGATAGCCGCTGCGCGGCGGGCCGGACCCCCGGCAGGCCTCCGGCCACCTACGCCAGCAGACAGCCAAGCTCCTCCCAGGCGACGTCAACGCCCGTTGAAGGCATCCTTCAGCCGAGAAAACAGCCCCTGCTGCCCCGGCTGGAACTGCCCCGTGGGCCGCTCCTCGCCGCGCAGCTTGGCCAGTTCGCGGAGTAGGCGTTCCTGTTCGGGGTCGAGCTTGGTCGGGGTCTGGACCTCGACGTGGACGATCAGGTCGCCCCGGCCGCCGCCGCGCAGATGCGTGACGCCCCGGCCGTGCAGCGGGATCGACTGGCCGGACTGGGTGCCGGGCCGGATGTCGACCTCCTCCAGGCCGTCCAGCGTCTCCAGCGGGACCTTGGTACCGAGGGACGCCGCGGTCATCGGGAGCGTGACCGTGCAGTGCAGATCGTCGCCGCGCCGCTGGAACTGCGAGTGCGGCAGCTCGTGGATCTCGACGTACAGGTCACCGGCGGGGCCGCCGCCGGGGCCGACCTCGCCCTCGCCCGCGAGCTGGATGCGGGTGCCGTTGTCGACACCGGCGGGGATCTTGACCGTGAGCGTACGGCGGGACCGTACGCGCCCGTCGCCGGCGCACTCCGGGCACGGCGTGGGGACCACGGTCCCGAAGCCCTGGCACTGCGGGCACGGACGCGAGGTCATGACCTGGCCCAGGAAGGACCGCGTCACCTGAGACACCTCACCGCGACCGCGGCACATGTCACACGTCTGCGCGGAGGTCCCCGGCGCCGCGCCCTCACCACTACAGGTGGTGCAGACGATCGCCGTGTCGACCTGGATGTCCTTGGTCGTGCCGAAGGCCGCCTCGTCCAGCTCGACGTCCAGCCGGATCATCGCGTCCTGGCCGCGCCGCGTACGCGACCGCGGGCCGCGCTGGGACGCCGTACCGAAGAACGCGTCCATGATGTCCGAGAAGTTCCCGAAGCCGCCCGCGCCGAAGCCGCCCGCGCCACCGGCGCCGCCGGCCTGGGACAGCGGGTCGCCGCCGAGGTCGTAGACCTGCTTCTTCTGCGGGTCCGACAGCACCTCGTAAGCGGCGTTGATCTCCTTGAACCGCTCCTGGGTCTTCGGATCCGGATTGACGTCCGGGTGCAGCTCGCGTGCGAGCCGCCGGAAGGCCTTCTTGATCTCTTCCTGCGACGCGTCGCGGCGCACGCCGAGAACGGCGTAGTAGTCCGTGGCCACTTACGACTCCGCCAGGATCTGTCCGACGTACCGTGCCACTGCGCGTACCGCTCCCATCGTTCCCGGGTAATCCATGCGGGTCGGTCCGACCACGCCGAGCTTGGCGACTGCCTCGCCGCCCGAACCGTAGCCGACCGACACGACGGACGTGGAGTTGAGTCCCTCGTAGGCGTTCTCATGACCGATGCGTACGGTCATGCCCGAATCCCCGGCCTCACCAAGCAACTTGAGGAGCACGACCTGCTCCTCCAGCGCCTCTAGCACCGGCCGGATCGTGAGGGGAAAGTCATGCCCGAAGCGGGTGAGATTGGCGGTGCCGCCGATCATCAGCCGCTCTTCGTTCTCCTCGACGAGGGTCTCCAGAAGCGTGGAGAGCACCGTCGAGACCGTGCCGCGGTCCTCGTGGTCGAAGCCCTCGGGCAGGTCCTCGACCAACTGCGGGACATCGGAGAACCGGCGTCCGGCGACCCGGCTGTTGAGCCGCGCGCGCAGATCGGCGAGAGAGGCCTCGCCGAACGGCGCCGGACAGTCGACCATCCGCTGCTCGACCCGCCCGGTGTCCGTGATCAGCACGAGCATCACGCGCGCGGGAGCGAGCGAGAGCAGTTCCACGTGCCGCACGGTGGAGCGGGTGAGCGAGGGGTACTGCACGACGGCGACCTGCCGCGTCAGCTGCGCGAGCAGCCGCACGGTCCGCGCCACCACATCGTCGAGATCGACGGCCCCGTCGAGGAAGTTCTGAATGGCACGCCGCTCGGGCGCGCTCATCGGCTTGACGCCGGCCAGCTTGTCGACGAAGAGGCGGTAGCCCTTGTCCGTGGGGATGCGCCCGGCGCTGGTGTGCGGCTGGGCGATGAACCCCTCGTCCTCCAGGGCTGCCATGTCGTTGCGCACGGTCGCCGGGGAGACACCGAGGTTGTGCCGCTCGGTGAGCGCCTTGGAGCCGACCGGCTCCTCCGTGCCGACGTAGTCCTGGACGATGGCGCGCAGCACCTGAAGCCTGCGTTCACTCAGCATCTGCGCACACCTCCAGAAGTCGTCCTCTCGGCGCCTCGCCTGGCACTCTTCGCTTCCGAGTGCCAGAGTTCCCCGGCCCAGTGTACGGCGGTCAGGCACTCACGGGGCAAGGACGGCGTCGTACGGCTAGCGTCGCCGTATGAGCGTGACTTGGGAAGAGCTGGGGTGGGAGCGGCTGGCGGCCGGGGTCGGGCGGTGCCGGCTGCCGGTGTGGGACTGCACGGTGGGGCTGGTCGTCGGGGCCGGCGCGGCCCTGGTGATCGACGCCGGGTCGAGCCTCCCTGAGGGCGCACGCGTGCGTGCGGGGGCGCAGGAGCTCGCCGGCCACCGTGTGACTCATCTCGCGCTCACCCACCCGCACTTCGATCACGTCTTCGGGGCGGGGGCCTTCGCGGGCGCGGAGTTGTACGGCGCGGTGGGCATCGACACGGCGTACTCGCACACCGGGCGCGAGGAACTGCGTACGGACTCGGTACGCCACGGACTGGACGCCGGCCTGGCGGACGAGGCGGTGCAGGCCCTCACCCCGCCCCGCCATCACGTCTCCGGCGAGTGGACCCTCGACCTGGGCGGCGGCCGGCAGGTCCTCCTCGCCAACGTGGGTCCGGGCCACACCGCCCACGACCTCGCGGTCCTCGTCCCCGGCGATCCGGAGGTCGTGTTCTGCGGCGATCTGGTCGAGGAGTCCGGGGAGCCGCAGGCGGGCGCCGACGCCGTACCGACCCACTGGCCCGCGGCACTTGATCGTCTGCTGGACCTCGGCGGCGAGGACGCGCTGTATGTGCCCGGTCACGGAGCGGTGGTGGACGCGGCGTTCGTCCGCGCGCAGCGGAACGCGCTCGCGCGCGAATTCGGCGTGTCGTGACCACACCCCTCCGGCTTCTCCTATCGTCATCCGAATGCGCCAGTACTCTTCGGACCTGACCCCGCCGTGGAAGAAGCCCAAGCCCGTCCCCGAGGTCCCGGCGGAGCCCGGCCTGGTGGTCGAGGAACCCGGCACCGGTTTCTGCGGCGCGGTGATCCGCTGCGAGGCGGGCACGGTGACCCTGGAGGACCGCTTCGGCAAGCACCGTGTGTTTCCCCTGGAACCGCGGGGCTTCCTCCTGGAGGGCCGAGTGGTGACCCTGGTGAAGCCTGCGGCCGGTCCTGTACGTCCCACCCGTACCGCATCCGGTTCCGTCGCCGTCCCCGGCGCACGCGCGCGTGTCGCCCGCGCCGGGCGCATCTACGTCGAGGGCCGGCACGACGCGGAACTCGTCGAGAAGGTCTGGGGCGACGACCTGCGCATCGAGGGCGTGGTCGTGGAGTACCTGGAGGGCATCGACGACCTGCCGTCCATCGTGGCCGAATTCGCACCGGGCCCGGACGCGCGGCTGGGCGTGCTGGTCGACCACTTGGTGCCGGGCACGAAGGAGTGGCGTATCGCGGAGTCGGTGACGAGCGAGCATGCGCTGGTGGTCGGCCACCCGTACATCGACATCTGGGAGGCGGTGAAACCGTCGTCCCTGGGGATCGCGGGCTGGCCGAAGGTGCCGCACGGGGAGGACTGGAAGACGGGGGTGTGCCGGGCGCTGGGGTGGCCGTCGGAGAACACCGGGGCGGTGTGGCAGGCGATTCTGAAGCGGGTGGGGTCTTACCGGGACCTGGAGCCGGAGTTGTTGGGGCGGGTGGAGGAGCTGATCGACTTTGTTACGGGTAGCGGTGGGGCCTAGCGTTGGGGAACGTTCCGAACTCGCTGGTGTCAAGTTCGAGTCCCAGACGCTCCAGCGGGACTGGGTCTCCGAATTTGATGATCTCCTGGCTGAGGTAGTCGGCGTCCTCGCCCTGGCCCGCGGGCTTCGTCAGCAGGACGCAGTGCCCCATGATCGGGTCGAGGATGAGGTAGGCGGAGATCTTCCCGGCGGCGTAGATCGAGCGCTTGATCACGTAGTCCTGATGGACGCTGGACTTGGAGACGACCTCCACGACCATCGTGACCAGCTTGGAGGGCAGCAGACGGCCCGAGTCCGGTAGGGCGTCTCGCGCCACGACCACCAGGTCCGGTACCGGCTCGCTGGCCTCGTCCAGGATGTCCACGTCCTGAGTCTGAAGGCGAGACCAGCGCTGCCGCGGAATCTGGTCCTGTACATCGGCAACGATCATGTTGTGCACGATGTCAGGGCTGGCCATCATCACGATTACCCCCCGGAGGAGTTCCATCTTGACGCCCTCAGGAGGCTCAAGCTCCTCGAAGATCTTCACCATGCCGGTGGTCATCGGTCGGTCGTCCACAGCGGTCATCTCCGCAGCCCTCCGGTTTCCGCCACCGTGCAATTACGGGGGCAGCCTACGAATCAGGTTAGGGATCGAACCGGCGTTCCGCACCGATTCACCCTTGGGAGTGATCAGTCCACCAGGTCCCTGACCACCGCATCAGCCAGCAACCGCCCCCGAAGCGTCAGCACGGCACGCCCTTCCTCATACGGCCCGCTATCGAGCAGCCCCTCCCCCAACGCCCGCCGAGAAGCCGCAAGCCCCACCTCCCGCAGCAAATCCAACGGCACCCCCTCCCGAAGCCGCAGCTCCAGCAGAATGCGCTCGACCCTGCGGTCCTCCTCCGACAACAGCTCCCGCCCGGCCCCCGGCGACCGCCCCGCCGCCAGCGCCGCCGCATACGCCCCCGGATGCTTCACGTTCCACCACCGCACCCCGCCCACGTGCGAGTGCGCTCCCGGCCCGGCCCCCCACCAGTCGGCCCCTCGCCAGTACAGCTCGTTGTGCAGGCACCGCCCCGCATCCGACGTCGCCCAGTTCGACACCTCGTACCACTCGAACCCGGCCCCCGACAGCACCGACTCCGCGATCAGATACCGGTCCGCATGGACGTCGTCGTCGGTCATCGGAACCTCGCCCCGGCGGATGCGCCGAGCCAGCTGTGTGCCCTCCTCGACGATCAGGGCGTAGGCCGAGACATGGTCGGGCCCGGCGCCGATCGCGGCCTCCAGGGAGGCCCGCCAGTCGTCGTCCGACTCCCCCGGCGTGCCGTAGATCAGATCCAGGTTGACGTGCTCGAAGCCCGCCGCCCGGGCCTCCGCGACGCAGGCCTCAGGGCGTCCCGGCGTGTGCGTACGGTCCAGCACGCGCAGTACATGTTGCTTCGCGCTCTGCATGCCGAACGACACCCGGTTGAAGCCGCCCTCCCGGAGCGTGGCCAGATACGCCGGATCCACCGACTCCGGGTTCGCCTCGGTCGTGATCTCCGCGTCGGCTGCCAGTCCGAACTCGTCGCGGATCGCCCCCAGCATCCGTACGAGATCGTCCGCGGCCAGCAGCGTCGGCGTACCGCCTCCGACGAAGACCGTGCGGACGGGGCGCGGATCGTCGCCCAGCACCTTCCTCGCCAGCCGGACCTCGTCGATCAGCGTCTCCGCGTAGTTGTCACGGGACGCCAGCACGCCGCCCGTGCCGCGCAGCTCCGTCGCGGTGTAGGTGTTGAAGTCGCAGTAGCCGCAGCGGGTGGCGCAGTACGGGACGTGCAGGTAGAACCCGAGGGGGCGGGCGGCGGCGCCGGCGAGCGCGGGCGCGGGGAGCGCGCCGTCGTCGGGGACGGGCTCGCCGTCGGGGAGTGCGGAAGGCATGCCTTCCATTGTCCAGCACAGGAACCTTTACTCGGCTTGCAGCACGAGCAGCGCCAGGTCGTCCTCCGGCGGCCTCCCGCCGAATTCGTGCACCAGTCTGCGGATCCGCTCCGCGATCAGCTCCGCGCCGAGCCCCGCGCACCCCGTCAGCGCCTCCGCCAGCCCGTCGCCGTCGTCGAACTGGCGGGAGCCGGAGCGCCGCTCCGTCACCCCGTCGGTCACGCACAGCAGCGTGTCGCCGGGGCGCAGCTCAAAGGTTTCGCTGGTGTACGTCTCGTCCTCGACCACGCCGAGGAGGGTCTGCGGGCGGGCGGCCGTGCGGACGGAGCCGTCCGGGCCGAGCAGCAGGGGCAGCGGGTGGCCCGCGGACGCGAGCGTGCAGCGTACGCCGCCGTCGAAGGGGGCCAGCTCGCCGTACAGGAGGGAGAGGAAGCGGGTCTGCGGGCCGTCGTCGGGCCGGCCGCCCGCCGCGACCAGCACGCGTGCCGCCGCGTCCGCGGCTTCGGTGGCGTCGTCGAGGAGGAGCTGGTTGAGGCGGTCGAGGACGTCGGCGACGCGGTAGCCCTCGCGGGCCAGCAGGCGCAGCCACGGGCGGGCCAGGCCGATCACCACGGCGGCCTCGGGGCCCTTGCCCTGTACGTCGCCGAGCGCGAAGCACCAGCGGCCGTCGCCGGCCGGGAAGAGGTCGTAGAAGTCGCCGCTGGGTCCGCCCTTGTCGCAGGGCTCGTAGACGAGGGCGCTGTGCACGCCGGGGATCTCGGCGACGGCGCCGGGCAGCAGTCCGCGCTGGAGTACGGCGCTGATGGTGGCCTGGCGGGCGTACTGGCGGGCCGCGCCGATGGCGAGCGCCACCCGGCGGCCGAGGTCCTCGACGAGCCCGGTGATCTCGTCGGGGAAGCGGAGCAGCCCGGAGCGTCCGATGACGAGCGTGCCCAGCGGACGGCCGCCCGCGATCAGCCGGTACGCCAGTGCCGAGCCGTGCTCCGCGCGCGGGCCGAGCGCGTCGCCGGGCCAGGGGTAGGGGACGGGGCCTGAGCGGACCGGATCGGGGGCGCGCGGCGGGTCCTTCTCCAGGGCCCGGCGCAGCTCCTCGATGCGGTTCTCGCTGCTGTGCCAGACGCGGGCGAGCCGGGGCCCGGTTCCGGCGACGCCCTCGGACCAGCCTCCGCGGCCCATGACCTCGTCCTCCAGCCACACCGCGCACCACTCGGCGAGGCGCGGCACGATCAGCTGTCCGGTGAGCGCGGCGACCAGATCCTCGTCGAGCTGTCCGGCGAGCAGGTCGGAGGCCTCGGCGAGGAAGGACAGGGCGCCCCGGTTGAGCCACTCCCGGTCCCGCTCGGCCTGCTGCGGTTCGGGGGCGAGGAAGTCGGCGACGCGGAGGCTGCACTCCCCGGCGTACGCGCCGGGCGCTTCGGCGGGCAGTCGCGCCCACAGCGTCTTGGCGCTGCGGCGGTAGGTGACGCCCCAGTCCTCCGCGAGCGTGGCGACCAGGCGCAGGCCGCGGCCGTACTCCGGTGTCTCGTACGGCGGTTCGCTGTCGCTGTCGCGCGGGGCGCGCGAGGGGTGCTGGTCGGTGACCTCGACGACCAGGTCTCCGGTCGGCGCCTCCAGCCGGCACACCAGCCCGACGTCGGTGCCCGCGTGCACGACGGCGTTGGTGACGAGTTCGCTGACGACCACCACCGCGTCGTCGGCGAGCCGCTCCGTGACGTGTTCGGTGCCGGGCAGGCCCAGTTCGGTCCATTCGGCGAGTGCGGCGTGCAGGAGTGCGCGGGCGGCTCCGGGCGCGAGGGGGCTTCCGCAGAGGGTCGTACTCACCTCCGCGCTCCGGTACCCGCTCTCGTGCGCGGGTGCGTCAGAGGCACGGGGATCGGTCTCCCGTTGCATCGGAATGGCCCCCATGTCCAGCTCCCCGAGCAGATCGGACGAATACACCTCGGTCGATGCGGACAGAGTGACAGACTGGCCACGCCCATAAGCGCCGAGTTACCGAAGTGGGCCGCCATGAGTGAGAACAGTGCCACGCGTGTGCTCGAAGACGGACAGATTCGAGCATCGGATTTGCGCCCTCTGCTCGCCGCGATGACCGCAGCCCGCGACGGGGACTTCTCCAGGGTGCCGGAATCCGGCCATGGATCCGGTCATGGCGACGGCAACGGCCTGGTGGCCGAACTCGCCGCCGTCTTCAACCAGATCATGGACCGCAGCAACCACTTCAACACGGAGGTGCAGCGCGTACGACGCGAGCTGGTCCGGCACGGTCGGCTCGACGAACGCCTCTCGGCCAGCCCCGGCCAGGGCGATTGGACGTCCCGTGTCAACGATGTGAACCAGCTGCTCGACGCCCTGGTCGCCCCGGCCGCGAACGCCACGCGCGTGCTCGATGCCGTGGCAGGGGGCGATCTGACCCAGCGGGTCGACCTGCACGACGGCAACCGGCAGCTGCGCGGTGATCTACGGCGGCTGGGCCGGGCCGTGAACAAGATGGTGGACCAGCTCTCCCTGTTCACCGGCGAGGTCACCCGGGTCGCCCGTGAGGTCGGCACGGAGGGACGGCTCGGCGGACGGGCCAAAGTGACGGGCCTGTCGGGAAGTTGGCGGGATGTCACCGAGGCGGTCAACACGATGGCGTCCCGGCTCACCGCCCAGGTGCGCGACATCGCCCTGGTGACCACGGCGGTGGCGCGCGGCGATCTGACCCGCACGGTCACGGTGGAGGCGACCGGTGAGCTGCTGGAGCTGAAGCTCACCGTGAACACGATGGTCGACCAGCTCTCCGCCTTCGCCGACGAGGTCACGCGCGTGGCCCGCGAGGTCGGCACGGAAGGGCAGTTGGGCGGGCGGGCGCAGGTGCGGGGCGTGTCCGGGGTCTGGAAGGACCTCACCGACAACGTCAACTTCATGGCCTCGAACCTGACCTCCCAGGTCCGCAACATCGCCCAGGTCACCACCGCCGTCGCCAACGGCGATCTGAGCCAGAAGATCACCGTCGACGCCCGCGGCGAGATCCTGGAGCTGAAGTCGACGGTGAACACCATGGTGGACCAGCTGTCCGCGTTCGCCGACGAGGTCACCCGCGTCGCCCGCGAGGTCGGCACCGAGGGAGACCTCGGGGGCCGGGCTCAGGTGCGGGGTGTGAGCGGCGTCTGGAAGGACCTCACCGAGAACGTCAACTTCATGGCGGACAACCTCACTTCGCAGGTCCGCAACATCGCGCTGGTGTCCACGGCCGTCGCCCAGGGCGACCTGTCCAAGAAGATCACGGTCCAGGCCAAGGGCGAGATCCTGGAGCTCAAGACCACCTTCAACACCATGGTCGACCAGCTCTCCGCCTTCGCCGACGAGGTCACCCGCGTCGCCCGCGAGGTCGGCACCGAAGGAAACCTCGGCGGCCAGGCGCAGGTACGGGGTGTCAGCGGCGTCTGGAAGGACCTCACCGACAACGTCAACTTCATGGCGCTGAACCTGACTTCGCAGGTCCGCAACATCGCCCAGGTGACCACCGCCGTCGCCAACGGCGACCTGTCGAAGAAGATCACCGTCGACGCCCGCGGCGAGATCCTCGAACTGAAGGACACCGTCAACACGATGGTGGAGCAGCTGCGCGCCTTCGCCGACGAGGTCACCCGCGTCGCCCGCGAGGTCGGCACCGACGGCCGGCTCGGCGGACGCGCGCAGGTGCTGGGCGTCTCCGGCGTCTGGCGGGACCTGACGGACAACGTCAACTACATGGCCGACAACCTCACTTCACAGGTCCGCAATATCGCGCAGGTGGCGACGGCCGTGGCGCAGGGCGACCTGTCGAAGAAGATCGACGTGGACGCGCGCGGCGAGATCCTGGAGCTGAAGACCACCATCAACACCATGGTGGACACGCTGTCCTCCTTCTCCTCCGAGGTCACCCGCGTGGCCCGCGAGGTCGGCTCCGAGGGACAACTCGGCGGCCAGGCACGGGTGGAGGGCGTGTACGGCACCTGGAAGCGCCTGACGACGAACGTGAACGAGCTCGCCTCGAACCTGACCACCCAGGTCCGCGCCATCGCCGAGGTCGCCTCCGCGGTTGCCCAGGGCGACATGTCCCGCTCGATCACCGTGGAGACCCAGGGCGAGGTCGCCGAGCTGAAGGACAACATCAACCTGATGGTGGCCAACCTCCGCGAGACCACCCGGGCCAAGGACTGGCTGGAGTCGAACCTCGCCCGGCTGGCCGCACTGATGCAGGGCCACCGCGACCTGATGGAGGTCGCCGACCTGATCCTGCGCGAGCTGACCCCGCTGGTGAACGCCCAGTACGGCGCCTTCTACCTGGCCGATCCGGACGAGGACAGCGCCGCGCTGCGCACCACCATCCCGTCGAAGGGCCTTGCGTTCATCGCCGGATACGGCGCCGCACAGGGCGCCACCGTCGAGACCGGCGGCCTGCCCACACACGGCCTGGTCCGGCAGGCGGCCCGCGAGAAGAAGCGGATCCTGGTGGAGGGGGCCCCGCCGGACTACATCAAGATCAACAGCGGTCTCGGTGAGGCGGCGCCCACCAGCGTCGTCATCATCCCGATCCCCTTCGAGGACAAACTCCTCGGCGTGATCGAGCTGGCCTCCTTCTCCCGCTTCTCCGACGTCCACCTGGCGTTCTTCGACCAGTTCGTGAACACCATCGGCGTCGCCATCAACACCATCATCGCCAACTCCCGCACCGAGTCCCTGCTCGGCGAGTCCCAGCGCCTGGCGATGCAGCTCCAGGAACGCTCGGACGAACTCCAGGAGCAGCAGGCCGAGTTGCAGCGCTCGAACGCCGAACTGGAGGAGAAAGCCGCCCTGCTGGCCACCTCCTCGCAGTACAAGTCGGAGTTCCTGGCGAACATGTCGCACGAACTGCGCACCCCGCTGAACTCCCTGCTGATCCTGGCGAGGCTGCTGTCGGACAACCCCGACGGCCATCTCTCCGACCAGGAGGTGCAGTTCGCGACGACGATCCACCGCTCGGGCTCGGACCTGCTCCAGCTGATCAACGACATCCTGGACCTGTCGAAGATCGAGGCGGGCAGGATGGACGTACGCCCGAAGAAGCTCCCCCTCATCAAGCTCCTCGACTACGTCCACGCCACCTTCCGCCCGCTCACCCTCGACCGGGGGCTCGCCTTCGAGGTGGCGGTCGGCGAGGACGTGCCGCGCGAGATGTACTCGGACGAGCAGCGGCTGCAGCAGATCCTGCGCAACCTGCTCTCCAACGCGATCAAGTTCACCGCGACCGGCCGGGTCGAACTCCGCGTCAGCCGGGTCAAGGACCCCCAGCACCACTACGTCCGCGACACCGACGAGGTGATCGCGTTCGCCGTCTCGGACACCGGCATCGGCATCGCGCCGGAGAAACTCCCGGTGATCTTCGAGGCGTTCCAGCAGGCCGACGGCACGACCAACCGCAAGTACGGCGGCACGGGACTGGGACTGTCGATCAGCCGCGAGATCGCCGGCCTGCTGGGCGGCCGTATCGCCGCCGAGAGCGAACCGGGCAAGGGGTCCACCTTCACCCTGTACGTCCCTGTGGCCAGCCCCGGCCACTCGGCGACCGGCCCGGTCCCCGAGCAGCGCCCGCTGCCGGTGCCCGAGCAGCTGTCGGCCGAGCCGTACACCGCGCACGAGCCCGACGACAGCTGGCCGGCACCCACCAGACTGGAGGAGTGGAAATCCGGTCGCGCGGGCCAAGTCCTGCCCGGACGGCGAGTGTTGATCGTGGACGACGACATCCGCAATGTCTTCGCCCTCACCCATGTCCTGGGCCGGGTCGGGATGCCGGTGCTGTACGCGGAGAACGGCCGCGAGGGCATCGAGACCCTGGAGCGCAACCCGGACGTCGAACTCGTCCTGATGGACATCATGATGCCGGAGATGGACGGCTACGAGACCATCGCCGCCATCCGCCGCACCCCCCGCTGGACAGGCCTGCCCATCGTCGCTCTGACCGCGAAGGCGATGCCGGGAGACCGCGAGAAGTCCATCGCACGGGGCGCCAACGGCTACGTACCCAAGCCCGTCGACGTCGACCAGCTGCTGACCGTCGTCTGCGCACTCCTGGATCCGGAGGGCGCGGAGGCGCAGCACACCGACGGCGGCACGGAGACAGCAGTACCGGAACCGCACTCGCCAGGGGAGGCTGCGGTTCCGCCGACCACTGAGTGAGGCACAGTCATCATGAGCGCTGAGGCAACGACCGACGAGCGCGCGAACATCCTCCTGGTGGACGACATGGAGGACAACCTGATAGCGCTGGAGGCCGTCCTGGGGTCCCTCAACGAACCGCTCGTGCGGGCACGTTCGGGCGAGGAAGCGATGAAGGCCCTGCTGCGGCAGCAGTTCGCCCTCGTCCTCCTCGACGTCCGCATGCCGGGCATGGACGGCTTCGAGACCGCCGCGAACATCAAACGGCTCGACCAGACCAAGGACGTCCCCATAATCTTCCTCACCGGCGCGGAGGACGACTCCGGCTACGCCTTCCGCGGCTACGCGACCGGCGCCGCGGACTACCTGACGAAGCCCTTCGATCCCTGGGTCCTGCGGGCGAAGGTGAGCGTCTTCCTGGACCTGCACCGCAAGAACCGGCAACTGGAGAGGTTGAGCGGGGAGATGAGCACAAGACTGGCCGTACTGGAGGAACATCTGACGGGGGACAACCCGCCGGACAAGGCCGGCCTACTGAGGCAGGTGGTGGAGCTACGCCAACTGGTGAACAGGGGCCGCGTCAACTGACCTCAAGGGGCGCGGGGAACTGCGCGACCAGCCACAACGAACCCGCAGCCGCCACGCAGCCCCACCACCCCTCCGCTCCCGCGCTACGCCTCGCGAGAGCCCTCGTACATCTCCTCGATGAGGTACTGGTACTCCCGCTCGACAACCGGCCGCTTCAGCTTCAGGCTCGGCGTAAGCTCACCGTGCTCGACGTCGAGATCCCTCGGCAGCAGCCGGAACTTCTTCACGGTCTGCCACCGCTGAAGCCCCTCGTTGAGCTCCTTCACGTACCCGTCGATGAGGGCCACCGTGGCGGGCGCGGCGACGACCTCCTCGTACGACTTGTCCTCCAGGCCGTTGTCCTTCGCCCAGGCCATGATCGACGGCTCGTCGAGCGCGATGAGGGCACTGCAGAAGTTCCGGTCCGCGCCGATCAGCATGATGTTCGAGGTGTACGGGCACACCGCCTTGAAGCTGCCCTCGACCTCGGTCGGCGCGACGTACTTCCCACCGGACGTCTTGAACAGGTCCTTCTTGCGGTCGGTGATCCGCAGGTACCCGTCGGGCGACAGCTCGCCGATGTCGCCGGTGTGGAACCAGCCGTCCGCCTCCAGCACCTCCGCGGTCTTCTCGGGCAGCCCGTGGTAGCCCTCCATGATGCCGGGACCGCGCAGCAGGATCTCGCCGTCGTCGGCGATCCGGACCTCCGTGCCGGGCAGCGGCTTGCCGACCGTGCCGGTGCGGTACGCCTCGCCGGGGTTCACGAAGGACGCCGCGGAGGACTCGGTGAGGCCGTAGCCCTCGAGGATGTGGATGCCGGCGC
The DNA here is from genome assembly GCF_030499575.1 of Streptomyces sp. DG2A-72. Classification (NCBI taxonomy): domain Bacteria; kingdom Bacillati; phylum Actinomycetota; class Actinomycetes; order Kitasatosporales; family Streptomycetaceae; genus Streptomyces; species Streptomyces sp. DG2A-72. Next base: position 3,297,827 of record NZ_JASTLC010000001.1, read on the forward strand.
CGGCGAAGAAGTACCCGATCTCCGGCGCCAGGGCGACCGAGCCGGAGACACAGGCCCGCAGATTGCCGCCGAAGGCCTCCCGCAGCTTGGCGTAGACGAGCGCGTCGGCGACCTTGTGCTTGGCGGCGAGCCCGAAGGGCGCGGAGTGGTTGCCGGTGCGGCGGAAGTTGTCCTGGGTGACCTTGGCGTACTCGCGGGCGACCCCGGCGGCCCACTGGAAGATCTTGTACTTGGCGGGACCGCCCGCACGAGCCTTGGCCACCACGCCGTTGTAGACCTTCTCGAAGATCCGCGGCACCCCCGCCATGTACGTCGGCTGCACCACCGGCAGATTCTCGATGATCTTGTCGACCCGGCCGTCGACGGCGGTGACGTGCCCGACCTCGATATGGCCGGATGTGAGCACCTTGCCGAAGACGTGCGCGAGCGGCAGCCACAGGTACTGCACGTCCTCGGCGCTGATCAGCCCGGTCGCGGCGATCGCCTTCGCCATGTACGACCAGTTGTCGTGCGGGAGGCGGACGCCCTTGGGCCGGCCGGTGGTGCCGGAGGTGTAGATGAGAGTGGCGAGCTGGTCCTTGGTGATCGCGCCGACCCGTTCCTTGACCAGGTCGGGGTTCTTCTCCAGATACGCCGCGCCCCGGCTCTCCAGCTCGGTGAGGGTGAGCACCCAGTCGCCGGTCTCGACACCCTCCGGGTCGATGACCACGACGTGGGTGAGCTCGGGCAGCTCGGCGCGCTTCTCCTGCGCCTTGGCCAGCTGCTCGGCGTTCTCCGCGACGAGCACCCGGCTGCCGGAGTCGGAGAGGATGAACGCCGACTCCTCGGCGTTGGTCTGCGGATAGACCGTGGTGGTGGCGGCGCCCGCGCACATGATGCCCAGGTCGGCGAGGACCCACTCGATCCTGGTGGCGGAGGCGAGCGCCACGCGCTGCTCGGGCTGCACACCCAGCTCGATCAGCCCGGCGGCGATCGCGTTGACCCGCTCGGCGGTCTGCGCCCAGCTCAGCGACTTCCAGTCGTCCGGGCCCTGCCCGGACGCGGCCGGTACCGGGTAGCGGTAGGCCTCGGCATCCGGCGTGGCGGCCACGCGCTCCAGGAAGAGGCCCGCCACGGACGGCGGACGGTTCTCGATCAAAGTCTGTGTGTCGCTCACGACATCCTCCGGGGCCCGCGGCTGCGCGGCTGGCTCATTGCGGCTGTTTTCACTGCTGCTGTTTCACTCACGAGCGGTTGCCGATCGGTTGTTTAACTCGCGAGTAACTACCGAGCAGAGATCAGAGTAGAGCGCGACCGGCCGGTGCGTAAGGGGCTGCGGCCTGTCACTTCCCCGATCGGGCAACCGTACGGACGCACAGGGGCCCGCCGCGCTGTGACGCGACGAGCCCCAATTTTCGCGGGTGACGGGTGGCTATTTCTTGCCCTTGCCCGATCCGGCGCTCTCGTCGCTGGACAGAACGGCGATGAAGGCCTCCTGAGGAACCTCCACGGAACCCACCATCTTCATCCGCTTCTTGCCCTCCTTCTGCTTCTCCAGCAGCTTCCGCTTACGGGAGATGTCACCGCCGTAGCACTTGGCGAGGACGTCCTTGCGGATGGCTCGGATGGTCTCGCGGGCGATGACCCGGGAGCCGATGGCCGCCTGGATCGGCACCTCGAAGGCCTGCCGCGGAATCAGCTCGCGCAGCTTGGCGACGAGCCGCACACCGTACGCGTACGCGGCGTCCTTGTGCGTGATCGCGGAGAAGGCGTCCACCTTGTCGCCGTGCAGCAGGATGTCGACCTTGACCAGGCTGGAGGTCTGCTCGCCGGTGGGCTCGTAGTCCAGCGACGCGTAGCCACGCGTCTTCGACTTCAGCTGGTCGAAGAAGTCGAAGACGATCTTGGCGAGCGGCAGCGTGTAGCGGATCTCCACCCGGTCCTCGGACAGGTAGTCCATGCCGAGGAGGGTGCCGCGCCGGGTCTGGCACAGCTCCATGATCGAGCCGATGAACTCCGTGGGCGCAAGGATCGTGGCGCGTACGACGGGCTCGTACACCTCGTTGATCTTGCCCTCGGGGAACTCGCTCGGGTTGGTGACGGTGTGCTCGGTGCCGTCCTCCATCAGGACCCGGTAGACCACGTTCGGCGCGGTCGCGATCAGGTCGAGCCCGAACTCGCGCTCAAGCCGCTCACGGATCACGTCGAGGTGCAGCAGGCCGAGGAAGCCGACGCGGAAACCGAAGCCGAGGGCGGCGGAGGTCTCCGGCTCGTAGACGAGGGCTGCGTCGTTGAGCTGGAGCTTGTCGAGGGCCTCGCGCAGCTCGGGGTAGTCGGAGCCGTCCAGCGGATACAGACCGGAGAAGACCATCGGCTTCGGGTCCTTGTAGCCGCCGAGGGCCTCCGTCGCCCCCTTCTGCTGGCTGGTGACGGTGTCACCGACCTTGGACTGGCGGACGTCCTTCACACCGGTGATCAGGTAACCCACCTCGCCGACACCGAGGCCGTCGGCGGGCAGCATCTCCGGCGAGTTCGTCCCGATCTCCAGCAGCTCGTGCGTGGCGCCCGTCGACATCATCTTGATGCGCTCGCGCTTGCTGAGTTGACCGTCGATGACTCGGACGTATGTCACGACGCCGCGGTAGGAGTCGTAGACGGAGTCGAAGATCATCGCGCGGGCGGGAGCGTCCTTGACACCGACCGGCGGCGGGATCTCGCGGACGACCCTGTCGAGCAGCGCGTCTACGCCGACACCGGTCTTGGCGGAGACCTTGAGGACGTCGTCCGGCTCGCAGCCGACGAGGTTGGCGAGCTCCTCGGAGAACTTCTCGGGCTGTGCGGCCGGCAGATCGATCTTGTTCAGTACGGGGATGATCGTGAGGTCGTTCTCCATCGCCAGGTACAGATTGGCGAGGGTCTGGGCCTCGATGCCCTGGGCGGCGTCGACGAGGAGGACGGTGCCCTCGCAGGCGGCGAGCGACCGCGAGACCTCGTAGGTGAAGTCGACGTGCCCCGGGGTGTCGATCATGTTGAGGATGTGCGTGTTGCTCTTGTCGTGGGTGGGGGCCCACGGCAGCCGCACCGCCTGGGACTTGATCGTGATGCCGCGCTCGCGCTCGATGTCCATGCGGTCGAGGTACTGAGCGCGCATCTGCCGCTGCTCGACCACGCCGGTCAGCTGGAGCATCCGGTCGGCGAGCGTGGACTTGCCGTGGTCGATGTGCGCGATGATGCAGAAATTGCGGATCAGAGCCGGGGCGGTACGGCTCGGCTCGGGCACATTGTTAGGGGTCGCGGGCACGCAGGGTCCTGTCTCTTGAGGCGCCTTATGCCTCGGGTCGGATCGATACGTAGGCTCCATGGTCCCACGGGCGGCGTCCGGACACCGTTTTGGGCCGTGGGCCGGGCCACTGGTACTCTGGGTGGCTGTGTCTCATGCCCTCTCAGCGCGAGGCACACCCCAAGAAAATCACCGGTGCGGGACCCGTGCGGCCCCGTACCAGAACCTGTAGAGGCTCATTCGTGGCGAACATCAAGTCCCAGATCAAGCGGATCAAGACCAACGAGAAGGCCCGGCTGCGCAACAAGGCCGTCAAGTCCTCCCTCAAGACCGCGATCCGCAAGGCCCGTGAGGCCGCTGCCGCGGGTGACGTCGAGAAGGCCACCGAGTACCAGCGCGCTGCTGCGCGTGAGCTCGACAAGGCCGTCTCCAAGGGCGTCATCCACAAGAACCAGGCCGCCAACAAGAAGTCGGCGCTGGCTTCCAAGGTCGCTTCCCTCAAGGGCTGACACTTGATTTGACCGCCGGAGGGAATCGAGCGGGCCCTCTCTCATCCGCTCCCGTCCGGCACCCCGAGCCTGTACGCGGCCTGCGTTCGCCACGCGGGTACGGGCTCACCGTCTTGAACCGAAGGCCCCGGCGTCTCGCCCTTCCCCAGGGCGGGAGCCGGGGCCTTCGGCATGCCTGCGTCACGTCCAGAAGTCGTTGGACTTGTCGAGGTCCGCGAGGCACTCGTCGAGATCGGTGATCTTGTCGCCGACGATCCGGAAGACGATGCCCCCGTCCTCGTCGATGTGCTTGTCGCCCCGGTCGGCGGTGAAGCGGTGCACGGTGACGGCGTGCCCGCGGCCGTCCACGAATATGTTGCGCAGCTCGACCTGGAGCGACCCGCCCGTCTCCGAGTAGAGCCGGGCGTAGTACCCGTCGAGGATCGAGTCGATCCCCTTGAAGTCCCCCGAGAGCGGGTGCGAGCCGGGTACGTGGTGCGTGCAGTCCCCGGTCATCAAGCCTCGCAGCGTGTCCATGTCTCCGCGCTGGAAGGCTTCGTAGCCCTTGCGGACGAGAGTTGCGTGCGGGTGTTCAGCCATGCCAGTCGCCACCTTTCCGTCATATCGGCGATCTACGGCTGATACGCCCGATTCTCCTCTCTTCGGGCTACGCGCGCCCCCTGGACCGAGCGGCCCGCGCAATCGTGACGACCGCCTTCTCCAGCGCGTACTCGGGATCGTCCCCGCCGCCCTTCACGCCGGCGTCGGCCTCCGCGACGGCCCGCAGCGCCACGGCCACCCCGTCCGGAGTCCATCCCCGCATCTGCTGGCGCACCCGGTCGATCTTCCACGGCGGCATGCCCAACTCACGCGCCAGATCGGCCGGCCGCCCGCCGCGCGCCGAGGACAGCTTTCCGATCGCCCGTACGCCCTGGGCGAGCGCGCTGGTGATCAGCACCGGAGCCACGCCGGTCGCCAGCGACCACCGCAGCGCCTCCAGCGCCTCCGCGGCCCGCCCCTCCACGGCTCGATCGGCGACGGTGAAGCTGGAAGCCTCGGCCCGCCCGGTGTAGTACCGCCCGACGACGGCCTCGTCGATGGTCCCCTCGACATCGGCGACAAGCTGGGAGACGGCCGAGGCCAGCTCCCGCAGGTCACTCCCGATGGAGTCGACGAGCGCCTGGCAGGCCTCGGGCGTGGCCGACCGCCCGAGCCCCCGGAACTCACCTCTGACAAAGGCCAGCCGATCCGCCGGCTTCGTCATCTTGGGACACGCGACCTCCCGCGCCCCGGCCTTCCGCGCGGCGTCGAGCAGTCCCTTGCCCTTGGCCCCGCCCGCGTGCAACAACACGAGCGTGATCTCTTCGGCCGGCGCCCCGAGATACGCCTTCACATCCTTGACCGTGTCCGCGGACAGATCCTGCGCATTCCGCACGACCACGACCTTCCGCTCCGCGAACAGCGACGGACTCGTCAACTCCGCCAACGTCCCCGGCTGCAACTGGTCCGACGTCAGATCCCGTACATCCGTATCGGCATCAGCGCCCCTCGCCGCAGCCACCACCTCCCGCACAGCCCGGTCAAGCAGAAGATCCTCCTGCCCCACAGCAAGCGTCACAGGCACGAGCGGGTCGTCATCAACAGTCTTCCTGGCCATTGCGACAAGCATGTCACGGCCCACTGACAACGGGGGAAGCAGCCAAGCTGCGGGCATTCGTGCCGCCTAGGGCGGCACGGGTGGGCGCAGGCGGCACCCCGTCAGCGCCGGGCTGCGCGACCCACCCCCGCCCAGCCCTCACGCCGGGCACCCTGCGAACCGAGCCCACCCCTCACTCACCCGGCAGGGCAACGCAACGCAGCGCTACGGCTCCTCCCGCCATCCCTCCCACTCCCCCACAAACGCATCCAGCTCCCCCGGATCCAACCGCCCCTCCTCATCCCGCAGAACCACAAGCCACTGCGCATCCTCCGCATCGTCCTCACCGGCCAGCGCATCCCGCACCACCTGCGGCTCCTCACGCACCCCGAACCGCTCCCCCAGCGCCTCCGCCACCTCTTCCGCGGCAGCCCGGTCAGGCAGCACCAGCACATGTCTCACATCACTCACGCCCCCATTTTCCGGCACCCACCCCGCCCCCGAAGCACCAGGTCAGCCCTCCCGACCGGCCCCCCGAACCACCGGCACAGCCGCCAGCTCGATCCCGAACCTCTCCCGATACGCCGCAAGAACCTCCGCGTCCGACCCCAGCTCCCGCACCTCCCGCGCCCCGTCCGCCGCCGTCACCGTGAGCGCCCGCCCGCTGAGCGTGACCCTCCCTCCGTCCTCCGTGACCCGCGAGCACACCAGCGACTGCACGAAGTGCGAAGCCGCAGACGTGCTGTGCCACCACGCCCCGGCCACGAAGTCACCGAGCACCCGCGGCCGCATCTCCAGCCGATACTGCGGGCTGCCGTTCCGGACGACGTCCAGATCGGGCGCCCCGGCCGAATCGCCCCGCACCCCGGCCGCGTCCGGCCCCGCCTCGACGATCCGGAAGACTCCCCCGGGATCCCCCTGCTCCGCCCGCGCCCCGAACGCCAGCGGATAGTGACTGTTCGCCCCGAACCCCACGTCGGCCAGCCATTCACCCCCGTCCACCGTGCGCACCTTCAGCGCGAGATGGTCGTACGGGATCCCCAACCGCCCCTCGTCGCCGTACACCCGCGCCGCCAGCAGCGTGACGTCGTAGCCCAGCGCGGTCAGCAACGCCCCGAACGTTCCGTTCAGTTCGTAGCAGAACCCGCCCCGCCGCGCCCCCACCACCTTGTCCAGCAGCCGTTTCTCCTCCAGCACGATCTCCTCGCCGAGATGGATCGACAGGTTCTCGAACGGAACGTTCTGCAGATGCCGCAGATGCAGCTCGCGCAGGACGTCGACGGTGGGCCACGCCGGGTGCTCTACTCCCAGGCGACGGAGATAGGCATCAACCTCTGCGGAATTCATGCCCTCAGTCTCGCGCCACGAGCAGCTCTCCGCCCGTACCCGCGACAGCCAGGGCCCCGTCCTCGTCCGTGCGCAGCACCACCGCTCCCTGCGCCCGCAGCGCCGCGACCGTACCGGGGGCGGGGTGCCCGTACGGGTTGTCCCGACCGCAGGAGATCAACGCCAGTCGCGGCGCGACCCGGCGTATCAGCTCCGGCTCCTGATAGGCGGAGCCATGGTGGGCCACCTTGAGCACGTCCACGCCGCGCAGCCACGCCCCCGCCGGTGACCTCAGCAGCGCCTGCTGGGACGGAGGTTCGAGGTCCCCGAGCAGCAGGAGCCGCAGCCCCGCCGACCGGACGAGCAGGCTGACACTGGCGTCGTTCGGCCCCTCCGCGTCCGGCACCGACGCCGCATGCGGTGGCGGCCAGACGACCTGCCAGCTGAGCGCCCCGCTGCGCCGCTGTTCCCCGGCGACGGCTCTCGTCACCGGAATGTGCCGGGCTGCGGCCTCTCTCCCTACGAACTCCGCCTGGTCCTCCGGCTCTTCGAGTCCCGTCGTCTGGATCGCACCTACCGCGCGCCCGTGCAGCACCCCGGGCAGACCGGCCACATGATCCGCGTGGAAATGGGTCAGGATCACCAGCGGAACCCGCGTGATGCCGAGTGTGCGAAGACAGCGGTCGGCCAGCCGAGGATCCGGCCCGGCGTCCACGACCACGCCGGCGCCCTCACCCGCCGCGAGCACCAGCGCGTCCCCTTGTCCCACATCGCACATCGCCATCCGCCAGCCCGGCGGCGGCCACCCCGTGACCACCCTGGCCAGCGGCGGCGGCTGCACAACTGCCAGCAGAAGCAGCACCCCACAGGCTCCGCACCACCAGGGATGCCGCAGCAGCCGGCGGCCGACCAGCAGGACCACCACCGTGACGAGCGCCAGCAGCGCTGCCCCGGTCCAGCTGCCCGGCCAGTCCACGCCCGCCCCGGGCAGCGCCGCCCCGGTACGGGCCACGTCCGCGATCCATCCGGTCGGCCAACTCGCGCACCACGCCAGCGCCTCGGCCACCGGCATCGCCACCGGCGCCGTCGCCAGCGCGGCGAAGCCCAGCACCGTCGCGGGTGCGACCGCGAACTCCACCAGCAGGTTGCACGGCACCGCCACCAGGCTCACCCGTGCCGACAGCACCGCGACGACCGGCGCACACAGCGCTTGAGCGGCGGCAGCCGCGGCCAGCGCCTCGGCGAGCCGCGGCGGGACCCGGCGTCGTTGCAGCGCGGTGCTCCAGCGGGGCGCGAGCGTGAGCAGGGCGCCGGTGGCCAGCACGGACAGCAGAAAGCCATAACTCCTGGCCAGCCACGGGTCGTACAGCACCAGCAGCAGGACGGCCGTCGCCAGCGCCGGGATCAGCGATCTGCGGCGTCCCGTCGCGAGGGCGAGCAGCACGACCGCCCCGCAGGCCGCGGCCCGCAGCACGCTCGGGTCAGGCCGGCAGACCACGACGAACCCGAGCGTGAGCGCGCCGCCGAACAGCGCGGTCGTCCGCAGCGGGATGCCGAGGCGGGGCGCGAGTCCGCGCCGCTCGACGCGCTGGGCCAGGCCGGGCGGTCCGATGAGCAGGGCGAGGATGATCGTGAGGTTGCTTCCGGAGACGGCGAGCGTGTGCGCGAGGTCGGTCTCCTTGAAGGCCTCGTCCAGCTCCGGAGTGATCCGTGCGGTGTCCCCGACGACCAGCCCCGGCAACAGCGCCCGCGCATCCGCCGGCAACCCGTCCGTGGCCTCCCGCAGCCCGGCCCGCAGTCGCCCCGCGAACCGCTGCGCCGCCGACGGCTCCCCCACCACCTGCGGCACCGCCTGGTCCCGCACCCGCACCACGGCGGCGACCCGGTCCCCGCCCACCAGGGCAGGGGCCAGCCGTGCGGTGACGCGCAGCCGTGTGGAGGGCAGCAGCCGGAGCCACGGCGAGGCCTTCGGTCCCTCGGCGGTGGGGCGTGGCCCCGCGTCGACGATCAACAGCACCGGTGCCCGCGTCTTCACCGCCGTCCCGTCCGCCTTCTCGACGTGTCGCACGTCCGCGCCGATCAGCACGGCACTCGGCGCCGCGTGGTTCCCTCTGATCCGGGGCCGGGTGAGCCGGGGATCGGCGGTCACCTCGACCTCGGCCGTCACGGTCGCGTACTCCCGCGCCAGCCCGGGCACCGGCCCGCGCCGCAGATCGGCCCCGTGCAGCCCGGCGGAGGCCGCGCCCGCCGCGACACAGAGGAGGACCGCGGCGACCGAGATGCGGGACCATCGTCGCCGTATCGCCACCAGCACACCCGCCGCGACCAGGCACACTCCCGTGATGCCGGTGATCCACTCCGGCGGCGCGTCCAGCGCCAGCGCGGCCGTCGCCCAGGCAGCGAGCGCGGGCGGAACGAGTCGTAGGTCCGTCGGTCCTTCCTGTCGGGGGTGGGCAGCGCCGAGCCGGTTGCCGGAGGCGGTGTGCACCGAGGCGCGGGGACCGGCAACGCCGGTCTCGTCGGAGATATCGGGGGTGGCCGCACTGCGCCGACGGGCGGCACTCATGGCTGTACGAGATCCCGTAGATCGGCGAAGCGGCGGTCGCCGATGCCGTTCACCTCGCGCAGTTGGTCCACCGAGCGGAAGCCGCCGTGCTGGGTGCGGTAGTCGATGATGTGCTGCGCCAGCACCGGTCCCACGCCCGGCAGGGTTTCGAGCTGTTCCACGGTTGCGGTGTTGAGCGAGACCGGAGCCGTGGGAGCCGCCCCCGCAGCCGAGCCGACCGGGCCGCCTGCCGCCGTACCGCCCGAGACCGGACCGGAGCCCGAGCCTGCGCCGGGACCGCCGACGATGACCTGCTCCCCGTCCACGAGGAAGCGGGCGCGGTTGAGACCGTCGGTGTTCGTCCCGGGACGCACCCCGCCGGCCGCACGGAGTGCGTCGACGACCCGCGAACCCGCGGGCAGCCGCTGGATCCCCGGCTCCCGGACCTTACCGCTGACGTCCACCACGATCTCGGCCGCCGCGGTCCCTCCGGCGGTGGGGCCGCCGGGAGCCTTGCTCGGCTCGCCTTCCGCTTGCGCTGCTTCCGCGAACGGAGCCGCCGCCTGTACGACCTCGGGCGGGCGCACGGGCTGGGTCCGACCGGTCCAGAAGTGCTGCACGGCGAAGGCCGCGGCGACGACCAGCAGCGCGGTGAGTGCGACCACGCTCCTGCGCTCCAGCCCGCACCGCGCCTGCAGCCACACGGGCATCCGCTCCCGCAACACCGGCCCGACCCGCCCTCGCCAAGCCCTCGCGCCCTGCCGGGCCTGGGCACCGGCATCGACGTCCGCGGCGGCGGGCGGGGCATGGTCGCCGGCTCCTCCGCCGGCGGGCGGCACATCGTCGCCGACATCCATGTCGGCGTACGGGATGTGAGGTTCGGCATACGGGACATCAGGGGCGCCCACGCCCGCGTCCCGACCCGCCGTCACCTCTCCCGACTCCCGCCGCCGAACAGCCCGTTCGGCGAAGAGAACCTCCGCACGACGGCGGAGTTCTTCCGCCGATGCGTATGAGTGTCGGGCCCGGCTTCGGGAGTGTAGGCGGCGATGGCGGGTGCGGCTGTCGGAGGCGGGGCCGCGGCCCGGGCCGCTGCTTACGGTCGCTGTGCGTGAACGTGATCGAAGTGCCATGCGACGAGGATCGGGCAGCCCGGCCCTCTCGCGATGATCTTGGTCAAATCCCGGGGATTACCGGCGAGTTGTGGATAACTCCCTCACTCACACGAGTGAGCCACCCGCACCCACCGCCGGAACCCGGCAGGCAGCCACTCTCACCGCGGCGACACCACAACCCCCAGCAACCCGGGCCCGGTATGCGCCCCGATCACCGCCCCCACCTCACTCACATGCAGGTCGGCGAGCCCGGGCACCCGCGCCCGCAGCCGGCCCTCCAGTGCCGACGCACGCTCATGGGCTGACAGATGGTGGACGGCGATGTCGACCTGAGCGCCGCCCGCCCGGTCGGCCACGATCTCTTCGAGGCGGGCGATGGCCTTCGACGCCGTCCGTACCTTCTCCAGGAGTTCGATACGGCCGCCCTCCAGCTTCAGCAGCGGCTTCACCGCCAGGGCGGAGCCGAGCAGCGCCTGCGCGGCGCCGATCCGGCCGCCGCGGCGCAGATAGTCGAGGGTGTCGACGTAGAAGTAGGCGGACGTGCCCGCGGCCCGCTTCTCCGCGGCTGTGACCGCCTCGTCCACCGTGCCGCCGGACTCCGCCGCCTCGGCGGCGGCCAGCGCACAGAACCCGAGCGCCATCGCGACCATCCCGGTGTCCACGACCCGCACCGGCACCGGCGCCTCGCGCGCCGCGACGAGCGCCGCGTCGTAGGTGCCGGAGAGCTCGGCGGACAGATGCAGCGAAACGATGCCGGTGGCACCGGACTCGGCAACCCTGCGATAGGTCTCGGCGAACACCTCGGGGCTGGGGCGTGAGGTGGTGACGGGGCGGCGCTTCTGGAGCGCCTGGGCGAGGGAACGGGTGGAGATCTCGGTGCCCTCTTCCAGTGCCCGGTCGCCGAGGACGACGGTCAGGGGCACCGATGTGATGCCGTGGCGCTCCATCGTCCGCGGCGGCAGGTAGGCCGTTGAATCGGTGACGATCGCGACATGGCGGGACATGAGCTGGAGGTTACCTGGCGTAGTGCCCGGGCGGCAGCCCGGCCCCGCTGACTCGGGCGGGCCGGAACCGGATCAAGTGGTGCTCTCGGGACGGGGCTTCTTCTGCCAGGGATACGTGGGACGCGGGGCCGGCGGGGTGATGGCGGGTCGTGCCGGCTCCTCCTCGGCCGGCTCCGACCGGGGTGTCTCCGGCCAGGTCTGCTGGGCGGCGGGGCTCTCGGCGGCGGGAGCTTCGGGCCACGGGGGCGGCGCGGGTTCCGAGGTGGTCCAGTGTCGCAGCGCGCCGGTCTCCACGTCGATCTGGGTGCTGAGTGAGTCCAGGTCGTCGTCCGCGAAGCGGTGGGCCCGGTCCCGGGCCGCCCAGCGCAGGGAGTCCGCCGAGTCGATGATGCGCTTGGTGCGCTCGCGCAGTGCGGGCAGCCGCTCGGCCAGGGTCGCCCGGTCGGGCTCGGACTCCAGTCGCTTGAGGTCGTCGTCCAGCTCATGGCCGTGCGCACTGAGGCGCTCGAAGAGGCCGATCGACTCCTTGAGGGACTCGTCCTCCGCCACGCGTGCGTGCAGCGCGTCCTGGGTGGCGCGCATCGAGGTGCGCAGCTTCAGCCGGAGCTGGGCGATCTCGCCCGCGGGGCCGATCTGGGCGAGGGACTTGGCCCGCAGGGTGTGGTCCTCCACCGTGCGGCGGGCCTGGGTGAGGGTGCGGTCCACGCCGCGCTTGGCCGCGCCGACCGCCTTCACCGTGGCGTAGGCGCCGAGTCCCAGGAAGAGCACGAAGAGCAGGGCGAAAACTGCGACGACTGCTTCCACGACGCTCCTCCTCCGGACGGGCCCAGCACTCGCGCCGCGCCACTCTTCAACGGTAAACGCAGCGGGCAGGCCCGGAGTTCCAGAAAAACCCCGAACCTGCCCGTAGGGGACCACCCCTAGCCGGAGGCACAATCCCGGCTGGACACCCGCACCCGCACCGACGCGCGCCCGGCGCCCGCCCGGAAACGACGCCTACGCGGGAACGATGTTCACCAGCTTCGGCGCCCGCACGATCACCTTCCGGATCCCGGCGCCGTCCAGCGCCGCGACGACCTTCTCGTCCGCCAGCGCGACCTTCTCCAGCTCCTCCTCGGAGATGGCCGGCGAGACCTCCAGGCGTGCCTTGACCTTGCCCTTGACCTGGACCACGCAGGTCACGGTCTCGTCCACGACGTACGCGGGGTCGGCGACCGGGAAGTCCCGGTGCACCACCGAGTCCTCATGGCCCAGCTTGCGCCACAGCTCCTCGGCGATGTGCGGGGCCAGCGGCGCGACCAGCAGCACCAGCGGCTCGGCGACCGACCGCGGCACCGCACCTCCGGCCTTGGTCAGGTGGTTGTTCAGCTCGGTGACCTTGGCGATGGCGGTGTTGAACCGCATGCCCTCCAGGTCACCGCGCACCCCGTCGATGGCCTTGTGCAGGGCGCGCAGGGTGTCCTCGTCGGGGTCCACGTCGACGACGGTGACCTCACCGGTCGCCTCGTCGACGACGTTGCGCCACAGCCGCTGCAGCAGCCGGAACTGGCCGACCACCGCGCGCGTGTCCCACGGCCGGGAGACGTCCAGCGGGCCCATCGCCATCTCGTACAGGCGCAGGGTGTCGGCGCCGTACTCGGCGGCGATCTCGTCCGGAGTGACCGCGTTCTTCAGGGACTTGCCCATCTTGCCCAGCAGCCGGGAGACCTTCTCGCCCTGGTAGTAGTACGCGCCGTCGCGCTCCTCCACCTCGGCGGCCGGCACCGCGATGCCACGGCTGTCACGGTAGACGTAGGCCTGGATCATGCCCTGGTTGAACAGCTTGTGGAACGGCTCTGCCGACGACACATGCCCCAGGTCGTGCAGCACCTTGGACCAGAAGCGCGCGTACAGCAGGTGCAGTACGGCGTGCTCGGCGCCGCCCACGTACAGGTCGACACCGCCGTGCGGCTGCCCCTCGCGCGGGCCCATCCAGTACCGCTCGATCTCCGGGTCGACCAGCTTCTCGGAGTTGTGCGGGTCCAGGTAGCGCAGCTCGTACCAGCAGGAACCGGCCCAGTTGGGCATGGTGTTGGTCTCACGCCGGTAGGTGCGCGGACCGCGCCCGTCACCCAGGTCCAGGGTGACGTTCACCCACTCCTCGTTGCGCGACAGCGGCGTCTCGGGCTGGGTGTCGGCGTCGTCCGGGTCGAAGGTGCGCGGCGAGTAGTCCTCGACCTCCGGCAGCTCCAGCGGCAGCATCGACTCGGGCAGCGCGTGGGCGATGCCCTCCTCGTCGTAGACGATCGGGAAGGGCTCGCCCCAGTAGCGCTGGCGGCTGAACAGCCAGTCGCGCAGCCGGAAGTTGACCGTGCCCTCGCCGATGCCGGTGCGCTCCAGCCACTCGGTGATGCGCGCCTTGGCGTCGACAACACCCAGGCCGTCCAGGGAGACACCGTCACCGGTGGAGTTGACGATCTTCGCGTCGTACGACACGAAGGCCTCGTCCCACGCGGAGGTGTCCGTGCCACGGCCGTCCGTCGGCTCGACCACACAGTTGATCGGCAGCTCGAAGGCGCGCGCGAACTCGAAGTCACGGCCGTCGTGCGCCGGTACGGCCATGATCGCGCCGGTGCCGTAGCCCATCAGCACGTAGTCGGCGATGAAGACGGGGATCTGCTCGCCGTTGACCGGGTTGGTCGCGTACGCGCCGATGAAGACGCCGGTCTTGTCCTTGGCCTCGGCCTGCCGCTCGACGTCGGACTTCGAGGCGGCCTGCGCGCGGTACGCGGCGACGGCCTCGGCCGGTGTCGCGTGGCCGCCGGTCCACACCTGGTGCGTGCCCTCGGGCCACTCCTGGGGCGTGAACTTCTCGACCAGCGGGTGCTCGGGGGCCAGCACCATGTAGGTCGCGCCGAACAGGGTGTCGGGGCGGGTGGTGAAGACCGTGATGCGCTCGCCGTCTACGGGGAAGTCGACGCGGGCGCCCTCGGAGCGGCCGATCCAGTTGCGCTGCTGCAGCTTGATGGCCTCGGGCCAGTCCAGCGCGTCCAGGTCGTCCAGCAGCCGGTCGGCGTAGGCGGTGATACGCATGTTCCACTGGCGCAGCTTGGCCTTGAAGACGGGGAAGTTGCCGCGCTCGGAGCGGCCGTCGGCGGTGACCTCCTCGTTGGCCAGTACGGTGCCCAGGCCGGGGCACCAGTTGACCGGTGCGTCCGAGGCGTACGCCAGGCGGTACTCGCTCAGGACGTCGGCGCGCTCGACGGCGCTCAGCTCGTGCCAGGAGCGAGCGCCGGGCAGCGCGCGCTCACCGCTCTCGAACTGGGCGACCAGGTCCGCGATCGGGCGGGCCCTGCGCACCTCGTCGTCGTACCAGGAGTTGAAGATCCGCAGGAAGATCCACTGGGTCCACTTGTAGTACGCCGGGTCGATCGTGGCGAACGACCGGCGCTTGTCGTGGCCCAGGCCCAGCCGGCGCAGCTGGATCTTCATGTTCTCGATGTTGGCCTCGGTGGACACCCGCGGGTGCGTGCCGGTCTGCACGGCGTACTGCTCGGCGGGCAGGCCGAAGGCGTCGAAGCCCAGGGTGTGCAGGACGTTGTGGCCGGTCATGCGCTGGAACCGGGCGAAGACATCGGTGGCGATGTAGCCCAGGGGGTGACCGACGTGCAGGCCCGCACCGGAGGGGTACGGGAACATGTCCATGATGAACTTCTTGGGCTTGGCGGCCAGTTCGGGGTCGCCCGCCAGGTCGCCCTTGGGGTTCGGCGCCGCGTAGGTGCCGTCGGCGTCCCAGAAGTCCTGCCAGCGTGCCTCGATCTCCGCGGCCAGGGCCGCGGTGTAGCGGTGCGGCGCGGCCACCTCGGCGGCGGCAGCGGGGTTCGTCTCGCTCATGATCCTCAAAGCTCCATCGATCGTCTCTGCCAGCGGCGACATCCAAGAAACGAAAAATCCCCTCGCACAGGAGGGGACGCCGCGCCGATTCCGACCACCAGGTCTCGCCGTGGTCGGGAGTGATCAGCGCGGCTCGCTAAGCAGAAGGCGTACGGCACGCATGGCGTCAGGGTACCGCAGCCGCCGAGGAGGCCGCGACGGGCTTCCATGGGGCACACTGACGCCTCACAGCCGCTTGTGAAGATTCCGAAAAGCTGAACAACGTTCAATTATTACCCGGCGTAACAGTCGCTAATGGACAACACAGGCCCCGCTTGGCCCGTAGATAACGACGCAATAACTCAAACGGCGTACCGGTCAGTTTGACTGGACTTAGAGTGCGGCAGCGGGACCGCTTTCCCGAACTGCTCGGAGTTGCCCCCATGAACCCTCGTCGTAGTAACAGCTCGCTCCCCCAGACAGGCCGGTCGGCCTACGGGGTGGTGTCGGCTGTCTTTCTGCTGGCCATACCCCTCGTCGTGGTGTACGGGGGCTTCTGGCTCCAGGACCTCCTCAACTTCGCGGCGGGCGTGGTGTCGCTCGTCCTGCTCACCTGCTCCGTGATCTGGGGCCTCGTCGCCCAGGACCGGATGATCCTCAACACCAGGCAGCGGATCATCGCGCAGGGCATCCACCGGGTGACCGCCGTGGGCTCGATCGCGTTCCTGCTGCTGCACATCGGAGTCAAGCTGGCGCTCGACCACGTCGGCTGGATCGCCGTGTTCATCCCCTTCGGCCTGGTGTTCGCCGGCGGCGACGAAATCCCGGGCAGCGCCGCCCTCATCGGCCTCGGCACACTGGCCGGCCAGCTCATGATCTTCGTGGGGATCACCGGCGCGCTGCGCAACCAGTTCGCGTCCCCGGCACCGATCGCCGCCCGCTGGCGGGCGATGCACATGTTGGCCTATCCGGCCTGGTGCGCCGGACTGCTGCACGGCCTGTACTCGGGACGCCCGGTGCAGAGCCCGGTCTTCACCGTCATGTACGCGCTCTGCGTGCTCGGCGTCATGGCGGCCCTCGCTCTGCGCGCGGCACCGCGCCCGTTCAAGCGCCAGGTCATGGACAAGGCCGCCGCGATCATCGGCACCGAGGAGAAGCCGGGCCGCGAGAACCTGGAGGAGAGCCGCGCCCGGGTCGCGGGCGGCGCCACCCTGCCCGGCTACGAGCGGGCCGACGCGACGGGCCCCCAGCCGCGTATGACACCCGGTATGGCACCCCGTACGGCGCCGCTGTACGAGCAGCCCGCCCCGGAGCCCGTGAACGGCTTCGCGGCCGCCTACCGCGCCGTCACGCCCCCGCGCCCCCAGCAGCCGTACGCGGCCGACCAGACCGCCCGCATGGAGCTGCCGCTGGACATGCAGGCCACGGAGGCGATCCCGCGCGTCGACAGCGGCGGCAGCACCTCGGGCAGCTGGCCGATCCCGTCACCGCCGCCCGTCGGCGAGGCGCCCCCATCGGCGTACGACCCGCTCACCGACACGGGATACAACATCCCGGCCTACGACAATTCGGGCACCGGCGGGTACGGCCAGAGTGATGTGTACGACACCGGTGAGACGAACACCCTCTACGGCACGTACAACCCCGATGACACGTACAACAGCGGTCCCGCCAATGAACCAACGCCCGGCGATTCGTACGACTTCGACTCACCGGGTCCGGGCGAACCTTGGAACACGCCTTCCGGAGGCTATAGGTGAACGAGGCCCTGCCCGACGTACCCGAAGTCCGCGTGGTCGGCCTTCCGCAGCTCACGTCTGGCTTCGACCTTGTCGAAAGACTCGATCTGCCCATGCACCTGAAGGTGCACGGGCCGCTTGAACCCATGGGCGGCGAGCAACTCGCCAAGCTCGCCGAGAACATCAGCCTGAAGGGCCGCGGCGGCGCGGGCTTCCCCTTCCACAAGAAGCTGCGCTCGGTCGCCGAGGCGGCGATCAAGCGCGGTGTGCGGCCGGTCGTCGTCGTCAACGGAAGCGAGGACGAACCGGCCTGCCGCAAGGACACGGTGCTCATCAACCGTGCCCCGCATCTGATCCTGGACGGCGCCCTGTTGTGCGCCGAGGCCCTGGGTGCCCGCACGCTCGTGGTGGGGGTCACCCGGGAGTCCACCCAGCGCTCCATGGAAGCCGCACTCGCCGAACGCGGCCTGAGCAACGGCCGTAGGTCGGCGCTCCGCGCGCGCGTGCAGCGCAATCCCGTACGGATGGTCACCGGAGCGGCAGCGTCGCTGATCCGATCCATCGACGGCGGACCGGCGATCCCGCCCGGCCGCAAGATCAGCGCCTCCCAGAGCGGCGTCGGCGGCGCGCCCACCCTGCTGTCCAACGCCGAGACGTTCGCCCAACTCGCCATCGCCGCCCGCATCGGCCCGGAGCGCTACGGCAACACCGGCCTGTACGACGAGCCAGGCACCGTCATGCTCACGGTCTCCGGCGCGGTCGCCCGCCCCATGGTGATCGAGGTCCCCACCGGAGTGCCGTTGCGTTACGTCCTGCAGCTCGCCGGCGCCCCGCCGGTCCCGCAGGGCGTGCTGACCGGCGGCTACCACGGCAAGTGGATCGACGCCGCGACGGTCAACGAGGCGATCGTCTCCCGCAACTCGCTGGACGCGGTGGGCGGTTCGCTCGGCGCCGGCGCGATTCTGCCGATCAGCCAGGAGACCTGCCCGCTGGGCGAGTCGCTGCGCGTGGCCCAGTGGCTGGCCGAGGAGAGCGCGGGACAGTGCGGTCCCTGCTACCTCGGTCTGCCGGCCGCGGCGCGCGGCATGGAGGACATCCTCAACGGCGGCGGTCCGGCCGCCCTGGAGGCCCTCAAGCAGGTCGCCAAGAACGTGAAGCGGCGCGGCGCGTGCTCCCACCCCGACGGCTCCGCGATGTTCCTCGAGTCGACCGTCAAGGCCTTCACCGACGACCTCGCGGCGCACGTCCTCGGAAACGGCTGCGGAAGGCCCGTGGAGGGCGTTCTGCCGCTCTTCGAGGGCGGCAGGACCCCGACGGGCCTCCCGGGCGGCGGCGAGTACGAGGAGAACGGCCCCAGCCGCCAGAAGATCTACGTCGACTGGACGCTCTGCCGCGGCCACGGCCTGTGCGCGGACATCCTCCCGGAGGTCTTCGAACTGGGCGCGGACGGCTTCCCGACCGTCGCGCAGGCACAGGTGCCGCGCTACGCGGAGGCCAAGGCGGTGCGTGCGGTGCGCCGTTGCCCCGCCCTCGCCCTGCGCATCGAGGAAGAGACCCAGCGCGACAAGGCGCCGGCCCGCAACCTCCCGGTCCTGTCCCAGGGCCGCGGACGCCGCGCGCTGGGCCGCTGAGCACGACAGATACGACGAAGGCGGGCCATCCGATCGGATGGCCCGCCCTCAATTTCTGTGGAGCTAAGGAGAATTGAACTCCTGACCTCCTGCATGCCATGCAGGCGCTCTACCAACTGAGCTATAGCCCCGCGTTGCCCTGCCGGTTTCCCCCGGCGGCGACGCCAACATTACACGGTCCACCGGGGGGAACACCAAATCGTTTCCGTCGGCCCAGAGGTCCGCCACGGCAGGGGCGACGGCGTCAAGCCGTGACGAACGAATAGAACCGCTTGAGTGTGCAGTGCTCCTCCAGGAGCCGACCGTAGATCGGCTCGCCCTCCAGTTCACGGTACGTCTCGATGGGGTCGCCCTTTATGATCAGCGCCCTCGCGCATTCCTCGCACCAGTACTGGTAGTCGGGGTTGACCGGCTCCATGTCGCGGACGATCGGCGTCCCGCTGCCGCACCAGTCGCACTTTCGCCTGTGTGCACCCATCGATCAGCTCCAGCTGTGGCCGCAGGCCGTGCACACGTAGGAAATTCCGCCGTTGTCGCCGAGGACCTGAGCGACATGGAGGGAACCGCAGGAAGGGCAGCTGAGCCGGGTCACCGTGTCCCGTGTCATCGCTGCGTCGAGGTGGTCACCGACCGCCTCACGGATGCTCGCAGGCATCACTGGCTCCCTCCCGTCGGGCCGCGCCCCCTTCCGGCCGTTTGATTCTGCCACGGCCGGACCGATACGGTCAGCGACGCCTCAGTACCAGTCCGGACACGGCATTCGCCGCGACCGTCCCGGCCAGCGCGAACCTGCACGCCGGCGGCGTCTCCGTAGAGGTATACGCCTCCGGGGCCCAACTCACTCAAGCCGGTGCGAACAAAAAGATCCCGTCCCCGAGGGGGACGGGATCTTCGTCCTGTGGAGCTAAGGAGAATTGAACTCCTGACCTCCTGCATGCCATGCAGGCGCTCTACCAACTGAGCTATAGCCCCTGGTGTTGCCCCAGCTGAGCGGGGCGAACAAGAAGAACTTTAGCCTGCGACCTGCCGGAAAGTGAAATCCGGGTCACGAGCCCTGGAGCAGGGCTCAGTCGTCGTCGCCGAGCACCGGCTCCGGCAGCGTCCCGGCGTTGTGCTCGAGCAGCCGCCAGCCGCGGGCGCCCTCGCCGAGGACGGACCAGCAGCAGTTGGACAGACCGCCGAGGCTCTCCCAGTGGTGGGCCCCCAGGCCGAGGAGACGTCCTATGGTGGTGCGGATCGTGCCGCCGTGGCTGACCACCACGAGCGTGCCGTCGTCGGGCAGTTTCTCGGCGTGCCGGAGCACGACGGGGGCGGCGCGGTCGGCGACCTCCGTCTCCAGTTCGCCGCCGCCGCGGCGGACCGGCTCACCGCGCTTCCACGCGGCGTACTCCTCGCCGTGCCGGGCGATGATCTCCTCGTGCGTCAGCCCCTGCCAGACGCCCGCGTAGGTCTCGCGCAGCCCCTCGTCGTGGGTCACGTCCAGGCCGGTGAGCACGGAGAGCTCGGCGGCCGTGTGGGCGGCCCGCTTCAGGTCCGAGGCGACGATCGCGTCGGGCTGCAGGGAGGCCAGCAGCCGGGCGGCGCGGCGGGCCTGGGCGAGGCCTGCCTCGGTCAGGGCGACGTCCGTGGTGCCCTGAAAACGGCGCTCCACGTTCCACGCGGTCTGGCCGTGCCGCCACAGGATGACGCGGCGGCCCCGGCCCGGCCTCGCGCCGGCGGGGGCGCTCACCGCAGCCCTCCGAACTCGGCGGCGTCCTCCTCGGCCTGCAGCTTGGCGTGCTCGGCGGCCTTGCCCCGGGTGGCCTTGGCGTCGGCGGGCAGCTCGAGCTCGGGGCAGTCCTTCCAGAGCCGCTCCAGAGCGTAGAAGACCCGCTCCTCGCTGTGCTGGACGTGGACGACGATGTCGACATAGTCGAGCAGCACCCAGCGAGCCTCGCGGTCGCCCTCCCGGCGCACCGGCTTGACGCCGAGTTCCTTCTGCAGGCGCTCCTCGATCTCGTCGACGATCGACTTGACCTGACGGTCGTTGGGCGCGGAGGCCAGCAGGAAGGCGTCCGTGATCGACAGCACATCGCTGACGTCGTAGGCGATGATGTCGTGGGCGAGCTTGTCTGCGGCCGCCTGCGCGGCGGTGTTGATGAGCTCGGTGGAGCGGTCAGTCGCGGTCACTACGTGGCTTTCGGTCGGCGGTCACTTGACATCAAGGGTCTCACGACCGCCGACGGCACCCCACGTGATTAAGGGATCACTCCCGATCACTCCTGATCGCTCCTGATCGCTCGCTGCGGAGCTCACGACGAGGACGGCTCGTAGTCCTGGCCCAGCACCACCGACACGTCCGCGTTCGAGGACCCCTTGCCCTTGGTGACGGCGCTGGTGGGCAGGCCCAGGGTCTTGGCGACCTCGGTGGCGTTCTCCTTGTCGGCTGCATCGGTGTAGGTGACCTTGGACGCTGCCTGGGCGCCGGACGGCGTACCGCCCTCCAGGAAGGTGAAGCCGCCGTTGAGGAGCACCACGCGGGCCTTCTCGGTGTTGTCCTTGACGCCGCTGGCGTTCTGGACGGAGACGCGGACGGCCGCGTCCTTGTCGGGGCTCTTCGCGGTGCCGCCGAGGACGTCCTTGACCACGCTGTCGCTCGCCTGCGCGCTGAGCGTGCCGTCGGTCTGGACGGGCAGCAGCGCCGTCTTGTAGTCGCCGCCCTTGGCGAGGTCGGCGAGCTTGGCGAGGAAGGCGCCGAGGTCCTTGTCGGTCAGCGACGGGTCGAGGATCTGCGCCAGCGTCTGCACGGTGGTCGTGGCCGCGGTGGCGTCGGAGGACAGCTTGCGCAGCACGGCCTGCATGACCTGCCCGAACCGCTCCAGCTGGGCGTTCTGGGCCTCGCCGGAGGCGCGGTAGGTGGCGTAGGCGACGGCCATCTTGCCGCTGAGGGTCTGGTCCTCGCCCTTGCTCACCAGGGGCGCGGCGCCCTTCTTCTTGGCGTCGGGGTCGGGCACGTCGGTGTTGGTGGTGACATCGATGTTGCCGACCAGGTCCACCAGGTTCTGCAGATACGGGGTGTCCAGCCGCCAGGTGCCCTGGATCTGGGTGCCGAGGACGGTGTCGAGGGCCTCGCGCGTTCCGGAGGAGCCGTCGTCCTCGACGGACTTGGCGAGGGTGGTCGTGGTGCCGTCGTCGCCGGTCATGGCGAGGGAGTTGGGCAACAGCACCGTGGTGCCCTGCTTGGTGGTGGTGTTGTCGACGAGCAGCGCCGTGGCGGTGCCGCCCTGCTTGGTGTCGTGCAGATGGACGACGATCACGTCCCGCTTCTGGGCACCCACGGCCGTCGCCTCGCCCGACTTCGAGTCGTCGGAGGAGGACAGGCCGGGCAGCTTGCCCGCGTACCAGAGGTAGCCGACCCCGCCGACCGCGACCAGGGCGAGTACGACGACGAGGGCGACGACCCGGCTTCGGGCGCGGCGCCGGGCCTCCTCACGGCGCTCGGTGCGGTTCTCCGTGAACGCCAGCCAGTCGATGACGTCCTCGGAGTCGACGTCGGGATCCTCGACGAAGGCGAACTGCTCGGTGTGGTAGTCCCGTTCGGGCTGCGCGGGGGCGGCCTCGTGCTCGGCCGGACCGGCCTGCTGCGGGATGTAGGCGGTCTGCTCGGCGGTGCGCTGCTCGACGCGCGGCTGCCGGCCGCTGGTCGCGGCCTGGCCGTAGGGGTCGTACGGCGTGGCGGTTCCGGCGCCCCCTCGGCCGCGGTTGCCGAAGGCGTCGAAGGAAGAGGCGGTGGGCGCCTGCTGACCGGTGTCGTAGGGGTCGAACGACGAAACCGGTTGCTGGGAACCGGTGTCATAGGGAGGAACCGGTTGCTGCGCGCCCGTGTCGTACGGCTCGTAGGGGGGCACCGGCGGCTGTTGGCCCGTGCTGTACGGGTCGTAGCCGTAGCCCTGCTGGCCGCCGTGCTGTTGCTGTGCGTACGGGTCGTACGACTGCTGCTGCGGGAGCTGCTGGGCCGGGACCTGCCGGTACATCGGCCGGCCGTACTCGTCGTAGCCGACGAGTTCGTACTGATCGCCGTGGTCGCCGGGATACCCCGCGTCGTATCGGTCGTTCACCGGTGCCCCTCTCGGCTCAGTCGCCGCGGTACAGCTCGCGCTTGTCGATGTAGCGCACGACTCCGTCCGGCACCATGTACCAGATGGGGTCTCCCTTGGCGACTCTCGCACGGCAATCGGTGGACGAGATGGCCAGAGCGGGAACCTCGACGAGCGAGACACCGCCCTCCGGAAGGCCGGCGTCCGTCAGATGGTGGCCGGGTCGGGTGACCCCGATGAAGTGCGCGAGGGAGAACAGCTCCTCGGTGTCCCGCCAGGTGAGGAGCTGGGCGAGGGCGTCGGCGCCCGTGATGAAGAACAGGTCCGTGTCGGGGTTGAGCTCGCGCAGATCGCGCAGGGTGTCGACGGTGTACGTCGGCCCGCCGCGGTCGATGTCGATACGGCTCACCGAGAACTGCGGGTTCTCGGCGGTCGCGATGACCGTCATCAGATAGCGGTCCTCGGCCGGGGAGACCTTGCGGTGGCTCTTCTGCCATGGCTGGCCGGTCGGGACGAACACCACTTCGTCCAGGTGGAACTGCGCGGCGACCTCGCTGGCCGCCACGAGGTGACCGTGGTGGATCGGGTCAAACGTCCCGCCCATGACGCCCAGGCGGCGCTTGCCCGCATTCGTCGGGCCGGTAGGCATGTCCTGCTCTCCCATGCGTGCAGACCCTACCGGCCCGTCCTGAGGACTCCGGCCGGAGGCTTCAGCGGTCGCGGTTGAAGCGGGTGGTGATCCACAGCAGGAGCAGCAGGATGAAGAGCGCGCCGCCGCCCGTCAGATAGGCGTTGAGGCTCTCGTGGTTGCCGCTGTGCTCCTCGCCCTCGGCGGCGAGGGTGACCAACTGGGCTGCGGTGCTGTGGAAGCTCATCTTCGGCAGTACCTATCCGGTGTGGGCGGGATAAAGATGTCGGCCCATGGTAAGCGGGCGGCCCGGCAGCCCTCACGCCGACTCCGCCGTCGGTACTCGGCAGACGGGCCGGAGGAACTTCCCGGCTGTCTCAGTCGTCCTTTTGTTTGTACCCCCGCAGCAGGAACCACGCGGTCAGGACACAGCCCAGCACCATCACGATCAGTACGACCCGGAGCAGATTCCCCGCCCCTTGCTGTTCGGCGGCGTTCGCGGCTCCGGCGAGCCAGGCGGACGCGGGGTTGTGCTCCATGACGGGACTCCTTCGCTGTACTGCCCGTCCACGGTATATCCGCCTAGGCTGGGCTCTGCTTCGGGGGCGCAAAGGGCCGCACAAGGGTCCGCAAAGGGCCACACACACGCACATGGGGGAAGACATGTCCGACGGCCACGAGCACAACGGGCACGAGAACGTGCCGAGCAGGCAGCGCAGGCGCTTCCCTGGAATCTCCTCGCGTGCGTATGAGCATCCGGCCGACCGCTCCGCCCTGGTGGCGCTGCGCAAGCTGAGCGGCTTCGACACGGTCTTCAAGGCGCTCAGCGGACTGCTGCCCGAGCGCAGCCTCAGGCTGCTGTTCCTGTCCGACTCGGTGCGCGTCTCGGACCAGCAGTTCGCACACCTCAACGACATGCTGCGGGACGCCTGTTACATCCTGGACCTGGAGAAGGTCCCGCCGATGTACGTCAACCAGGACCCGCAGCCGAACGCGATGTGCATCGGCCTGGACGAGCCGATCATCGTCGTCACCACCGGCCTGGTCGAACTGCTCGACGAGGAGGAGATGCGGGCGGTCGTCGGGCACGAGGTGGGTCACGCCCTGTCCGGCCACGCCGTGTACCGGACCATCCTGCTGTTCCTGACCAACCTCGCGCTCAGGGTCGCCTGGATCCCGCTGGGCAACCTGGCGATCATGGCGATCGTGACCGCGCTGCGCGAGTGGTTCCGCAAGTCGGAGCTGTCCGCGGACCGCGCGGGCCTCCTGGTCGGGCAGGACCTCCAGGCCTCGATGCGCGGCCTGATGAAGCTGGCCGGCGGCAACCATCTGCACGAGATGAACGTGGACGCGTTCCTGAAGCAGGCCGAGGAGTACGAGGCGGGCGGCGACCTGCGCGACTCCGTGCTGAAGATCTTGAACGTGCTGCCGCGCTCCCACCCCTTCACCACCCTCCGGGCGGCCGAGCTGAAGAAGTGGTCCGAGTCCCGCGACTACCAGCGGATCATGGACGGCCACTACCCGCGGCGCAGCGAGGACAAGGACACCTCGGTCTCGGACTCGTTCCGGGACTCGGCGTCGCACTACGCCACGCATGTGAAGACCTCCAAGGACCCGCTGATGAAGCTGGTCAGCGATCTCGCCGGCGGGGCGGGCGACCTGGGCGGCAGGGTGCGCCGCGGCTTCAGCGGCTTCGCCGGCCCGGCGGGCGGCTCGGCCGAGTCCACACCGAAGGACCAGCCGCCGCGCGACGACAGCACGGGCCCGGACGGCGACGACAGCACGGGCCGGGACGGCGACAACCGCTGACGTCGTCATCGAGGCAGCCGCTGAGGCCGCGGTTTGCCGCGGTTCACACCTTCGGCTGCGCGCTCTGCGCCAGCGTCCCGCACAGCGCCGGCGCGCTGCCCGTGGCGTAGGGGTCCGTGCCGGCCGGGCCGCCGCCCTTGGCGGTCTGGCCGGCCAGCAGCGGGCGCAGATGGCTGGTGGAGTCGGCGGCGCAGGAGACCGGCCCGGCCTGGACATAGGAGACGGCCAGCTGGGCCTGCTGGAGGCGCAGGTCGTCGCGGTCGAAGCGGAAGTGCAGCTCACGGCGGACGATGAACAGGGACGCCTCGGCCTTCTCGCCGGCGCCGGTGGGCCGTAGCGCGTACACGAAGGTGTGGTCCGAGGTGACCTCGAGCGTGGACGAGTCGGCCTCGGCCGCGTGCAGGCTGCCCTGGACACGGATCTTGTCGTCGGCCAGCTCGGCCCTGTTCGGGTCGAAGCGAACCAGCCATCCGGTCGGCGCATGCCTGCCGTCGGCGGTCGGCTGCCGGAAGCTCTGGTCGAACTGGTCGAGTTGGTCCGGGGCGACCAGGGCACGCACAGGCCGGACCTGTCCGCCGGTGAGCACCTCCGGGTAGAGGGAGGAGCGGACGAGGTAGTCCTTGGCGGTGTTCAGGGCGCTCACGACCTGACTGTCCGAGAAGTGCTCGGTGCGCCGGGTGGCGGGCAGTGGTATGCCCTCGGCGCCGACGCGGTACTGCGCGGCGGGGCTGTGCGCGAACAGTTCGTCGGGCTCGGCGGCGCCGGGCACCTTGCCCTGCGGGGCGAGCGGGATGACGGTCATCCGCAGGGGCTCGGCGGGCTGCCGGCTCTGCGGAGTCTGGTAGGGGTGTCGTACACCCATGTAGATCGCGGCGCCGAAGGCGACCGCGATCAGCACGACCAGGATCAGCGCCTGCCGGGACAGGCCCCGACGCACCGGCGGACGGCGCCGTACGGCGGGCGCGTGGTCGGCCATGCGCTCCTGTGCGGAGAACTCCTGAAGGCGGGCAGCCCGGACGAACGACTCGTCGAAGACGACGGATCGGTATTCGTCCTCGCCACCTCCGGGGCCGCCCTCGGGTGTCCCCTCGGGTGGGTCTGAAGGCCCTCCCATATCTTCAGAGTAGGTCTCCGGGAGGCCAGGTAAACGCCCTGCTGTACGACAAGTTCTGACAGGTTCTCACCAGGATGGTCAGGGCCTGTCGGGGCAGGTGTCAGGGCGTGCGCGGGGTCGCGGGGACCGGTGGCTGGGAGTAGCTGGCGGAAGCGGAGGGTGCCGCCGCACTGCCCTGTTCGACGCCGGTGGAGGCGGGCGGCGGGACCCTGTCCCGGTTGCCCGAGGACGCGCCGCGGTAGACCGCCGTGAAGGCCAGCGCGACCATGCCGATGCCCATCAGGATGGCGAGCATCCAGGCGACCGGGCGGTGCCAGCGGACCTGCTTGCCGTAGGTCCCCGGAGCGCCGTAGCGGCCGTTGAGGGTGTCGGGCTCGTCCAGGTCGTCGAAGTCCGGATCATGGCCGAAACCGCCGTGATCGTCGGGGCCGTAGCCGTCCTCGTAGCGCTCGCCTCTGCGGTGGGCCCGGCGGGCCTCTGCCTCGGAGGCCTCGGCTCTGGCCTGGGCAGCGGCCAGGAGGCGTTCGACGGCGGTCGGCTCGTGCACCACGGCCGCCCGTACGAAGGCCTCGTCGAAGACCACGGAGGCGAACTCTTCGTCCGACACCCCGCGGTCGTGGTCGTCGTCGGGCTCCCAGCCGTCAGGGAACGGCGTGCCCCCCACGTCCTCCGGCACGGATCCAGAGTAGACCTGAGGGGTCAATTTGGGCAGACGGTATGGAAATTCATCCGCCTTGTGAGACACCTAAGCGCTCCGCTGGGAGTGCCGTGACGGGCGGTCGGCCGTCTGCAGGCCCGTCGTGGCTGGTCGCGCCCACGCGGCGGAGCCGCATATAGATACAGCCCCGCGCCCCTTCGGGGCGCTCAGCGCCGTACGTGTCCATCTCCCGTGACGATGTACTTCGTGCTGGTCAGCTCCGGCAGCCCCATCGGGCCGCGCGCGTGCAGCTTCTGCGTGGAGATGCCGATCTCCGCGCCGAAGCCGAACTGGCCGCCGTCGGTGAAGCGCGTGGAAGCGTTCACCGCGACCGTGGTGGAGTCGACCAGCTGGGTGAAGCGGCGGGCGGCCTGCTGCGAGGTCGTCACGATCGCCTCGGTGTGACCGGAGGTCCACAGCCGGATGTGCTCGACGGCCTTGTCGAGCGAGTCGACGACCGCCGCGGCGATGTCGTACGACAGGTACTCGGTCTCCCAGTCCTCCGGCGTGGCCTCGACGACCGTCGCCTTGGAGTCCTTCGCGTACGCCAGCACCCGCTCGTCGGCGTGCACGGTGACCCCGGCCTCCGCGAGGGCGTCCAGGGCGCGCGGCAGGAACTCCGGCGCGATGTCCTGGTGGACCAGGAGCGTCTCGGCGGCGTTGCAGACGCTGACGCGCTGCGCCTTGGAGTTGATCAGGATGTCGATGGCCATGTCGAGGTCGGCGTGCGCGTCGACGTAGACGTGGCAGTTGCCGGTGCCGGTCTCGATGACCGGGACGATGGACTCCTGGACGACCGTCTGGATCAGCGAGGCACCGCCGCGCGGGATCAGTACGTCGACCAGTCCGCGCGCCCGCATCAGCTCGCGTACGCTCTCGCGGCTCTCGCCGGGCACGAGCTGGACGGCGTCGGCGGGCAGCCCGGCGCCGCCCACGGCGTCGCGCAGCACCCGCACCAGGGCGGTGTTCGACTCGTAGGCGGAGGCGGAGCCCCGCAGCAGCACGGCGTTCCCGGACTTCAGGCAGAGCGCGGCGGCGTCCACGGTGACGTTCGGGCGGGCCTCGTAGATGATCCCGACGACGCCCAGCGGGACGCGGACCTGGCGCAGGTCGATGCCGTTCGGGAGGGTCGAGCCGCGGACGACCTCGCCGACCGGGTCGGGCAGGGCCACGACGTCCCGCACATCGGAGGCGATCGCCCGGACCCGCTCCGGCGTCAGCGTCAGCCGGTCGACGATGGCCTCGCTGGTGCCGGCCTCGCGGGCCTTGGCGATGTCCTTGGCGTTGGCCTCGACGATTTCGCTCGTACGGACCTCCAGCGCGTCCGCGATGGCGAGCAGCGCGTCGTCCTTCTCGGCCCGCGGCAGCGGCGCGAGGTCGGCTGCGGCGGCCTTGGCGCGGTAGGCGGCCCGGGTGACCGGGGACATCGAGTCGTACGGCGAAAGCGTGGTCATGAGGGAAGCGTAGTGCGCGGAACGGGTCGGTCCGGCAGGCATCCCAAACCCCGAGACAAGCCGCCCAGACTCGGCAAAACGACCGCTCAATACGGGTGGACGCCTACCGGTGACGCCGGTGGCGGTCCGTACCCTTCCGCGATCCGCTGGTGGTAGGTCTCGCGGTCGATGACCTCCAGGCCGACGATCTCCCAGGGCGGCAGTCCCGCGGACTGGCGGTGCTCGCCCCACAGGCGCAGGGCGACGGCGGCGGCGTCGTGCAGGTCGCGGGCCTCTTCCCAGTAGCGGATCTCGGCGTGGTCGACCGCGTAGCGGCTGGTCAGCAGAAAGGGGTGGTCGTGGGCGAGCTGCTCGAGGCAGCGCCGTACCTCCTTCAGCGGGGTCTCGGCGCCGGAGACGCTCAAGGTGACATGCCACAGGCGGGGCGCGTCCTTGGGCTCCTCGTACCGGTCCCCGGCCGCGACGCTGGTCAGGGCGCGCTCCTCGCCGCCCGCGCGGGAGGGAACACCATCGCGGGACGCCGCCGCCCCAGGGCGCACTCGTCTCACGACGGCCTCCTTACGATGGTCGTGCGGAATGGATCCCCAAGGGATTGGTCCCTAAGACAAAGTTGAGCAGGCCGCAAGCCGCCGCGGGGCTGTTTTGCGCAACGGTCACCTTTTACGGGTGCAGGATCACGAGGTCGTCCCTGTGTACGACTTCACGTTCGTACGCCGGACCCAGTTCACGGGCGAGTTCCCGGGTCGAGCGGCCGAGCAGCTGGGGGATCTCCTTGGCGTCGAAGCTGACGAGCCCACGGGCCACCGCACGTCCCTCGGTGTCGCGCAGCTCGACGGGGTCGCCCGCGCCGAACTCGCCCTCGACGGCGGCGATCCCGGCCGGCAGCAGCGACTTGCGGCGCTCGACGACCGCCCGCACCGCCCCGTCGTCCAGGGTCAGCGAGCCCTGCGGGGTGGACGCGTGCTGCAGCCACAGCAGCCGGTCGGCGGACCGCTTGCCCGTGGGGTGGAAGTAGGTGCCGGTGTCACCGCCGGACAGCGCCTCAGTGGCATGGATGGCGCTGGTCAGCACGACGGAGATGCCGGCTGCGGCGGCGATCCGGGCGGCCTCGACCTTGGTGACCATGCCGCCGGTGCCGACGCCGGCCTTGCCCGCGCTGCCGATCTCCACGTGCGCAAGGTCCGACGGCTCACGCACCTCCGCTATCCGCGCGGTACCCGGCTTGCTCGGGTCGCCGTCGTACACGCCGTCGATGTCGGAGAGCAGCACCAGCAGGTCGGCCCGTACGAGATGGGCGACGAGGGCGGCGAGGCGGTCGTTGTCGCCGAAGCGGATCTCGTCCGTGGCGACGGTGTCGTTCTCGTTGACGACCGGGAGGGCGCCCATCGCGAGGAGCTTGTCGAGGGTGCGCTGCGCGTTGCGGTGGTGGGCGCGGCGGCTCATGTCGTCGCTGGTCAGCAGCACCTGGCCGACGCGGACGCCGTAGCGGGCGAAGGAGGCGGTGTAGCGGGCGACGAGCAGGCCCTGGCCGACGCTGGCGGCGGCCTGCTGCCGGGCCAGGTCCTTGGGGCGGCGACGCAGGCCCAGCGGGGCGAGTCCGGCCGCGATGGCGCCGGAGGAGACGAGGACGATCTCCTTCTCTCCCCCGCTGCGGCTCTTGGCGAGGACGTCCACGAGCGCGTCGACGCGGTCGGCGTCCAGGCCGCCGGACGCGGTGGTCAGCGACGAGGACCCGACCTTGACGACGATCCTGCGGGCCTCGCTCACGGCCTGCCTTGCCCCTGCCACTTCGCTTTCCGTCCCCTCGCACTCGGCTGTCCGCAATCTACGCGAAGGGGGCCAGGAACCGCGCATCGATATCAGTCCCTGGACGTGCGTCCAGTAACGGTGTACTCACGGGTCGCGCACGGCAAAAAGGTTGTATTGGTTGCTTCTAAGATCGCCGCGGCGCCCGCGTGCAGCGCATTCTGCTCCGTTGCGGGAAGAGCCCGTACGACGTCGTCCCCATCGAGGCCCTGTTCTCCCGAAGCTACGGCGAAGTGACAAGTAGCTCTCTGTAGCGGATCTGGGGTGCGCTTGTCAGACCCGCCCGCCCGGCGTCGCTCCCGGTGGCTGGATCGTTGACCGGGTGTGGCGCCGGGCCGGGGAGGGGCCCGAAGCCACCGCGTTCGTGGTCGGCTCGATTCGGCTACGCGTTGCGCCTGTGCAGCAGCAGGCTGCCGACCAGCAGCGCGGCCGCGGCCCACGTGGCGAGCACGCCCAGGCCGGTCCATGGGCCGATGGGCAGCTCGTGCAGATGGACGGTGGCTTGGACCGCGAGTCCGGCGGACATGGGCGAGATCTGCTGGAGGTGGCGCTGCCACTCCGGGTCGTTGACCACCTGGGTGACGACCGGGAAGAGGTAGAGCAGCCCGAGCACGATCCCGATGGCGGTCGCCGCCTCCCGTACTGCCGTCGCCACGCCGAGGCCGAGCAGGGCGATCAGGACGAGGTAGAGGACCGAGCCCACGGCCGCGCGCAGGGTCGGACCGTCGGCCAGGGACAGCGGGGCATAGCCGTGCGCCTCGGTGAATCCGTTGCCGGGCAGGATGTAGCGGCCGACGAGGAGGGAGGCCAGGACGGCAGCCGTCCCGGAGGCCAGGACGACCGTGGTGAGGACCGTCGCCTTGGCGGTGAGGACGGTGAGCCGGTTCGGCACCGCCGTGAACGTGGTGCGGATCATCCCGGTGCCGTACTCGCCGCTGACGGCCAGCACCGCGAAGACGGCGATGACCGCCTGCCCGACGGTGACGCCGGTCAGGGCGAGCTTGACGGCGTCCTGGCCGCACCCCGCGTCCGGGCACTTCACGGCCTTGGCGGTGCCGCAGCCGACGGCCACGGTCAGCGCGACGGCGAGCAGGAGCAACCTGCCCATGTCCCCTGCGGTGCGCAGCTTCGTCCACTCCGCGCGCAGGGCGCGGCCGAAGTCCCCTCGCCACGCGCCGTCCGCCGTGCTCGTGAGTCGTGCACTTCTCAGGACACTCATACGTCCCTCCCCCGCAGCCGCACCACGGCCAGACCGAAGGCGAGCGCGGCGTATCCGCACAGCACAGCGAGGCCGGCCCATGGCGCCAGCGGGTAGTAGCCGGTCGACGGCTCGTACACGCTGAGCACCTGCGCGTACTGCGGCAGGGTCTGCTGGATGGCGAAGCCCGCAGCCGGGGTCACCCGCAGCAGCCACTCCGAGACGCCCGGGGGCAGTACGCCGGAGGTGGCAAGCAGGAAGGGCAGCACGATCGACGCGATGACCAGGGCGACCGCCGTGCCGCTGCGCCGCAGCAGGGCACCGACGCCGAGAGCGAGCACGGCGGCGGCTGCGCAGAGCAGGCCGGTGCCGGCCATGACGCGCACTTCGGTCGCCGACGTGACGGGGAAGACATGGAAGCCCCTGCCGCGCGCGCTGCGTTCCCCGATGGGAATGGTGATCGCGGCGGCCACCAGGCCGATGGCGAACGCGACGCCCCCGGCCACCAGCGCCTTGGCACCAAGCACCCGGCCCCGCAGAGGAGTCGCCGCCATGGTCGTACGCAGCAGACCGCGCCGGTACTCGCCGGTGATGAACACCGTGCCCACGGCGATCACCACGATCAGCCCGGCGAAGGTGCCGACGAGGAAGTTCTCGACGGAGAAGCCGACGCCCATGACGGGCCCGCCGACGACCGGTGCGATGTCACCGGCCCCCGTCACGATGAACCCGCCGCCGTCGGTCTGGGTGAAGCCGCCCTTGGTGGTGTTCGTGTAGCTGCCGGAGGTGCCCGCGTCGCCGCCCACCTGTGTGCCGCTCCACGCCCTCTGGGACCAGCCGCCGGTGAGGGCGGGACGGCCGAAGGTGCCGGTGGCCACGGCGGGGCTGAAGCCCGTGCCCGCCGCGGTGTCCTGCTTCGCCTCCGGTGACGTGGCGAAGAGCCCGGCCTGCACGGTGCGCGCGAGCCCCGGTAGCCTCGCATGGCCGACCTTGGTCCAGTGGAAGCCGTCGGTGGAGGTGGAACCGGTGAGACTGTCACCGGAGCGGACCAGGCGCAGCCAGCGCGGGGACTCCTGGGAGACCTTGCCGGAAGGGCCCGCCATGTCGTGCGTGTAGTCGTACTGCATGCGCACACCGTGGCCGCCGGTGGCCATGACCGCCGCGTACGGGGATCCCTGGGTGAGGCTTTCCTTCACGATGATCCCGGCCTTCGCCCAGGGCTGGGCGCCCTGGGCCGTCTTGCCGGTCCCGGTGTCGGCCACACCAGTCAGCGACCGCAGGGGAACGGTGAGGGTGCCGTCACCGGTGAGCGTCTTGTGGACGAAGTAGAAGCTGTCGTTGACGGCCTCGCCGCCGGGGCCCTTCGGGTACGAGGCGGCGTCGGCGCCGCGACCGCCGGGGGCGGGGGCGGCCGTGCCGAGCAGGCCGACCACGATCGTCACCAGGAGCGCCCCCGCCATGGCGAGGACCCAGCCGCGTACCGTACGGAACTTCGTCCACTCGGCGTGCAGCGTCCTGAGGAACCCACTCTGCTCAGCGCGCCTCGTGGCCGGGGGGCGAGGGGTGAGGGTGGCGGTCATCGCGTGGCCTCCCCCGCCGGGATGCCCCGGTACTCCACCGCGTCCCGGGTGAGCTCCATGTACGCCTCTTCGAGCGTCGCCCGGTGCGTGGACACCTGGGAGAACGGCACCCCGTTCCGGGCAAGCAGAGTCACGATCTCCTCGTCGGGCAGGCCCGTGACGCCGAGGGTGTCGGGGCCGGTGGCGAGAACGGTGGCGCCCGCGCCGTGCAGGACCTGGGCGGCGCGCGGAGGCGCGGAGGTACGCAGGGTGACCCGGCCGCCGGACGCCTCGGCGAGCAGCTCGGACACGCTGGCGTCCGCGACGACCCGGCCGCGGCCGATCACCACGAGATGGTCCGCGGTGTCTTCGAGTTCGCTCATCAGATGACTGGAGACCAGGACGGCGCGGCCCTGCCGGGCCAGCGACGACAGGAAGCCGCGCATCCACACGATGCCGTCGGGGTCGAGGCCGTTGAACGGCTCGTCCAGCATGACGACCGGCGGGTCACCGAGCAGCGCCGCCGCGATCCCCAGGCGCTGGCGCATGCCCAGCGAGAAGCCGCCGGCCTTGCGCCGGGCCGCCGTGCCCAGGCCGGCCTGTTCGATGACCTCGTCCACCCGCCGGGCCGGCACGCCCTGTGAGTGGGCCAGCCACAGCAGGTGGTTACGGGCGGTGCGGCTCGGCTGCAGCGCGGAGGCGTCGAGCAGTGCCCCCAGATGCCGAAGCGGGCGACGCAGGGTGCGGTACGGCACCCCGTCGACCAGGGCCTTTCCCTCCTCAGCCGCGTCAAGGCCCAGGATCACGCGCATGGTGGTGGACTTGCCGGCGCCGTTCGGGCCGACGAAGCCGGTCACCCGTCCGGGCCGCACGGTGAACGTCATCCCGTCCAGAGCCAGCTGTGGCCCGAAGCGTTTACGCAGACCGATGACCTCGATCGTCGCCTTCGTACTCTCATCGCTCATGGCCCCCACCCTGTGACCGAGCGAGTTACAGGGGCCGAACGGCCGCTGTCATCTCGCTGTTAGGCGCCTCGGCTTAGCCTGGCCGGTACGTGTCCTGGTGCGGTGGCGAGAGGCGAACATGCGGATGAAATGGGGTCCGCCCCGACGGCTCGCGGGCCTGACCGCCCGGCTCGGCCTGCGCCGTGGCACTGCCCGCACTCGCTTCACCGCCTTGTACGTGACTCTGTTCCTGCTGTCGGGAACGGCGCTGCTCGCCGTCGCGGCCGTGGTGGCATCCGGCGGATCGCGCTCCAGCCAGACCGCCCCCGACGGCGGCACCGATCAGCCCGCCACGACGGCACACGCCCAGGGCCGCATCGACGAGCTGGAGCAGCAGCTGGCCCAGGCGCACGACACCCAGTCCCGGCAGATCCTGATCGGCTCCGCCATCGCCCTCGGCATCATGGCGGTGATCTCGGTCGGCCTTGGCTGGTTCGTCGCCGGCCGGGTGCTGCGACCGCTGCGCGTGATGACAGCGGCCACCCGCCGGATCACCGCCGACAGCCTGCACGAACGCTTGGCCATCGGCGGCCCCGGCGACGAGGTGAAGGACCTCGCCGACACCATCGACGACCTCCTCGGCCGCCTGGAGGGCTCCTTCGACGCCCAGCGACTCTTCGTCGCCAACGCCTCCCACGAGCTGCGCACCCCGCTCACCACGATGCGGGCCTCCCTGGACGTGGCCCTCGCCAAGCCGGGCCCGGTACCCGAGACCACGGCCACGCTGGCCGCCCGGATGCGCGCCGAACTCGACCAGGTGGACCGGCTGCTGGAGAGTTTCCTCGTCCTGGCTCGCACCCAGCACGGCGAGTTCACCGACTCGGCGCGCCTCGCCCTCAGCCAACTCGCGCTGACCGCCCTGACCGGACGGGCAAAGGACATCACGGCCAAGGGACTGACCGTGCGTGAAAACCGGATCGACGACTCCGCGTGGGTGTGGGGCAGCCAGACGCTGCTGCGCCGCGTGGCCGACAACGTGGTCGACAACGCGATCGCGCACAACAACCCCGGGGGCTGGATCAGTGTCGCGGTAGGGGCCGAAGGAGACGACTCAGGCGCAGTGTCCCTCGTCGTCGAGTCCAGCGGGCCGGTCCTCGACCAGCGGCGGGTGACGGACCTCGTGCAGCCCTTCCGCCGCCTTGGCGCCGACCGGACCGGCACCGGCCAGGGAAACGGCCTCGGCCTCTCCATCGTCGCGGCCATCACCCAGGCCCACCACGGCACCCTGGACCTGAGCGCCCGCCCCGACGGCGGCTTGCGCGTGACCATCACCCTCCCTCGTACGGACGGCAGGGCGGCGGCGGAAGCCCCCGACACAGAGACGGGCGTGGCGCGTTGAGAGTCCTGGTGGTCGAGGACGCCCGCCCCCTCGCCGAAGTCATCGCCGAGGGACTGCGCGACCAGGGCATGGCCGTAGACGTGGCCCACGACGGGCTCGACGCCGCGACCAAGCTGGGCGTCAACGCGTACGACGTCGTCGTGCTCGACCGCGACCTGCCAGGCATCCACGGCGACACCCTCTGTCAGATGATCACCGAGCGGGACGGCCGCGTGATGGTCCTGATGCTGACCGCTGCCGACTCACCCGGCGACCGCGTCAGCGGCCTCACCCTGGGTGCTGACGACTACCTCGCCAAACCCTTCCACTTTCCCGAACTCGTCCTGCGCATCCGCGCCCTGGCCCGCCGTCGTCCCGCTGCCCGGTCCCGCACCCTGAGCGCGGCGGGCATCGAACTCGACCCGATGCGCCGCACCGCCGGCCGCGACGGCCGCCAACTCGACCTCTCCGTCAAGGAATTCGCGGTACTCGAAGCCCTCCTGAACACGAGCCCCGCCTTCCTCAGCGCGGAGGACCTCCTCGAACAGGTCTGGGACGAACACGCCGACCCGTTCACCAACACCGTCACGGTGACCATCAGCCGCCTGCGCCGCAAACTCGGCGACCCTCCGGTCATCGCCACCACACCCGGTGTGGGGTATCGGATCATCGACCCAGCCGTCCCACCCGACTGAGCAGCCGCCAGGGGCCGGCGGCCCGCGAGCGGAGGCGGTGCTCAGTGCACCTGACTCCAGTCATCTGCGCAGTCGACTTCGGAGACTCGTTCGCAAAACCCGTTCTCACTCAAAAGCGGGACGGACCCCCTTCTGAGACTTGCATTGTGCGAAAATCCGGGCCCACGACGAACCCTCAGCAGCCTTCCCCAACCGACCGGTCGGACGCTGACGACGTCGAACAGCACGCCTGTCCGAAGTGTGACGCACAGCCCGGCTCGCCCTGCCGCTCGCGCGGCGACTCGGTCGCCTCCGCTTACCACACCCGCCGCTTCACCATGGTGCCCCGGCTGAAGAAGGCGCTGCGGGTCCCCGGCCGTGGCGGCCGGGCACCCCGCCGCCGACGCCGATCGACCCGGACCTGCCGAGCGCGGACATCCGCATCGGCTACGCCCGCTGCTCGACCCCCGGGCGGGAACTCGACTCCCAGCTCGACGCGCTCGCTAAGCACGGCATCCCGAGGGACAAGATCTTCAGCGAGAAGATCAGCACCCGGGTGCGGGTCCGCCCGAAGTTCGAGGAGGCGCTGAGGACGGCGCGGAAGGTCAAGGCGCACGTCCCGCACTGCCGGGTCATCTTCGCGGTGTACGAGATGAAGCGGCTCGGTCGCGACGCCGCCGAACTCACCGCCCTCACCGACCACCTCACCGCCCACGGCTTGGTCCTGGAGATGCTCGCCGGACCCCTGCCCGGCATCTACGACCCCACCGGCCCTGGGAAGCTGCTGTTCGCGTTCTTCGCCGTCGCGCACGCTGGAGCTGTGCCGCTACTTCGGCATCCCGCACCGCAGGATCGACCAGCTGCCCGAGGACCCCGAAGCCACGGATCCCGCGCGGCTGTACGAGGAGTCCGACGTCGCCGAGCTGACGGGCGGCCACCAGGAGCGCTTCGAGCGGTTCACGGCGTTCCTGGACCGCAACGGACTGCGGAACACCTTCACCCACGGCGACGGCGGCGCCGCCTTCGACGAGCGCATGCGCGCGCCGTCCTTCCCGGCCGGCATCCGCCCCTGGAACGACACGGACATCGCCTCGCTCACCTCCCGGTTCGGCCGGCTGCACAGCCGTATCGCCGAACTGGCCGTGGACAACGCCAAGTTGAAGCGGGAACTGAAGCGCTCGGCCAACCCGGCCGCGTCTCCGCCCCCGGCTTCGGTCTACCGCAAGGCCCGGCGGGCCGTGGGCAGGCCGATCCGCCGGGCGCTAGCGCTCCGCTGGAAGTCCGGTGCTCGTCCGCAGGTCCGTCGTGGCTGGTCACGCCCGCGCGGCGGAGCCGCAAATCGATACAGCCCCGCGCCCCTTCGGGGCGCGGCCGAACCGCAGGGAGTGTCAGGCCGCTGTCCGCATCCCGGATGCGGGCAGCGCCCGGCGTACCCGGCGGATCACCTTTCGCGCGAACGAGTCGGCGCCGCCCTCGCGGTAGCCGGGGAAGACGCGGGCCTCGCGGGACTCGGCGAGGTAGACGGAGTCGGGTATGCCGGCCGCGCGGTCGCGGAAGAGGGGATAGACGAGGTAGACGCGGCGGCCCTTCTTCTCCAGCAGGGCGGCGGCCTGCTTCTTCGCCCGGAGGAACTCCAGGACCTCGACGAGGAGTTCGGACCGCTGCCTGGCCACCAGGTGCAGTCGCAGCCGCTCCTCGACCTTGAGGCGGCGGGCCACCTCTTCGGTCCAGTAGGCCTCCATCAGCGGCTTGGCCAGCTCCAGCTTGTGGAGCCGTACCTCCTCGCTGTCCTTGAGGTAATTGG